>CBFHOE010000055.1:0-1000 GCA_965657355.1 Limisphaerales bacterium | reverse complement strand
AAGGGTTCGGCTGTTCGCCGATTAAAGTGGCACGCGAGCTGGGTTCAGAACGTCGTGAGACAGTTCGGTCCTTATCCTCTGTGGGCGCAGGAAATTTGAGGGGTTCATTCTTCAGTACGAGAGGACCGAGATTGACGCATCTCTGGTGTGGCAGTTGTCTTGTCAAAGGCAGCGCTGCGTAGCCATATGCGGAAGAGATAAGCGCTGAAAGCATCTAAGTGCCAAGCTCATCCCAAGATAAGATTTCCCTGAAGGCCCCTGGTAGACTACCAGGTTGATAGGTTGGAGGTGTAAGTGCTGCGAGGCATTCAGCTGACCAATACTAATAGGCCGTTTGGCTTGATCGCTCCCATTTTGGGAGCCTAGATTCAACTAGATATCTTCTTGAATAAATAATCTTTAATTTGCAGTCGGATTCAGTTTTCAGGGAAGAGTCCCCGAGACACTTTTCTGGTGGTCATAAAGCTGTGGAACTACCCGATTCCATCCCGAACTCGGCCGTAAAACGCAGCATTGCCGATGGTAGTGGTTGTAAAGCTTCCGTGAGAGTAGGTCGCCGCCAGATCTAATTTAAAAAACCCGTTTCTATAACAAGATCCGGGTTTTTTTATTGTCTGAAAAAGTCCCATTTTTCAAAGATTTCTCTTTTTCAATCCTCCTGATGATATATATTTTAGGGCTTATTAGAGATTATCCAATAAGTCGAGCCCATTTAATGATTGGAACAAAGACCAATAAGATATGGGCAGCACCGGTAAAAATGAGTTATCATCTCCTTTGTCATTATACTAAAAATTTGAATTTGGCTTGATAAGGGGGACACCAAATTCCTAAGAAATTTTATGGGGACTTCAAGATTTTACTATCTTCTCCAAAAAAATACGGAAAAATATCCGAGGTGAGGTGAAAGATACCTAGAAATTTCAATCACTTTTGTCGAAATGGTCAAATCTTTAATAAAATTCATCGGAATACTTCAAATCATATTTGTCTTTTTATG
>CBFHOE010000054.1:0-1021 GCA_965657355.1 Limisphaerales bacterium | reverse complement strand
CGTGACGCATCCAGCGGTTCACAGGGTTGGTATGTTATAATAAAATATGTTAATGGGGTCAGTGGGTCATCCAGTGCTTTGAACATGGCCGCAAAAAAAGAAAACTATCTTGACGGCACAGGCGAAAAAAACTTTGAAACTTTTTTGGTCACAGGCGCAACGGGTCACGACCTTGAAGAAGATGTTGTCAGAATAGATTTTGCACTAGCGATGAGCAAACACAGCGACATCGTAAATAATATTTATGCAACCCCAAGAGTAATAAGCACACCCAAAGTAGAAAAACGAATTGAGGCACTATTTGGAAAGCCTATACAAAGGGGCGGTGGAACATTGGTCCTAAATAATGCAGATGGATTTTTTGACAGTCTGCAAGATTACACTTGGGCTGGTAACACAGTCGATATGCAAGTAATTATTGCAAAGCCCAATAAAGACTTTGCCAATGGTCAAACCCAAGACGTTGGCCGTTATTTAATCACAGATGTGACATTTACGAAAGAGCGAGTAAGCGTAAAAGTTGAAGAATTGACAAAGCACTTTGAAGCTGGTTTTCCATTAAGATTTTTTGATGACCTAAGCGACGCTGTGCCTTATTCAGAAAACCAAGGACAACACGTGCCATACATTTATGGTCAAGTGTTTGGCGTTAAAGCGTTTCCAGTTAAGAAGGCAGGTAAAGTTTTTCAAGTTGCAGATCATCCAATTCATTCAATTAGCAACCCAAAGCGCAGGGTCAATGGAGACTATCAGAATGCCACTATTGCAAGCACCGATTACGAGTCGGGCAGGTTTACGCTGCAAGATTGGGAAGATGGACAAGAAGTCATTTGCGACGTGAATGGGATATTGGCAACTGATGGGTCGCTAATGAATAATCCAGCCGACATTGCAAACCATATACTTACAGAGGTCGGACAATCAACAATTAATCAAGCAAGTATCGCAGCGGCACGAACTTACTATGATGTTGCTTCATCGTTTCCTATCAATGTTGTGGACAAGCAGGTGGGTCTTTATG
>CBFHOE010000053.1:0-1103 GCA_965657355.1 Limisphaerales bacterium | reverse complement strand
AGAGGTCGAGATACTGCTGGTGCTCTTCCTAATGGGGCTACATTCTACGGGCTTGCTGGTCTAAAGCTGGCTCTTGTAGACAACAACCTCGATGAACTAGGGAAGCAAGTGATTAGAAAAATGCTTTCATATGCTCTTGGTCGGCAGCTTGAATATTACGATGAAGGAACCGTCAATGCCCTCGCTAAAAAAACAAAACCCAATGGCTATAGGCTTAAAGATATTGTTTCTGAAATCGCTACTAGCTACCCTTTCACTACGAAAAGGGTTCCCCAAGAATAATCAGAATTACAAAATAAAATGACAAATAGACGATTTTTTCTCAGAGCTATTGGTGCTTGTCTAGCTCTTCCTACATTAGAAAGTATTCCAGGCGCATCGGCTAAAGTCATTCGATCAAAGACACCCGGTGCTGCAAAGCCAAGATTGGCTTACCTTTATTTTCCTAATGGATCCGCCTCTGGCTCGTGGAAGCCCCGAAAGGTTGGCAAAGGTTCCAAACTCCAGCAACTCAATGGTTGGATGTCTCCATTAGAGGATTTTAAATCTGATATCCAGATCACCAAAAATATCTGGACTCCTAGAGGCAATGGCCACTCTGCCGGAACCGCTACATGGTTAACCGGGGGAAGTTTTAATAATAGAAAGAATGATGCCGGAGGATTGTCCGTTGATCAAATTCTGGCGCAAACGATAGGTCAGGATTCTCCTTTGCCTTCATTAGAAATGAGCACCGAGGGTGAGGGGTATTTTTCAGGAAGCCTTCCTAGAAATTCCATTTCATGGACCAGGAGTAATATACCAGCGGCCAGAGAAACAAGACCTAGGGATATTTTTGATAAACTTTTTCGTCGATCAAGCGAAGGTTTTGTTGATAAGAGCGTGGTTGACCTCGTGCTTGGTCAGTCCAAATTTCTTAAAAAAGGGGCTAGTTTGGCTGATCAAATGAAGATAGATGAATACCTCGAAGCTATTCGAGCCATCGAAAAACGACTCGAATTCGCCGACAGTAAAACCGATCTTCTTAGAGAGGACGGTCAATTGACGGAAACTCTCACGCGCCCAAAACCAGGTATACCTTCTGATCACAAAGAATATGTGAG
>CBFHOE010000052.1:0-1114 GCA_965657355.1 Limisphaerales bacterium | reverse complement strand
TACGACCAAATGCCAAATCATTATCCGCAAGAATCTTTTCAAATCACTCCGGGACTGGACTATTGATTCAAAGAGCATCACGATTGATTCAACCAAATATATCACCGATCGCTACGGTAATGTGTTCCCAAATTTTGATCTGAGACGAAAAACCATCGAGGCGATGATGCAGCTTCGAAGGGCCATCACCCTGGATAAGAAGCACCTGACTATTGATTGTTGCTCAATCAGCATTGATTCAGAAATCACTGCAGAAGCTAACTATGATCCCATCACCAAAGCCTTCGGAATGGTCATTGAGAGCGATGAGTTTCCTGCTGTTCCAGGTCAAGATCCTCTCACTTTGGATTCAAAGAGTCTAACAATCGATAGCACCGAGAAGTCTATTGATCACAACATAAATGTCCTCGGGTATCTGGATCCCATTGTGTTGCCTGACCTGGATAATGTATATGCCCGGGGAATGGATGCGGACATCGAGCAACTGAAATCCGAATTTGAAACAGATCCTGATTATGCCCGGACAATCGATGATTCATCTCTTCAGATTAATTTAGAAGAACCAACTCTTGATGAAGAGAGCCCGGAATGGTCTTCACTCAATCGAATTGCCGGAGTCTACCAGGAAGACCAGGGAATGAACTTTGGTAAGAAGCTGAAGGTGGGTGAACTAGTTGAATATCGAGGAGAGATCTACCGGGTGGAAGCTGTTCAGGATCCTGGTGTCTATGAAGCCTTTTACAATGTCACCCTGGAAGCAAATGGAGTCTGATGCCTGGGGATCTGAAAATTGATATTGATGATCGAGGTTTCCGGGAAGCCAATCGAAGGTTAGTCAATCGCAATAATCGCACATTGAGCGAGCAAGCCAACCGGTCTATGTATTTTACCAGCCTTCGAACTTACAAAAATACCAAGAAGGCAGATGAGGGGGAAATCAGGCAATACTTCAACCAGACTGGGACACAGATTGGGAAGACAAACCGCAAGGGAGAATACAAACGCTTCAAATCACAGAAGAGGTTTTTATTCGGTAAGAAATCAATAGCCGTTCTCATGGCATTGAATTTTCTTCGCTCCAAGGGCAGGAAAATAACAAAGGGCAGTGTTCAAA
>CBFHOE010000051.1:0-1121 GCA_965657355.1 Limisphaerales bacterium | reverse complement strand
CTAAAAATTTTGTCCAGGCTGGGAAAGTGCCACCGAGCCGCGCCGATGATTTGCTCTAAATGCGCGGGAACCGGCGAAGGCATGCACGATGGCACAATCTGTCATAAATGCCACGGTAGCGGCACATTACCAATAAAGGAGTGTAGCAATGGCGACTATTAGCGAACTAGAAACAAGAACGCGGCGCTTGTCTGTATTGATTAGCGGACGTGCTGAACCAATAGCAGGCGAACCATTAGAGCGCGTTTTGAGATTGCGTACGGGCCAATTATACAGCGTCGAGCAATACCAGCGCGGCAAGTTTAAGCGCTTATTATGCGCGGATACTAAACGACATATGTTGCACCAATTAAACGGCGCTATCAGAGTGCTAGAAATTAACGCGGACAAATGGGCAAATCATGTTTAATCTACCTTTTGAAATTGGCGGTGTGATTGTGGCGTTTGTTATGATCTACGCACTGTTTGAAGTAATGAACCAATAACATAAAATTGCTTTCTCTCCTTTGCCGGTCTTCGTACCGGCTTTTTTTTGTCTCAAAATCGGCCAGCATTGCGGCAAGTATTGCACCCCATCTTCTAAATAACCATAGGGCAAAACACTTTGCCTAAAATAGGCTTTTGCAAACTATTGTAGAATTTATCGCTAATCGCTGGAAATTCACGCAAAAAATCTTATGCAAAGTCAATACGATTAACGCGCCATAAAACCCGATTTAAAGGCCACTACTAGGCAGCCACCCAAGTGCATTGGCTCGCCGCTATCGTCGCTCACAAGCGCTCTCACGGCCTCTCAAGGCCCAAAACAGGCATGGGGGGATCATTAAGGGGTTACGGCCTAAAAACCCTGAAAACGCTGTTAAGGATACACTCCCGTGATACACAGCTAATGTTTTTCAACTATTGTACATTCGGGTATAGTGTGGGCTGTTAGATAAGAATAGTTCTTTTCTTGGGTATATGTATGTCAGATCAGAAAACAAGTAACAGGGGCAAATCACGCAGTATTGGGAAGTCTACGGGTATTTTAGAGTCTATGACGGGTATTGACTTCATTCCCGCTTTAAACGAGGCTCAGGATGCAATAGACGCGCAGAATGCGCCGTATTTAGGCCATGAGA
>CBFHOE010000050.1:0-1133 GCA_965657355.1 Limisphaerales bacterium | reverse complement strand
CAACTTCTCATGGCAGCTATGCAGCTTAATGAAGGCGGCGTGATCGCTAAGGCAGATATGCAGAATCTCGCAAGAGATCAAGGCATCATTAAAGATGATCGTGACAACGATACGATTGATGCTGAACTTGAAGATGAAGTTAAGGAAAAAATACGTCAATCAGCATTGATTGCTGGACGAAACTTACCTTCTGACCAAGAAATGAACGATGAGGGGTTGACCGAGGAAAATCCTTCTGATATATAACAAATTGTCGCTGGGCGACTCACTCTTATAACTTGGGGTTATACGATGTCTATTAAATACAGTGTAAGCAAGGATGATTTTGGTAGCCTGGACGAATCAGTACAAGGGCTTTATACGGAAAGTGGCGACAATTATGTTTTAGCGGTCGATGGTCTTCCTGAGCAGGAAGATGTCAGCGGTTTAAAGCGTAAAGTCGATGAGTTGTTGGGTGAAAAGAAAAGCGCCCAGCAGCAAGCAAAAGAGCAGGAAGAGCAAGCAAGGCTGGCGGCGGTAGAACGAGCGCAAGCCGAACAGAATTACAAGGCGTTGTACGAAAGTGCCGAAGAAGAGCGTAGCAAGGCAGAAAAGATGTTTGCCGATCTTCAAGGCCAAGTTGAATCAAGTAATATCAACCGTTCAGCGACTGAGCTTGCAGCACAGCTCACGACAGACGCAGGTCGCCAGAAGTTATTAACAGAGCAGTTTTCCAAGCGGCTAATGATGGTTGATGGAGAATTGACAGTGACCGACCCAATGGGTAACCCCACTGTGTCGTCCACAAAAGAATTGCTTTCATGGGCTAAAAAAGAAATGCCTTTTTTGGTTGATGGAACAAAAGCCAGCGGGGCTGGCGCAACCGGAGGAAGCAGCGGGGCTGGAGAATCCAAAGAGTTATCTCGCGCAGACTTTGAGGCACTACCCTCTTCGGAGAAAAAATTAGCCTTTATTAAGTCAGGCGGGACAATCATTTAATTTTGATATTTTTGGAGTCCTAAAATGGCCGATCAATTTAATTTAAACAGCAATCTCCTTGCTGATATTCATGTCGCTGCTGACGTTGTTGGGCGCGAACTCGCTGGTTTTATCCCTGCTGTTAGCATGAACTCTGCAAGCACTCAAGCATCGAA
>CBFHOE010000049.1:0-1152 GCA_965657355.1 Limisphaerales bacterium | reverse complement strand
ACCGAAGAAAAAAACGAGGGTTTGCGGTCAGACGTTGAAGCAGGATTTAAATTTTTAAAAAAATATAAACCTGATGTATTTACGCTTGGAAATCACGACGACAGACTGAGAGAAACAGGTGAAGGGGGCGGTCCGTTAGCAGAATATGCGGCGATGGGATATAACGATCTGCTTGATCGGTGCAAGGCGCAAAATACACAAGTGATACCTTATGCTAAGCGGCATTATTATCAGCTTGGCACCCACAAAGTAATTCACGGATTTGCGTCTGGTGTTTATGCGGCTCGAAAACATAGCCAACATTATGGCCCCTGCATATTTGGGCACATTCACGCATTCACCCAGGCTCCTTGTGAGTCAGTTGGGATAGGCTCACCAGTTACTTGGTCTAGCGGCTGTATGTGCCGCGTTGACATGGGCTATAACGCAAGACACCTTGGAACAATTAGGCAAGAAGCAGGGTGGCTCTACGGCATTATAACAAAAAGCGGAAAAGTCGAGATATTTTCGTGCCGCTCCGATACCGATTATTATAATCCCTATGAAAAAAACACCAAAAAATGAGAGCTGGCTGGATGGCTTGATAAAACAGGCGCAATTAAAACCACCAAAAGACGCAATATCGGTCGATGATTTTTGCGCAAAAACCGGTTACAGTTACCCGCAGGCAAGACGTATTTTAGAAGAAGGTGTCAAGTCTGGAAAACTGAAATGTGATAAGTTTAAGGTCGAGAACGGGATATTGAAATATTACTGGGACGCATAAATAATGTGAAAAAATGTGAAAAAATATGTTGACGGGTTGTTTTGCTAAGTTATAATGGATTCCGTTATGACAAAAATCCAAGCAATAAATTTAGCACACGACATCGAAAACAACACAAGATTTTTAGATCACGGCGAATACAGCCGCACAGCAACTGCGAGAAAAGTTAGTGGGTCTCAAAATTATTATGTTTTGGTTAAAAAGTTTTTTTATGGACCAAAAACAGAAACATTAAGAATTTTTGACCTTTAAACAGCTTATAAAACCTATGACCACAACATTCTCAAAATACAGCCAACGCAAACCTGAGTTAAATTACAAATACATTTACTCCGATTTTCAAACATACGACCGCATTCGTCAGATTTGCAAAGAATTTGTAAGTA
>CBFHOE010000048.1:0-1179 GCA_965657355.1 Limisphaerales bacterium | reverse complement strand
ATATGCCAGGTTGTTTGATTGGCCTAGCAAGATTGAATAGACCCTCTATTTTTGTCTATGGAGGTTCGATTAGACCAGGAAAAAATCATTCGGATTTGGTAACAGTCATGGAAGGTATAGGAAGCTATACGAGTAATAAAATTTCTGAAGATCAATTGATAGCTATTGAGAAAACAGCCCTCCCTGGACCTGGTTCTTGTGGGGGGATGTATACAGCCAATACTATGGCTTCAGCTATCGAGGCCTTAGGAATGAGCTTACCCGGAAGTAGTTCACAAGATGCTGTCTCAGATGAAAAAAAAGCTGATTGCGAAAATATTGGAGCTGCTATCAACCATCTCTTGGAAAAAGATATCAAACCTTCAGATATCATGACTAGAAATGCTTTTGAAAATGCCATTAGAGTAATAATAGCTCTCGGAGGATCGACAAACGCTGTTCTTCACCTGTTAGCTATGGCTCATACTGTAGGAGTTTCTCTAAAAATTGAAGATTTTGAGGAAATAGGAAAAACAAGCCCAGTCTTAGCTGATTTAAGACCATCTGGCCACTACTTAATGTCAGAATTAAATGCTATCGGAGGAGTCCAGCCCTTAATGAAAATGCTAATGGAAGAGGGGCTTCTCCATAAATCTTGCTTAACTGTAACGGGCAAAACCTTAGAAGAGAATTTAGAAGACGTGAAACCATATCCGAAAGATCAAAAGATAATTTCGGCATTTTCTGCGCCAATAAAAAAAGATAGCCACTTAAAAATCTTAAAAGGAAATTTGGCAGAGGACGGAGCCGTTGCAAAAATTACCGGCAAAGAGGGCACGAGTTTTACAGGAAGCGCGAGAGTATTTAATTCAGAAGAAGAAACTTTAGATGCAATTTATAATTCTAAAATTAATCCGGGCGATGTTATCGTTGTTAGATATGAAGGCCCTGTTGGCGGTCCAGGAATGAGAGAAATGTTAAAGCCAACTTCTGCAATTATGGGAAAAGATATGGGCGACAAAGTAGCATTTATTACCGATGGGAGATTTTCTGGAGGCTCGCACGGCTTCGTCGTAGGTCATATTACTCCCGAAGCTGCAAAGGGAGGTCTAATAGGATTGCTTAAGGACGGAGATGAAATCACTATTGATGCGATCAAGGGAAAAATTGATGCAAAGCTATCTAAACAAGAGATTTCAG
>CBFHOE010000047.1:0-1232 GCA_965657355.1 Limisphaerales bacterium | reverse complement strand
TCTGTCGCTGCTTCTATGGCTTTTAATATCGCCGGGTGTTCTTCAGGGTTCATATCAGTGCTGGGGATTCAGTTGGACGTGGTTCAGATTTTGGGCAAAGCCGATCAGCGCATAAGCGTGTCATCTCCAAGTCATTGACGAGATACTCAATGGCTGCATCTACCGATGTTGCAAATATCTTGTGAAAGTCTGCACCCTCACCATTTTTTCCATCATGTCCAAAGAATCTGGCCATGGTATTCAGGCTGACTCTTTCTCTGTTCTGTCGCGGGAATATGTTCCACCAGTCCTGCAAATCGTAAAAACCAGCACCTTCAGCGTATTTGCTCCAAAGCAGGTTGGATGGTATTTCAATTCCAAGGGCTCTGGACCTCATGCAAATAAACGGGACGTCGAAACCGGCAATATTTGAACCAGTAAATGAGAAGCCCTGGTGGATTGAGTCCGAATAATACTTCCAGAATATTTCCAACATGTCCGATTCGGATGTATCTGAATCTAACCAATACATCTGAGTTCGCCCAAAGTGATCGATGACTCCCCAGGCAAGAAGTTTACCAGTGGCTCCACTTAATGCCGCTCTGTCATGCCATTGGCTGGACTTGTCTGCCTTGTAGCTTTCAATCTTCTCTTGGTCTTTGTAGTTTTTTGGGGCGTGAAATTCAGGCATCAGATGCTTGATTTCTTCCAATGGCTGGGGACCGGATTCCAAATCAAATGCAATCACGTTTTCTGGTTTCATTCCCCACCTCCTTCCATCTTCACATCATCCTCACCATAGAGTTCTTCTCCGGTTGTTTCAGTTGCTTTGGATGATTTCACATCTGCTTGTATATCAATTGCTGCTTCCGCCGCTTCGCCGTCTGTGATTTCGGTTCCTGTAGCTTGTGCATAGACTCTGGCCATTAGTTTTCTAGTGGCTTTTCCAAGAATGGCATCACTCCCCATTCCTTGATTCACTTTGACTGGAATATCACAAGTGATTGAATCTCCTTTACCACCCATCTTCCATGTTGCTGAACACTTGACAATTGCCCCGCCTGGTTTGCTTTGTGGTATCCCAAATACAGGCTTAAAATCTGAAAACCCTTTGAGATTTTTTAACAGAAATGTGAACCCCTCTTTTGTGATGTAACACCTCCCTGCAATAATGTTGAATTGATTTCCAACTGGTTGCACACCTCTGAGAACGGCTTCAATCAAAGAGTCTCTGACGGTCTCCAACGGATAGC
>CBFHOE010000046.1:0-1254 GCA_965657355.1 Limisphaerales bacterium | reverse complement strand
CCTTTGGTAAATTGGTTAAAATCTACTAATCAGACTTCGGGTAAACAATTGCTGAATGATGGCTCTGTTTTGGCTTGGTTTCATGATTTATGGGGTGAAAAAAAATTTCTATACCTGATCCCAGAAGACTCGAACGAACGCCTAAGTGGTAGTTTAAAATCCATATTTAAAGAAGCGCATATCAGTGATGGCAACCTTTCCCGGGCAGCACAAAAATACAGACCCAGCTGTAGATCAAATAAAAGAACTTTTGCTAGAAGGTTTTGCTCTTCCCCTGGTGATCCCGATGGAGATAGTGAACCTGAAAATCATAAAAGCCTATTAGACCGCCTCTTTTGCAAAATAGAAGGAGGTGTCTTATGAAACTGCCCAACATCTCCTCCTCTTCCACTCATACGATTTCCTCCCTAAAACCCTCTGAATACGATAGAGCAATCAATTACCTCAAAAAGGTGCCACCTGCAATTTCGTGGCAAAGAGGTCATGATCGCACCATTAGTCTTGTTGGAAGGCTTAAAACTAACTTTCCAAATCTCACAAATGAGCAATACCTCACGGCTTTAATGGAGGATTGGAATCGACGGTGCACTCCTCCTTGGTCGGCCCATGAGTTAATCCACAAAATTCAAGATTCTAAACCACTAGTTATAATAAATAAAGGAGGTAATAACCATATGTCACATTTAAAGCAATCTCATCATTTCTCTGCTCACAGAAAAACTGGATCGCGTAGTATCATGATCGATGAGGAAAAAATAAGGAATGCGCTATACCAAGTCTCAGATGAACTTTTGGAATTCCAATTAAATGATACAAACCATCTAAAAGGATCTTTTAGTCATATATCGCCAAATTTCTTTTTAGAACGTCTATTTTTACACGATGAAAATATAGCTATTTTATTCAGAGACTTCAAAGAGGTTTTTATCTGCTCTTTGGCTGAGTGGAAAAGGCATCCATCCAGCATTTGGAAAAAATCCAACCTGTTCAGGAATTTGAATCTCCTTTGCCCAAACCCAATGAAATATCCAGGTGGGCCTGAAAATATTCCCTATAACCACGAACTTAGAAAGCAGAAGGGTTTTAAGGAAGGGGGAATCAGTTTTCGATGTAATGCCAACGTAGCTAAAAGGCGGTATTACATTGTTGAATTTGACCCTCCAAAAACAGGGAGTATGGCGCGTTTATTACATTATCCTAGCACACGAAATCAACAAAAATTACTGTTTTTTCTCAGTCAATTTGTTCCTTTAG
>CBFHOE010000045.1:0-1292 GCA_965657355.1 Limisphaerales bacterium | reverse complement strand
CCGGTCATAGCATCAAAACCCGTTGCGAAAACAAGAATATCAACCCTAATTTTTTTCCCATCCCCGAGAATAATTCCATTTTTATCGCACGATTCAATTGGACTATTTCGCAAGTTTATGAGTTCGACATTGTTTCGGTTAAAAGTTTCAAAATAGTTTGTGTCTATGGGCGGCCTTTTTGTTCCAAAGGGATGGTCAACAGGAGACAGGTTCTTGGCAGTTTCCGAATCCTCAACGATTTCAGATATTTTTTTGCGGATGAACTCTGATATTATTTCATTTGAGTTTTCATCTAGGATTATATCATCAAAGCTTTCCCTAAAACTTAATCCTCCTTTTTCCCAATTATTCTCAAGAATTGCTGAACGTTCTTTCTCGTCCGTTTCACAAAGTTTTCGTGGGGGCGCTTTCCATGGGTGACCATGGCGGGAATCAAACATCTTCTCCCGCCACATTTCAATTTTTGATATAAATTCAGAATGAAAGTTTTTCTCTAATTTGTGGTTTCTAGCAGGTACGCTGAAATTTGGTGTGCGCTGCAATACAAAGAGTTTTTTTGCCTCCTCAGCAATAACTGGGATTGCTTGTATTCCTGAAGAGCCAGTGCCAATTACTGCGACTGACTTATTTTGAAATTCAATTTTTTCACGAGGCCACTCTCCAGTGAAATAAATTTCCCCTTTGAATGTGGATAATTGAGGAATTTCAGGCTTGTTCGTGGATGACAAGCAACCTACAGCGGTGATCAAGAATTTGGATGAATAAACTTTTCCAGACTCAGAGGTAAGACACCAAATCTCCTTGTTTTCGTCCCAAGAACAAGAACAAATTCGTTCATTGAAATGAATGTCTTTTTTTAGGCTTAACTTATCAGCGCAGTAATTGAGATAATTTTGAATTTCTTCTTGGGCAGGATATCTCTCTGACCACTTCCATTCCTTTAATATTTCATCATTAAAGTAATAGCAGTACGTGTGGCTTTCTGAGTCACATCTAGCCCCTGGATATCGGTTCCAATACCAAGTTCCTCCGACCCCATCACCAGCCTCAATTATTTTTGCGTCTAAATTAAGTTGGTCTCGGAGACAGTAGAGCTGATAAAGGCCAGAAAAACCAGCACCTATAATCAAAGCTTCGTGATGTTGAATTTTCTGATTGCTCATTTAATTGCCTTTTAATTGCTCTAGACTAAAATCTGAAAGTCACACGCTCTTGTTTTACTTCAAAGAGTAAACACCATCTAAAATATTTCAATCAACAAAGATTTGTTTTTCTCAGATCAATATGGTGCA
>CBFHOE010000044.1:0-1304 GCA_965657355.1 Limisphaerales bacterium | reverse complement strand
GTTTCGGTCTCCAACGGATAGCCTCCCTTAGAATCATAATCAGTCCGAAACCCTAGAGTATTCCCTTGTAAACGCATTATGGGCTTCATCACTTCATCATTGAGAGCATTTTGGAGTGATTCGATTGCTCCAGTAATTGTTATGGCTTTCTCGAACCCTGACTCAATTTCAGTAAGCCCCAAACCTTTTATGCCTTGTTCTACAGCTATTAATGAATTGATATTTTCTTGTTTAGTAAGTGCTTTTGTCATTTTCAGTTAGTTAGTTAATAATTGGATTTTGATTTCGAAGAATGTCACCAGGACCACC
Organism: Limisphaerales bacterium; assembly: GCA_965657355.1. Classification (GTDB taxonomy): domain Bacteria; phylum Verrucomicrobiota; class Verrucomicrobiia; order Limisphaerales; family JAJOIW01; genus JAJOIW01. Next base: position 995 of record CBFHOE010000044.1, on the reverse strand, counting down.
AGCAACATCAGGAATATCGCTACTAGATATGCTTTGAAGGGGTCAGGCGGTGATTCATTCATATTCTTTAAAGTCGAGTTTGATTAATGCCTGGATAAACCAGAATATTGATGCACCGGTAATGAATAGAATATTCTTTATATCTGTTAGTTTTGATTTCATGATTTTTGTGTTTTCTTTATTTAATCTTTCTCTGTTACTTCCACGGTCAGTAGTTCCACGACATTTTTATGGAACTTGATAGTTTTCCCTATTCGGAGATGCGGTATCTCCCTACGTCCGCAGGATGCGTAAATTTTCTTTTGACTGACTCCCAGTTCTTCAGCCAGATCTTTGACGCTCCAATACTTGTTTTTATTATCGAAGTGGTTCATTTCTTTCGTTCCGGTACGTAACTCTGACTTTTGTGGCGTGCTTTGATTACTTTTTGAGTGGCAAAAGAAGTTGGTTTTTTAGCTCAATACGTTTGGCAAATAATGTTCTGAATTGTTCCATGTCTTCACAAACCATCATCAATCCAATAACTCTTTCAATTTGCTTGGATACCTGGTCACGTGCAGTTTCATTTAAGAACTGGTGCAACTTCAAAAGTGTTTTCTCATCTTCTCCAGCAAACGTGGTGCGTTTGGCCTTTAACTCATCACTCAATTCATCCCACAGTGGTTTGTATATATACGAATTGATGACATGCCCAAACCAGGCAGGTGTGGATTTCATCCCATCAAATGTCCGGTGATACATTCGTGACAGCTCCTCAAAGAACTCCACAGGGAAAAGCTTTTCCCACTCGGTTGGTTTATCCAACAGGAAGACAGTTCTGGCAGCGTTGTTTAACTGCTGATCTCTGTATTCCTTCTCTATCTCAATGAAGCGCATCCGAATTTTGTGACCGGCTTCATTTTTCTCCACCATGCAGAAGTGTTTGGCTATGTCGATTGAGATGTGGTAGTCGATTTGATTATGACCTCCTCTGCCGGATTGTTTTCGCTCCACCG
>CBFHOE010000043.1:0-1325 GCA_965657355.1 Limisphaerales bacterium | reverse complement strand
GCACTCGGGTTTGATTGGTTCTTAGGTAACATTCTTTCGTTCAACAACAAAATCGGTATTGGCAGCGGAACTCAGCCTTCTTTCAATGGCCCAACTAGTACGTCAAATCCTGTTGGGGTGTTTCCTGGTGGGACAGGCGCTGGTGGCATTCCCCCATCCGCTACAGATGAAGTTCTCACTGGCGGGCTCCGCGATTCCGTTGGACGGACGGCGACAGGTGCGCCTGCTCTAGCAACAATAACCGGACTCCTAACCGAACCACAATTCAGAGCAGTCATCAAAGCGATGGATCAAAGAGGCGGTGTTGATATCCTTTCTCAACCTGAATTAACCACTGTATCTGGGAGACAAGCACAATTCCAGGCTGTTGACATCCAAACCATCGTCACTGGTCAGGATTTTAACTCAACTGCGGGCGGCGGAGTTGGCGGCGGCGGTTTCGGCGGCGGCGGCGGTTTCGGCGGCGGCGGCGGTGGAGCCGTAGGTCAAGCCTCACAGTTTGCCTCGCAACCTCTTCCTTTCGGTCCGACCTTGGACGTCATACCATCCGTCTATGCAGATGGTTACTCCATAGAAATGACCATCATTCCTAGTTTTACCGAATTTTTGGGTTATGACGATCCGGGACAATTTATCCCTCAGGCCCAATCCGTTTCCGGTGGTGCTATCGGGTCAACGATCACAGCTCAGCTTCCACTACCTCGATTCAGGGCACGCGTTGTCGTCACTACAGCAGTTGTTTGGGATGGCCAGACAGTGGCTCTCGCTGGATTAATTGCCGAAGATCTCATCCGCTTTAAAGATAAGGTGCCATTCCTAGGGGATTTACCATTTGTAGGTCGTCTATTTCGCAAGGAATCCAACTACACAGATCGTAAAAACTTGGTTATCTTTGTGACGCCAACTATTATTGATCCAGCTGGCAACAGGGTGCACACCCCAGACAACCTTCCTTATAATCCTAATCAATTGCCTGCAAACCCGCAGGATTACTGATTCGATCTGTGGTATATTTCAAAGAAACAGATTCGGTAAAAACCTGAGTAAGCAAATATGTCTGTATTCAATTTTAAAAAAATGTTGAAGCCCGGTCTGGTTGTTGGCTTATTAGCTTGGACGTGCGCCAGTGCTTCAGCAACAGACCTCAACTTCACACCGAATTTTGGTTTGGACCAACAAGCACCTAAGGCGGCTTTCGGACAAAATGGTGGTGTCGTGATTTGGCAGGACTTGCAATCCACTACCGGTGATTTTTCTATAAAAGGTCTTCGACTTGATCCCAATTTAGTGGTTGAGAGCGGCGTTTTTTACGTCAGCGACTCCTC
>CBFHOE010000042.1:0-1371 GCA_965657355.1 Limisphaerales bacterium | reverse complement strand
GAACTTGAAAAAGTGAATGCCGAATCAACTGAGAAGGTGTCCAAGGAGGAAGCTGACAAATTGATCCAGGAAAAAGTTGATCAGGCAGTAGTTGAAAAACTTGCAGCACTGGGTCACGAACCAGTTCCAAGTTCCAAGAAGGCAAGCACTCAGAAAGGGGACGGGAATGATCAAACACCACAGGCAGAAAACTCCGGAGAATTAGCGGCTCAGATGGCTGCAGAATTACTCAGTTAATAACCCTTCAAACCCACAATCTTTTAACAGGAAACAGATATGCCAGATTTACCAGGAAAAAGCGGAACAGCAACATTGCTTGATATCGCAAAACTACATAATGGCCGGAACTTCCCGGTTATTAACGAAGTCATCCACGAAACACCAGAACTCAACGTGCTTCCAGTTCGCAGCACAAACCAAAGAACAATGACTGTTTCGGTTCGGACATCAAAATCTGAAGTTCACTTTCGAAATGTCAATGAAGGTGTGACCACTTCGAAGTCCAAATTTGCTAACAAGAGTTTTGGGCTCCAGCACATTGATGGTCGGATCATCATCGATAAGGCTTTGGTGGACGGGTCACCTGACGATGCAGCCACTCTGATACAACAGGAAATGATTTCCAAACATCAGGCAGCCATGAAAACACTCGTGGACCAGTTCTGGTATGGAACACGGATTGACAAAAAAGGATTTGTTGGCCTCTGTGATCTGTATGACCCCAAGAATGATGTCGATGTCCAGGCAACCGCTGACACGACTTCTGTCTGGTTTATGGAATTAGGCTTCGAAGGGCCAACTCTATACAACCTTGGTGGTAGAGGCTTGTTCATGGGAGAACGTAAGGAGCAGCTTATCGGCGACGGTGATGGTGGAACCTTAAATGCTTATCATTATTCAATGGATGGGTTCTTTGGTCTGGCTTTATTCAATCGCCTTAAAGTGATTCGAATTAAAAACATTGGCAATGATGGCGACACCGATAAGACCCTTACTGATGAACATTTGTATGAAGCTGTGCGAAAATGTCGTGAAATCGGAATGCGCCCAACGCATGCGTTCATGACTCCTCGTTCACTCCACCAGTTGAGGAAACACCGCCAGGCCTCAGGTATAGCAAGTAATACAATCGGATCACCGGTTCCACTGCCAGACCGCGTTCCCGGAGTGGCTCAACCCATTGTTGAGACCATTAATATTAGTGAAATGGAAAACACTCTGAAACTCTAATAACCACATCCATTAACTAGAAAACAAGAAAGAAGAATTATGTTATCAAAAACAATGCAAGGAGGTCAGGTTTTCGATGCCCTACTCATGCAAGAAGTGGCTTTGCCTGAGGCCGGGAATGAAGTCATTTCCCAGGTATTT
>CBFHOE010000041.1:0-1375 GCA_965657355.1 Limisphaerales bacterium | reverse complement strand
AAAGATAAAGTTCTTTCATCTATGGAAGAGTTGATTCACCAGTTCATGAATGTAACTCAGGGAGTTGACGCTCCGGTTGGTGAAGTCTATTTCGGCGCAGAAAATCCGAAAGGCGAACTCGGCTTTTATATCAACAGTAAGGGCGGTGGTGTTCCTTACCGGATGAAAATCCGCGCCCCAAGCTTTGTGAACCTATCTATCTTACCAGAACTCCTTATAGGGCACATGGTAAGTGACGTCGTGGCGGTTTTAGGTTCTCTTGATTTTGTCATGGGGGAGTGTGACCGCTAACCCACTTTTCACAAAAATTTAAGTAATAGATTTAATGGCATCTACTGAAACAGAGACATTTGAGGTTCCGGCTTCTCTAGAAGCTGAGATTGACGAACTAATTACTCATTACCCTCAGAAACGTAGCGCATCGCTCATGGTTCTTCATTCTCTTCAGACTCATTTTGGATGGCTTTCTAAACCAGCTGTGGAATGGACTGCCGAAAAGCTGGAACTTGAGCCAATTAACGTCCATGAACTCGTCACCTTCTACCCGATGTTCCGTGATCACAAGGTTGGAAAAACGGTTGTTCGAGTGTGTCGTACCCTGAGTTGCGCAATCGGCGGGAGCCACAAACTTCATGGTCACCTTTGTAACAAGCTCGGGCTTGACGCTGCTGATAAAGGCGCACAAACAACAGAAGACGGGAAGTTTACCATTGAATTTGCTGAGTGTTTAGCAGCTTGTGGAACGGCCCCGGTCATGATGTGTAATGATGATTTTTACGAAAACCTTAGTTTGGAAGAGGCTGAAAAAATTGTCGGTAAATACAACTCATGATGAATACAACATCGAAAAGTTTTCCAAAGACAAAAAGCAAATTTGCACCATTTAAATAACAATAGATCCCATGGCTGAGGAATACAGACTCATACTCAAGCACGCAGATAAAAGCGACTACACCACAGATATCGAATGTTATGTCCGCCATGGCGGGTATGAAACCCTAAAGAATGTGCTGGCCATGTCGGAAAAAGAGGCCGATGGCAAATCAATCACGCCTCAAGAACAGGTCAGGGAGGAAGTTAAAAATTCGGGTCTTAGAGGTCGTGGCGGGGCAGGCTTTTCATGCGGACTCAAATGGTCCTTCGTTGACCGAAAAAGTGGTAAGCCAATCTATCTTGTCTGCAATGCTGACGAGTCAGAGCCTGGAACTTTTAAAGACAGACAGATCATACACAAAGACCCTCACCAACTGATCGAGAGCATGGTCATTTCAGCATATGCTAATGATGTAAATCTCGCATACATTTACATCAGAGGAGAATTTCCTGAGGGGGCCAAGATTCTAGAAAATGCCATAGCAGAGGCCAAGAAAATGAA
>CBFHOE010000040.1:0-1487 GCA_965657355.1 Limisphaerales bacterium | reverse complement strand
CACCGTGCTGGAATGTTCGGCTTTCAAGAGCCACTACCGTATGAGTGTTGGGAAGATTGGGATTTAATTGTTAATCAATTAGCCAAACAAGAACCTTTTCACGTTCCTGGTACTGCTCAGGGGTATCATGCAATGACTTTTGGATTTTTACTTGGGGAGATCATTAAAAGAGTAGATGGTAGATCGGTAGGTACTTTTTTTAAGGAAGAAATTGCGGATGTTTTTGACATTGATTTTAAGATAGGTCTAGACGAAAGCGAATTTGAAAGATGCGCTGAAATGGTTATGCAGAGTGCCCCAATAAATGTGATTAACTTTTTTAGAAGAATTCCTCGATGGCTTCTTCCAAGCAGAATTCGAGCAATCGGAGACACTCTTTCAAGCGCAGAGTATCGAAAAGCTTTTATTGAAATAGTTCAGGATGATCAAAATCTAAGATCTGTAACTGATTTTCCAAATAGTCCTCAATGGCGTAAAGGCGAAATCCCGGCGGCTAACGGTCACGGAACAGCCAGAGGTGTGGCTAAATTCTTTGGTATTCTCTCAAACGGAGGTGCTCGTGATGGGAAAAAAATATTAGATCAAGAGACCATTGATCTCGCCACAACAGAATTTACAGCAGGACCTGATAAAGTGTTACTGCAAGCCCCTTACAAATTTGGATTGGGTTATATGCTTGACGCTCCCTTTTCTCCAATCGGATATAAAAATACAATGTTCGGTCATACAGGTATTGGCGGGGCAGCAGGTTTTGGAGATAAAGTTAACAAGATAGGCTTTGCTTTTGTAAATAATAGACAACATTCGCTTGGAAAGTTATACAAGTCTGCTAACGATCTAACCAAAGCTCTTTATAAAGCTCTTTAAGATTAAATGATCCTCGATCCGTATTTTTACGTCGTTGCTGTGTTATCGGTTTTTTTTCATGGCATGGGCAAAGCAGGTTTTGGACTAGGATTACCTATTCTTGCAATACCGCTTATGAGTATATTTATTCCTCCATTACAGGCCTTAGCTATTTTAGTAATACCTCTCATTTTTATGGATTTGGTAACCATCAGACGTTTTTGGAGTTTATGGGATCTTGAATTAGTTAAATCTATTATTCCACTTACCTTATTTGGTGTGATAATTGGCACAATCACTTATAGTTTTCTCTCGGATAATTCGATCAGAATTATCTTAGGAGTAATTGCTTGTGGCTTTGGATTAGAATATTTTGTAAATAAGTCAAAAAAAATTGTTAAAAGCAGCAAAGCTGCTGGAACTTTTTGGTCAACTTTGGCTGGTTTTACAAGTTTTACAATTCATGCAGGAGGGTTGCCATTAAGTTTTTATCTTTTACCGATGAGACTAGATCGCAGAAAATACGTAGCAACTTTGGCCATAGTATTTTTAGCATTAAATCTTTTTAAAATGATTCCCTATGCCTATTTCGGCCAAATAAACTTTCAAAACCTGCTCACTTCAATTTTATTATTGCCTTT
>CBFHOE010000039.1:0-1607 GCA_965657355.1 Limisphaerales bacterium | reverse complement strand
TTAGTGATGTTAATTGTAATGATGTCTCCATCATCCCCAATAACAGCTGTCGCAGCTGCAGATACTATAGAATCTCCAGTAAATGTAATCGTTGGTGAAACCAAATAACCAGATCCAGCATTTGTGACAGTAATAACTCCAACAACACCATCACCTATTGATGAAATTCCAGTAGCATCTTTACCTCCGCTACCAATAAATCTCACTCCAGGAGCGACAGTATACCCTGCTCCAGGGTTGATAAGATCTACTGCTTGAACAGATCTTAAACTGTTATTCGTATTCAGATTACAAATTCTAAATCCACTAATCATTCTTGTTGTTGCAATACCAGTAATTCCTCCTACTGGAGCAGATGAGAATCCAACAGTTGGATGTTCAGAATATCCACCTCCACGATTTGTGATACTTACAAACTGAATTCCACCATTCACAATGCCCGTAATTGCGCTTGCAGTGATTCCAACTCCAGAAACAGCAATTGTCTGAGTTGGTCCAAGCATGGTTGAATTTTCGTCATCATCATATCCATCAGATTCATTACCCAATAGATTGTCATCAATCTCCATGACTCCAGTATCAATGACCTCATCCTCGTAGCGAAAGAGTTCACACCTCAACTCATAAACATAGTTCTTTTGAAGTTGGTAAAATGGTTTTTCGTGCTCCACATATTTAATTTCATATAATCTATCTCCTAAAGGGAGATATACTAAATCACCTTCTTTTGGTCTACTGGATAATTTTATATCTGGTTTATCTTTAATAAGTGGTTCGATATAATTTTCCCACCGCTCTTTAGAAATAACGAAAGTTATTTCTTGTGTTTGTTCAATACCAAATTTTGAGAGAAGTACTGGATTATCCGCATAACCCTCATAATTCTGAATATATGCTTCGATAGGATATGCAGACTCGAATGTTGACTCAACAACTTCGCGGATAATACTATTCTCATGAATAAAAGATCTGGGCATATAATGAACTTCTACACCATACATTCTTAACTGTTCATTAATTAAGTCTTGTATGAGATTTTGTTCCCCAACAGTTCCTTGTATGAAAAATGGATTTAACATAATTATCCAATCATATCCATTGGTGGAAGTTCATATGTATTGGACATAACCTCTCTGATATTTTCCAACTCTTTCTCAGCATCATCGTATATTTGCCTGCCATTCAATTCAATTCCGCCTGGAAGTTTAACTCCCTGAAACTTAATCAAGTTCTGTCCCCATTGGCGTTTGATTAATGCTGTCAGATATCTTTTTAAAAACGAATCATTCCAAACTCCTGCATAAGTATTCGGATCTAATAATCTATAACAATCGATGACCATATATTCTCCTACTCGCACATTACCCCAATCAATATCCAAGTAAAGTCTATCTTGTCTTTGATTAAATCTAATTTGCTTTTCTGTCGTTAAAAGAAATTGCAAATCCTCTAAGTATCTTCTTGTCATTGCATATGTAAGAATCTCCATAGATCCCCAATGATAAATGTCATTTAAGAACATTTGATACTTCAAACTAAACATATTGTTAGTTGTTGCATTAGCCCCATCAAAATGATATATTTTATTTACACCAATCACAGAAGGG
>CBFHOE010000038.1:0-1627 GCA_965657355.1 Limisphaerales bacterium | reverse complement strand
GCAGGTAACCAGTTTAATATAATTGCAGGGCGTTGCTACATTACCAGAGAGGGATTTGCTTATTTGTTAAAAAACTTGACAGGGTTCACAGATTTTAAACCAACCTACGACATACCAGACATGAAGCCAGGGAGAGCAACAGTTAATTGCAAAGCCACCTGGAAGATGAATGGAAAAAATGATTCAATGGATTGTGTCATTCCGATAAGAGTAAATGGCAACATGGGCGCAGACGCTGTGTTGGGTAAAGCTGCTAGAAAATTAATGGCAAGGGTTTATTGGCAGGCTACAGGCACAGATATTACTGATGGCGAGGCATTGATTTTGACCTCCCCAGAATCGGGGAGCCCAAATTTTCAATCACAACCAGAGCCAGCCAAACCAATAACAGCTGATGAGTTATACGGTCAAGACAATCTAGATATGGGAGGTGAAAAGTGAACGCCAAAAAAATAATTGCACTTGATATCGAAACGGCACCTTTGCCAAAAGACGTGCTGATGAGGGTAATACAGGTGGGTAACGCACCAGCCAATTACAAAGACCCTGAAAAAATAGCGCAGTGGAAACGCAGGGAGTTTGAAAAACTGGTGGACAAAGCTGCGCTAGACCCAACTACAGGCGAGCTTTTAGCGTTTGGATATCAACTTCAGCAAGAACAACCCATGGTTTTTAGCCAGGACGACTTAATTAATGAGGAAAAGTTGCTCGAGTTGCTTTGGGACACCTACAGGCATTACTCAATGCAAGGATATGGTTTTGCAGGAGTCAATTTTAATGGTTTCGACATCTATTTTGCAAAAATACGCAGCCACATTTTAGGCGTTAAAGTGCCATTGGAAATATGTAACAAAGCATATGGCAATCAAGCAGGATGTTATGAATTATCGGACTGGTGGTTCCCGTTTCAGCGCGAAAACCATAACCGTGTAAGTCTTGATAAAATGGCCAAGGCATTAGGTCACGCTGGAAAAAATGGGGACGGTGCGTTATTTTACAAAGTTTTTGCAGAAAATAAATCACAAGCTTTGGACTATTTACGCAATGACCTGGGCATGACGAGACTCTGCATAGATCAATTATGTCCTGAGGATTCCGTAGGGTTTAATGACACGCCAGAGCTGCTTCCAATAAATGACGCATGAGGTATCATCAAGCCATTAATATGGTCATTCCAAAAACGACTTTTCAAGCTAAAAGAATCGTCAGGTTTGGGAAGCGACCAGCTTTGATTGCAAAACCAGAGGCAAAAGAAGCAAAGGAACACATTTACAAAAACTTAAGAAATGCTAAACCTGCCAACATAATAAAACCACCGTATCACATTTGCATTGTCTTTTATTTTTTGGCACCAAAAAGCAGAATCAAAAAATGCAAAGAGGTTCAACCTATGATTGTTAAGCCAGACATTGATAACTTAGCCAAAGGATTTTTGGATGGGATGGTCGATGCAAGGTGGATTGAAAAAGACCAGCAAGTTTACAGGTTAGACTTAACAAAATTTGAAACAAACAACAGAGAATTTGTAACAATTACAATATTTTAAAATTATGGCAAATTATAACAAAGTGACCCTTTTAGGCACATTAACCAGAGACCCAGAAACCAAAGCAACACAAAGCGGATT
>CBFHOE010000037.1:0-1688 GCA_965657355.1 Limisphaerales bacterium | reverse complement strand
AAAATAGATCGAAAGTGGGGGAATTTCAAGGAAAATGGGGAATTTGAAAAACATTCTGCAGCACATAACAAAAATTATGCTGCATGAACGATAATTTTTGTTAAGTGTGGACGGCGCAGCCTTTTTGCGTGCAGGCATGCAGCTGTGTGGGGTTTGGTTTTAACTAGAAATTTGAGGAAAACTCCTATGTAGTTGAGTTAGATAAAGGTGAATTATGAAAGGCCGGGGTTCAGTCATTCTACATTAATAATTTTTGAGATCATTAGGATTTTTAATATTTATTTTGCACTAAATGTTCAAAAAAATTCAGAGATTCTTCCCAAGACAATATCTGTGAATAACATAGGACTTATTCACAAAATAAAGGGTGGGACAAGCATTGGCTTACGGGGGGGGATATGATTTTTCTTGTATGAAATTAAACGTTAGAATTGAGATAGGCCAGGATACATTCCGTGGACTCGTGTTAGACGCTCTAAAGAGAGGAGTCACGCCTTGTAGGAGAATTGGCCAATGTGTTGAGGAGGTTATCCCCCCATTACAGCATAAAAAAGAGGGGGACCTGACCAGAGCTGCAATTGAAACAATGGATCCGGAGAAAGTTGATGATTTAAGGAGGAGGTCTTTAATTTGGAATAAGAGTCTGGAAACAACACTCAGACAAAGAGAAATTAAAACTAGAAGGCAAATGGAGGGGATAAGGGTATTGCAGTCTGAGTTCGAATTTTAAGACCCTGTTTTATTGTTTAGATCATTGTCATAAGTTTCATGAAGGATGGCTGGATCCTGGATATTCATATCATTTGATGCATCCAAAGCTTTTTTGGCAAGATCTGAGGCTTCGATTATTTCTTGTCCGGTAAGGTCTCGTAATTCCTCAGTCATTAATTTAAATGATAGATTCTCAATGCCACCCTCCTTTTCCGCCGATTCAAAAATAATTTTCGCAGCGTCACGTACTTTTTGGTTAGATGAATGACTAAGGAAAATCTTCTCTTTTTCAAATTCATTAAGGATGAGGGTTCGTATCCAGGCCGACAGACTCAAGCCTTTCTTTGAAGCTATTCTTTTAGCCAAATCTAAATCGTTAGAACGCCAACTAATACTTGTTGTGAGTCGTGTTCTACCAGGTTTCTTTTCCAATTCATCACTCATTTTAAAACAAAACATACTAAATGTAGCAAAAAATAGCAACAGCATCTATAAAGTGTTGACGGTTGCTAATAAGGGTTTAATAGTATTCACAACATGGAGGGAGAAAAAAAAGTATCATCAGGGATTGTTATGACCAAGGAATTGCATGAAAAAGCAATGAAATTGGCAAAGAGCAGAGAATTATCTCTCAGTGGCCTTATTCGTTTTCTAGTTAAAAGAGAGATAAAAAATTTTGATCACAAATTAGCACCTGTTAACACACCGGGAGGGGGAACTAGTGAATAAAGGAGAAATTATACCCACTATCGAGACCGATTTCGACGGGCAGCAAATTCAAGCCGTAGATGCAAGAGTTTTGCACGGGCTTTTGGAAGTCGGGAGAGATTTTTCCAGCTGGTTAAAGGATCGGATACAACAGCTCAAACTTGTTGAGGGAATTGACTATATAATTTTTACCCAAACGTGGGAAAAGTCTTTGCTCCCCAAAACGGGGGAGCAAAAACAATCCAGCAGAGGAGGGCATAATCAGATCG
>CBFHOE010000036.1:0-1766 GCA_965657355.1 Limisphaerales bacterium | reverse complement strand
TTCCGGCAAAAAATTGCCAGTGTTTAACCGTGAGTTTGATATCGACTACACTCGCACATCTTATTTTGTTTTAGACACTGGAACTTTCCCAGAAGGAGATGTCGATGAACAACTAGAAAAGTCTAAGATTCAAAACTTTAGTTATGGAGAAATTGTTAATCAGTCCTTTATGAGGTATAATCAGTTCTTTAGTTCTCAAGTTTCTATTACTATACCGGGCGACTTTGAACTTCATGTTGGAGATCTCATCTTTGTTGATGCTCCTCAATTGAACGCTGAAAAATCTGATGAAATAGACCGACAATCTGGAGGGCTATATATTATATCAGATCTATGTCACTATATTACACCAAAAGAGTTTCGTACTGAATTGACTTTAGTCAGGGATTCTTTCGGAAGAAAGGGAAATCACACTACTTCTATCTAAAGGTAAATCACAATGGCAGAAAAAAGAACAGTAGAACAGCATATTGTCGATGATCAAAAAATCTTAGAAAATCCAACAATTTCTCCACAGCAAAGACGCCACGTAGAGGAAGAGCTGCGGGAGTTGGAAGTTTATGTTGAAAATCATAAGAAAGATATTGAAGATGGGGATCATCATGATCCGACAGTACTTGAATTATTTTGTGAGGTTGAACCAGGTGCCGATGAATGCAGAATTTATGAGGATTAATAGTTAATGGAAGGCGGAAGTTTATTTAATCCCGGATTTTTAGGTGGAACTTTTCTTTGGTGGGTCGGACAAATTGCTGATGATTCTACTTGGAGAAAAAATAAAAATCCAGGAAAGTTTTCCAGTGCAGCATCTATTCCTGGATGGGGCGAAAGATATAAAGTTCGGATTATTGGACTTCATGATCAGGGAGAATCTGTAATTCCATCTGAAGAACTTCCTTGGGCACAAATAATGTATCCAGTTACTGCTGGCGGTGGTCAGGCAAGATCAAATCAAACATCAAATCTTCGTCAGGGGATGATGGTGTTTGGTTTTTTTATGGATGGTCAAGACCAACAGATTCCTGTAATTATGGGTGTGTTGGGAAACAATGCTGCTACTCCATTAGCAAAGAAGATTGGAGATGATAGAGTTACAAATGAAAAATCAGGAACTTTAGGCACCAGTGGCTACGCTAGTGGCAAGATATCCAAAGCAAAAGAAAATGCAGAAGATAGTGCTCCAGATTCTGGATTTCTTGTTGAACCTAACGATCCGACCTCCAGTCCTCCTAGCAAAAATAATCCCAATCCGCCCAGAAATTTTACGAATGAAAGTGCTGGAGATGCTACTCATATACAAACTATTGCTGATGTAAGACGATCGAATAAGTATCGAGAATGTATTCCATTAATGAAACCAGACGATCCTGCAGAAACTGTTTCAACTGCAGTTAAGGCTATTCAAACCCTGCTTGACACTTTGGTTAAAAAAATAGATGGATTTTTTAGTATAAGTTTTGTTGATAATGCATCTGGTGCGATGAATGATCCTTCCGCACTCAAAGATTATATGAAAAATCTTGCATGTCAGATGGCAAAGTATATGAAGATTTTGACTGATAAAATTTTGGAATATACTAATAAGTTATTGAACCAGACAATGACTGATGTTGTGTCTGCAATGCCCTCTCATTTAAGATTTCAATTTGCAGACATAAAGGAAGAATCTTTATCAACAATATCTTGTGTTTATTCCAAATTATCTGATAATCTTTGCAGTATCCTTGGTGATATTCTGAGTGATATTTATGACATTGATGCTCTTG
>CBFHOE010000035.1:0-1848 GCA_965657355.1 Limisphaerales bacterium | reverse complement strand
AAAACATCATATCGATAAGGTATGTGAGTCTATTGACGAAATTATTGATGATAAATCTATAGAAGTCTTCGACATCGCCGTTCCACCAGCAGCTCAAGCTGAGATTATTCAAAAAATCTGCCAGGCAGGCACAGTTAAGGGTATACTCGCACAAAAACCACTAGGGATTGACTTTGATGAAGCTCGCAAATTGGTAGAAAGTTGTGAAAAAGCAGGAATCGTGCTTTCAATAAATCAAAATGGTCGATATGACCCTTCGATCCTGGCCGCAAAACAAGCCATCGACAATGGCCATATTGGTGAACCTGTTTTTGCTTCTATCGATATGAGAGGAATACCTCATTGGATGCCTTGGCAAAAAGACTTGGGATGGGTCACTTTGAGAATAATGTCCATTCACCACATGGATGCCCTTCGCTACTGGTTCGGGACGCCTGACCGAGTTTACGCTTCCGTACGAACGGATCCAAGGACTCAATTTCCTCATAAAGATGGTATCTGTTCATATATTTTTGAATATGACAGCGGAATGAGGTGTGTGGTTATTGACGATACTTGGACGGGACCTGCTCGTGAAGGTGCTCCCGCCGATATTAGAATTAATTGGCGAATCGAAGGATTAAATGGTTTGGCTATGGGTGATATCGGTTGGTGCCAAGATCCATACACGACCCCGTCATCATTCAAGGTTGGATCCATAGGTGATTCCGACTTTAAGGAATACCAATGGGAAAGGAGTTGGTTTCCTGATGCTTTTGCTGGGACGATGGGACAACTACTCATTGCATTAGAGTCTGATGCGGAACCTGCCATTTCTGCCAGAGATAACCTGAAAACTATGGCAACTGTTGAAGCTGCCTATAAATCATTTGAAGAAAAAAGAGCCGTTTCCCCGTCAGAATTTCTTAATCAATAATAATTTAAATGGTATAAAAAATTAAATTTACTAATCCGAAAAATGAAACTAGGAATTATCAATAGTGCCTTTAGTCAGGCCGGAGTGGACACAAAAACAGGTCTCGAACATATCGCCCGAATTGGATTCGATAGTGTTGATGTTTTTACTGAGGCTTGGAATGTTGACAAGGATGAGATTACTTTAGTCTATGATACGTGCAATAAACTTAATCTCCCCATAATTTCTTTGCCTGTCGTGGCTATTGGTTTGATTGATTTCAACGATCCGGTGAGAGAATTCCATATCGATAGGTGTAAAAAATTCATCGATCTCGCCCAACAATGGGGTGCTGAAAATATTTTATTAGTCCTCGGAGAGTATATATGGCAAAGAGAGGTCATACCTCCAGAGGAACAATGGAAATGGGGAGTGGAATCTTGCCGTATTCTCGGAGATTATGCTGATTCAAAAGGGATTGATATCGCACTTGAACTAGAGCCATTTCGTTTGAGTTTACTTAATGACGTCAATTCGATGGTTCAATTTATTGACGATTGTGATCACCAAAGAGTCAGAGCAAATATTGATGTGAGCCATCTTGTCTTGGCAGATGCAACACCTCTGGAAGTTGCTAAATTAAATAACAAGGCTATTCATGTTCACATCAGTGATTGCGATGGAAAGGTGCATGGAGATTTGCCCCCGGGAAGAGGAGTTGTGAAATTCCATCCCTACTTACAAGCAATCAAAGAGTTGAATATTGATGGAACCGTTTCGATTGAATTGGAGTATTCGCCTGACCCTTCTAAAATAGTTGAATGGGTCGAGGAAGCATACAACTCGACTGCAAAGCTCATGGATTTGGTTGGGCTTCGCAAATTAAAATAATCTCTTTCCTAATTAGCTTTATAAAATGTGGCGGACCAATCGGTCCGCCTTTTTCTTTTTTT
>CBFHOE010000034.1:0-1894 GCA_965657355.1 Limisphaerales bacterium | reverse complement strand
GTGGGCGACCTCGTGCAAAACAGCATGGTGGACGCGAAGCAGATGCGACGGACTGCCCGCTATTTGGAGAAATACGGCCTGTTGTTCAACGGCGTGATTGACGACAAGGTCAATGTCCGCGATTACATCGCCGAGCGAGCCCCCTTCTTCCTCTGCCACTTCACGATTAGGAACGGCCTGTTCACCCTGATTCCCGTCTTCCCCACCGAGGACGACGGAACAATCCTGGATCAGGCTCCGCTGTCCGCCAGCTTTGATGATTACAACATCATCGAAGACAGCCTGAAGGTCACCTACCTCGACCAGGACGAGCGTCAGCTCTTCCATGCGGAGATGAAATATCGGTACAACCCGAAGAACACCCTGCCTGAAGAGCGGACAGTCCTAATCAAATTCAAGAACTCCGAGGACTACGACAGCCGGCCAACAGAAGTCTTCGACATGACGGAGTACTGCACGACCCGCGAGCACGCGGTGTTGGCAGGCCGTTACTTCATGGCGCTGCGCAAGAACATCACCCATGGCGTCACCTTCAAAACACTGCCAGATGAGATGCGCGGCATTGGCCCAGGTGACTACATCCGGGTGACAACAGACGCTCTTCCCGAAAAGCAGCTCGAAGTCGGATCTTTTAGCAACGACCTCGAAGTGTTGATGGTCGACGGTGGTGACATCAGGGACGGCACCTACAACATCACATGGTGGAAGTCAGAGCAGGAAGACCTGCAAAAGGCCGAGATCGATATCAAGAAGGGCCGGGTTGTGGGGGCCGACCACTTGGCAGGCGCACTGTTCAGTATCACTCCCAAGAACATCGGAGCGAAGGGTCAGACCTACATGATCGAGCAGGTCGAGCTGGATGATGACGGTCTCGTAGAAGTCACGGCATCCAACTGGCCCGAGTACGGAGCTGAAACCAGCACCCGTCTGACCGGAGCCCCTGTGGCTAACGGTGATTCCGTCATGACTTTCGAAGTCTTCGGCAAGCCCACCGAGACCGGAGGAGGAGGTGGCGGAGACAACCCTCCAGCGGGCGGAGGAGTGTGTCGAGAGGGCATTACTTATTACGAAGACCCAAGTTGCCCAAACGAATTTTATTTCCGAAATAGACAAGAAAATGGCACATGTTATCCAGCCTGCTTCTTGAAAGGGAGCGCCGTGCCATATAACGGCATGGCTTTAAGAGGCGATTTCCGTAGTCGAGGTTCAGGACTTGGCCCTGAAATTGATAGTAATGGACTTGATTTTAATATAGCTAGATTCCGCTTTCAGGTCAATTCCACGTTTGGCAATCCTAGTGGTTTGGGCATTAATGAAGAATTTCAATATGGGAACAAAGATGATTCTGACTGGAGATTAACTTCCTTCCATGGCTACGGATTCAACTCCTATTACAAAGAGCTAGCTCTACGTCCTGCAAACAAGCGAGTCAGCTTACCAATCACTGGCGTTGAAATCCTCCCTTATTTCCCACCTCCACAATCTAAAAATCTCGCAGGACGTGAAGGCGTTGAAGTTCGCTACTGGCTAGGCGGTCAAATCATTAACCGTATGTGCTTTATTGGCATACTGCCAGAAGGTTTTGACCCCAGCATTCCTGATATTGATGATGATATCGATCCAGACGCCCCTGCATTCTTCGATCAAACAATAGGAGACCCAGATTTTGTATTTGACGACGACGGTAATGAATGGACATTACCGGGTAGATATGCGCTTTACCCCTTCAGCAATAACCCACGTTTCATCTTTGGAGGAAATAGAAGATTTTCGAGTCCTGGAAAGAATGACGATCTTATTTCTGCAGATGAGAAAACCGTTTACGACCTAGCAGACGGATCAGTTGTCTGGACATGGAATGAATACAACCCCCTTAAGAATTTTATTGCAGATG
>CBFHOE010000033.1:0-2017 GCA_965657355.1 Limisphaerales bacterium | reverse complement strand
AGTGGCACCAGTTCCAACAAAAATATTGCTTGTAAATGTAGAAACACCAGAAACATTCAGTGTATTTAATGAAGTGTGATCCGAAACCTCAAGATTTTGTGTTGTTGAAATACCAGAAACATTTAGAGTATCAGTTTCAATATGACCCGTTACATCAATACCAGTAGCAGTAGTTTCAAATTTCTTAAAACTATCATAATAAAGTTCTACTGGACCATTTTCGGTAAAGGATGCTAGATATTCAACTGCAGTAGAATCAAAGACTAGAAGGCGACTAGCATTAATGTTTAGATTACCTGTACCAGTATCTGAAATTATACTATGAGAACCACTATGTCTAATTTGTAGATCATTATTATCCCCCAATGCAATTCTAGTATGATCGGGAAGGCTTATATCTCCATTGCAGAAAATATTATTTGCGAAGGTACTAACTCCAGAAACATTCAGTGTATTTAATGAGGTGTGATTTAAAACCTCAAGATTTTGTGTTGTTGAAATACCACTAATGTTTAGATTTCTTCCATTGACTTCATCATAAAGAACATCACCAACAACATTTAAGTTTCCACCAATATACAAATCGCTTCCAAAGGAACCAATGCCAGCAAACGTGGCGCTGCCGTCAGCGAAGATTTTCGTTGTATGCGTACCTGCAGTGTTTAATCCAAGAATAATAGAAACTTCTGAATCACCGAATCCGCTTTTGTTCTGCGCTGCAAGTCCTGAACTAGTGTTTATTGCTCCAGCTACGTCAATGCTCAACAAACCACCAGCAAACGTGGCGCTGCCATCATAAAAAATTGCTGCAGGAGTACCGATTCCATCATTGACCATAAATGCAGCACTTTGTTTAGCACTGCTGCCCATTGTTGCTAGTCCTTTTGCGACAAAAGCGCCATGTTCATCACTTGATCCAGAAGAACTTACAAATAAATTACATCCACCACCATTTACGAAACCTGCTCCCACTTGAACATCGCGAGAAAAAGTGGCAGCACCATCATTCATTAAAAATATATTCGTAGTACCTTCATCCCTTATTCGAATATCTCCCCCAAAAACTGCATCATCTTCTACATCAAGTTCAGCGTTAATATCTACATTAGATGCAAATGTAGATATGCCAACTACATTTAAAGTTTCAGAAATATTTGTGGTGTCTAATTCGGTTCTACCATCTACATCAAGGTCATCATTAATATCTACATTAGATTCGAATGTAGAAATACCAATAACATTTAAGTCATGATTAGCATCTATATTACTGGCAAATGTAGATACACCAATGACACTCAGAAAATTAATACTGGTCTGACTAGAAACATCTATATTTCGAGCACTCAGTTCATCAATTGTCAGGTCATCACGAATATAAAGATCCCCAGTGATTCTTGCGTCACCACGAACATAAAATGCAGTTTGTCCTGTTGAAACCGGAGCACGAACATCTAACAAGTATTCTGGTGTGGAGTTTCCAATACCAACAGAGTTTCCAATACCAGGAGATGCAAGAACATTCAGAACTGTTCCACCAGGACCAACCTGAAGATTCTCTGCAATGGTAGTGATACCTGTAACATAAGCGTCAGTAACTCCAATCCCACCAAATACATGGAAAAGATGATCTTTTGGAGTCGTCGTTCCAACACCAACTCGTCCCTCTAGTGCATCAGCAAAAATTAGACTATCACTAACCTCTAATCCATTTTTGACGACAAAATTCTTATTAATTGACATTTGGGTTCACTCTCCCCCAATATATTTTTTATTATTTATATCAACCAATCAGCAACCCATCGAGAATCACTTGTAAATCTTCCATGACTTGGAGTAATCGTTAAATCATCAAAATCATTATCACGACCATCCTCTATTCTCAAAGTATTGCCATCAAGTCTTCGGATAAGTTCTCGACCAAGACTTGATGTTGAACTTGAGAACACATACACAGCATCTTTAGAAATCTGAGATGTTATATTTGCACTATTTGGTCCCCAAGTTAATGATTCTGGTC
>CBFHOE010000032.1:0-2190 GCA_965657355.1 Limisphaerales bacterium | reverse complement strand
CACAAAGGGAATGAAAAAATCAGAGAGATGATGAGGAGTACATATGCTTAGTGGAATCTTAGGTTCAATATTGGGTTTCGGTAGTTCGGTCGTTCCGGCCATCACCGACCACTTCAAAACGAAGAAGGCGATGGAGTTCGAACTCAAAAAGATGGAGAAGATGGCGGAACTGCGAAAGGCAGGTTATGACCATGAGATCCAACAGTTCCGTGAGATGGGACTGCATAAAGAACAACAGGCGTTGATAGAACACGACATCGCCATTACGAAGGGGACGGGGTTTATCTCCGGTTTACAGAAGTCTGTGCGACCAGTGATCACCTACTGTTTCTTCGGTCTATTTGCAGCGATCGAATTTACTTTGCTGCAAGAAACCCTCAATAATGGGATACCATTGGCAGAGGCGTTAAACACATTGTGGGACGATGATACAAAGGCAATTTTTGCCGCTATTATCTCATTTTGGTTCGGGTCACGGGCGGTCGAAAAGGCACGCTCTCAAATTTAACAAGGATATATTATGAAAACCCTACGCAATCGTATGATTGATGCGACTATCGATCATATGAAAGGTAAGATCGCCCTACACAAAGCAAACGTGGAGGTCTATCTACAAAATCCGGCGGGTATCGGTGAACATTCAGACGTAATGGAGGCTCTGGAACAAGAGTTAAAGCAAGTCGCCGAGTACCAAGATATCTTGGAGGTTGCTTACTCGATAGTTCCTGATTCGGAATAAATGTATGAATATCGTGCGACTATTCGCAGATGGGTTGATGGTGACACTGTTGACCTTGATATCGATCTTGGGTTTGGTATCGTATACGCTAATCAAAGGGTTCGCCTCTTTGGTATCGACGCGTTCGAGTCCAGAACAAGAGATCTGCAAGAAAAGCAGAAAGGTCTTGCCGCCAAAGACTTTGTCAACCGTATGGCTCCCGTCGGCACTCAAGTAACTCTTAGATCCAAGAAGGACGGCAAAGGAAAGTTCGGTCGCATACTAGGTGAAATCATTATAGATACACCCGAAGGTCAACAAAATCTAAATACATTACTCACGTTCGAAGGACACGCGGTCAGGTATGAATATTAAAATAATTGGTGCGGCAGTCTTGTTGATGTTGATGGTTTCATGCGAACCTAGTCAACAGTCAATCGACAAGACGCACGACATCACGGGGGAATATGTCGATATTCGAGTAATGACATTCTCATCACAACGTCAACTTAACAAGTATTTAAAACGAAAAGATGGCGAAGAGGTAGAAGGTCTTGCTCAATGGGCACATCCAAAGGACGACCTAACTAAGGTCAAAAGGTGTGACATATATGTCGTAGAACCAAACGGTTCGCGCGACTACGGTCAAATGGAAACATGGGGCCATGAACTAATGCATTGCATCTATGGTTCGTATCATCCGGAAGGACAGAGATGAGTAGAAGAGTAAATATTTTAGGTAACGGGCCAGGCGCAGCGTTATTTTCAAAACGAACGCCAGGCGAAACCTTGGTGTGTAATATGCCACCAGTGGACTTAAAACCTGAACAGGTCTTTGCGTCATGTATGGTCGACTTTAAGATGATGAACGCTTTACAAGAAGGCAGATGCAATCTGGACAAATACGACTGGATCCTTGGCACCCGTCCACGCCTTTGGGTAGAGAAAAACACGACATTCTATCTGAAATACTCCCAAAACATTAAGGGGTTCCACACATACGTTCCTGCGTATGCGCAACTCCCAGGCCACTCAGTAGAAGAAGCAGCAACAAACTATTCATGTGGTCATATGGCAACGGACTACGCGTGTCGTAAGATGAAGGCAACAGAAGTCCATATGTATGGATTCGATGCCATGTTCGATCTGGACTTATCAAGTTACAGTGACAACTTCTTGACCAGTGATAGGGGTCTATCAAACAGACATAGAATGGCAGGGAACTGGCGACCAATCTGGTCTAAATTTTTCAGAGAGTTTGAGAAGGTCGAGTTCTATCTATATCACTCTCACACAGACATCAAACTATCAGTTGGCACGAATGTTACGTGCAAGGTATTAAAGGCAAATGGAGAAGAAGATTAAATACGTCTTAGACTTTATCAAATACACAGCCGTGGATTTGAAACACTGTTGGGAGGATTATCCCAATGTCTTGATCTGGTGTGGTGTCGCTGGACTCATACTATACT
>CBFHOE010000031.1:0-2192 GCA_965657355.1 Limisphaerales bacterium | reverse complement strand
TTGGTGATGACAGAACAACCAAATTTGCAAGATGATGAATATTATTGCACGCCCACACTTGTAAAAATACACGCCGGAAAATCAACAACCTGGATACAACACAGCCAATTAATTTATGAGACAAAAATCTATCCACATGACTGGCACCCCATCGCAGAAGATTGCGGCTGGTGGTTTAGTCGGGAGATAAAAGAAATAGTATTTTTATGAGCGACAAACTACCCTGGTTTAAGTTTTTTCCCTTTGATTGGGAAACGGACGAAGACGTGCAATTAATGGATTTTTTTGAGCGCGGAGTTTACCTTACATTATTGTGCAGAACGTGGATCGAAGGCAGCATTCCTGCAGACCCAAGCAAAGCTCAAGGTTTGCTTAAACAATGCTTAAGTTATGCTTATGCAAACGACGAGCAACGCTTAAACAATGCTTATGAAAAAATTATAAAACTGTTTCAACCTCACCCAGAAAATCCCGAAAGACTGGTTCATTGGAAGATGGAAGAGCAAAGGCAAGAATTTATTTCCCTTAGAGACAGAAGGCGAAAAGCTGGTTCCAAAGGCGGCAAGCAAAGCTCAAGCAAAGGTCAAGCAAAGCTTAAGCAAAGCTCAAGCGAACCAGAACCAGAACCAGAACCAGATATATTAAAGAAAAAAATAATTAAAAAAGAAAATAATCGACCAGAAACGACTGATGAGCTTGTGACTTATTTTAAGTCAAAAGGTATGGATCTAGCCACAGCAGAAGTGCAAGCCGAAATCATGCAAGAATATTTTGACCCAGAAAAATCAGGAGTCTGGACAGACAAAACCGGCAAGCGTTTAGGATCATGGAAACGAAACGCCGCAAATTGGTTTTTAAACTGGCAATCCAAACAGACAAACGGAATTAATCGATTATCAGCTGACAAAACAAGCAGACCCAAACCTGAATTGATTGAAACGACGTTATGAACCAGAAACATATCGCAGACGCTTTGCAAGGACTTCAAAGGCGTATTGACACCAGAAAGCCAGTTAAACGCGTCACAGGCCCCAAAGAATGCCAAATAAACGGCAATAATATCACGGGCCACATATCAAAAAGACTGAAACAGCATTTGGACACAAAAAATGACTTGGTAAAAAGTCAAATTCAGAGAATAAAAGACCATCGCGGCACAACGATTTTTTACGGACCAAACAGAACCGGCAAAAGTTGCCTAGCTGCTAGCATAGCTTGGGGATTTATGGAATCGGCAAAATTTGCCTACTCGTTCAATTTTTTAAATGAGATCAAACGAACCTTTGACAGCAAAAGCGAGAATTGGGCCATTCCAAAACACAAGCTGCTAGTGCTTGACGAGTTCGAAAAATTTAATCCTGGAGAATGGGCTTTGACTACACTAGATCAAACGCTTTGCCAGCGTCATGACGACATGCTAGCAAATATAATTATCACAAATTTAGAGTTGCCAGAAATAAAAAACTTGCTAAGTGGATCCTTAATATCGAGGTGCAGCGAAACCGGTAAATTTATAAGAATTGATAAACCTTGGTTCAGATGAAAATACCAAACAAACAGCTTAAGAATGCTCTATTAGGATTGCGACAACGGCACCCAGAAGTCACAGGTGTCGCAATTGGTAAACGCGAAAAACGTGGGCAATATCAAATAGATAAAGAAGACGTTTTTATTATTAACGTAAATAAAAAATTGCGCTTTCCTCAATGGTCAGGACGACGGCCATTGCCTAAAAAAATTTGGGGTATTCCAACCGACATACAAGAGAATGAGGATATTCAGGTGTCAGCCAAACGGCCACATTTAAACACAAGCTACATCGTCAGCGGCAATTATGGTGGGTCGATGGGTTTATATATTGAGCACAAGGACCATGGCGTTGTCGGAGTTACAAATAGACACGTGGCAAAGCTCGCGCCTAATGATGAATGGTGCCACATTGATAATAAAGATAAGCCTTTTTGTAAGGTGTTAGTAATTGCTGAAAAAAACGTGGACGCTGCATTGATGCAATTAATACCGGATGAATCAAATAGTGACGCGCCACAATTAACAGCTCACCATCATGTAAATTGGGCAGAGCCACAAATAGGGCAAACGGCTTACTATTTAGGAGGGCGCACAAACCGAGAACAAGCAGGCAAAGTTAAAGTTGGAACAGTCCTGCAAAAAGGAATAGGTATGACAGATGA
>CBFHOE010000030.1:0-2201 GCA_965657355.1 Limisphaerales bacterium | reverse complement strand
TTGGTGATGACAGAACAACCAAATTTGCAAGATGATGAATATTATTGCACGCCAACACTTGTAAAAATACACGCCGGTAAATCAACGACCTGGATTCAACACAGTCAATTAATTTATGAAACAAAAATCTATCCACACGACTGGCACCCCATCGCAGAAGATTGCGGCTGGTGGTTTAGTCGGGAGATAAAGGAGATTATATTTATATGAGCGACAAATTACCCTGGTTTAAATTTTTTCCGTTTGATTGGTTAAGCGACACAACAGTGCAAACTATGACATTATCAGAGCGTGGATTTTACTTGGAAATTTTGTGCCGAATATGGATTGAGGGAGGCATAAAAAATGATCGAACACATGTTCAACGCATGTTCAACACCTGTGCAGCAAATGATGAAGAATGTTCAACAAGTGTTCGCGAAAAGATAGTTGATAAGGTCATAAGTTGCTTAACTGAGACCGAAAATGGGGAAAAATTGACTCATTGGAAACTGGAAGAATTAAGAGAAGAGAACGCAAAAACGATAGAAAAACGCCGAAAAGCTGGCAAAAAGTCTGGAGAAGCAAGAAGGAAAAACAAAACGAACACATGTTCAGCACCTGTTGAACACATGATGAACAAACCAGAACCAGAACCAGATAAAGATATTAAAAAGAAAAAAATATATAAAAAAGAAAACAATCATCCTAGTTCGGTCGATGAAGCGGTGGCTTATTTTATTTTAAAGGGAATGGATCAAGCCACAGCAGAATTGCAAGCCGAAATCATGCAAGAATATTTTGATCCAGAAAAAACCGGAGTTTGGACAGACAAAGCAGGCAAGCGGTTGACCTCATGGAAACGAAACGCCGCCACCTGGTTTTCGAACTGGCAATCCAAACAGATAAACGGATTTAATCGATTATCAGCCGATAAAACAAGCAGACCCAAACCTGAATTGATTGAAACGACGTTATGAACCAGAAACATATCGCAGACGCTTTGCAAGGACTTCAAAGGCGTATTGACAAAGGAAAGCAAGTCAAAAGCACCACAGGCCCCAAAGAAAGCCAAATAAACGGCAATAATATTACAGGGCACATTTCAAAAAGATTAAAACAGCATTTGGACGTAAAAAATGACCTTGTGCAGACACAAATCAAAAAAATAAAGCACCATCGCGGTACAACAATTTTTTATGGCCCAAATAGAACCGGCAAAAGTTGCCTAGCTGCTAGCATAGCTTGGGGGTTTATGGAATCGGCAAAATTTGCCTACTCTTTTAATTTTTTAAATGAAATCAAACGAACCTTTGACAGCAAAAGTGAAAATTGGACGATCCCAAAACATAAGCTGTTGGTTCTTGACGAGTTTGAAAAATTTAACCCTGGAGAATGGGCCTTGACGACACTAGACCAAACGCTCTGCCAACGCCATGATGACATGCTATCCAATATAATTATTACAAATCTAGACTTGCCAGAAATCAAAAACATGCTAAGTGGATCTTTAATTTCTAGGTGCAGCGAAACCGGCAAATTTATAAAAATTGAAAAACCTTGGTTCAGATGAAAATACCAAACAAACAGCTTAAAAATGCTTTTATAGGATTGCGACAACGACACTCAGAAGTTACGGGTGTTGCAATTGGTAAACGCCAAAAACGTGGTCAATATCAAATCGACAAAGAAGACGTTTTTGTAATTAACGTAAACAAAAAACTGCGCTTTCCTCAATTTTCAGGGCGGAAGCCATTGCCTAAAAAAATATGGGGGATAATGACCGACATACAAGAAAATATGGATATCCAGCTCTCAGCCAAACGCCCACACCTTAATACAAGTTATATTGTCAGTGGCAATTATGGCGGTTCAATGGGGCTTTATATAGAATACAAACATTATGGCGTCGTCGGAGTCACAAATAGACACGTGGCAAAGCTCGCACCGAATGATGAATGGTGCCACATTGATAATCAAGACAAGCCTTTTTGTAAGCCGTTAGCCATTGCAGAAAAAAACGTGGACGCTGCATTAATGCAATTAATACCATATGAATCAAATAGTGACGCGCCACAATTAACAGCTTACCATCATGTTCAATGGGCAGAGCCACAAATAGGACAGACAGCCTACTATTTAGGTGGGCGCACAAACCGAGAACAAGCAGGTAAAGTTAAAGTTGGAACAGTCCTGCAAAAAGGAATAGGTATGACAGATGA
>CBFHOE010000029.1:0-2257 GCA_965657355.1 Limisphaerales bacterium | reverse complement strand
AATCCGCTTTGTGTTGCTTTAGTTTCTGGGTCTCTGGTTAATGTGCCTAAAAGGGTCACTTTGTTATAATTTGCCATTTTTAAAAGATTGTTACTGATACGTAGTCTAATTTTATTGTTTCATATTTTCTAAGATCCAACGCATATACCTGCTGATCGTTTTCAATCCAGCCAGCGTCTACCATTGCATCTTGAAATCCTTTTATTAAGTTGTCCAAATCAGGTCTGACGATCATAGGTTGTAGTCCTTTGCATTTTTTAATTCTGCTTTTTGGTGCTTGGAAATAAAAATACAATGCTAAATGATACGGACCTTTTAATGTTTTTGGAGGACGGTTTTTGAGTAAATTGTAATATGTTTTTTGTTTTGCTTCTCTTGCTTTTGGTTTAGATATTAATGATGGTCGTTTCCCACAGCCCACAATCATTTTTGCCTGAAAGGTTGTTTTGGGTATCTCCATGTTAATTATCTTATGATACCTCATGCTTCATTGATTGGTAGCAGCTCTGGCGTGTCAGTAAAACCGACTGAATCTTCTGGACATAATTGATCAATACAAAGTCTCGTCATGCCCAGGTCATTGCGTAAATAGTCCAAAGCTTGTGATTTATTTTCTGCGAAAACTTTGTAAAATAACGCACCGTCCCCATTTTTTCCTGCGTGACCTAATGCCTTGGCCATTTTATCAAGGCTTATACGATTATGGTTATGGTTTTCGCGCTGAAACGGGAACCACCAGTCCGATAATTCATAGCATCCTGCCTGATTGCCATATGCTTTGTTGCATATTTCCAATGGCACTTTAACGCCTAGAATATGGCTTCGTATTTTTGCAAAATAAATATCAAAACCATTAAAATTGACTCCTGCAAAACCATATCCTTGCATTGAGTAATGCCTGTAGGTGTCCCAAAGCAACTCGAGCAACTTTTCCTCATTAATTAAGTCGTCCTGGCTAAACACCATCGGTTGCTCTTGCTGAAGTTGATATCCAAACGCTAAAAGCTCGCCTGTTATTGGGTCTAGCGCGGCTTTGTCCACCAGTTTGTCAAACTCCCTGCGCTTCCACTGCGCTATTTTTTCAGGGTCTTTGTAATTGGCTGGTGCGTTGCCTACCTGTATCACTCTCATTAACACGTCTTTTGGTAAAGGTGCCGTTTCGATATCAAGTGCAATTATTTTTTTAGCGTTCACTTTTCACCTCCCATATCTAAATCGTCTTGACCGTATAATTCATCAGCTGTAATCGGTTTGGATGGCTCTGGTTGTGATTCAACTGTTATTGTTTCGGCTTCCCCGTCGGTTATGTCTGTGCCGGTTGCCTGAAAATATACCCTTGCCATAAGCTTTCGAGCAGCTTTGCCTATAACCGCGTCCGCGCCCATGTTGCCATTAACCCTTATCGGGATCACACAATCAACCGAATCATTTTTGCCATTCATTTTCCAAGTGGCTTTGCAGTTTACTTTTGCTCTCCCTGGTTTCATTTCTAGGATATCATAATTCGGTTTATAATCCGTAAACCCTGATAAGTTTTTTAACAAATAAGCAAATCCCTCTCTGGTAATGTAGCAACGCCCTGCAATTATATTAAACTGGTTACCTGCTGGCTGGACGCCTCTAAGCACCGCTTCAATTAATGCTTCTTTAACCACGTCCTCTCCATAACCTCCCTTGCTGTCATAGTCTGTGCGAAATCCTAAGCTTGAGCCTTGCATCTGCATAATTGGAGACATTACTTCAGACGTTAAAGCTTGTCTGAGGTTTTGCGTTGCAGTAGAGACAGCAAATGCCTTTTGGAATCCGCTGTCTATTTTTGCCAACCCAAGCTCTTGGACTTGTTTTTCAATAGTTTGTAGGTTTTCAATCTGTGTTTCAGATACTTTTACTAGGTTTGTTTTTTTCATAATTTATTGGTTTGGTAAATTTGGTCTTAAATTATATGCTTCAGTTTCTTCAAATCTTATCGCTGTTTGAACCTTCCGATATTTTGACACAAGATCGTTTAATCCATTTATAATAGGATCATTTGTTTTTATGCCATCCAGACCGCTTATAATTTTTACTGAATGCATTATGGTTCCATGATCGCGTTTCCAAAACTTTCCTAAAAAAGTATAGTTTGGTAGTATTTCATACGACATTGCGTGCGCAAATTGACGAATTGCGCTAACCAAGTATGATTTATTTTTAATCATTAAATCATTTTCGGTGTATTGTGTTTCATAATTAATAAATCTAATCAATTTTTTATATT
>CBFHOE010000028.1:0-2638 GCA_965657355.1 Limisphaerales bacterium | reverse complement strand
ATAGATTGGAAAAGATGGATGCCAATCCCACCAATAGACTAAGACACTACAAAATTAGCCAAAGGCAATACCACAATAACAACATCACCTAATACCAACCATACACTAGCACTCCTGCAAGTAACTTTGAAACCCACTATTATTTTTTTTGGTATACAGCAGCACTGAGCATAGCTAAAAAGCGATTGCCTACTTTTTACCCGTGCCCTGACGCAAGTTGGTGTGTCAGGTTTTTTTTGTGCCGAATCCTAGGCATGGGGAGGATGTTGAATTAGGCGTGATTAATGAGCAGAGCACCAGGGGCAGAGACCAGGGGCAGAGACCAGGAGAGGAAACAGGTTTGAATTTACTTGCAGGCTTTGCAAGTGGATTGCCTAAGCCCAGGAAATCCACAAGCGTTTTCCGGTGCGGTATATCGTCGCACCTATCCCACGCAAGAAATCACTGCGGCATGTTGTCGCATTGATAAAGCTTGACTAAATAAGGGCGAACGGTTGATGAGTTAAACACCAGTAACCCTAAAAATGCATATCTTAACCTTATAAACTGTCTTAACTCTTTCTCTCTTATAGGTTATCACATAATTAAGCATGGAGATCGTGCGGCAATCTATAACCAACCAACCTTGAATGATATAAGAATTATTTATCTATTATATGCACGCCCTCACTATATGGTGAAAAAAAAGTTAAAGTTTTTTCTTGCGGCGTCGTATAAACGTGTTATGTTGCATATGACTTGCAATATTGCAAGCTTAACACTAACAAACTAACAACCTAGAAATGAAAACTACCTATAAATATATATACACAATTATAACACTTATAGAAAGCCATCAAAAAGTTTATAGCATCATAGACAAGGACGGCGAATTGTCCTACAGGCAATTAAAAAACAGAATCATTAATAAATACAATGAAAAACCCGACTCAATCGAACGGGTGGAGTGCATGGTGTATGACGTATAAACAACAAAAAAAAACTAAAAAAATAGACTATGAATTACCAACTAGTAAAAATATCCTCTAACAGCAAAACGGGACCGATTCCCGTTTCTACCAGCTCTAGCCTCACTTGTCCGGACGTTTGCCCCCTCAAAAAAAAGGGATGCTATGCATCTGCCGGATATTACACTAAAATAAATTGGCAAAAAGTAGACCAAGGGAAAAGAGGCTCATCTTTTAATGATTTTTTGCTTGAAGTCAAGAAATTACCAAAACGACAATTGTGGCGACACAATCAAGCCGGAGATCTTCCCGGCGCAAACAATCGGATAAATCGTGAACAGTTATCCGAATTAGTTAAGGCAAATCGTGGAAAACGAGGCTGGACCTACACGCATAAACCACTGACTAGATCTAATTTATCCGCAATTAAAGAGGCAAATAAAAATGGTTTCACAATTAATTTATCCGCAAATTCGTTCCATCATGCTGATGAATTGACTAGACACAATTTACCGATTGCCACAATTGCTCCTAGTAATTACAAGGGTTTAAGCTCACTTGTTAAATCAAAAAAACTTGTAATGCAATGTCCCGCTACAAAAAATGACCGTGTCACTTGTTCCGATTGTGGATTGTGTCAAGTACAAGATCGCAAGTATGTGATTGCTTTTCCCGCTCATGGAAGCCAAAAAAAATACGTTTCAAAAATTGCAAGTTAAAAACAAAAAAAAGTAAAAAAAAATTATGAACGAAATTGAGACCGAATTAACTAAAGATCAAATATTTTTTCGCAAATATGCGTCAGGATTGCGGGCATTATTGGTTAAAAAATACAATTTAGAGCCTGAATTGTTATCATATATTGATCTGATAGATGCCCTTAAATGGGCTGAATGGCATTTGGATGACATCTGGATTGATGCTTATATTGACAGACAAAAATTTTATCTTTGCAACATCCTAAAAATTTCGCAAGAATTGCCTAGCGATTTTTACAACCGAGATGATTTAATCGCCAAAAAAGCCATCAGAAAAATCCACCGAATTATCAAAAAAACTGATGATTTATTAGATCGGCTAAATTCTGGAATGGATGCTTTGGCGGAAATTGCTGATGATAGCGATTTTGACTATATTTTTGGAGTTAATCAATGTCTTGAGGATCTAGAAAAAATCTATGAGACACTAGGTAACAAAAAAATCGATTTTGAATACCAAGTTCATAAATCAAAAAAATAAAAATTAAAAAAAACAGAAAAAAAAACTTATGAAAAGCACATACTTCAGATTCTTAATCGAGACCGAAATCCCAGACTCAAACGAGCATAAAAGGCATTTTTGCACTAGTATTATGGCGTTCCCCCATCACTCAAACGACAGTCGCACGTTTTTCCAAATGCTAGCAATAATCGACACAATTGTTAACACGGCTCACACTTTTCAAAGTCACATTCGGTTGATTGTACAGGTAGAGCGTGACCACCAGACCCCCACGGAATGGATTAAAATCGGGGATCCTAGTACAATTCAATTCTCAAAATTTTTCGAGGTACGAATACAAGCAGAGCTTCACCGCCTTAAGGATTAATCCACTCCATAAATTTATTACACCCGGATTATTCCGGGTTTTTTTGTGTACTTTTTTAACTATTTTTCTTTAACTTCCAAAAATAAACGCTTTCAGAATCCTT
>CBFHOE010000027.1:0-2650 GCA_965657355.1 Limisphaerales bacterium | reverse complement strand
GACGTATTTTAGATCTTTTATGATTTGGTCACGTTCGACCTTCGGGTCATATATAGATAAGTTTGCCCGCTCTTCTAACAAATCTTTACATATATATATGGCAGCGGATTCACGTGTATCATTGGTGTCCTTCTTGAATGCAAATCCAAGAATGGCAATTTTCTTTCCAGAAACGGTATTGAATAATTTACTGACGACTTTGCTGGCAAATCTTCGCTTTTGATAGTCATTCATGACAATGACTTGATTCCAATATGCAGCACATTCCGGCAATCCAAAGTGTTCGCAGAGATAAACAAGATTCAGAATATCTTTTTGAAAACAGGATCCTCCAAATCCAACCGAAGATTTCAGGAATTTGGGACCGATTCGGGAATCATGACCAATCGCATGTGCGACTTCATCCACATCTGCTCCGGTGGCTTCACATAAGGCAGACATGGCATTGATACTTGATATGCGCTGAGCCAGAAATGCATTGGCAGTGAGCTTTGACAATTCCGATGACCAAACATTTGTTGTTAAGATCCTTTCCCTGGGAACCCATTGGTTGTATACCGATACCAGCTTTTCAATTGCTTTTTGGCCTTCAGGTGATTCTTCTCCACCAATTAAGACTCGATCGGGATTATGAAGGTCCGGGACTGCAGTTCCTTCGGCAAGGAATTCTGGATTTGATAAAACCTGGAAATTAAACTCTTGGTCTCCCGCATCTAAAATTCTTTTTATTGATTCGGCAGTTCGAACAGGAATTGTGGATTTTTCAACGATTATTTTGTCGCCCTCAGCCACGTCTGCAATTCGCCTGGCGCACAATTCTATAAATTTAAGATCTGCTGCACGACCGGCTCCAACACCATAGGTCTTAGTTGGTGTATTGACGGAAATAAATATGATGTCTCCATCACGGATCCCCTTATCAACATCAGTGGAAAAATGAAGGTTCTTTCCTCGTGCTTCTTTTACAATCTCATCCAATCCAGGCTCGAAGATCGGCAGATCGTCAGAGTTCCAGGCATCAATTCGATGCTGATTGATGTCAACGACGGTGACTTGTATATCCGGGCACTTCTCGGCAATGATCGCCATTGTCGGTCCGCCAACGTACCCTGCTCCTATGCATGTGATGTTCATATTTAAAATTTGCTTTGCAAATTTTTAGTGAATTGGTTGATTCGTGAATTCGTCAATACGTGATTGTGCTCACTTCGTTCGAATTACGTTTTTTATACTTGCGGGCTTTTGCCACCCTCTTCCGGCTATTCCGTGTCTAATCGAAATTCGTGTCTTGTGATTATTTTTCATGTTGTGACTTGTGTTACCAGTCCCCCAACATAATTGTGAGCGATGGCGATCAGTTTCACTAATTCACGAATCGACGAATGGACAAATTAACAAATACACTAATTAACCAGGAAATCATTGCTCTATAGATTTCCTGAAATATTCGATTGTTCGTTTTAATCCTGTTTCCAGGTTGATTTCCGGTTCCCAATCGATGATTTCTCTTGCCAGGGAGATGTCTGGTTTTCTTTGTAAAGGATCGTCAGATGGGAGTGGTTCGTATATAATTTTGCTTTTACTTCCGGTTAGCTCGATAATTTTTTGAGCAAGCTCTAGTATTGTGAACTCACCTGGATTGCCAATATTTATCGGGCCGACACATTGGTTCTGATTCATGACTCGCATCATCGCTTCTATGAGGTCATCTACATAACAGAAAGAGCGGGTTTGGGATCCGTCTCCGTATACTGTAATGTCTTCGTTCTTTAGTGCCTGACATATAAAGTTTGAAACGACTCGACCATCATCTGGCCTCATTCGGGGTCCGTATGTATTAAAGATTCGGACCACTCGGATATCTACTTTGTTCTCTCTATGATAATCGAAGAAGAGTGTTTCGGCACAACGCTTTCCCTCGTCGTAGCAGGCACGAATGCCAATGGGATTTACGTTACCGCGATATTCTTCTTTTTGAGGACTGGTTTCTGGATCTCCATAAACCTCACTCGTACTTGCCTGTAAAATTCTCGCACCGGTTCTTTTACATAAGCCCAATACATTGATCGCTCCCATAACGGATGTTTTCACCGTCTTTATCGGATTAAATTGATAATGAACAGGAGACGCAGGGCAGGCTAAATTATATATTTGATCCACTTCTACTTTGAATGGATCCACGACATCATGGCGAATTAATTCAAAATTCTCATGCTTAAGTAAATGCCGGATATTATCTTTTCTTCCTGTAAAGAAATTATCCAGGCAAACCACATCATGACCTTGGTTGATTAGGCGGTCACACAAGTGGGAGCCAAGGAATCCCGCTCCGCCAGTGATGAGAATTCGCAAGCTCATTCTTGGTTAATTAGTAACTTTGTTGATTTGTTAATTAGTGAAACTGATCGCTGAAGCTCACCCTTAGATTTTTTTAGATACATTTCTCTTTAATTAATCTCGATTACGAATTGACCAATTGACCAATTAACAAATTGACTAGGCGCATAGCGCCCGATTTTAGAGCAAGCGTCTCGCTAACGGTGCGAGTTTTCGAACATTTCGCTGCAACTTATTAATTTGTTTTATTCTTTTGCTGTAGTGAGCAAATTGGTCGTCATCTATAATACCCGAATCTTTTTCTTCCTCTAAT
>CBFHOE010000026.1:0-2851 GCA_965657355.1 Limisphaerales bacterium | reverse complement strand
TGCATTGCCTGATGTATGCGAAGTACCTGTTGTTGTTGGCAGGTGGGGTGATTGCCCCAATTGGAGTCATTCATGGGTTTGGGCTTTGGTTTGGAGTTGCGTGGTGAATATGAAAGCTAACATTCAGCAGCAGCTTATTAACGTGTTAAAAACACACGGCGGTAAAAGTAGTCGAGAATACGCATATTTACTTGGTGCAGATGTACGAGAAATACAAAAAGCACTAGCTGAATTAAAGCGTATTGGTAAGGCGTATTCGATGCCAAAGCTCAAAGACAATGGGTATACCTGGCACTTAAATGTCAAAGACATGGGAAGTTTGAAGTTTCTTCTCACCAGCCAAAAGTGGGATAAAAAAATAAATTTGGAGGCTCCATTATGAGCATGAGAAAAGCAATCAACGATATGTGCAAGCAGTGTATCTATGACCCTACTGATAAGGGTAACTGGCGGCAACAAGTGCAGGCTTGTACGTCACCAAAATGCCCTTTGTACAATCTTAGACCAATCAGTAAACCAGATAAGAGAAAAAAGTTGACCGACCCGATTTAGGGGTCTATATTGATTGAACTGCTGGGCGGGCGCCAAAACCCATTCAGTAGATAGTAAGGCGACAAACTGAAGAAAAAACCATCTACCTATCCAGCATTGCTGCGATTATATCAGTTTTTCCCCTATCGTCTACTCCCAGCATCGTTTTTGCAGCGGTGTGTTTTCACAAAAAACCGATGTCTCACGTTTGGACTTTAAATAAGCGAATTATGTATATCCAGTTCACGACCTTTAGAGGCGGGGACAAACAGCGGTTAAGTTGCCAGAAATGGGGCGGTGGTTTGGTCACCACTAAAAATAATATGACGCTGCTACTGCGGGGCTGGATGAAAGTATGATGGGGCAACTAACCGCCTCTAAATGACAACTATGGGAGAAAGAAAATGAAATTAGATTACTCAAAGATGGTCGATGCCGGTATTGATGAAGATGCGATCAAAAGATTGGTTGAGTACCGAAAAAAGATCAAAAAACCATTAACTCAGCGGTCATTAGAAATGTCTCTTAGGGAAGCCTACAAGGCTGCCAAGAAGCACGACTTGGAACCCGCCCAGATTATCGACTACACCATCTATCGCGGCTGGATGGCTGTTAAGGCCGAATACATCGACCCTGCTCAAGTGGCAGAGCTGTATAGTGCAGAATTGCTCGACGTTGAATATGCACCAAATTACGATGAGAGGGGATTTATCATTTGTGCGCCAGATAAGCCGGTGCGAGAAATGACCCGATTTGAAAAATTATCAAGAGCATGGGCAGGCTTACCAGGTTATACGGGTGATGGCTTGTTTGAAGATGGCTCAATGAAAGAAGTTTTGATTCCCGCAACAGAGAAAACTATTTAAGTTTTTTTATAAAATGTGTTGACAGTCGTCAATTTATCATTAAACTTAGCATTGTTATTTACTAACTGAGAGGAGAAAATAACATGAGAGACTACGAAGATTTAGCTTTGTCTAACAGCCAAGAGGCTGCCTACGAAGATATGCTGCAAGAGCTTCATGCTGAGCTTCTTATCCGCAGCGACTTTCCTGATTATCAAGAATTTATGCAAGATGTGGTGGCTGATGATGCTCACATAGTGGCCGTATTTCTATCTTTTATGACTGAACCACGCGATGGGGATTTTGAACAATGTCGTGATAGTGCTGCTGGCTCAATGATTCGTGGCTGGGTTAAAAGAAAAACCACTGAGTATATTGATTACATGGAGCGCGAATGCAAGCTGGAATGGCTTTGCGGCGAGCTGGGTGTAACTTTTTGGAGTTTACGATAATGGCTAAGATAAAAAAAATCCTGCCGGAGAGTCTGGAATCAGATTCTCGCGGTGACCAAATGTCAGCAGAGCTACACGAGGCCCATGTGGTGCATGAGATACACGCCGGTCTGCATGGCTATGCTGAGATATTTGACGGTTCTCGTGAGGAGTTTATCGCCCGAATCGCTGATGTTGCTGGCATCATTTACGATGATGTACAGATAGAAAAAATTGTTGATGATCTACCATTCTGAGAGGTGAAAAATGAGTATGAATTTATGGAATAAAGTCTGTAAAACAGACCCAAAGCACACCAAAAAAGCCAAACTTGGCGCGATGCAGATTACTGCCATCGACCCACAGTACCAACGCAAGAATGCTACCCAAGTTTTCGGTGCGTTTGGTATTGGCTGGGGCTTATCAAATGTCGGATACACGACCCACGAAATCGGCGATACCGTTTTGCTGCAATTTGATGCAGATATGTGGTACATCTGGGAGGGCGAAAAGGGCGTTTTTCCGGTCACTTCTCAAGTCAAAATGGCATACATGACATCTGGTGGCAGTGGATACCTTAAAGTCGATGATGATGCCGCAAAAAAGGCCCAAACGGATGCTCTAACGAAGGGATTATCCATGCTTGGCTTCAACTCTGATGTCTTTGAAGGGCTGTTCGACGATAATAAGTATGTACAGCAAGTTAAAAAGGAATTTGCGGAGAAAACCCCGCAAGCCCAAGAGGCCAAGCAAAAGCATGATGCTGTTCTAAAATTCAGAAAGGAAGAGGTGACTGCCTTGATTGATATGCTCGGCGAGAACTCGCCAGGTGCAAAAGCAGTGTGGGATACCTTCGACCGCGAAGAAAAAAAGGCGCTTTGGCTGCCTGAAGATGCCGGTGGCTGCCTGTCTACGGAATACAAAAACCGATTAACCGCTATAAGTAAGCAGAGCTAGGTTGCCCCTCTCAGCGTTGCCGCCACCCAGCGTCCTAGTTGGTGGCTCATATTGGAGAAATTTATGAAAAAGATTAAAGCAAAAATT
>CBFHOE010000025.1:0-3198 GCA_965657355.1 Limisphaerales bacterium | reverse complement strand
TGTATGGGAATGGTATAGCGAGGCATTTTCTACACGTTTAAATAACCAGGAGGATGGTAGAAAAATCTGCATTATGCAGCGACTAAGCGAGCGTGATTTATCGCAATTTCTATTAGATGGAGATGAAGGTTATGTGCATTTATGTTTGCCATACGAGTTTGACGAACAAGCCCGTTGCAGGACTTCGATTGGCTGGGTAGACTGGAGAGATAAAGATGGCGATATATTATGGCCTGAGCGTAATACGCAGGTATCACTAGACAAAGCTAAAAGGTCATTAGGCCCATATGGCGTGGCTGGGCAATTACAACAGCGACCTGCTCCTAGAGGTGGTGGTTTATTTAAAGAGGAGTATTTTGCTCCGTTGCCTATTGCTGACACAGATATGGTAAAGCAAGTAAGGGCATGGGATAGGGCTGTTAGTTTAGATGGGGATTATACGGCAGGAGCCAAGGTAGGACAGGACAAGAATGGCAACTTATGGTTGCTAGACATGTGTAGATTTAGGGGCCGAGTGCATGAAGTCAGGCAGAAAATCCGACAGACAGCAGAGGCAGACGGGGAGAAGTGTCATGTATTACTTGAACAGGAGCCAGGTGCTTCTGGAAAGGTTGAAGTAGAATCTATGATACGGGATTTGATGGGATTTGTAGTCGTTGCAAAATCGCACCAGACGAACAAGGTTACTAGGGCATTGCCTGTGGTTTCGCAAGTGGAGGCTGGGAACATTAAAATGGTTAGAGGTTCTTGGAATTCTAAATTCATAGAAGAAGTTATAGTGTTTCCGCATGGCAAAAATGATGATCAAGTAGACGCATTTTGCATGGCGTGCAATCACTTAATGAGTCATAAACCAGTATTTATAGCATAATGCACCAAGATTTTGATGATGGACTTGCAAAACCTGCAAGTAGCGAACAAGTAGTAGACAAAGCAGTGGCTGGATTATTTGGCACAATGTCAGAGATACCAGTGCATAAGTTTAGCGATTATGAATCGTATTTACAGGCTGCCAGTCGTAAGTTGTATGCCAGTTGGAAAGCCTGTGATATTACGGCTAATAGTGTAGTGGATACGCCTTGGGCAATAGAAGGTCCAAAGGGCAATGAGATACAAGTAAGGCCACTTACTGATGTATTGGATATGCCAAACCATTGCGATACACTGTGTGATCTATTATACGAGACAGTAATGCACCTGAAGCTGGTGGGAAATAGCTTTTGGTATAAAAGTGGATTAAATAGTCGCTTACAGCCCAATGAGCTATACATACTTAATCCTAAGCACATGCAAATTATTGCAGGGGTTAAGCAGAAAGTAGTTGGGTATAAATACATGATTAATGGTGCGCCATTGTATTTTACCTTTGATGAGATCATACATTTTAAGCGACCTCACCCAGATAATGAGTATTGGGGATTAGGTGATATTGAGGCATCTGAGCCATTGCATAATGGATTCTTAAATCACCAGAGTGCTAGTGAGAACTTTTACAAAAATGGGGCTATGCCAAGTGGTATTATGTCTAACAAAGATTTCTCAGGCACAGAAGAAGATCTGCGTAAGATAAAAGCCAAGTTTGACCAGAGGTATAATAGTCCAGAGAACGCAGGTAAAACTGCATTTATTACAGGTGATTGGGAATACCACAGATTAGGTGTGACTGCCAATGAAGCTAAGGAAATAGAAAAAACCAAGCTGACTATTGAGCAAATATACCAAGTGCATGGTGTGCCAATGGAAGTGGCAGGATTAACAGCAGAGAATAATAAATCAGCCGAATCTGCTAAGTCTAGATTTAAGTCGATGACTGTGAAGCCAATTGTAAACATAATACAAGATAGGCTAAATAAGGACTTAGTAAGAAGCTATGTAAGACGTGGTAGGATAGTATTTAGCATAGCAGGACTTACACCACTGGGTGAGACTATTGAGGCATTAGCACCTGCAATTGATAGGGCAATGATGACGCCTAATGAGGCCAGGAGAATGTTAGGATTAAGGCCAGCAATAGATAATCCATTAGGTGATCAGTTTTTAATCAATGCTGCATTGTTACCAGCAGAGAAAGCAGGACAAGGACCGCAGCCACCAAATACTGGGCAATTGTCTGCACCATCTACAACGGTAGAAGGGCAAGGCGGAGAACAGAATCAAGAAAGTTAATTTAATTTGTTGACACTACAACGTGGTTGTCATAATTTAGATGCATAACGTGTTTGGCTACACATTTTGTAGTAAATCTGTTAGCATTAGGTAAAGTTAGTTAGTGTAAAATTAGTTATTCATAGTCAAAGAAAGCACTCTAAAGCGTAAAAACTTTAGGGTGTTTTTTTATTGTTTTTTTACTTGCAAGCGTTGCAAGTAGGTCGTATGGTGTTGGTGTAATTCAATTACACAAAAGAAAAAGTAAAACAATGACTAACAAATTAGAAAAACTTATTATTGGTATTGGCGACAAGTCAAAGATTGTAGGATTAACTATGGTTACTGAGCCAGCCATGAAAAAAACTGGCAATCCCTATTACGGCAAGATTACCAAAAAAACTACTGGGACTTGTTCTACATCATTTGACTACGAACGCATTAAAAAAGAGATGTGTGGTCACGATGCTGAAGTTGAGCTTAGTTGGCACAGACATATAACCAAGAACCTTGTTATCGACCGTAAGACAGAGAGCAAGTTGTATTTGTATGCAAAGCCACTGAAACTTAACAGCACATACTATTTTGAAGGTAAAAAAATAGACAAGAGCAAGATCATGCCATACTTGCGTAATAGAGGTAACTCTGTGTTCATGGTCAACCTTGATAATATTACACGTATTAGGGTTAATGGTAAGACGTTCGTTAAGTAAACAAACAGTGTTATGGTTTTGGGCAAAAAAACGACCAACCCGATTCCATTTTTTTCCAAAACTATATTTTTTGTAAACGAGTTTATGGTTTTAAATTTTCAAAAACATTTCTAAAAAAATTTTAGGACCGGATAGACCCTATTTAAGGGGGGGGTGACTGGTGGCTGAAAATTTACTGGGAAAGAAAACCGGCAAAAATTGCCTAGGGAAAAATTTGCCTATGGGCAGAAATTGCCGGTAGGTAAATCTTGCCTATAGGTAATAATTGCCTAGTAAGTAGAAATCAAGTATTTTTTTGAATAGCCGAAAATGGCTTAGAATGCGGCCTGTAATCGCTCGC
>CBFHOE010000024.1:0-3224 GCA_965657355.1 Limisphaerales bacterium | reverse complement strand
GCTGATGTAAATTACTTTAATGGAAAAAAAATTGTCTTTCCTTTTTGAGCCGCACACACCATTTGATTTCGATTCACTCGATGAAGTCGGAGCTAAACGTGCCTTCTGTGAAGCCATCATGGACCATCAAGGTAATCTTGAGGAATCCATGCAAGAGGTAGCTTCGTCGATCTTCCAAAAATACGGAGGCATGATTGTCATTCGATTTCTATCACTCATCTGCAATACAAGAAATTCACCACTAACCTGCAAAGCCCTGGCATACGCTTCAGGTATCTCAAGCCAGACACTCGAGGAAATAGCCAGTGAAGAGGGGATCTCAAAGCAAGCAGTAGATAAATTGGCCAAGGACCTTGGAGAAGATTTAAACCTTCCACCATCAAACGCCCAACGCTCCGAAGCAGTCCGTGAGAGTATGTCCCAGCTCAGCAGAGAGAGACGACTAAATCAAACACTTGAATCAGATCACTTACTTGATGAGTGACACAGCAGAATACAGAAACTGGACCAGGCAGCTAAAACGAGCTGCCAAGAGGTACAATGACGCTGAATGGGCCATTGCCGATCTAATGGCTGAA
Organism: Limisphaerales bacterium; assembly: GCA_965657355.1. Lineage (GTDB taxonomy): Bacteria > Verrucomicrobiota > Verrucomicrobiia > Limisphaerales > JAJOIW01 > JAJOIW01. Next base: position 2,646 of record CBFHOE010000024.1, on the reverse strand, counting down.
GGTCAGTCCAAGTTCGGCAACAAAGCAAGTAAGCACATCAAGCACGTTACACTGATCCCACCTCAGACAATCAAGAGACTTATTCATACTGCCACTCGATTCCCTGCAGCTCTCCGGAATGCCGCATGGAAGGTAATTACTCACACCCGGTTGCTCGATATCTCATCTCCATCGTTACAAACTGATATTTACCAAAAAGCCATTGACCAGAACTGGTCAGATCACCAAGTGGATGAGAACATCAAAAAACACAAACTCATCAAGAACCGAGCTAAAGTTCAGAAGGGTGTCGATAGTCTGGAATCTGTTTTAAAGTTCAGTAGAAAGCTTCAACGCATTCAGAAAAAGTGGGGGAAACTGCCACATGCTCAAAAGCAGATAATTCGCCAGGAGGCTGGGAAGATTTCAAGTCGATTTACCTATCTAAAGTAGAACAAGGTGTTGAAAAAAACGATATATTCAAAAATCCTGTTATGGAAATAGAAAGTTGATTTTTCGCTATGCGATGTATAAATACAACTTTGGGAATTTCCAAATACTTAACTCTCTTTTGTGGGCCTTATGAAGTAATCAGAAAAATTATCTTTTCTGGTATTTATTAAGTCACACACACCAAAAGTTGAACATAGATGAGTAGGGGGGGGTTATACCGGGAACGAATTCTGGGATTGGTAGGAGGAAAGGCGAATTATTGAACTTTTCCTCCTACCATATTAATTGGTGGGGTATTATTCAGATATAATTACAGGTGTTGGGATGGCTAACAGAGATTCCTTTGTGGATGTTCGTCTTAGTGTGATATTAGGAGAAGGAGTTAATGCTTCCATGGAAGAGTTTCTAACAAACTTTTGAAAAAATTCTATATTGTTTATATCGTTAAAATTAATACCAAGCCTAATCTGGCCTACAGCTTTATCGTAATAGCTATTTGTAAACCAGTAGCCATTCTCTGTCTCAAATTCTGAATTAAGTTTCCACCCAGCAGTAAAAATCTGTTCATTAGAATTTTTAAGAATGGCGTTTTGAAAAAAATCGCCCAAGATGTTTTTCACGTCGATAATATCTAAAAAGTAACAATTGCCCCTGCCGGCTAACTCAAAAGACAGATTTAGATTGTCTTGGAGAGGGGTGTCAGTTCCATTTAGGTTCAATGATTTTGATATTAGAGTTTCCAATTCGTCTCTAACGTCAAGGCTTATATCCTTTATAGAATTTGTCCTGATATATCTAGCCTTTAAAAGATAAATTTTTTCCTTCCCGTGAATGCAATATGTAAGACCCAGATTGGGATGGTGTATAACTGGATTAGGCTGTCCGATGTACAATGAATAGTTCTCGGGTATAAATATTCCTCTATAATTTAAAATTTTATTATCTTTAAAATGGATGGCACCTGACCATTGGTAAGCAAGTTGAGAATAATTTTTTAATTTAAGAAGCCTTAATGGACCGCTACTAATTGATTTGACTTCAGAGGAAATCTCTGGAGAAAAAGAGTTGGAAACAATTTTAGGGGTGAAATTGCTTACGAAATTGCCTACAAGAGGGACCGCCGTTCCATTATATGATATGCCTTTTAGTGATAAGTTCTTATTAAATTCAAGATTGAATATTGAATCTTTATTTGACTCTAGCGAAATACTGTAAGTATTGCCTAGTTCTCTGCTGAGAAACTTGTAATAAACGGGCAAGTCATTGGTGTCAGAGAAAACTGTATCACGATTGTCTTTTTGGCCAAAATTGGGAAAGAAGTTATCTAGATTTACGATTAACCTATTTTCATTGAGCAATAACTCTTGGTATTTATCTGAAACTAATAAATCAAGAATTACTTCTATAGCTTCTTCAAGGTCTGTGTCTGTAATATTTGGTTTCAAGAAGACTAGCTTTGAAGTAATTGTGCCAACAGCGATTGTCTCATTTTCAAGCTGAATAAAGTCAACAATTGGTAGATTAGAGACTATCGTAGACCTGGATTTTGAATCATAATATAGTTTTCTTTGAATTTTTCCTTTTTCTCCATTAGTAACGATTGTTTTGTCTATATTAAAATATACAATACCGTTTTCTGAATTGATTACAGGATTTGAAATAGAAACATTGTTCTCGTTCTTTGTTTGGCTTTTACCAATGGAGGTATGCAGAAGTAATGTGACGATAAATATTATAAAAATTTTCATGTTCTCTTTTTTTATCAAGGTTTCTTATTAAGGTTGATTAACATCCTTATACACTCAATTTGGTGCAGGAAAAGTGATGTTTACTGAAAACGCTGGGCTTAGGATTGTCTTATCTGGTTAGTGTATGGTTTAGTTTTTATCCGAGCAAGCAGTTAGGCTTGCTCTGCCTGTGTCCCCCATCGGGGGCATGTTTTCTTCTTCAAATTCAATTGGGCTTTTGTATCCCAATGATGCATGTTTCCGAAATCGGTTGTTAAATATTTCGATATATTCAATTACGTTTGATCTGGCCTTAAGATCATCAATCTATTCTCGGCTGCTCCGACTTGCTCAGATACCTCTCTGGCATTCAAGTCCTCGATGATCAGCATCCTTGCTGCCTCTCTTCTAAACTCGCTATTAAATCGTCTTCTTTTCATCTCTGGATTCTCTTATTAGAGAATCCTTTGTCCACTTTTCTCAGGAC
>CBFHOE010000023.1:0-5098 GCA_965657355.1 Limisphaerales bacterium | reverse complement strand
GATATTATCAGTCAAGTTGGTGATATAGCAGGGGGCATGACTGCTGCTTTACAATTTGGAAATTTGCAGATTGATATACTTGGATGTAGTGTAGAGATGCAACCTTCAGTATCTGATTGTTATCAGTTTTCTGAAGGAAGTACCGGACAATTTAAGTCAGAATTGCCGAGTATTCAGTCAGTTTCTGATGCTATTTCTGAATTAGATCCTGATGATTTATCAGAGACAATTGGATTCCTAGAACCCCCTCCTGGACAAAGAATGGTTTCATACATAGTTAAGGATATATCTGATGGTTGATGATTTTGAAATGTGATGATAAATATAAACACATGGATAAGATGATAATTTGCTGATATTATGGCAGATAAAAAAAAGAACGCAAAATTTAACATCTTTACGAGTTCGGATGAGTTTACTTTAAAAACTCAACGGTCAGATATTCGAGTAGGATATATTGATAAAAAAAGGGGATATATAAAAAATGTTTCTATAGAAGAAGCAAAAAGGGTAGCTAAAAAGGATCCTGGTAAAATGTTTATTCTCGAAACACGAGATAGAGTAAAGTATTTAAACATCAACCAGGTAATTAGAATAAGGACAAGTGATGTCACGCCTAAGAAAAGTGCTGGATCTTCAGAGTGTTCTCCCGTGGAAGGACTAAAAGAATTCGAGGATTTTAGAGACACTGAAAAAACATTTTATAAAAGAAATCCTAGAATTGAATTTTTTGGTGGCGGAGGAGTTGGTGTTCGAGCCAATCCAATTGTGAATATGGTGGGGAACGAATTGCAATTGCTTTCTGTAGATGTTGTTGATGGTGGATTTGGGTTTCAGTATCCACCATATGCAAAGTATAAAAATGATGCAAACAATCCTATATCTGGTGGAGTTTTGCGATCAAAACTTTGTGGAATTGGTTCCACCACAGTTATTACCTACGACGGGGAAGATCAGTTTGAGGACTATGATATTATTGAGAGTGACTCTGGTGCCATTGGATTTGGTAGAAGGTATGGTGCAGATGGTCGAGATATTGGACCTTGGGATCCTAGCACATATACAAACTTATCGGAAGATCCCATTAAGAAGCAGATCGATCAGTATATTGATATTCTCAGTAGAATTCAGAATCCTTGGTGGAATAGTAGAGGTTTTAATCCGTTAGAAGTTATTGGTGAAGAAAAAACTTCAAGAGAAAAGTGGGATGTCGAACATCCTACCTGGGGAGCAAAAGAAGAAAATGAATATGCTGACATTGAGTTTGAGATTTATAGTCAGGGTACGGATAGAAATCGTGATATAAAATTTAGATTTGTTGAAGTTGATGGTAAAGAAAATCCTGTTGCAGATGGGCATACTTTTGTTATAAAGGGACTTACTCACCAAGACAAAAGTGGTAAGACAAGAAAATTTATTGCATCTGTTAAAAGGCAGGTCACATATAAAGTTCAATCTGAAGCAGGGGATAGTTTATCCAAGAAAAAAAATCTTGCATTAGAACAAGGATTACTCATTTCCAACACTTTTAAGGATAATGGACAAGAAAAAAACCTTACCAAAATTTTGGGAAGAGAAAACAGATCTAAGGGAAGTACTATTTTTGCAGACGTTATTGGATCTGCAAATGATAATGATGATATTCAAGTTACATGTACTAGAGGAAAGTTTAGTGCTAAAAACTATAAAAATATTGAAGGAACTGCTCCCGACGGAGAGGTTATTACTAGAAATACATATGATCTTTTCTATAGATTTAGTGAGAGAGCTCCAGACCCCAAAAAGATAAGAAAATCTTTTATGAATCGTTATGCCATCTCTCCAGTTCCGCCTTCAAATAAAGAGGGTACTGATTATGCTGGAAAATCTTTTGAGTTTGTATGGGATGAGGAGTTTCCTTTTGATGGTGAATATACTTTTAGGGGTTCTTGTGACAGTTTCGGAATTCTATATTTGGATGGGGAAAAGGTGTTTGATTTGGGAGATCCAAACGATCCTCCTACAAAAGTAAAGAAGACTGTTAAGTCTGGGGTACATACAATTATGGTTGATTTAGAAAATACACCAGTATTTGAAAATGAAGTCACGCGGGTTATTCGAAAGGGATCCGAACCGCTAAAGACAAATCAACCAAAAATAAATGAACCAAAATCAAAAAAACCTATTGAGATTGATATTGAATTTGAAGAATTAAACGAGGCAAATGACCCCATTCAGGTTTCTGGTGCTAATAAATCCTTAAGACTATTAGATGGTGATGGGGACGATAGAAATTCTAGATTTCAGATTGTATCATCATCTCCTGGATTGGATGTTGTATTTTCTAATGATGGTAAGAAATTGATTGTTAGAGGTGGTAGTGTTGGTGACATAACTCTGAGACTTAGATGGGACGATAATCCTAATACCGCTGGTGTTGCTGTTAAAGCAATTAGAGTTCTTGGAAAAACTTGGAGACAAATTGGCAAATCTGGTGAACAGGAAGAAACCATTAAGATTGACAGTGGTAGTGGTGGGTCTACCATTCCCGATATAGATCCAGTTCCTGATAAAGGAAGCAGTGGAAAATCTCAATATGAAATTGTAAAGGTAGAGAAAGGTGTAAAAGTTGAGGGTCAGGTTAGAAATATCTTTGATACTATCACTTATATTGATAAAGCAGATAGAAAATTATGGAGGATAAATCCAACTTCTGGGAAAAAAGATGCTTTTTTAAATGGTTATGGTGTTCTTCCATTTGCACCACCACCAAAACCCAAACTCACACCACAATCAAAAATAAAACTAGTTGATAAAATACCAAATATTAAAGCTGCTTTTGAAAGAGATGGTGATGAACTTTATCTCAGAGTGATTGGGGATGGCGAGGCTACTATTAATTTTTCAATGGATGTTGATGACAATCTTATCACCTCTGGACTGGCTGCTAGTGAAATAAGAATTGATACTATGGATCAATCTCTTACTTTAAAGAGAACTCCTGGAAAGGAAAGAGAAGTTATTCGTGGTAGCGCACAATTTGTTGGTGGCAAAAAATATTTGATAAAAATTATTGGAGGAAGTCCTACTTCAGGATTTAAAACTATTGATAAAACTACTGTTGGCATTGATGATGACATCATGTCTACTATATTACTTGGTAGAGGAAGAAACTCTCAAGTAGAAGATTTTGATGAAAATATTGCGTTTAAAATCACAAGTGTCAATCCCAAATCAGTAAAGATTCCTGTTGATATACAATTAAAACAAAAAAAAGAAGAAGTCGATCTTGGTGTTGAAAAATATGTTGGAGAACACGTAATTATTTGGAAACACATAGAGTTTCCTGTTTCTGGAAGCTATCAGATTGATGTTGCTGCGGATCATAGTGTTAGATTATATATTGGCAACAATGTGAATTCTGGTGATCGATTTGCTGGAAATGGATTATATGATATTCGAGAGGGTGGAGATGAGAATATTATAGAGAAAAAGGGTATTAATATTTCTGGTAGTTCTACTGGAATGAGTTCTTATATTCGCAGATTTGAAAAAGGATTTTATCGTATTAGAGCAGAATTGACACAAGAAGAATCAAAAGCATTGTCAAAAGGAAATCCGATGGGACTTGCTATTAAGATAAAAATTATAAACCCAGTGGAAAGAGTTGTTTCTGATGCATCCTGGCAAGAAAATCCAATGGGATTTGCGGTAGTAATTGATGCACCAGATCCTCCAATTCCTCAAGAGGATGTTCCAAAACAGCAGGGAAGATGTCCCGATAATCCTATTTGGACGACTAGATTTCCCAATGCTAAAAAGAATTGGTATCCAGTACACGATACTTATAATCCAAGTCGTTGGAGTAAGTTCATGAATCGATATGCAATATCACCATTCATGCCATTATCAGAAGATGATACTGATAATGGTGGAGATCCTAGATTTAATACTTGGACTTTTGAAGCTCCGTATGATGGATATTATGGAATCAAGGGCAATGCAGATAATATGGGGAGAATAATAGTAACAGATAAAAAAACAAATGATGTAAAGGCAATTTTACAGACTTCAAACTATAAGCAGGAGTCTGGAGATAGTTTTTATAATATAATTCCACCGGAAGGAATTGGTAGATTATATTATTGGCGAGAAAAAAATCCAAAGACTCATACTTTTTATTTAATAAAAGGAACCTATAAGATTAGAGTTGATGTTGAAAATGGAGAATCCGAAATCAAGGAGAGAGTTGATAAAGTAATTTTTAATACTGCTGATTGGGTGACTGAACCAAAGAAAATTGATACGGTAAATGTCAACTTTGAAAAATTTGGCCAAGGAAGTAAGGGAAATATGGATATTAAATTTATCTTCCAAGAATTAGGCGTTAAGAATGGACACACGTTCACAGTTAGAAATGTAGATAGTAGTGGTGCAATCGAAAAGTTTCAGAAAAAAATTAAAATCAATACCGATTATAAAGTTACTGCGGTTGCAACAAGAAAGAATGATCCATCTCCAAAAATAAATGAACCAAAATCAAAAAAATCTATTGAGATTCCTGTTACATATAATCTAGATGATCCTGATAGATTTGGGTTTAGATTATCTAATGATGGAAAAACAATTAGTTTTGATGATGATGCTATACAACTTACAAATTTTGGTCGAAGTACTAATCTAAGAGAAGTAGAGGATTTTGATGAAAATGCAAGTTTGAAAATTCAATCAACAACACCTGGTGCAACAGCAAAATTTTCTGATGATGGTAAAAAAATTATTGTAAGTGGATCGACTGGTGGGAACTTGTCGGTTAAATTTAAATGGGACGACAATCCATCACAAAGCGGCAAAGTATTTGATACTATTGATATTGGCGGAACTATTTTCAGGCAGAGTGGTGAACGTGGTGAAGAAACCAAAACAATAAAATTTGGTTCGGGCGAAAATACTCCAGATCAAGATCCCATAAAGTTTTCCACTTTGGAACAGGGTGTTCTTAGAAAAGGTTTTGGAAAAAGTGGTGGTGGAAAATCTGGAGGAGGAGCTAAAGAAGGTGGATCATCTCCCGGTAATGTTATATTTGCCGATTATATCAGTTCATTCAATGATGATAATG
>CBFHOE010000022.1:0-5170 GCA_965657355.1 Limisphaerales bacterium | reverse complement strand
TCTACTTGTTCTTGAGGCATTAAACCAAGAAATGTCAGTTTATTTAGCAACTTATTCCTCCTTCTTAGATACCTTTCTCTCTGTCTGCGCATCATCCTCTTCTGCCTTCTTTCGCTTGCAAGAGGAGCCTGGGTTTTATCCACCCTTCCGGGGTTGAATTTTCTGACCCCCATATCCACAACGGTTATCGGGTCACCATTTTCGTTTAGCTCAACGATTGCCCAACCAATGGAAGAAATCCCCATATCTATACCCAGTCGATATTTCATAAATATGATTAATTTAAATTGACTTTAGCGATATCTGAATAAAAATATAACAAGCTAGTCAATATTGATTAATCAATCTTAACACATCGGGAAATGTGAGCTGGCTGGTAACAAGGAGTCTAAACTCCGCAAAATTTAGGGGCAGCTACGGCTTGCCTCTTTTTTTTGCCTTTTTGAAGTTAGGACCCTATCAACCTGAGATACCAGCCATGGTAAGCACAATTAAAGCATATAGAGGCATATCGCTTTGTTTAAATGGGTCACGATAGGGATTAAACCTCCTTGCTTTTGATGCTATGGATTTTTATGTGTTGATAATGCTGATAAAATCTCGGTGAGTTCTCGTTTTTTTCGTAATCGTAAGTTGTTTAGAACAGACTATTATATCCAGCAATACATCTAGGATTTTTTATGTTTTAAAGTTCAGAGGATTAATTTTAGTGGAAGATTATTATATGGTTCTGATTTTTGAGTAAGTTAATTAACTGAAGAAATGGTTACTGTTGGCAACTGTCACTATATTATCTACAAAAATCCTGTAGTAGAGGATCATTGCTTCAGCTAACGATTCATTCAAACTATTCTTTTTATACCGAGAACAATTCATAAGAATTTTTGTTTCCCATTTAATAATAATTTTTGATAATAATTCCTATGCAGGGCTTAATATTCGAATTTTAGTAACACACCTCCCCTGTGATTTCCCATTTCTAAAGATTTTTTGGTAAAAAGATATGTTAAACTGAATTTGGATTAGAGTGTACCTCATCATGGAATATCAAGAATTACGAGACTTTATAGAAAATAAGATGCAGATGTCTCACATCTACCAGCCAGCAATGCTGATAGAGCTATTGAAGAGAGGTGGAATAAGTCATCAAGAAAATATTGCTAAGGCTCTTCTGTCTTACGATACAAGTCAGATAGAATACTACACACAAGTAACCAACAACATGGTTGGGAGGGTTCTACGTAATCGTGGCGTAGTGGTGCGCAATGGATCCACAAAGGAATATTCTCTCACTTGCAACGAGTCACTGACACAAGAACAACGGGATACGTTGTTAGAATTGTGTAAAGTCCGATTGCTGGCTTTTATCGAACGGCGAGGTGATTCAGTATACAACCACCGAAAGAAATCTGAGGGATACATAAGTGGAACGATAAGATACGAAGTCTTGAAAAGAGCAAGATTTAGATGTGAGCTTTGTGGTATCTCAGCTGACGAAAAAGCACTCGAAGTGGATCACATCGTTCCGCGAATCCATGGTGGAGTGGATGACATTTCCAACTTTCAGGCCCTTTGTTATAGCTGCAATGCTATGAAAAGAGATCGAGACGATACCGATTTAAGGAGGATTTCTGAATCTTATCAAAATCGTGAAGAGGGATGTTTGTTCTGCGAGATTCCAAAAGAAAGAATCATTACTGAAAATGAACTGGCATATGTAATTAGAGATGGGTATCCAGTGACTCAGTTTCACACACTCGTAATCCCCAAGAGACATGTGGAATCATATTTTGACCTTGGCCAAGCAGAGATAAATGCTGTTAATCAGTTGCTTCAAGCGGAAAAGAAAAAACTCGAGACTTCAGATTCATTAATTGAGGGATTTAATGTTGGGATTAATTGTGGAGAGGTTGCGGGACAGACAATATTTCATTGCCATGCTCATCTAATCCCTAGAAGGAGATGCGACGTAGAGGATCCCAGAGGAGGGGTGAGAAGTGTGATTCAGAATAAAGCTAATTATTTATCTGAACAGACGGACTACTGAGATTTTTACCATTCCATGTATTCTTAACCTCAACTCCTACCACCGCGATTAATAGCAGTAATGCCAATATTACAGTCGAAATCTTTGGTTTAGGTGTGGGAGTTCCACAGTCATAAACCATTATCCATTGAAGTTTTAAGAACGCAGAAGTTCGATTCGCCCGACTCATAAGTCATTTTAATCCAATGACTTGTGTTTTTACGGCCTTGTAGTTACGCCTAAAAATTACACCATCATCACTGATGTTCATTGATGTCAGGGATGTATATTTAGGTTGTCACGGCTACGAAACTTCATTTTGACAGACTTCCTCCCCCCCATGAAGGCGTGCCACTACTGGGCTATAACCTCATCTGAAAAATGACAATTGAGCAACTGAACGTTTTCCTGATCAAACTTTTTGCTTATTAATATTTGCCTCCAAGTATTGAGAACGAAGGTCTGCAAGACTCTTATTGTCAAAAGTTTTCCAGCTTGTCCACCCATTGATTGTTGTCCGTTTACTTCCAGCATTGTGAATGCATGCGAGTGCTGCATAGGATAAACTTTTAAAATTTTGATTCAAAACATTCAGGGTCCCATCTTTGTCTAAAACCGCCTTGTAAACTTTTTGTTCCCCACCGCGAGGTTTGTAGCGGAAAATCAACTGATCACCAGTGGCAATAATTCTGGATTCAATTAAGTCAAATAGTGAAACCTCATTACTTTTTGACATGAGTTTAGAAGTATCTATAAAAGGTTTATAATCATCCGGAATATCATAGGCCACCAGGTGAGGGTTACCAAGCTGTGTATATTTTTTCACCAGCCAAAGTCGAACTTCATTCTTCACTGTTTCAGCCCACTGACGAAGATCAAGAGACACAAAGTCTATAGGAAGACCAATAATCGGAGGTTTTTCAAAGATTTCAACTAGGACATGCCTTACGTTGATTTCCTTTATGCTTTCGTCGTCAAATTTCTCTCTAACGGACGGATTCTCCAACACTAAGCTTGCAACAATATCTTGGAGTTGGTTCTTTGTTTCCAAAGATGATGCAGCCACCAATTGCTTCGCAACCTGGGGCGCCATGTGTTGCCAAACACTATGACACCCTAATTCTACTTCAACGATATACCATTGACGAGAGGCCAGGTCGACGGCGAAACCATCGGGAACTGTCCCAGCTCCGCCAGGGGTCTTAATTTTTGCTTTAGGTATAAATACCGATGAAGGCCCAAAAAAAGACTCATAATTTGCTATAACAACGCATTCAAGTTCTTGCTCATCACGAAAATTTGCTTCAATAAACTTTTTGTCTTTATGTACGATCATTTTTTATTGGCTATAGTAATAAGGCATTCCAAATCAAATCATTTATAAAATATCATTAACCCAGATTGAGCCTAACAAATTAAATTAATTGATGGTTTGCTTATCTACAATTTTGTTTCATTTCACTTGAATGCGAATAATCAATAAATAATTCGTAATTCTCAAAGCATTAAAGGATCTATTTTCAAAAAACCAATATTCTACCTATGAAGCATGCCACAACTTGAACCTTATCATTGTAAACTTATCCTTAACATTGGAATGCTTTCAGGCAAAAGTTCTCAGAATTTTTCCAAACATTCAAACGACTTCATGTGTAGTCTTTGAAAATCCTGTCGCTGGCAAAATATCGCGGTGCCCTCTTACCCGCGTGGGGATAGCTGGGAAGGACCCGCGCTTGAGACGCTTGGGACAAATTGCTAGAAACTTTAATTTATTGTATTTCACATTTTTTAAAAAGTTGGTTGATTTTGTCTCAAGCGTCTCAAGCAATGCGACAAATAACCAACAGGCTGTTATAGTTTTTGCGCTAGAGACAAATTAAAACCGTCTCCGGTGTCAAATACGCTCCTTATCCAAATCATTCCAACTTTCTGGATGATCCCCCCACTTTTTGTTCCAGTAGTAAATTGTATGGCTGCGACCTTTTATTTTTACTCCTCCTTTATATTTCCATCCCAACATTATCATATACTTCTTGATTTTAGATCCCGTATTCCCAGGTGGGCATTTTGGTAAATCCAAGGCAGTGGCAACATTGGCACTGGTTACTACAGGATAACCGCGATAGTTATACTCCATTTCAGGCATTGGGTTTAAGTTAGCGAGATGATCATACAGATTTGGATCAACGTATGTACTTTCACCTTGGTATTGAGCAGCAATTTTAAAGGCCTCTTGAGTAAGGTCCAAATTAAGGGACCCGCTCCCATTTTGGTTTACTAATTCTTTATATTTATAAACTGCTTCGGCCAAAATTTGATCTCTGTTGGCCCTTAATCCGTTGATATCGCACTTATCTTGAATTTTAATAGGCCAAAATCTTCTATTACCAGTTTCATCCGATAAAAATTGCTGATTATTAGTAGTCCCAGCCAAAAGAAACCTTCTTGGCCTGACGGTAGTTTCACGCGCGTATGCCTCTCTTGCTTCATCTTGGGTTCGGGAAATTTCCGCTTTAATGTTCTCAACGGCTTTTTTATTGAGACCAACCATCTCGCCATTTTCAATTATCAATCTACCTGAAGTTATTTCTAATATTTCTTTTGTAGAGTTTGCAGCCAAAATACTGCTATCAGTGTAATATTCTTCCGGCAGAAGTGATTTTATCAATGTTGACTTACCTACACCCTGTTCACCTATTAGAACAAGCATCCAGTCGAATTTAGCTCCTGGCTTATATTGACGCATAACCAAACCCAACACAAAATTTCGCCCTGCTTGTTTTGAGTATTCATTTTCTTCTGAATTTGCGTATTTAGGTAGCCAGGTATCCAATCTAGGTTTTTTATCCCAATGTAAAGATTCCAACCATTCAAGAACTGAGTCAAATTCATTTTTTAGACCTACTTCTTTAGCTGTTTTATATACTAAATGATCCTTAGGCTCCCAATCGTATTCTTCGCGTATATAAGTTTCCAGTTTAATTATATTCTCATCACTAACACCGCTTTGATTTTGATCAAACCTTATGTGAGGGTTCGCACATCTTATGACATAATTCCTAGTGAATTTATCGTATGCAAAAGATATATTTGCATATTCAAACGCAGCAATAATATTTTTTTTACATTGTTTAATCGTACCTT
>CBFHOE010000021.1:0-7436 GCA_965657355.1 Limisphaerales bacterium | reverse complement strand
TTACGGTCGGACTTGATGAAGAGGCATACACGCTAGACAGCAACCAGCGCAGACAAATTCAGCGCGGGGCAAATATGGAAGTAAGCGGATCCTTAACCTTTATATATGAGGATGGCGAGAGCTGGGATTCTTTAGACTTTCTATCGCAGGTAAGACAAGGCACACACTTTACTTCTCAGTTTGCATACAACACAGGCACCGGAACAGGTCAAAGAAGATTTGATATTGACCTAGGAACAGGAAGTGCCGGTGCGATGGTGTTTGATGAGGCAGCAGTTCCAGCCACAATTGAAGGCCCAGGCAGAATTGAAATTGAGGCACCTTTTACCTGTGTCAATGTTGAAGACAATCTTGCTCTTACAGTTATAAACGAAAAGGCTGGCGGCACAATCAACATTTAAAAAATTATGAATCTTGCAGAATACAAGCAACGTAATAGAAAAGCCGTGACCTTACCTAGCGGCTTAGATTGTCAGATAAAAAAATTATCTTTTGGAGAAATCCAAGAGGCTAATGCGTTGATTGAATCTGTAGGTCTAGGCCAAAAACAAACTGAAGGGGCCAATGTGATAGCCGTTGACCAGATGTTGTGTTGTGCAGTTGTTGGTCCTTTTAAGCTGGTAAAAAAACAGATATTTGATTGTGCAGATGACGAGCTGTCCATTACTGACCTTGATAATCAAGACTACGAATTTTTAGTTAATGAAGTCACAAAGTTTTCCGGCATGGTGCAAGACGACACGAAAAAAAAGTTGGAAGACGACAACTAGAATCTGTACATGCGATTGCAAAAACTTACGGATGTTTGCCCCATGAAGTTTGGCAATTGACACTCGAAGAATTTAATTTTTGCGCAGAAACCCTAAAAGCAGGCGCAAAGGCAGAACAAAGAGCGCAGAAGAAACATAAATAAAATGGCAAGACGGCCCACCAGTATAGTTAACATCGCCATCCGCGCAATTGATGAGACAAAGCGCGGATTTTCTGCCCCCATAAAAAATTTAAAAGACTTAAGGGCTGGGTTTACCGCATTAAGACCGGCGGCAGTAGCAGCAGGAGCGGCAACAGCTGGAGCGTTTGCATTAGCTACTAAAAGTTTGGTAGACACAAGGCAAGCACTAGCCGAGTTTTCAGATAGAATCGGTATAAATATTGAGTCTTTGTCTCAATTAAAATTTGCAGCCGAGCAGAGCGGGGTTGGATTCCGTGAATTGCAAACAAGCTTGCAACGTATGACTAGGCGGGTTGGAGAAGGCACAACAGCCACGCAGGACGCATTAGAATCATTAGGTTTAACATTAGCAGAATTACAAGGCAAATCTGCAAACGAACAATTTCAAGCAATTGCTAGGGGATTTGATGGGATTGACGACGCCGGACAACGCGCTGCTATAGCGATGAAATTATTTGACACTGAGGGTGTCAAGTTACTTCAAATGCTTGGAAATGGCTCTGCTGGTTTGCAAGATATGATGAAGCAAGCTGACGCTTTGGGTCTGACAATGACTAGCAAAAGCGCACGAGCTGTGCAGACCTTTAATGAAAATTTAGGTCAAATGAAGGGAGCTTTGATGGGTATTGTAAATCAATTTTTAGAGGGTTTGTTGCCATCTCTAAATGCTTTAGGTTCTGATGAGTCAATGAGCATGTTGCAAGCTATTCAGAAAGGTTTTTTTAAATTGGGTGAAGTTATTGGATATGCAATTAATATTTTAAATTCATTACGTATTGCGTTTATCGAAGTGACCCTACCGGCAATTAGTTTCGTTTTAAATAAAGCCCAAGTCTACCTGTTTGAATTTGCAAATTTTGTCAATAAAATATTTGAGGCGTTAGTAGTTACAATATTAAAAGCCATAGAAAATTCAATTAATGGTTTTTTAAAGGCTTTTGATAAAATAAAGGACAAGCTAAATCAACTGCCTGGAATTAACATTAAAACAAATACAGTTCAGGTTGATATCTCAAGCGACGCGAAGGACTGGTTTAGGTCTATACAAATGGACACGCGCAAATATTCAGATCAGGCAAAAGCTTCTGAAATACGCGCAAGAAAAGGCATGGAGGCCGTCGAAAGATCATTTGTCAATTTGTTTTTTCAGGGTAACGCATTCAAAACAGAACGAGCTGCTGGTCAGCCAATTAACATTCCCACAAAACCAGCAACAGAAACACCTGTAACAGGTGGAACAGATGGCGAGTCAAAAATTAAAACAACAACAGACGAAATTAACACCGCAAACGAAGCGCTAAATCAAACTAACATAAACCTTATAAACATTGGGCAAACTATAGGAACAGAATTAGGAAGCGCATTAGGAGATATTTTTTCTGGGGCGCAACGAGCAACTGAGGCATTTAACGCAATGGGTCAGGCTGTTATGAAAATGCTTGCAAACATAATAGGTCAAATTGTAACAGTGTTTTTGACAGAAAAAATTATGACGCTTGCTCTTGGAAAAGTTATTAAGGGGGCGCAAGTTGCAGCTGCAATTGGTTATAAATCCATGATTCCCGTACTTTCAACGGCAGCAACACTTTCGGCAATAGCTACTGGAGGGGCCTCGCTAAAAGCAGCAGTAGGGGTGCCTATAGCAGTTGCGGCTAATAACGCAATCGTAGGTGGGTTAAATATGATGATGGGAACCATGTTTGGAGGACAAGCTCACGATGGCTTAACCAACGTCCCACGCGAAGGAACTTTTCTGTTGAACAAAGGAGAGCGCGTTATCGCACCAGAACAAAACGAAGACCTTACACAATTTCTAGCAGGAAATAACGCAGGGGCACCAACAGAAATAAGCATAAATCTAGACGGTGAAATTTTGGCAAGATCTATGGAAAATCTGGTAGATAGAAACGTGGTAAACATTAACGCATCAAGCGTAATATAATGAAGCTATACTATCCAAACCACATATTCTCTGATGTTACTTTTTCTGGCACGACTAACGAGGTCGCAACCTTGCCTAAAGAAAACGTCGGTGCGATACACAGCAAAAAATTATGGCGCACAAATGCCAGTGGGTCAATTGCTATGAGTATGACTCCGGCGGCTTCACAATCCTTTCAATTTTTTGCTGTTATACGCAAGACCGCATACACGCCCACACAGTTTAAATATGGCACAAGCTCGTCATCTACTACAACTGTGCTATACAGCGCAATGTCAAACTATGGCTTGATTGATTATTACGAGCGGCCAACTAATTTTGGATCCGCTCAATATTACACCTGGGAATGGACAGCATCGGCAAATGACGACACAGGTGTGATTTTTGCAAGTCCAGCCATCACTTTATCGCAAGACATAGACAGCGGCGGTTTGACTGTCGAGCACGTTGACAAAAGCAGCACAAGCGAAAGTCATAGCGGCGAGATATTCGCAGAGGCTGGCGCAACATACAGACAATTTAAAGCAAATTGGAGCAACGCAGATAATTATTTAAAAGAAAGTCTAGAAGCACTTTACAATTCAGTTGGTTTGCATACTCCGTTTTTCACACAGCTCTCAACGGTCAGCCCATACAACGAAATGCTCTATGTTCAGCTTATTGAGCCACCTGCTTTTTCGGCTGGTGCTTTTGGTCGATGGTCTGCTGAATTAACTTTTCAAGATGCCCAATAAATGTCCTATGAAAGTACAGCAAGTTTCGGGGCCAGTCGGATACAAGTAACTGCTACCCTTAACATCAGCAAGCACGCAAAAGGCTTTGTATCAAGCAGCTTCTCGCCTGCTAAGATGCACACTTTGACCAAAAAAGGTTATGAGGTGACTAAAGTCACAGTGGCTGATGAAGAATACACTGAGGTATCATCAGGCGCAGCATTAACCAGCGGAACATACTTTATAAACACGTCAAACGATGACGTTGATGAGATCCACGTAAGGGCCAAATCGATACCAGACAGAGAAGAATATTTGCAATTTGTAGACAATCCGACAAACGATGATTTAACGGTTGATAATTTAGGGGAAGCAATTCCAAGCGATGCAAATTCTTACGACGAGTTCCAGGGTTACCTCGCTATATCTGCTGCATTTAACCCAGACGAGATTACGGACCAACAAAGAAACTGGATGGTCTACATGGCGTTGCAAGAATTTTTTTATTATGTAGTCGAAAATTCTATCGACGTTTATGGATACTATGAGCCTTATTTTTACAAGGGAGACATCTCCAGTAAAAAAGGTTTTTACGATGCGTGGGCAGATGACTGGGAACCTGGTCCATATTTTGACTACACGTCTTACACCACAATGCAAGATGATTATGCTGCATTACGTGACGCATCCAGCGGTTCACAGGGTTGGTATGTTATAATAAAATATGTTAATGGGGTCAGTGGGTCATCCAGTGCATTAAACATGGCCGCAAAAAAAGAAAACTATCTTAACGGCACAGGCGAGAAAAACTTTGAAACTTTTTTGGTGACAGGCGCAACGGGTCACGACCTAGACGAGGATGTTGTGAGAATAGATTTTGCGTTGTCAATGAGCAAACACAGCGACATCGTAAATAATATATATGCAACCCCAAGAGTAATAAGCACACCCAAAGTTGAAAAACGAATTGAGGCACTGTTTGGAAAACCTATACAAAGGGGCGGTGGGACATTGGTCTTAAATAATGCAGACGGATTTTTTGACAGTTTGCAAGATTACACTTGGGCTGGAAATACGGTTGATATGCAGGTGATTATTGCAAAGCCCAATGAAGATTTTAGCAATGGCGAAACCCAAGACGTTGGGCGTTATTTGATTACAGATGTGACGTTTACAAAAGAGCGCGTAAGCGTAAAAGTTGAAGAATTGACCAAGCACTTTGAGGCAGGATTTCCATTAAGATTTTTTGACGATTTAAGCGACGCTGTGCCGTATTCAGAAAACCAAGGTCAGCACGTGCCATACATTTATGGCCAGGTGTTTGGCGTTAAAGCGTTTCCAGTCAAGAAGGCAGGTAAAGTTTTTCAAGTAGCAGATCACCCAATTCATTCAATTAGCAACCCAAAGCGCAGGGTCAATGGAGACTATCAGAATGCCACTATTTTAAGCACTGATTACGAGTCGGGCAGGTTTACGCTGCAAGATTGGGAAGATGGACAAGAGGTCATTTGCGACGTGAATGGGATATTGGCAACTGATGGCTCGCTTATGAATAATCCAGCCGACATTACAAATCATATAATTACAGAGGTCGGACAATCGACAATCAATCAAGCAAGTATCACAGCGGCACGCACATATTATGACGTTGCTTCCTCGTTTCCTATTAATGTTGTAGATAAACAAGTTGGCTTGTATGTAAATGAGCCTGGTAAAATTAGCGACTTGCTGCAAAAAATTAATCAAAGCGCGTTATCATACATTCGCTTTAACAACGACCAAGAAATCGAATACAAGGCATGGCATCCCTATAGAAGAACCACGATTCTTTTTGACATTGCGGACCATGAGCTAATTTCTTTTGATTTATTGTCTAGCGAAAAGGACATTATCACAGAGCTGCATAGCTTATACATGCAACACGAAGAGACCGATGAAAGCCGCCTTGTAAAGATTGAAAGTCAGGGAAAAAATAAATATAATTTAGGCGGTGAACGTGTTAAAGAATTTAATTCACGCGCCGCAGATTTAAAAACGGCTCAGAACTTTGGTCAAAAAATGATGACGATTTTAGAAGATGAGCAAAAACAATTTAGAGTCAGAATAAAGTTTAGAGCTTTGCCGTGGCTGCCAGGGGATCAAGTCAGGTTAAACATAGACCGATGGGGTCACAACGAGATTGTTGAGATTATCTCAGTGGCACATGACTTGATGCGAGGCTTTACAGATATAGTGTTTAGTAATCGCAGAAATTGGGTAAGATCAAGCGGATGGTATGCAAGCAATACCGCGACGGCATATGATTTATTCGAAACGGACGCAGAAAAACAAAGCAGATTTGAAGAACAAGGTTATTACAGCGACGATAACGGGTTTTTAGACGATCAAGACGCCTTTAGTTATTTAACAACCAGATACTTATGAGCTACACAGCAGTTACAAAACCTAGTGTGGGTGATCCCATAAAATTAAGCACAATTACAGGCTTGATTGACAACCAGAATTACTTTAGCACAACACTAGGGGCCAGCACGATAATCGGTGCAGATGGAAGTTTTGAAACAGCACCGAGCGGCAGTGATGTAGCTGTGGGATGGACCAAAACAGGCACAGCAGGCGTTGAAAGATCAAGCACAGCGGGTAGCAATAGCGAAGGTCAATATAATCTTAGATTCGTGGGAAGTGGCAGCGATTCCGCCACAATTTTAAGTCCTAAATTTGCGGTTGATGAAAAGCAACCATATGTCATAAGCGTTGGCTGCAAAAATGATGACGCAGGCAATCAATTTCTTGTTGAATTTATTACTTACGGCAGGGACAAATCAACAGGGCCAGTGCATACTGTAACACAACCAGTGCTCACGGTTGGGTCCAATTCTAGTTTTAACAACACAACATTCAAAAAGTACAACTGGGTAGTTGATGCCGGCACAAACGGCAAATGGGCAGAGATAAAAATCACATGGACTTGTGGGTCAACTGCAAGCCAAGGCTACTTGGATAATGTTACTTTAGAGCCAATGAAATCACGTGTTGTGCACGCTTTATATCAACCATTTAATTCTGGCGGATCAATAGAATATTATTGTCCCAAATATTGCATGACTAATTGGGTAGAATGGGATCAGCAGACAAATCAAAGCAATGCCGATTATGGTCTGTATGTTGAGACAGACGTTCTGGTGACAAACCGAGTATCCAATTTTGCAAACAGCTCAGGGTATTACGGAAATGCTGTAAGTTTACCTTCACAGACCGGCACAAGTAACCAAAGTTACGCCATAACATACGATCTGCTACACATACCAAATTAATAAAATGAGCGACGAAGATTTAAATCAGCTTAAAGAAGAAACGCAATTTTGCAAAAACGAGCTTAGCCACATAAAAACTGATATTTGCGAGGTACGCGAAATGATGCAGCAGGTAGATCACGCCATTAGAGGCAATGGTCAGCCAGGATTGAGTCAAAGGGTCGGTCTGTTAGAGGCAGCGCAAAAATCAAGGGTACAAATAATTACTTTAGGGGCAGCAATTGTAGGAGCAGCCACGGCTTTGGCCAGTCTGTTTATGCGTTAAAATAACAAAAAACGAACATGAAAAAATGGGTCTTTGCAACAGATTATCATGGTGACCGATCTGACCCAGCGGTCGAGGTTGAGTTTTTTAAGTTCTTAAAATCTTTTAAACCAGACCTTCGGATTTTTGGCGGTGACCTGGTGGACTTGCGGCCATTACGCAAAGGGGCAAGCACCGAAGAAAAAAACGAGGGTTTGCGGTCAGACGTTGAAGCAGGATTTAAATTTTTAAAAAAATATAAACCTGATGT
>CBFHOE010000020.1:0-11280 GCA_965657355.1 Limisphaerales bacterium | reverse complement strand
CTCTTAGGTTGAGTCTTGTTATCCCTTGGAATTATCCTCCTCGGGGGTGCAAATTTTTGACTATTATAGCTATGAGCACACTAGGGTACTCAATCAACGCTGGCATAGCTGCCTCACAATGTGTTTCGTCGCCCTAAAGCGACACATCGGGTCCGTTCACTCCGAAGAGCTTCAGGACTACACCCTAACATTTTTTATCGAGGTCCTTCATTATGATTTTACTCATAACTACAGCTTCCTCGTTCTCTGGGCCTTATAGCAGATTGGTGTGCGCACACCGTAAGATCGCTCTTCTGCTCTCCCAAGAGAATTTGCCATGTCCTCGATCCTAAACATGGCACCTATTAACTCCTTTGCATCCGAGCATAGGAACTCGAAACTAGCTTATCTGGTCAGCTAGCGTGGGGGGTTGCCTACCTCCCAATTGCACTAAACAGAATGCAATTGAGAAACTACAGGTATTTGACGCCCTGCAGCGGCTTGGTTTTTTTTTTTTACGCATTCCGAGACCGTCATATCTCGAGCGAAGCCTATCCTTAGTGCTTCTAGCAACTTGTACCTTTTGCCTCTTGGACGTACAAGTGTCCTCACCCTCCGAAGAGAGAAAGAAAGCAACAAACTGTTATTAGCAGCTTGCGCTCCTCGGTTTCACTTCCTACACAACTCTAAGGCGTTGTGATGATAAGAAGCTAGGCAACGAGGTAAGCCTACTGACGTGTGTTTCGTTCCTCGAAAGGACACCATCTAATAAGAGATAGTGCTAAGAATATCAACAACTACAAGTTCATGTAATCTACTTTCTTAGACTCGTCAGCCACGTTCACTCCAAAGAGCTTCAGCGGGACACACCACTTAAGTTGATCTGACTAGCGACATTCCGTCTGTCCATATCAATTAAGATCGAGTTTACTTATAAACTTTAAATCAGATTTATCTATTACTTAAGTAACTAACGAAGATATCATCTCTCCGACTATTTCAGGGGTATAGCTACCCACTATTTACGCATAGCTGCGGCCAACTTAGCGGTTGGTCTTGGGGTTTCGTGCGTGCACAACCCCACGGCTGTCTACATAGTATCGATCACCCATGTAGTCATCTTCCTTTCGTTCCGATTGGAAAAAGAAAACCGCCCCATTTTTAAGCCAAGGGGAGTTAGGCTTGAGACACTACGTCTCGTCTCGTCACACCTTTCGGCTAACGAGTTTGAAACACACCACGTCTGTCACCCGTAGTGTGTTTCAGGAATCAATCAGCGCTCTCTTCTGCTGGTGCCTCTGCGTTAGTTTTAGCTTTACGCTTTGGCTTGCGTGGCTTTGGCTTTGGCTCTACGAGACCTGCTTCTTCCGCCGTAACCCAATCTTCGCTTCCGGCTGCACAAACATAAGTGTCTGCCTTAAGCGCGTCGCGATCAAGATCGACCACGTTTCCGTCCTTGTCCTCCATATACCACTTTGGCTTGCGACGTGGTGGTACTGGGCGCTCATGCGGGTTCGCAGCGAGGTACTCTTGCTCGGCTTGCATTTGCTGAGCTTGAGCTTGGGCTTTAGCCTCATACTCGAGTCTTAGCTTGCGGGCAATAAGTGCCTCACGGGCGTCTTCCTCGTTTTGGAGGGCGATCGGGGACATGCGTCCCTTCTCCTGAAGAGCCTCCCACGCTTTCGCGCGGAGGTTGACCACAACCGTCAGTTGGTCCGGGGTGCTTAAGGCACTACCCAGAACCTCTTTCAGGGTCTCAAGCTGCTCAAGGCTCTCCAAGAGAACCCCACGCCCGTCCTTCCCCTGGTACTTAGTGGATGTTACTCCACTAGTATTGAACAGGTTCATGAGACGATTAGCAGTCGTGCGCGCTCGGCGCTTCTCAGCAAGCTGCTCCAAAGTCTGGTTGATTCCATCAATGTCACTTGGTACGAACAGCATAGAATACCTCCCGGTTAGCTGCAATGGGTTAAACAAGTTTCTTCAAGAACATTTATGGCTACTCATTTTTCCTAACTAGATCCTGAAAACTAGAACAGGAAATAGAAAATAAAAAAATTTTCACCTTGTCTCACACAGAGGGGAAGCGAGCTTGCTCGCAGGACTGCTTGCAGTCCCACTCCGCCGTGGCGGAGTCAACTTGTTGGCGGAGTGTTAGAAGACAATACAAGCGGCAAGAATGTTGATAACTGTAAACTTTACGAACCTAGCTATAGACAGTTATTGAAACCATAGCTAGGTTAAGCGATCAGAAGCCGAGGTCGAGGTCAATGTCACTCTGCCCTGGTGGTGGGGCAGTTGGTGCAGACTCTCGCCTCTCTTCTGGAGGTGAACCCCACCTACTTGATGGAGTTGGGGTGGGCTCTGGCTGACTGCCCCAACCGCCAGTACCCCAATTACTTGTTGGGGCTGAAGTTGGGGTTTCTACCTCTGTCGTTGACGGATCATCTACACCATCTGCTTCATCAACCTCTTGAGGTGATGCAGGAGGAGGCGTGGGATCCGCAGGCGACGCAGAAGGCGCAGGAGGTGGTGGTGTCGGCATAGGCGGTGGCGCAGGTGGTGGAGAAACAGGATCAGGCGTTCCCTGACTACTCTGTTCTCCTGGCTTTTTGCTCTTCTTGGCCGTCTGTCCGCCCTCAACATGGGTGCTACCAAAGTAGAGGTTCCCATGGACGGGAGCTGTTATTACAACAGTGGTAACATCTCCCTTTGCCGCTGAGCGCCGCTTTGACTTCCCTTCTTTGAATTCTTTTGCGTAAAATTCTAGGAGTGCTTGGTTGCCACTCGCTGCAAGCCCTGCGAGTATGGCTGTTTCTTGTTCTGTCATGAGTTTTTTAACCTTTCTCATGTTGTGTGTTTCGTTGACCTAAGCCAACATATCAATCACCTTAGCAATAGCTTCGGCAAGACACTTTGGGTTGATTTGTCGAGTAAGTTGTGCGTCCAACCCTTTGATGGTAGGGAAAACCATCTCACATTTTAAACGCACAATATATTATCAGTCAGCTGGCTAGAAGATTTAAGCCTTCATACCGCTGTACTTGATGAGCATCACCTTCATGCTCTCCTTGTCCCAGACTGGGTTAGGAGGTGTGTTGACGCCCTCAAGCACAGTGTCTACGCCGTAGGTGCGGGTGATCTGACCGAACAACCCACGAATAGACGAAACCGACTGATTTTTTACCGAGTACTTCATCCGAATCATCATATCTTCTTGCTCTCCTCCGTCCTCTAGCTCGCTAGAGGACTGCGTTGCAATACCGTTGAGGCAGAAGATCAAAGACGGTGATAACAAGCAGAGGTACCCCATGCTACGCCACGAGTCCTTGTGGTTCTCGAGCAGGTCCAAGCCCTTCATCGACGTGTCAATAGGGGAAGGAAGGACAAGTCCCTTATCGCAGGTAATCTCTTGCGAGAAGTAACGGCTGATGTCACCACCGCAACCTGTGTGACCATCTTCCCAAGCGCCATTCTTAACCCAGTTCTCAAAGTTACCATGGAACATGGTGTCTTTGGCCGCAGTCTGGCGCTCTTGACTCTTATATACACCAGCGGCAAGGCTGTACTTGTCCATCGAGTTGCCGTAAGACGATGAAGAGCGAGACGACTTTTTAATCACGCCAACGTAAGTGCCACCATAAGCCTGCTTCATAAAGTCAAGAACCTCTTTAGGGGCAGCACCCTTACCACTCTGCCTGTCAGCATGGCCCGCCATGACGAAACCATAATGCCGGTACAGGTTGGTCGGCAGAGCGCTATTATCTTTAAGGTCTCCAAGGAAGAGCTTGTTAGACTTGCTCTTAGCACCATAGAAGGTAGGCATCCAGACAGTTTTGACAAGCGCCATATCGTGCAGAAGACTCGCTTTTGCAGGATTAGCATCCATGCTAGGATCCGCTACGTTAGCAAGATCCTTGTAACCCATGTCGATGACAATCGCATGCGGGTACATAGTCATGAATGTCTCTTGGACTTTTATCACTGCTTGACGATCGTCATCGACACTTACAGGGCAGTTGGTGTGATAAGCCCTAAAGTACTCAGCGTTCCAGCCCAATGTAGCCAAGGCCCATTCCTGATCTTCGATACGATCGCAAAAAGTCTTGGTCTGCGACTGCTTGTAGGTCCAAAGACCATAAGCTGCGAAGAGGTGGTCTGCGGTAGTGACGTGTCCCACACCACACTCGAATTGAGCGCGAAGCCACTGCTTGGTCTCATAAGCCCCATGCGCATCCAGAGCAAGCTGATACATCACAGAGTCCACAAAAATGTAGCCCCAAGTGGTAACCACAGTGGTATCCATGTGACATCTGTCTTCATCAGCGCGTCTGGTAGCTCCCAAGCGAGGTACCTGAGTTAGGAACTCGAGGTTATGTCCCGCCATTAAAGCATTATGGCCAACGTCAATCTTGATGCGCTCTGGCACAGGAAACTCTATGACTGAACGTACAGAGCGTGTACCATCATCAGCAACCTCGAAGATGCCCTCCTCAACAATCGCCTTGAATTGTGCATCAATGAAGGCTTGCTCTTCGATGTCACCGACCACAATAGCCTTGTTAGCATACTCTACCAAGCGCCCAAGCTGGACAATAGGAGAAGCATACTGCTTGAAGCCAGCAAGGATCGAAGACCGGTTCTTCCGATAGAAGTCAAAGATGTCATCTGCCGAAGCGACTGGGATAGCCATATCTCTGGCTTGAGCCTGCACGTAGACAGACAAATCTTTACCGAGCATCTTCTGGATATCAGGTACGATCGACTCACCATACTTCGCCTTCTCAACAAGCTCCAAGATCCTGTCTATTGAGTCCTGGCGATTCTCTGCGCGATCTACATCCTCGAATGCTTCGTCAAGAGCGCCAAAGTACTCAGTAACGATCCACTCCGAGAGTCGGTCATTGAAATCGTCGGAATCTTGCGACGCAACGATGAAGATCTGATCCTCTTCCGCGTCCGCAATGGAGTTCAAGCTAATGAAATACTCCTTTACGCTATCGAGCGCGCAGATCTTTTGTGCCTCCTTGTAAGCCTTATGGAGCTTGATCATCTCTTGCTTGTTCGCGACAGCCCTGAGCATTGGTGGGTTCTCACCCTCAAAGTTCTCATCAGCCCACTCCTTGAACACTGACCAGTTGCCCATCACGTCAACCATAAAGGCCGTGGTGTTACTCTTGCAGAGCTCCGCCACAAACTTCACTGCAACTTCAACCTCAGTCTGAGGTCTAGAGTACATAGACTTTAGAGCTCTAAGCCCCAGTACCATCATGCCACCAAGAGCGTCGATCTTATCCTGTCTCTCAAGAGCACGAACGCTGAGAGCCTGGCGCCAAGTTCGAGACCACTCGCGCATGTATTGCAGCTGGTCGGTCTGAGTGACGAGGAAGCCATTCGTCGAAAGGGCAGCACGAAGGTACTGCTTCATGTCCGAACCAGAGGACGCTTGGTCTATCTGAGTCTTCTCAGACTGCGACTTTGATTCTGCGGCACTCATTGCTACGTCGATGTAAGCATAGTACATGCTGCGCACAATCTGCTCGGCTTTCCAGCCGTCGTAATGCGGGATGTATTTCTTATTGGCACAATTGCTTACGATGATGTCGTCGAAGCCACAGTGAGCTAACGTCGAAGTAGGGTTTTCTAGGATCGTGATCCTCTCCTCCTCGCAAACATCAACATAGATGTCTGCGATACGGCTACGCATTGCAGAGAAAACACCAGGAGAGCTCGAGTTGTCTTTCCTATAAGACAGCTTTTGGTAGCTCCCTACCATGCTCGGCCACACCCAGAAGTGTTCTACTTGCTCTGGCCTAACGGCATCGAGACCCATATTAGTGCGGAACTCAGAGAACCACTCCGCTAGACCGACCCAATTAGCGACTGGAACCTTATTGGAACAGTCAAAGAACTGTTGCAATTCTGACATCTGCTCAAAAGTGAGGTAAGGGAGCCCCATGTTGATCGCAGATACAGTCCATGCCGCATGGTTGTACAGCGCCCCGTTATCCCACATTGGGTTGCGTAACTTGGCTTTTGGCCGCGAAGCAGACCAGACCATGAGGGGAACATACTCAGCAGCCGACTCCCAAGCATCAAGGCCAGCATTTTTATAGTCGGTGAAGGTAGCGTCCCTCATACCATAGATAGGGAAGTGATTTGGACAATCTCTTGCTTCACCACCTGTCTTCGCTGCGAGCTTAGCTGCTTCCTCTTCGGTGAGGTTGGCACCATAACAAGTTTTACCCTTAGTGACTACCCACTGCTTTCCAGGAACATACTTACCAGGAAGGATCCAACCCTCCTTGGAGTACTCACCCTCATACCAGTACTCAACGCTGTGAGTTAGGCGCTCATACTTCTGCAGATCGATTCCTGTCTGCTGAAGCGCATACAAGAAGTCCATATACTTCCGTGCTGCGGGGTTGAGTGGGTTGTAAGAGTGCTTCTTGCCCTCATCATATGCCCAGGGGTGGAAGTTGAGCGGTGCCGCTGCTGAAAGCGTTGGACCGCCTACATTGTCCTGGCCAGGGCTGTTGCCTGGTGCGTTCAGGAAGCGTTGTACTTGGCGCAAGTCGTCAAGGTTACCCTCTTTTGCAAGGTCGTAAGCCTTCTTAAAGCCACCTTCGGCAACTACAGCGTCACTAAAGGCGTTGATGACAAACGCCTTTGACTGCTCCTTAGCAGGAAGTGTCTTCGGGTGCTTGCTGCGGATGTTCTTCGCAATCAAGACCAACAATGGCGAATAGGAAACCATGTTTCGATCTCCGTCATTGTCACCGCAGACAGCCTCTTGCAAGCCAGTGTCTACGATGATAGCGCCCTCAGCTACCGTGGGCAGCATAGCCCTTAAGAACATTAGGACCCCATCACCAAATACATCACCGTGTTTGTTATGGACAGAGTTGATGAACAGTTTGGCCTCATTGCGCTTTGAGAGGCCTTGCTTAGCCTTGTCTGTGAATTTCTCAAAGACCTTCTCTAGGTCAGACTTATCGTCTGCCTTGAAGTAAGCGTCGAGAAGCTCGGCTACGAAGCCAATATCGAGTGCTTTGGCGTGGCGGATGGTGTCGTGACCCTGATTTGGGGTACGACCGAAGAACGCAAACTTACGCCAATTCCGCCCTGAGAGTCTGTCAATGAAGACCTCTTGACCAAGATCGATCATCTGGACATACTTGGAGCCAGCTTTTACTCCGAAGCCGCTGCTGATTCGCTCAGTGGTCTTTTTGCCTAAGAGCTGCATCATCGCTTGTGCTTGCTGTGCAGTCTTTGCAATGGCATTGTCTTTGTCACCCTGAAGCATCTCGCTGAAGTTTGCCATAAGCTTGTTTTGTTTGCCGAGCATATCTCCGAAGATCTTACTCAGCTCTTTGTAACCAGCCTCACCCTTCGCAAGCACATCCTTCACGAACTGCTCATCGACTAGTTGTGTGACCTGCCAACCCAGACTAATCTTAGCTTGGTCCATCGGTGCATCCAAGCTTATCGCCCAGTTGTAAATGTCGATCCCTTGGAGCCCCTCGAGCTTGAGACCTTTGCTTGGGAAGTTTGTCTTGCGACCCTTGTTCTGGTCTTTCTCCAAGTACATAGAGACGCAATACGTTACTCCGTTAACTTCAAACATGTATTGAAGCCAGCAGCACTTAACTTCAATCCCCTTAAGGAATCTCTTTACCTTAGGTGTTGACTTGCTAACACGATCTACAAGATCGTCAAACGAAGCGAACTCACCGCGAGCCTCTCTTTCGTTGATGATAGCGTCTGCAGTGCTGTCACCGACACCAGGAATGAGCTTCAACATAGCCTTATCTGCAGCATTTATGCGCTGCAGCACAGTGTACTTCTTCAGGTTCTTCATGACCTGCTTCACTGCTTTATCGACCGCCGTGTCGTAAGCATAATTGTATGCGTCATAGGTACGATCGTCGTTGAATCTGGTCACGAGCTTGGCCGCTGTAGCTAAGCCTTTGAACAAGCCCTTAGACTTGTTGTCATCTCCACCCAGGTCGATAGTCCTTGCGCGGTTCTGAATCGCTGTCATTAGGTGGTTGGTGAATACTGTACCACCATCGTTTCCGATCCAACCATACTGCGCCAGATCACCTGAGAAGGTGGGGATTCCATGGGCAAGCTCTGCCTGGTTTGGCGTTGTAATTACACTGCGAGCGTAACCACGTTGCTCTACAGCATCGCGGAACATCTCGTCCATCAACGAGACGAAAGCATCACCAAGCTCTGTTCCAATCTTGACAGCAAAACCGCGACAGATGGAAACGTAGCCGCTATCCAGCAGGATATCTGCGACACTCTGCATTAGATCCTTACTGTTGATGTCGTCGACCTCATAGAGGATAGCGTTGTCTGCTGAGATCTCGAGGTTGAGGCCGCCTAGGATCTTGGTCACCGTCGTGTTAAATGCCGCAAGGAAGCGGCCTGCGCCACCCTTGAGGGAGAGTCGAGTCGCTGTGCTCTTGAGCTCCTCTTCTCTTGAGTGGATCTCTGCACCAGGGCTTGTGTTAGGTGTACCCTTCTTGGTCTTGCCAAATCGGATACATGGGAGGACGTTATACCCAGTGCTCTGGGTAAGCGCATGGATGTCATCCTGCATCAAGCTCTTAGAACCAGCAGCACGCTTCTCACGCTGAGTGTCTTGGAGCTTAGAGCCCGCGACAGGCGTAACCACAGATACATTCATGAGACGACCAAGAGGTGTCTTGCTGAACTTGTCAGCGACCTTGCTGATAAAGCCAACAATATCACCTCCGACTTCGACCTCGGTCTCAAAATCGAAGTCATCGAAGTACTCGACTTCGACATCCTTGATCTCGTTAGACTTAGCGAGGTTCGCAGCTTCCTCAACCTGTGCTTGGCGACGCGCCTTGCGTGCAGCCTTTTGAGCCTTCACCTCTTCAGGGTGAAACACAGGGGTATTAAGCTTGGGCTTCTTAAGGCCGGCCTTGACCATAAGCGCACGGACGCGCGACGCAAGCTCGCTGTGTGCTGCCAAGTTAGCCTGCTGCTTCGCCTCACTTGCCGCTTTCTTCGCTTTGGCTGCTGCTTGCTTAGCATTTTTAGCTGCTTTATATTTTTCGCGACGCTCTTTTCGAGCCTCTGCCTTAGCCTTTGCTTGTGCCTCGGCTTCTGCCTGTGCTTTTGCCTGGAGGATGTGAACCAAGGTGGTGCGGGCGTCTTGTTGCTTTGCAGCAAGGTACGCTTCACCTGCTTTAAGGGAGATGATGCGGTCTGCCTCAAGTTTGTCCGCCTTGGCTTGTGCTTCGGCTTCTGCCTGTGCCTGTGCGTTAGCCTTGGCTTTCGCCTTTAAGAGCCTAAAGAAGCTTTTGCGAGTAGCGCTCGCTTGTGCCTCTGCCTTTTGAATGAGGTTCTCGAGAACGCTCTGTTGATTATTCATGTGGTCGAACCACTGTTTACTTCCGGTCTGCATAATGACAGAACCTTTCTTGTCTTGACTGTAGGCGATTGTTGTGTTGAACCCACAGTTGGTTGAAATGAAGCCCAAGAAGAGGGCAGAGAATACAATATTACGAATAGTACGCATTTTTTGCCCTTTCTAAGGCTACGGTTGTACAGCTAGAAAACTGTCAGAGTGACAGGTGGAGAGTCGCTGAAAGCTCTCCATTAAAGGGAATAAATTAAAAAAAGCTCCACAAGGGAGCTCCAAAAAACATAAATACTTTTTTTGATTAGACGTTATAGTTTAGCGACTTGGCGCTTCCATCGCTGATGGAGCGCCCACTTGACGAAACGAAATCCCTCCTCAGTGTTTGCCAAGAAGGATAATATTGCTTTCACCATAAATAATCCCCACTCCAAGGCAGAGCCCCAGAAGATAACCGAAATGAGCAAAGCGAAAATACTTCCCCATCCATAGCGCTTCTGCGCCAATAAGGTGGAAGTAAGCCCTAAGACAAGCCCCTCAAAAGAGAAGGCCGCCAAGGTGATCGCAATCTCAATCGCTCTCTCAACCCAACGAGCCTTATACAGCTCGTCTTCGATCGCCCATACCATCTTCCTGGCATCAAGGTGGCCCAATGCCTCGAAGCTATACCACTCCTCTCTTGTTTTACGACGGGAAGTCAAAAGGGTAATAAGGAAAAGAATAGCACCAACGGGACTAAACCCGGCACACTTAATCTTCCCATTCTTCCAGTGGCACTTTACACCGGGTCCAACCCTACGCAGGTGCTCTTGGAGAAGGATACGCTCATTCGTGCAGGCCCCTTTAGAGCGTGTCAAGACACGCTCTACATGTCCACGTCGGACAACGAAGCCGCTCGCAGTGCATTCTTTAGCAGGAGCCGCTTCAGGAGCTTTGACAGGGCTCTTAGGAAGAGCCTCCTCCAAAATCCCAGGGCAGACGAACTTATTATATGAGCCCTGAGTACAAGTCTCAATGGCAACAGTGGTGACAACACCACAGCCTGTAGCTGTGGCAAGAAATAGAAAGCCAACAAAGGCAAGAATAAGGTTACGCATAGTAATGTCCCTTCGACAATGTGCGTGTGATTAGCCATGTTATTTTTCACCGTATGTGATGGAGGAGGCAAATCCCCCATTAAAAGGAGCCAAATTAAAAAAGCTCCCGAAAGGGAGCTCCAAAAAACATAAATACTTTTTTGATCAGATAAACTGCTTTTTTAGGGCAGGCGGATCCAAGCCGCCTGCACCCCGTACTTCGCGAAGAACTCGCCAGTCATAATATCGAAGAACAAGAATTCTTTGTACGCAGGTGCGTACTCGTGTGTGTAAAACTTTGAGACCACAACCGTGCCAGTTCGCACCTTGTCGTGGATGGAGATGGTGAATTCACCAAGGTTAGTATCAACTTGCTTGAGTTTCATAAGTAAAAATCCTTATGTTTAGGGGGTGGATGGTGATCTATATTAGCACCCTAGATTGTTAGGGGGGTGGGCTCGCAACTCAAAGAGTGCAAGAACACCATTAATATAAATACCCCTAAATATAATCTATATCTTTCTATCCCAACTATAGGAAAAGCTCATATTTTAACTACTATCTTACTTTTATATATCCAGTAGCTAATATTTTGTCGCTTATCTTAAAAACCCTAAATCTAAATTTTTTAATTTTAAATTTTTAAATCCCCTATAGGGATTTAGTTTTGGTCTCTATA
Organism: Limisphaerales bacterium; assembly: GCA_965657355.1. Lineage (GTDB taxonomy): Bacteria > Verrucomicrobiota > Verrucomicrobiia > Limisphaerales > JAJOIW01 > JAJOIW01. The sequence goes on along the minus strand of CBFHOE010000020.1, from coordinate 146 downwards.
TGAATATCTCTAGCAATCAAGTATTCAGCTTGCTTTCCATATAGCTCCTGTATTCTTTCGTCTACATATATATATGGACCTTTTCTTTCGAGATAATCATGGTACCAGTCAATCATCATTTGATGAGCGGCTATTCTTATATTTAT
>CBFHOE010000019.1:0-12401 GCA_965657355.1 Limisphaerales bacterium | reverse complement strand
CTTTTTAAAAAATGTGAAATACAATAAATTAAAGTTTCTAGCAATTTGTCCCAAGCGTCTCAAGCGCGGGTCCTTCCAAAATAGCCCCACGCGGGTAAGAGGGCACCGCGATATTTTCCCAACGCTAGAGAATTTATAAAAGGTAACGAATGAAAATACATTGCAATTACACCGAGCTTCAGGATCCGGATACCTTGGTCGAACATCCCAAGAATCCGAACAAACACGAGGACCGTCAGATTGAGGCACTGGCAAAGATAATCCAGCACCAAGGATGGCGAAACCCAATCGTCGTAAGCAAACGATCAGGTTACGTCATCGCAGGTCATGGCCGATTGATGGCATCAAAATTGATGGGAGCCGAATCGGTTCCTGTCGACATTCAGGACTTCGAGGACGAGGCCTCGGAATATGCCCACATGATAGCAGACAATAAAATTGCGGAGTTCGCTGAAATGGATGATTCAATTATTGCGGAGCTGCTTGAAGAATTGCCAGACGATTTTGATCTAGACTTAGCCGGGTTGATTGATGGAATAGACATGGATTCCGGAGTGGAGCCAGAGGAGGATGACTTTAATGAAGATCCACCAGAGAACCCAACGACTCAACCGGGCCAAATATTTAAGTTAGGCAATCATCGATTAATGTGTGGGGATAGCACAAAAAACACAGATGTCGAAAAATTAACAGCTGGGGAAGTTCTTGAATTAATGATCACAGATCCGCCGTATGGTGTAAATTACGACGCAAACTGGCGCAATAAACGAAAGAGGGCGGACGGAACACCCATAGGGGCAAAATCAATTGGAAAAGTTTTGAATGATAATCTGAGCGATTGGTCTAAAACTTACAATCTGTTTCAAGGTAAAGTCGCTTATGTTTGGCATGCTCAACTTGCAACACATGTTGTTGCAGAGAACTTAGAGGGGTGTGACTTTGTTTTGAGAAATTTAATTGTGTGGGCCAAAAACAATCATGCAATTAGTCAAGGGCATTACCATCACAAACATGAGCCGTGTTGGTATGCTGTAAAGAAGGGGGAAACTGCTTCATGGGTTGGGGATCGGTCACAAACGACTTTATGGGAGATTGATAAGCCATTAAAAAATGAAACCGGGCACTCAACTCAAAAACCAGTTGAGTGTATGCTCAAGCCAATGAAAAATCACAAAGGGAATGTTTATGATCCGTTTTTAGGGTCAGGCACTACATTAATAGCAGCTGAACAACTAGGGCGGACATGTTATGGTATGGAATTAGACCCAGGTTATTGCGATGTTATTATTAAGCGATGGGAGGAATACACGGGCGGCAAAGCGGAGTTAATTGAATAGGATGGCAACGCAGGAGCAAGTCGACAAACTTTTAAAGTTAAACCTTCAGAATATAGTTAAAAAGCTGAAGGACGGGAAAACCTTAACAAAAAGAGAGGCTGACTTACTTGAGCAGGAAAAAGAAAAATCAAAAGAAACGCAATTCCCAGAGTTTGCAAAAAATGTAACTGAACTTGCTAAAATATTAAAAGTTCCAAGAAAAACTATTTATGAATGGCGAGTGAAACCAAGTTCCCCAGGGACTGAGAAAAATAAAATACCAGTCAGGGAGTGGATTGAATGGGTAAGTGAAAACACTAGGATTAAGTCTGTAGATGGAGATTCTTTAAATTCACTTACCTCTGAGTATAAGCAAGAGCAGATAAAAAATTTAAAGATTAAAAACGATCAATTGATGGGAGCATTGGTGGATCAAGACTTAGTTATTGAGTGCATTGAGGGCTTGGTATATTTAGTCAGGCAATCAGTGTTACGTAGTGGAATGTCGAACACTTCCAAAGATTTATTAATGGAAGAGTTACGAAATAAAAAAGATGTGTTTTTTAACGAGCTTATCGAAAAAAATAGAAAAAGCCTGGACGATTCCGAAAGCGATTGATGCGGCGGAGTGGGCGGAGCGATACCGGTATCTATCCAGTGAAGCGGCGGCCAACCCTGGAAAATACAGCTTTGATCGGACCCCGTTTTGGAGACAACCGTTGGAGTTGGCTAATGATTTAGAGATCCAGGAAATCATAGTAATGGCAGCGGCCCAAACAGGTAAAACTGAGGGGCTGAACAATATAGTTGGATTTTACATAGATCATGAACCTAGTCCGATATTGCTAATTCAACCAACGCTTGAGCTCGCAGAATCTTGGAGTAAAACCAGACTGGCCCCAATGATTCGAGATTGCGAAAACCTAAAAGATAAAGTAGCCGACAGCAGAACACGAGACAGCGGCAACACATTATTAAGCAAAGTTTTTTTAGGCGGTTCAATTACAATATGCGGAGCAAATAGCCCGACAAGCATGAGGTCTAGGCCTATCAGAGTGCTGCTTTTGGACGAAATAGACGCGTACCCAGACAGCGCGGGGACAGAGGGAGATCCAGTAGGTTTGGCCACACGACGGACTGACACTTTCCATAATGCAAGAATTATTAAGACAAGCACGCCAACGCTTACAGGATTAAGCAGGATTGAAAACGAGTATCAATCAACAGACAAGCGTAAATGGTTTGTTCCGTGTGTTCATTGCTCTAAGAAATTTGTAATAACGTGGAAGGACGTGAAGTGGAACGATGACCAACCAGAGACCGCTCACATAGTTTGCCCGCATTGCAGTCAGGTCATAACGGACAGAGACAGAATCGAAATGGTTAAGTCTGGGGAATGGCAAGCAACAGCAGAATTTAACGGCAGGGCGGGATTCTTTATTAATGGCTTGTGTTCAATTTTTCCAGCAAGGCCAGGATACAAAAATAGACTACACCAGGCGGTCGCAACATTTTTAGCGGCTAAACGAGGAGGCCGCGAAACACTTAAAGAATGGGTGAATACATTTCTTGCTGAAACATTTGACGACGATGCCGGCGATGGCATACAAGCCAATGAGATCGGGTCGCGTGTAGAGCCAAAGCCGGAACAAATGCCTAAACAAATCTTGCTAGTAACTTGTGGAATAGACGTTCAACAAGACAGGATTGAGGCCGAGGTCGTAGGGTGGAACCAAGATTTTCAAAGTTGGGGCTTAGAGTTTAAAATGTTTAAAGGCTCAACTGCATTGCCAACAGTGTATGAAGAACTTGACGCTTGGTTGATGCGGTGGGAATGGGTCCGCGAGGATGGCCTGAAAATGCGAATAAATTCAACGGCTATAGATTCAGGGTATAACACTTCGCAAATTTATCATTTTTGCAGGGGGAAAATGGGCAGACGTATATTTCCTATAAAAGGGGTTAGCGGGTGGGGTCGGCCCGTTATTGGCAGGGGAACCAAAACAAAAATTGCAGGTGTAAGCGTTTACCCAGTGGGTGTTGATGAGACAAAGCTAAAGCTTCAGGCGTTATTAAAGACAAAAGACATTGGGCCTGGTTACGCTCATTTTTTTGATAATTGTGGTTATGACCTAGAATATTTTAAGCAGTTAGCAGCGGAAAAACTCGTGAAGAAAATTGATAAAGGGCGCACGACTAGAAAGTGGGTCAAGCTAAGAGAACGGAACGAGGCCACCGACATAAGGGTTTACAACATGGCCGCTCTGGAGCATTTACAGCCAAATTGGGAAGTATTAGCGGAAAATCAAAGAAACCAGGCTAACAGTGATGGCGCAAATGTGACACATAAAAACATTGAACAATCTGGAGCAAATACAGACATTACAAATAAAGTGGTTAAACCCGCTCAGATGATGAGCTTCAGACCCAGTTATTTAGATGGCTTATGAGATTCCATATGGTCACCCCGCTAAAATGGCGGCTGGTGACACGTTAAAATTTAAGAAAAAATTAGCTGATTACGCACCAGTCGATGGCTGGACCATGACTTATTACATAAGGGGTAACGGAACAGGCATGGTTCAATCCTATAGCAACGACAACTCGACTGGCGACTTTTCTTTTTACGTTTCTAAACGCGACACCGCAGAATGGACAGTCGGTAAATATCGATTTGAGGGTTATGTATATAACACCAATGGGGAGCGTTACAGGGTTGATTATGGCGACTTCGAACTAACAGCAGACTTTCAAAACGGGGTCAGTGCGTTGGATGTTAGGTCGGACAATGAAAAGGCATTGGACGCTATCACCGCCACAATCAACGGCTCTGCTAGTTACGCTGAAAGACAGTTTCAAATCAATGGAAAGATGATTGAGCGGTTTAGCCTTTCTGAATTGCTTAAAGCCAAGGCATATCTTGAAAGCGAAGTTGCAAAAGAAAAGAAGGCTGAAGCAAACGAGTTGGGCGAAGGAAACAGCACTTTGATAATTCCGATTTTGTACGATGTTTAAATTTTTCCGACGCAAGCAAAAACAACAGATTCGAAAATTTGAAGCGGCTGAAACAAACCGCTATCTGAATAATTGGATCGCCACTACTGAAAGCTCAGACAAAGCAATTGAAAACGGCAAGCTTTCTACTATTAGAAACAAAGCCAGGGAGTTGGTTCAGAATAACGAGTTTGCGCGTCGATATATTCAATTGCTCATAAACAATGTCCTAGGTGAAAATGGAATTGGCTTAGAAATGAATGTGCGTGACGACAACGGGCAGGCAGACGAGCAAGCAAACAATTTAATTGAACGCCATTGGAAAAAGTTTTCCAAAGCACCAACGACGGACGGCGCACTGTCGATGATAGACTTACAAAGCCAAGCCTTGTCTTCAACTGCAAGGGACGGTGAGATATTTTATCAAAAGGTGTTAAATTATGGGCCCAACAATTTTGCCCTATTCCCTATTGAGGCTGACCATTTAAAAGACGATCACAACCTTGACAGGCCAGGTAAAGGTGGCATTAGGTTATCAGTTGAAAAGGATAAGTGGGGCAAAGTGACAGCCTATCATATTTCTGAAAACCACCCTGGAGATGACGCCTATGGTAGAATTAAAATAGTCCCTAGCAAAGAGATTATTCACGTCTACAAAAACGACAGGGCAAGAGACACTAGAGGAGTCAGTTGGTTTGCGCCGTCAATAATTACACTTAAACACCTTAAAGAATACTTTAAATCTGAGCTTGTTGCCTCACGTATTGCAAGCGGAAAAGCTGGTTTTTTTGTTCGTTCTAACAATGAAGGGGAGGGGTTTTCTGGTGATCGAGAAAATGAAAATGGTCAAATGATAATGGATATACAACCTGGTTCATTTTCCACTTTGCCCCAGGGCGTATCATTGCAAACATACGACCCGCAGAACCCACACAGTAATTTTGATAATTTTACAAAAACACTTTTGAGAAAATGCGCCGCTGGTTTAGGCGTGTCATATAATTCATTAACTGTAGATTTAGAGAGCGTCAATTACAGCTCAATGCGAGCTGGCACCCTCGAGGAGCGCGAGTTTTACAAAGTTGTACAAAAATGGATGATTGAACATTTTTTACAACCAGTGTTTGAAAGTTGGTTGATGCACAAACTCCAACGAGGTGATTTTGAGTTTGCCAATGGTAATCGTTTGCCAGTTGCAAAGTTTGAGAAATTTAATTCTCCGCGTTGGGTCACGCGACGTTGGCCCTGGGTTGATCCTAGCAAAGATATCAAAGCGGCTATTGATGCAATTGACAACAACCTAAGATCCCGCGGTGAAATTATTGCAGAAACTTACGGCGGCAATCACAAGGATCTAATGCAGAAAATTTACGAAGAAAAAGAGCTGGAAAATGAGCTTGGTATAACTGGCAGCGATGACGCAACTTTGACACAACTTGATATTGAAGATGGAGAATAAAAATATGAATTTGGATGTAATGGATAAGATCACCCGATCTTTTAAACTGCAAGGCTCGGTTATCGACAAAGATAAGCGCACAGTCGAATTGAGCTTCAGCTCTAATGAGCCAGTGCGTATGGGGCAATACGATCAAGTCTTGATGCACGATGAAGACAGCGTTGATTTATCCAGGTTAAACGATAATGCCCCACTACTTTTAAATCACGACACGCAAAGACAAATTGGTGTCGTGGAGAAAGCCTACATTGATGACGATAAGGGCAGAGCACTTGTCAGGTTTAGCCGTTCAAATTTAGGCGAAGAAATTTTTAATGACGTCATTGATGGCATTCGGCAATTGGTTTCGGTCGGATACGTCGTCAATGATAGTCATCGCAAAGAATCAGATGACGAACGTGTGGTAACTGAAGTTGTTAGTTCTTGGCAACCTATGGAAATCTCTATTGTCGCGGTGCCTGCGGACCAGAGCGTCGGTGTTGGTAGAGCAATCCAAAACAAACAGGAAACCAAGCTAGAAAATACAACTATGGAAAATACAAAATCAGAAAGCACAGCAGTAAATAAAACTGTTGAGGTAGACGCTTCCCGCTCTGTTAATGATCCGGTTAAAATTGAGATCATTACAGAATCAATCGAGCGCAAATTTGAAGAAAAGCTCGCAAAACAAAACGAAGCGCACAAGCGCGAGATGGACGAACTTCAAGCCCAGCTAAAACAGTCCGAGCCAGTCACTGACTCCCGCGCTAAAGATTATGCAGATGCAGGTTTTAGCCTTGCGCGCGCAGTAGCACATAAAGCGCAATATGGCGTTTGGGGTGGTGTTGAAAAAGAAATCTCAGACGAAATAAGACAAAAGAGCGGAGTTTATCAAAGTGAAGATTCTTTAATAATACCAAACAAAAGAACACTTACGACATCAACTAGCGGATCTCCCTTCGGTGGTTTTATGCAAGACACGCAAGTCCAAGAACCAGTTGACGCGTTAAGAGCTCAGACTTTTTTCGACAGAGTCGGGGCAACAGTATTGAGCGGATTGTCTTCATCGGTTAAGATTCCCAGACTTGCAACATCTTCGACAGTTGCTGTTAATACAGAAGGGGGCACTCTGTCAGGTAATGCTGATCCTGTCTTCGGGCAAGAATCTTTGGACCCAAAAATTTTGCAGGGCCAGGTCGATGTTTCAAAATCCTTGCTTGCGACGAACGTAATTGGTTCTGATGATTTTATAAGCCGCGATCTTAATTTTAAACTTGCCGATAAGATGGAAACATTGGCTATTGAGGGCAGTGGGGGCAGCGGCCAGCCACAAGGTCTAAAGGGATTAAGTGGTGTCACTGATACAGCTACTTCTGGCACAAACGGAACCGCTTATTCATACAGCCAATTAGTAAAAATGACGCAGGACAGCAGCGCGGCCAACGCAAGGCTTGACAGCTCACGTTTTTTAACTTCAAGCGCAGGATTTGGAAAAGCTCGAAGAACTGAAATCAGTTCCGGCACTGCGATGTTTGCTGGTAGTTATGAAGGCGGTCAGTCAACCATTGCGGGATTCGAAGCAGTAATATCAAACAACGTGCCATCATCCGACACAAAAGGCAGTGGAACTAATTTGACCCATTTTTATTTTGGGGATTTCAGCATGATGGTGCTAGGCCTATTTGGCTCCACAGAGATACAAATTGACCCTTACACCCAATCCAGTAAAAATCTTATTCGAATCAACGCCACTGTGATGTTCGATATAGCATACACACAGCCAGCGGCCTTTTCACGCTTGCTAGACGCAATAACTTCATAACGGTCTAGGGTACATTGGTCATAACAACCAGCGGCCTCTTTAGTTAGTAGGTTTGCAGAAGGGGTCGCTGGTATATTTTTTTTAGTTTTAATTTTATTTTTTAGAAAATGGCAATAACAGTAGGTAGCTTCCAGTTGACACCAACCGTGTCTACTCAGACTCAAATAAATTCAGATTTGGAATTTGATGAGGCAATAATTTATTTTGGGACCAGCGCGACAGACAACACAAACGCGGTTGAAGTATATGTTAACGGTGAAAGCGATCCTATACCATTTTCACCAGGGGACAAATTTATCTTAAATGGTGCCGGTGGCGAGGAATTAAATTTTAGTCAATACGATATTAAAACATCAAATGGTTCTGATGGAATTTCTGTAATCTGGCAACGACATCAACCATACGGAAGTTAAGCATGAGTCAAATAATACCTAAAGTAAGTGCTACTGATCTCGCGGCCGTTGCAGATTTAGCAGACGAAAACATAATTACAGAAGACGAGCTTAGTCTTGTTGGGTCTGGCTCGCAAGGCGGTTTTGCGTTTGCTTCTGGAGATTATCTAGAAGGGCCTAGCGACGACTTTGGCACGTCTGACTTTACTTTAGTGTTCGATGTGCTTTGGGATGATGCGCCTACAGGCACAGAGTATTTCAGCAGGAAATCAAGCGGCAACAATAGGTGGAACTTTTACGCAACAGCAACGCAATACATATTGCTTACTGTTGATAATGTCGGAGGCACAAACACTTATACTTGGACAATCACCCCAAGCGTAAACCATAGAAATATCATTCTATCTGCTGACAGAAGCGGCAACGCAACCTTGTATCTCAATGGGGCAAGCCAGGGAACTCAAGACATCAGTGGGGACAGCGCAGTAGATTTCGGGAGTAGCAATACTAACGAGCAACGCTTGGGTATGGACAACTCAAGCACCTTCGACGGCAAGATGTTCCAAGTCCGGTATTATCTTGAGGCAAAAACATCCGCACAGGTCTTAAACATAGCTAAGGGACACAACGATACTGATAATTTATTCTTAAAATTAGCACCGACTAGCACGAATGAAAGCGGATGGACTGATGTTAGTGGCAATAATCGCAATTTCACAGCAAACGGTGCAACACGCATTGAGTCGAACATTTCAAAAAAATACGTTTCAGAAAACGAAGTCCCACAAAATTTAATTGGTTTAAAATCACGATTCTATTTTGATGGTAACGACAGAATCGACAATATAGGCGAGGAAGCTTTAAACACAAACGATTGGACTTGGCTGGCAGAAACAAACCCATTAGACGAATCAGGATTCTATGGGATCTTATATGGTTTAGGCTCAGGCGGCTTTAATAATCGTCGATATTTGCGTTACAACAATGGCGCATATGACGTAACAATTGGCGATTCAAGCGCAACAGTGATAGAAGTTGACTGGCCAGCAGAACCGGCTGTAGTAGTAGTAACGCACGAGAGCAGCACGTCAACCATTAAAATATTTATTAACGGTGAGTTCATCAAATCTGCGACACACTCAAACCAGTTTGATGTCGGGAGCAGTCCGATAGCAACTAACGGTGTAGACGTTGGGGCATTAGGCGGTGGCTCTTTTTTTAAGGGTGAAATTTCACGAGTACAAACATTTAACAGAGTTTTATCGGACTCAGAAATAATTGACATTTCCAAGGGCCAGCGGCTTGGTTTTGCTGATGTTGGGGCGGATGGGACTGTAAGATATTCCAGTGATTTTACATCCGATTCAGTTGATGGATGGGCAGTCGGCACGGGGGACGGAACACTGGACGCGACCCAAACCATAGGCTCTGATTCAGATAATATTGAATTTACAATATCAAGCGGAGCAGCTTCAAAAGGCATTTATAAATCCGGGCTTGTGCCAGCCACTGGTAAAAGAGTAAGGGTAGAGATGGAAGTCTACATTCCATCCACTAATTCGCACATTGACGGAATCACGTTTATAACCGGAGATGGCGGGATCAGTAGTAATAATCAGTTTACTTTTGTTACTCAAGATGCGTGGACAAAGTTAGAAAAAGAAGTAATTGTTGACGGAACAAACACAAACTTAATTATTTTGATGTTGGATGGAACATCGACCACAATTAACGATACAGGCAACGATACTGTAGCGTTTCGTAACATAAAAACTACTGACCTTGGCCAAGTTCTAGCCCTTCTCCCCGAATCCGCAGCTACAGGGAAATGGTACAACGAAGGCGGAGCCGGAAGCAGTGGCGATGGCACAGTCACAGGGGCCACTCTAATAAACGAGCGCAAGCGTGGAGTTTTTGATAATCTGTATTTAGACAATGTTCCAAGTAGCTCGGCCGGATTAGCTACAGGAGAAGTTTACAGAGACAACAACGGTCATCTTAAAATCGTAATTTAATTATATGCACACAATAGAAAAATTTAGAGGGCAACTTGCCGCAATTAAAAACGAAATTGGCAACAAGTTTGTGCCAGAACTTGAGCAGCTTTCAGCCGCAATCGACAGCGCAATCATTGTGCTTGATGGCGTCGAGGCCCATAATATGGATATCAAAAAGGCAGATTTTCGTTCTGTAGTAAAATCTGTCAATGATAAGGTTGCCAATTTTAAACAAGCGGCAAAAGATATCGACAAAATTAAATTTGGTGAAATATGGGCCGATGAAGCAGACGAAAGCTTAAAAGTAATCAAAGACGCTGAACTGGCAAAAGAAGCTGAAGCACAAGCAGCAGCCGAAGCCGAAGCACAAGCAGAGGTCGAAGCACAAGCGCAGCCAGAAGCCGAAATCATCGAACCGGCACCAGAAGAACCACAAGCGTGAAAACCTGGATAATTATAATTGCATTTTTAATGTTGCCTGGATGTTCTATACTGCAGAAAGGCAATGACCTTGTTTTCGATTCGACACCTAAAACGGTAAAAGTCGAAACTGTGGAAATGATTCCATTTGCAATTACTAATTCCCTTGGCCAAATTTCGACGAACTTTGTAGCGCAAAAAGTTGTAAAAGAAGTGCCATATCAAGAGGCCACAATTAACCCGCAAGTTGAAAGTATAGCAAAAAATGTTGGTGGATATTTTGGCCCAATTGGAGACGGTATCACTGGATTGGCTCTTGTTGCTCTTGGTATTTACGGCAATATTCGCAACTCCATTAACAAGCGCAAAGCCATTAAAAACGAGAAGGCTTCCACAGCCTTGGTCGAGAGCGTCGAGATTGCCAAAGAAGTCATTGAGGATTTGGAGCCAGCAAAAGTTCAGGAATATTTAGATTTGATTAAACGCAAGCAAGAGCTGTCTGGCTCTCGCGATGATATACGTAAATTGATTAAGTGATTTGGAAAGCGAAGCGTTAAATGTAAATGGTAACTCTGTTAGTATAGGCTCAGGCAACTATAACGCTATAAGCCTAAAATTAATTGCTGGCGATGTTAGCTTTCATGCTGGAACACATGCCCACGCTATACCACTAACAAAAACGCTTTTTACCATATCAGGCGCAAGAGGTCGCGCTTTGGATATATCAGATTTTAAATTAAAAGGCTTAGGCAGCGCGGTTGTTTTTAAATTTACTGATACCGTTCTTGTTCCTAGCGTCAATGTTGATACATACAATGCAGAGACCAATTTCAATGACGGACTGGCACGTATGTTTCAAGATGAATTCTTAACTGACGAAGTAACGTGGGGGATTTACACTTTACGGGCAGTTATAGAGGATCAACAAATAATTTTAGGAGACGGCGCAACTCAGTATCAGACGACATCAAAAGCCGCCACATTTATACTAGACGATTTACCAACCGGCTGGACAGTCGGAGACACATTTACACTAAACGGCATAACGTGGAATACCACAGAAGTTGTTGAACAAGATCAATACACAGTCAAATTTTTAATAAGTCAGAATACTCGATGAAGACAAATTACAGCAACAGATCAATAGGCAAATATGAGCAACGCGGAAACAACGTCTATTCTGTTCAGATTTTAAATGAGAACGGGCAGGAGCACGACAGGCAGCTCGTTAATCTAAAAGATGGCGAAAAGCCAGAGCAAGGCATTGAAGAAGTTTTAGGCCTAAAAATGGCCAAGCCAGATAAGCCAAAAAGCAATAAATAAATGGCATCGAGCAAGCGCAGACTTATCATTGAAGACGTTGTGAGCGCGTTGGAAACCATTACAATTTCAAATGGGTATCTGACAAACTTAGGAAACAACGTGATTAATCTGTCGACTTCGCCAATGGTGGAAAATGACTTGTCAGGTGCAGCGGTAAAAGAAGGCGCAATCACTTTTGAGCCAGGCGCGTTAGGGTTAGCGGACGGGCACTTTGCGGAAATGTCGGTCACAATAGATACATACACAAAAGGCGCAAACGCCAAAGATGACATTGACAACAACATTCAAGACATTGTTGCTGCATTGGGCGTTGACAGAAAACGTGGTGGCAATGCTCAAAATACAGAGCTGGAACAAATAGAAGTCAATTCAGATTCTGCAAACCTTACAACAGTCGGCGCAAGCATAGATTTTAACATACAATTCACTAATTTTAGATTTGATTTAACCAGGTAATAAAATGGCAAGACAACAAATTTTAGGTTACAACACACGCACGAGCATTATTCCAGAGACCAACTACGGCACAAACCCAGGCACAGGCGGTCAGGAGTTATTTGTTCAAAGCTACCAGATTGAACACACACGCAATCAGTCTCCAGTAAATTTTTTGACTAAAGGCAGCGCAGGAACAGTTAAGCAAGGAAATGAAGCAACAAACGTAACTTTGTCTGGTATCTTGCCTAAAAGTTCTACAGC
>CBFHOE010000018.1:0-13217 GCA_965657355.1 Limisphaerales bacterium | reverse complement strand
AGATATATTTTAAAAACAATGCTAAGTTCTCTGGCTTCACCGGATACAACCTTCCCTGATTTTTTACCGCGCTTCTCAGCTCTTTTATCTAAGTCAACCTCAGTGGTGCCATTATCGCCTATGACAACTGTCCGCCACACAGTCCATGAGCCGGTTACGGAGTCGGCCGTATCAATGACAGCCTGGGTATTTTGATCTCCGCTCAAAATCAGCTGAAGCGGTAGGAGAATGGACAGTTCGGAAGTTGGTTTGGCGCTGCTTGAGACAAAAAAACCGTCCGGCCAGAGGTGGCCTACACTAAGGTGATTTGCCTCCCGTTGACTATGGTGCGCCAAAGGAGTGGGCATTTTAAAAGTCTAGACATCGAATAGATCAAGATAAGACCCAACCAGACCAAATTTTGTAAACCAAAAGGGGAGACTGAAGGAGCCAGAAGAATTTGGCCTGATTGGGCGAAAGAATTTGAAAAGCTACCATCTGATTTAATAAGTGCATGGCGGGCAACTGACATTTTTATAGAAATTATTAATTGCATTATTCGTCTTCATCAGATCATTAAAAATTTGAAAGCGAGTTTTATCATGTGAACTTTTGAGGGCAAAAATGTCTACTGTGTGAAATTCTTGCGCCTATCACGGGCTACTATTGCACTTCACAATTCCGTCAGTTAATTATGCACAGATTGATTCATCATCAGACCATGACTTTAAGTTTAGCAAATTTTGGATGTTAAAAAATTAGCATCAAGTCGTGCGTTCGGTGATTAACTCAATTCTTCATTCAGCAAAAAACATTTAAAATGAAAAAAAAATTAATCTTTTGGATAATTACAGTCTCTGGGTTTCTGCCATTTCATATGGTTAGTGCTCAGTTGCAAGTCGCGACAGAGGCATTTAAAAGTGCCATTGTCGATATTGAAGCACCGGAAGACACAGATATTCAGCCATTTGTATCTGAAACTCTTCCAGGGAACAACTACAACCTCTCATACATAGCATTCGATCTTTCTAGCCTACCGGCAGGGTCCAAAGTTGCAGAGGCAACCATCGATGTTTTTGACGCAGAACCAAATTTCGATGATGACTTCAACACTATTGGTTTGTTGGATGTCGATTCAGATTGGGAAGCGGCAACTCTCTCATACAATAAAGCTGAGGAAACCTATGGAGCTGCATTCAAAAAAGATAATGACGGCAACAACATTGTGGGTTTTAACTCAGACAAACTACTTTGGAGTGGCAAAGCTAAGATGGATAATGAAGATCCACCTGGGAGAGCTACAGTCGGTTCAACTCGCTCATTTATTTCAGAAGATCCTTTCACCGACAAAGACTTTATTGATGCAATTAATGAGGATTTAGAGAATGGTGATGGAATCATTACTTTAGCAATTCATGGCGATTTCCTATATGACAACTATATGATCGGGATCAATTACGGAGATGGAGAAGCCGGGCCTACTTTAACTGTAAAATTGAGCGATGATTCAGCTTTAGGAGCAAAAACAGTTTATAACTTTGATGGTGACGATCTTGATAATTGGGTAGACGTAAAAAAATCAACTACTGAAAATGGACCGACAGAACTGGGGCTAATTAGCACTGAAGATCCGACGGTTGGTGATTCAGTACCTCCTTTACCTCTTACAGGCACTACCTTCATTGGACCAGTTCCATTTGAAGCTGAAGATGGTAACAATACTAGAGATAGAGGGCATCAAACACTTCTGATTCGCTCTCCTGAATTTAGTATTTACCCAAACGGTCAAATCTCTTTCTCGCTAATAGGCGGAGCTAAACCAGCCTTTAATATTGATGATGTAAATTCAAATGGTCTGCCATCGGACTCCTCTGGGGATGGTGCCATAGGCGTAGCACTTCGAGAAGTTAGTTCCGGAGATTATCTTACCTTTAATACTCGTTCAGACAATGGTGGTCAATTTTGGGAAACAATCACTCTTGATGAGGAGGTTCTTACTGACATTGTTAAAGCAGAAGAAAAGTACACATTAGACTTTATCGACTCACACAGTGGTGGATGGGGTTGGGCTGGTCTAGACAGCGTAATCATTCAAGAAGGCACACCAGTCAAAAACTACAACTTTGACGACAATACACTTCAAGGTTGGACAGTTGTTGGAAATTCCTCAATCTCAGGTGGACCTACAGAGTTAGGTACGATAAGCAAAGAAGATCCAACTGTGGGCAACTCAGTTCCCCCTCTACCCTTAAGCGAACCAGTATTCATTGGACCTGTTCCATTTGAAGCTGAAGATGGTGCAAATACTCGAGATGGAGCGCACAGCACTCTTGTACTTCGCTCTCCTGAATTCAACATATACCCTAATGGTGAAATTTCGTTTTCACTTATTGGTGGATCTAAACCTGGTTTTGATATTGACGAAATTAATGCGAATGGACTTCCTTCAGAATCTTCTGGCGACGGATCTATTGGTGTCGCGCTGAGAAATGCAGAATCTGGGGAGTATCTTACTTTCGATACTCGTTCAGATAATGGCGGCCAGTTCTGGGAGACTATCACTTTAGGTGAAGAAACACTCTCTGGCTTGGTAAATGGGAATGAAAAATACACTTTGGATTTCATAGACTACCACAGTGGTGGTTGGGGTTGGGCTGGTCTAGATTCAGTCCAAATTAAAACTGGAAATCCAAATCAATCCTATAATTTCGACGATGGAACAACCCAAGGCTGGGCAACTGTTAAACCTTCCACAATCGAAGGTGGCCCTACAGAACTCGGACTTATAAGTTCAGAAGATCCAACAGTTGGAAACTCAGTGCCGCCCGAACCTCTAAGCCCAACTACTTTTATCGGACCTGTTCCATTCGAGGCAGAAGACAATACCAACACTCGTGACCAAAGACATGAGACACTTATTTTCCGTTCTCCTGAATTCAATCTTTATAAAAACGGAGAGATTTCTTTTGCCTTAATAGGTGGAGCAAAGCCTCTAGCTGATTTAGATGACCTTAATACCAATGGACTACCTGCTGAATCCAGTGGAAGTGGTTCAATTGGTGTCGCGCTGAGAAATGCAGATTCTGGGGAGTATCTAACATTTGATTCTCGTTCAGACAATGGTGGCCAATTTTGGGAAACAATCACAATAGATCAGTCCACATTAAGTGAAATTGTAGATGAAAATGCAACTTACACATTGGATTTCATCGATTCACACAGTGGAGGTTGGGGCTGGGCTGGCCTCGATAATGTTTCAGTCAAACCTGGAAAGCGCACACAAGATGGAGGTGGTGAAGAACCACCAGTAGAGCCTAAATTCATTCAATATGGCATACCTCCAGTAGTTTCTGAAGAACTCACACCTAATGGAGAGCCTTACCAAGCGCCTGGTGTTTACCCTTATCGACTAACAGCTGCCAATGTAGATATCAGTCTACCTCCTGGAACAACTCTTGGAGGAGATGGTTCAAACGACATGAAAGTCAAATTCCCTCAGATGGGACCAATTGACTGGACTGATGCCAGACATAATGAAGGAGATATAGCATTTAATATAGGAGCAGCGACTCCTGGTGTTACTGCTCCTGATATTTTCAAAGAGCATAAACCAGGTGGCGGTGAACCGCTTGATGGAACTACATTTGCTTGGACGGTAGACAATCGTCAAGGGGTTGGCTTTGCAACAACTCGTACTAATGGATTTGATAACCAAGATCTCGACAGTGCTGGCGAACCAGTTGGAACACAATATGGTGTTGCATACTTCTCACACCAATTTAGATCTGGATTTGGTTATAGTCCGATTGATGGTGTTTTTGGCAATGGAAATCACGCAAGTGACACTCTGCTAGGAATTATAGGTCAACCTGATGAGGGCGTCTTTGACTTAGCATTGGCTTGGTTCCCATACTCTGAGGGTTGGACCGGAGGCCAGGTGACTGGTGACTTCTTTGGAGATCCATTTGTTGCTGAAGCTCCAGTCCATTTTTACAATGGAGAAAATGGAGGTTCCATTGGATATGGAGTAGATCCGACTTCAATCATGTGGGTAGACTACAATGATGATTTTGAAGTTAATGATGGACTAGCCGTACTATCATTGCCTGGCGTTGAGGATACTGAAGTAGATGGAATGCTATTCGTGGCCCCAACTCACAGTTCATCAAATACAAAAATCGCAGGAGCTACTCCAGTTGGAGATACTTGGCACGTGACGGTCAGAGATGATCGAACACAAAATGATGACAACAGCCTTGCTCCTAGAGATCAATCTGGATTCTCATTCCTTTACCTTCCTTGGGACACTCAAAACTTGGTTGGTGGATACATCAATGGATCAGATGCTACTTCTTTCAAGCAGGCTGGACAGTTTACAATCGATAAGAATGGAGAAGGTTTCTACCATTTGACCATTCCTGGCAAGTCAGATGAAGATGGAGTATTGATTCTCAGCAATGCTGGGGCGATCGAAACAGACTTCTACGACATTGCGAGTCCTGCATTCTTCTCTTACGAATGGGATAGTGAAGCAGGTGTTTTTGTAATCAATGCAAATGAATTAACTAGTGAAGGAGTATTTCCTGTTGATAGTGATTTCTATTTTGCATGGGTAGATTTCGACAACCCAATGAAACCGATGGAAATGGATGCTCCACGTCTTATCCAAAGTGTTCCTTCAGGCGATACCTACCTAGTTGATCCTACAAACGTTGATTCAATGCTAATAAGCAAATATGCTGGAATTGCTATAAATACTAACTCTCCTGAAATTTTGGTGACAACAGTCTTCAATGGCTATAATCAAATTGACACAGCAGATTCTGTTGGTTTCCTATTTGACCCAGTTTCTGGAGAAGAAAACCAAGGAGTTCTTGTTGGTTACCGAGTAAATTCAATCTCAGGGGCAAGGATAGGTGAACCATTCATTATCATGGGTAATCCGAAAGGTGATATTCAGAAAAATGACGTTAGATACAATCCGGTCACCGACCAATATGTGGTTGTAGCTGAAAATCGTGGTATCAGTGACAATGGTCTAAACATTCCCGTAATCGCATTGGTCAACAGTGCCGCTAAGTTCGAAGCAGACGGAGAAAATGTGGCCAAAGTTGTATTTCATGATGCTGAGGCTGCCGATCACCAATACCAGGACGTGGGCTTAGCCGTAAGTACTGCAAACGGTAACTTCATGATTGTTGCTGAATACCAGCAAGAAGGCTTTGGTGAGGGAGTTTCTGGGGCAATCTATGACCAACAAGCCAACCTGATATCTAGAGTGGTTAATCGTTTAGATACTCTCGAACAAGATAGGGATGAAGATGATCCGGATGTGTCATATGCACCTGTAGCCGATCTATTTATCTTCACTACCAACATTGATCCATCAAATGGACCAAACAGAATTACTCTCACTCCAATTGAAACAAGCCCAGATGCTAATGGTGACCTAATAACAGGAACTCAACAAATTGTGAGTAACACAAGAGTTGAAGAAACGAATCAGGGACACCCATCTGTTACCGAAAATCCTTTTAATGGAGAATTCATAGTGGCTTTTGATTACGGCAATGGAGCTGCTGGTGGAGATCTCGTCTATTTGGAATTAAATGATGATCTGTCATTCAGCCCAACATCTTCGCAGGTTCCATATCTTGAAGCAGACGGAAATGATCCTTTTGGGCACCGTCATCCTCAAATTGCTGCAGATACAAACCGTTGCATAATGCTACTTGGGCATAATGCGAATGGAGGTGCTTCATTCCCAGGAGTAAACGGAATGGCGTTTACCTTGCTCGATGAAAACGGACAAATTCTCCCAGGTAGATCTGAAAGGTTTTTTGGATTTCATGGGTTCAGCCCGACTATGTCCAGTATCAGCAATGATCCTAACGTAACAAATGTTGGTTATGATCATTTCAGCCGCAAATTCTATGCAGTAATCAACGATAATAGCGGTAGAACAAGACTTCTCTCTCTTTCACTAGAAGTTAATTCTGAGGATTGGGATGGGATCTATAGAGTTCCGGGTGAAATTCCGACTGAAATTGAAATTACTTCGATTGCAGCGGATGGGAACCAGGTGACTATTGAATTCATCGGCAATCTTCAGTCGGCTCCAACAGTAACTGGACCTTGGTCAGATATTTCGAGCTCGAATGGCTCATATACAACAGACCTCGACGAAGATGCACTTTTCTTCAGAGTTGTTGAATAACACATACTAACACAACATACTAACTTAGGATTAAGCACCCCGCCCCGGCTCCAGTGAGCCGGGGCTTTATTTTTTTGAAGCTACTAAATTGTGACATGGTCGACATAAGCAAGTAATCATTTAACATTCAAATAGTTATCTAAAAATTTACTGGTGCTTAATTGTAAGTTTTAAATAAACCTAAAAAGTGAAAGTTGGGAGTAAAAGTGTCTATGAACCTCAGTTGATTCGATCGAGCGTGCAATTTCTGTTGATGGTCTTAATGGTTTCGACCTGCGTTAACTGTTCAAAGAATCCATCTAACATCAGCCCAGCGATTAAGACAGAAGAAATCTCTGCACTTCCAAACTTAAAGAAATCCACATCGAATTATATCGCTCCGCTTGCTGAAGTTTTATCCAAATTAGACCCTAAAATTGATGGTTGGGAAACCGAATCGTTTAGTGAATCTGCTAGTTCTAAACTCAAGAAAATTGCAAAGAAGTTAGCCAATCCCTCTACCTTAACTTCGGATGATTTGTTCCAATATTTTCAAACTGGTGCAAAATTCCAAATCATACCAAAAGACCTTATTCAAAAATATGAGAATGAAATGTTTTCTGTGAGCAGTGCATCTACATTCAATTTCTCAAAACACAATAATCCAGGATTAGTTTTTCAAGAGCTTCTCCAGACTGTATCTGAGCATGAGATTGTTGATTCAGAAATAAAGCTTTTTAAGGTGGACACCACTCAAGAAAAACAACTAATCGATACTCATGTTTATTTTCATGCTACCGGCTTATTTCCAAGTGGCAGACGTCAGCTTAACTCAGAATGGTTGATTAGCTGGTCCAAGGATGAAGAACAAAACAAGATTACATCGATAAAAGCTATAAACCATGAAGAAGTAACACTTCAAATTAAAGATTCGAAGCCACTTTTCTCGGATGCCACTTCATCAGTTTTGGGAAAGAATAAGAGTTACAAAAATCATTTATTATATTCATCTGATCATTGGCGATCTAGGCTTACTCGGGATTTAGGACTGGATGCGATTGCCCATCACGGAATTTCAATGGGTGATGTAAATGGAGATATGCTTGAAGATATTTATTTATGTCAACAAGGAGGATTACCAAATAGATTATTTATTCAAAATCCAGATGGCACACTTACCGATTTTTCACACCAATCAAAATCTGATTGGTTGGATTTTTCTACCAGCGCCATATTTTCTGATTTCGACAACGATGGAGATCAGGACCTTGTCGTCAGTTTAGATTTTCGAATTGTTTTTATGGCCAATAATGGTGGAGGAGAATTTAAGCTAGTGCATGAACATCTAACTCAAGCTCAGATTTTTTCTCTGGCTGTAACTGATTATGATAAAGATGGTGACCTCGATCTCTTTGCATGCGGATATAATGGATCAACGGATCCATCAAAGACAATATCAATGGGAGAGCCGGTGCCATACCATGATGCTAAAAATGGTGGACCTAACATTTTACTCGAGCAAATATCGAAGTGGAGATTTATAGACGCCACAGAAAAGTCGGGATTAAATCAAAATAACAACAGATTCAGTTTTGCTGCGACGTGGATTGATTTTGATCAAGATGGAGATCAAGATCTCTATGTCGCAAACGATTATGGTCGCAACAATTTGTACCTTAACCAAGGTGATAAATTTGAGGACGTAGCAAACAAATTAGGGGTTGAAGATATGTCCTCTGGTATGTCGGTAGATTGGGCCGACTTGAATCGCGACGGGGCATTGGATTTCTATATCAGTAATATGTTTTCAGCAGCTGGCAATCGTATAACCTTTCAAAGACAATTTAGGCCTGATTTCGACGTGAATGTTCGAAAAGCGTACCAACGACATGCTAGAGGTAATTCTCTGTTTCTTGGAAACTCAAATGCCACAGGGTTCAAAGATGTGAGTGAGGAAATGGGAGTGACAATGGGGCGATGGGCTTGGGGATCAAGATTTGTAGATGTTAATAATGATGGGTGGGAGGATATCGTTGTGGCAAATGGATTTATCACAACCGAGGACACCGGAGATTTGTGAAGTTTATATTGGCGGCAGGTCGTGTCGCAATCCCCTACAGATCCTAAAGACTTAAAACAAGCGTCTGATTACCGTCGTGGTTGGAGTGCTATTCATAGATTAATTCATGAAGGAAAGTCGTTCAGTGGGCATGAAAAAAACTGCGTTTTTTTAAATTTAGCTGGAAATGGATTTGTCGATGTATCTGGTCTCAGTGGGATAAATTTCGAGGATGATGCCAGAGCGCTAGTAAGTTGTGATTGGGATTTTGATGGTGATAAAGACCTCTGGATTACTTCCCGCACTTCCCCAAGGCTACGTTTGCTTGTTAACCATTCTGAAAACTCACAACCAAAATCCAATTTCGTAAGCGTCTGGCTCAAGGGGGATGGCAATCAAATTAGCAAAGATCCCTTCGGATCCTCGATTAAACTGTATCTAAAAAATAATTCCAAACCTCTGACCAGATTGCTACAAGCAGGGGATGCGTTTCTTTCTCAAGAAAGCCGCTGGTTGCACTTTTCATTCCCAAAAATAGAAGACATAGATTATTTGGAAGTTTGCTGGCCTGGTGGAAGAAAACAAAAATTACAATCCATCGAGGAGAATAATTTCTATGTTGTGGAATTTAATCAAAAACCAACAATTTGGTTGCCACCTAAATCTAGAAAGGAATTACATATTTCGAAGCAGACACCAAACTCAAAAGAATCAAAATCCAGAATTATACCAATCAGTCGTCTTCCCTTGCCTTCAGTTTATACTTCAATCGATGGTGAAAGCAGTGAAATTTTAAAAAGTGAATTAAAAGGCCCTTTGTTAATTAACTTATGGGCCACGTGGTGCGGTCCATGCCATGAAGAGCTAATATCATTGACCTCGAACAAAGCTAAGATCCGGTCCAATGGACTTGATATTATGGCGTTGAATGTGGAAGAAAAGGACGCGCGCAAAGCTGGTGAAATTCTGGCAAAAATAAAGTGGCCATTCGAGGCCGGTAATGCAACTTCTCAGACAGTTTTAAATCTAGATCTATTTCAACGAGGCCTACTCGACCGCTGGGAAACTATGCCAGTGCCAAGTAGTTTTCTTGTAGATAAGAATGGTGAGGTCGCGGTAATTTACAAAGGCCCAGTTGATTCCAACCAGATTATTGAGGATATGGCATTATTAGAGATGAATTCCAATGAGCTCAGAGACAAAGCTACACCTTTTACTGGCCGATGGGTGAATAATCCTAAAACAGCCAATCCCTCACTAGTTAATTCGCAATTTGTAGCACACAACCAAATTGATGAAGGAATAAATTTCCTAAATAATTTTATTGAAACGAAACAACAGATGGGGGGGATTCATCCAAAGCAAATTGGAAACTTGTATTTTACCATTGGTTCTTTGCAACTAGATAAGGGAGATTTCATTGAAGCCGAAAAATCACTTAGGGCTGCTATAAGAGAATACCCAGACGAATACCGAACTTATATTCGTCTGGGAAAATTGTTGCTAAGTCAATCAAGTGACTCATTATCTTCATTGGAGGAAGCTATTAATCATTTTGTAAAAGCTGCCAAACTTAATCCAAAAGATCCAACAATACGTGCAGAGTTTGCCTCGGCAATGATGCTGCGTGCTGAAGTATTCAAAAAATCTGGTGATACGCAATCTGTTATTAGCACCTATAAAGATATTATAAAAACAGTCCCAACAAGCATAAAAGCAGCAGAAAATTTGGCGTGGGTTCTGTTAACAGCAAAAGATAAAAAATTTATTAATATTAACGATGCTTATGGTATTGCATCACATTTATGTAAAATAACAGACTATCGAAATGCTGATTTTCTAGACCTTCTATCTTTTGCTGAGTGCAAAAGAGGAGATTTTGGAAAGGCAATGAAACATTCTCAAAGAGCAGCAATAATTCATAGACAGTCTGAAGACTCTACCAAAGAGGCAATCTCAATGCAGAGAATAAGATCTTATAAGAGAAAAGAAATTCCTGCCTTATAAAATGTAATAGTTACGATCAAATCTGACAGTTTCGAATAAAAAAGTTACTCTGCTTGGGAATTCAACAAACCCAAAACCAAATACGTGCTTTTATATTCTTTTTCAAATAGTTCCACCACTGAAGAACTTTTTTGTAATGATTTCAGATATTTAAATTGGGTAAATAATACAAGAAGAGATTAAACTGAGAGATCCCGAAAAAAGCCGATGTAAATACTTTATAGAGGGGGGCTTAATTATGACAAACTAAAACCCCCATGGAGCATTGTATTTTTTGCTGAGGGTGAGTTTTTATAAGCTACTAAAGGAAAGGCTGACTCCCACCAAGAAGTTCAACTCACCCAGAAAACTGGGGCCGATGCAAGCTGGCTGTCACGATATCGACGCCTGCCTGACGCTCACGTTTCTCATCGAGAACCGCAATGACCCCAGATACAAACCGTTCTTTCACCTGCCGGTCAACAAGCGTCCGGGAGAGGAGTTGTTCGATATCAAAAGGATCCCGACTGCCTGAACAACCTCGCACTAGATCCGACTCTCCTGAAGGTCACACAAAAGTACCGAGACGAAATGGATGTGTTCCTCAAAAAAACGGTGATTCCCGTGCCAATGACAACGGGGGTCTTTGGGAAAGCTTCAAGCGTTACAGCTGGATGCGATCGTTTCGGCGACCGTAGTGAGTACCGCTTTTTAAGTGCTAAATCTACCGCTAGAGTCCGTCTGGATGTTCGTAGTAATAGGCTGAAGAGCTATCGTTGTAAATCGGATATTTTGGTTTAAATTTGTTTATTAATTCCAATTTGTCGTCTTGAGACAGAAGTATCGTAGCCTTGAATGCCACGTCACCTCTTACACCGTTATCACGGTTCGAACTGCCATCCCCGGGAGGAAGTGATGTGATGATTTTGTTGAGTGAAGGGCCTCCTACTCCCAAATAGATATTTCCGTTATTGCTGTTTTTGTAAAGAGTGTAAAATAATTTGCTGCCGTCTACTTTTTCATAATCATTGGTATAGGCTTCGGTTGTATCTGCCTCTCCGATTGTCCCCGGTACTGTATTATTTATTAAAGATTTTTGTGATGACAATGGTTTCAGTTCGAGAAAGCTATAAATACTTGAAGTGTAGGTTGTCCAGCCGCTCTCCAGCGCTTTGTTTTTTGTAGGCATGGCATTAATATTTTTGTCCATTAAAAGTTCTAAAAGTCCGGATCCTTTTCCTGTGGTGTTCATGTAACACCACCAAAGATCGTTACCGTTCGATGTGTAGTGGTCGAAACCATGGGATTGTTCACCAATAAAAAATAATTCTCCTGTATCAACGTTAAATTGAACTTCTCTCCAAGTGTCGGATTCAATTTTAGTTCTTAATACGATGCCGGATGGAATCGTCCCGAACTCGGATGCAGCCTGATAGAAGGTTTGATCTGAGGTTTTGCTGATAGTTACTTTTGAATCGGTCTCGGGTATGATGAACCACTCTGCTAAATCATACGAAGCAAGGAGATGAGCTTCGTTTGATAAGGACAATTCAACAGCATCATCATTTCTTTTAATCGATATTTCGGGTTTTTCTTTTTCAGTGTTGCCGTCGTCATCCTGATCATTACTCCCTAGATACTTTTCCACGAGTTTTCTGTCTGCTTCCGATAGGGCGGTCTCAAAAATAATCAATTGTTCGATTTCACCCATAAAATCATAGCCGCTCGAACTATAGGCGCCAACAATGATTGAAGCGTTTGATTTTATTTTGTAAGTAGGCGTGCCGCCGACATTCAGATTTTTTCCGTTTGCGTAAAAAGTATGACTGTTAGCTGTGAGAACAGTGCTCCATGCTGTAGTTTTTTCATCGTAGGAGGTTATGTCATCTCCGGCATAGGTAGTGCCGTTGTACTGTTCAACGACAAATCCGCCTTTGCCATCATCTCTCTGGTGAGAGGTGTTGTTTATGCCGATGTTGTAAGCATATGTTCCAGATGTGGCAAATGGAGCATTTGGGTTGTAAAAACCCTTCCAAAAAACAGTGAATTCTGTGGATTCTTTATTTGATAATGTTCCCTCAAGATACCTCCCGTCGGCGGTTATCTCTGTGTCATCAAATATTATTTTGCCGCTGCCATCAGTTGTAATAAGATTTTCTTCGCCACCGCCTCTTTGTTTGGAGTTGAGAATCATGTCATTCAACAGATTGCCGTTTCCATCCACAGGAGTCCAAGAAATCACAATGCCATTCTTGTCTTCAACTCCTTTTGTGCTGTTATAGTGAGCAATCAATGAGTCATGTGCCTTGTCTGATAAAGAGGGGATATCTGAAAATAATCCATCTCCAAGAACACTGCTTTTGAACGGAATTAAAAAGCAGGCAATTAAGGCCGTGTATCTAATCATACTCATGCGCAGATGAAACCAATTTAGTTTGTCATTTTAAGGAAGGAAAAGTGGCAATGGTTCAAACTATTTTGATTTTTGATTAATGAGTTCTATTTTGAGGTAGAAGTTTCGATAAAATCTTTTACGTTTGACGGTGCTCAAGTCAGGCTTCTGAACCAACTATTTGCGACCATTAAATCACTGATAAGTTTGGAAAAACGCACGGGATCCTTTACGGCTACGCCCTCAGTTAGCAATGCCTAATCGTAGAGCAGTTCTGAGTAGTCAGCGATTTCAGGATCTTTTTTGTTTGAGTCGAACAGGGTGGTCATTTTTTCCAAAACCGGGTGATCCGAATTCAGTTCGAGGATGCGCTTGACCTCCAATACGGGCTGGTTAATTACGGCAAAAATACGCTGCATCTGCGGATTGATGTCGCCTCTGTCGGTCACGAGGCAACTCGCGCTGTCGGTTAATCGATCGGAGAGGCAAAGACTCGGTTTAAAATTTTTTCTCAGAATAGATTCCAAAGACAACTAAATCATAATCTGTTAATGAGGTAAGGAAACAGGACCCGAGGTGATGGTTCTGTAAAATTGATGAGCAGG
>CBFHOE010000017.1:46809-50903 GCA_965657355.1 Limisphaerales bacterium | reverse complement strand
TTTCTCGGCAAACAAATATGCGGTTCCAAATACGACCTTGAGATATATATACACAGGGGAGCCGGAGCCTACATATGCGGCGAGGAAACCGGACTCCTCGAAAGCTTAGAAGGAAAAAGACCCTATCCGAGGATCAAGCCACCCTACTTTCCCGCCGTATTGGGTTTGTATATGTGCCCAACGATTGTTAATAACGTTGAAACACTGTGCCATGTGAAGCATGTCATGGAGATGGGAGCCGAGGAATACTCCAAGCTTGGAACGCCAAATAACACAGGCACAAGAATTGTCTCCATTAGCGGTCATGTCAAAAATCCTGGTTACTTTGAGGTGCAGGTTGGTCATGCCACTATAGGTGAACTTATCAACGACTTTGCCGGAGGTTTGCCTGATGGTAGAAAATTGAAGGCAATCATTCCAGGGGGATCTTCCTCAAAAGTTTTCAAGGCCGGCGAAAAATACAAACTCAAACAAAAGGATGAGGATGGAAACGACATAGAAAAAGAAGTTGATCTTCTCGATCTTCCTTACGATTTCGATTCTTTGATGTCTGCAGGAAGCATGTCGGGATCAGGAGCAATCATTGTTCTTGATGACTCCACCGACATCGTTGAAACTCTCGGTAACGTTAGTGATTTTTATGCTCATGAAAGTTGCGGCCAATGCACGCCTTGCAGAGAAGGATCGCTTTGGATGAGTAAAGCACTAACTCGATTAAATTCAGGTGGAGGGCGGAAAGAAGATGCTGATTACATCCTAAAAATCGCAGACAACATCCCGGGTGGCAAAACCATATGTGCATTCGGAGAAGCTTGTTCGTGGCCTGTACAAAGTTTTATTAGAAAATTTAAAGACGAATTTGAAGCCAAAGGTGCAAAGGCGGAAGCCAGCAGAGAGGCACAGCTACAAGAAATTTCAAAATAATTTCGAAATTCATGGTCCAGACTAAATCAAAAGAAGTTAAGGAAACAGAAAAGCCAGAAATTGAGATGATTCCTATCAAGATCAATGATCTTGAAGTTGAGGTTCCGCGCACTCAGCCGGACCCAATGACTGGTAAGCAAATTCCAACTACGATGATCCAGGCTTGTTCCATGCATGGGGTCGAAATTCCACACTACTGTTATCATCCTAAGCTTCCAGTAGCAGGGAATTGTCGTATGTGTCTGGTTGAATTTGGCATGCCTGCCATGGACAGGAGCCGAAAACCCATTCTTAACGACGACGGTACGCCTCAAATTAGAAAGATGCCTCGTCCGGCCATTGCTTGCGCAACGGCTATAGCTCCGAACATGGAGATATACGCTGATTCCGATGGGTCAAAACAGATGCGTGAGTCTGTTCTTGAA
Source organism: Limisphaerales bacterium (assembly GCA_965657355.1). Lineage (GTDB taxonomy): Bacteria > Verrucomicrobiota > Verrucomicrobiia > Limisphaerales > JAJOIW01 > JAJOIW01. The sequence continues at coordinate 49,554 of CBFHOE010000017.1, read as the reverse complement.
TTCCTTCTCATCAACCATCCATTGGACTGCACAATCTGTGATCAAGCTGGAGAGTGCAAGCTTCAGGAATACAGCTACGAACATGGTCAGACCGCCTCCCGATTTATTGAGGCCAAGGTTCACAAGCCTAAACAGGTAGATTTGGGCCCGAGAATCATGCTAGATGATGAAAGGTGCATATTATGCAGTCGTTGTATTCGCTTCACCAGAGATGTAGCGGGCGATGATGCTTTAGGCTTTGTCAATAGAGGTAGCTACAACACACTTGGAACATATCCAGGAAAAGCATTTGACAATAATTACACCCTCAACACTGTTGACATTTGTCCTGTAGGTGCCCTCACTAGCAAAGATTTCAGGTTCAAAATGAGGGCTTGGTTCATGAAAGAATCCAAGAGTTTGTGTTCTTCTTGTGGAACTGGCTGCAATGTCATGGTCGGCTCCAGAGAAAACAAAATTTACCGCCTGGAGCCAAGAGAAAATGATGCTGTTAACTCATCTTGGATGTGTGACAGTGGCCGTCTCAACTATAAATGGCAAGGGGCTTCGAATCGTCTCAAGGAGGTAACTGCAAAAAGAGGGGATATCCGGGAAGTTCTTTCGTGGTCGGCAGCTCTCAATGAAATTTCCGACAAACTGCGTAGCTTCGGCGAAGGAGAGGTCGCATTTGTTGGTTCTGCCCAGCAGACAACCGAGGAGCTATACCTCCTAAAATTACTCGCCAATCGCTTTAAAGGACTAACCGACAGCACTCCAAATACGGGTGAAGGTGATGAATTGTTAGTTTCAAAGGACAAAAATCCGAACACCAACGGCACCATCGTTACCAAAATCTCAAACGCGAAGTCTCAAGGTAAAAAACTAGGAAAAATTGCACAAGGTATAGAAGAGGGTTCCATAAAAGCACTCGTCGTTTTCAGGACAGATCTCACCAAACATAATATACCGCAAGAACTACTTGAATCCTTGGATTTATTGGTTGTTTCGGATATTCATAAAACAAACTTGGCGGACATCTCTGATTATCTCTTGCCTGGTTGTGCTCATTTTGAAAAGCGAGGTACTTTCATTAACACTAAAGGCCGTTTGCAGAAATTTATGAAGGCTGTGGAGGCCCCAGGTGACGCGCGCCCTGAATGGGAATTTCTCCATGAGCTCGTTCATAACACAACCGGATCGAATGGCTTTTCGACGATCGAAGGGCTCTTCAACCAGATGGCAGGTTCTATTCCGGCTCTCGAATCTATAACATGGGCTAGTATCGGTGACACTGGAGTGAATATTGAATTTTAGGCAACTGTAATGGAGAAAATTATGGACATAGATTTTGTAAGTACAATTTTAATTCCGCTCGTTAAAACAGTCGGACTATTGTCACTCATAATGCCATTAATTGCCTACTCGGTAGTGGCTGAACGCCGCGTATCTGCTGCCATTCAAGACAGGGTTGGCCCTAACAGGGTTGGTCCTTTTGGATTGCTACAACCATTGGCCGACGGTCTGAAATTCATATTGAAAGAAGACTTTACTCCAAACTACGTAAGAAAAGCCTACTTCTGGATGGCTCCAGCTTTATCGATGGTTCCCTCCTTCGTAGTCTTTGCTGTTATTCCATATGGCTCCAATTTATTTGGTGAAAAAATGGTCATAGCCAATCTCAATGTTGGGATATTGTTTACTTTCGCCATTGTCTCACTCAGCGTTTACGGCATTGTTTTAGCGGGTTATGCCTCCAATTCTAAATATCCCTTTCTGGGGGGGATTCGTTCAAGCGCCCAAATGATTTCATACGAGATCGCCATGGGCATGTCGGTTATTCCGGTTTTCATGCTCACTTCCGACCCGAATTTTTACACCAATGAACTGGGTGATGCATGGAAAGCATTTCTGGCCGGAACGTCTGATTTAAACTTAAGCCGTATCATAGCATATCAGTCTGGGAGTTTGTTTGACTGGTTGATATTTAAACAACCTATAGCTTTCATCATTTTCTTGGTCGCAGCTTTTGCCGAGACCAATCGATTGCCTTTTGATTTACCTGAGTCGGAGACTGAGCTCGTCGCGGGATACCACACAGAGTATTCTTCTATGAAGTTTGCGTTGTTCTTTTTGGGCGAATATGCGGCAATGATTGCGGCCTCTGCTTTAATGGTTGTATTGTTTCTGGGTGGTTGGTCCTTGCCTTTCTGGGGCATGGACACGCCAGCTGACAATATTTTTCTTGGTTTACTCCACATAATCATATTCTTTGGAAAGATATGTGTTCTTATGCTGTTCTTTATATGGATCAGATGGACTTTACCTAGATTTCGCTATGACCAACTCATGGACCTCGGATGGAAGAGGTTCCTCCCATTGGCCTTGGCCAATATAATAATTACTGCTTTTTGGCTTTGGTTTAAGAGCTAAACCACTGGAAAACATATGATCGTCGAAAGAAAAGAATTATCCTTGATTGAAAATACCTACCTACCGGGTATAGCACAGGGTATCAAGATAACTGCCAAGCACTTCTTCGAAACTGTTACGGGCAAGAAAAAAGTGACTATGCAGTATCCTGAAGAAAAATGGTCCGTTCCCAAAGACTACAGGGGTGCTCCTTATCTGGTTAAAGATCAAGACGATAGAACCAAGTGTGTTTCTTGCCAACTGTGCGAATTTATCTGTCCTCCGAAAGCCATAAAAATCACTCCACCAGGCCCAGAAGTAAATGCTGAATTGGGAGGAGTTGAAAAGGGCCCTGAG
>CBFHOE010000017.1:44605-46709 GCA_965657355.1 Limisphaerales bacterium | reverse complement strand
ATGGTTCTATTCCTATTTGTTATCATGCTATTGGATATTCAGGAGGAGAAAAAGAGAAGGCTGCGATTGGGCTCAGTCGGAATCGGTGTCATTCTTGCTGCATTTGTCTCCACGGTATTTTATAAAGCCTTTAGTTCCTTTGGAATGGAATCGACTGGACGTTTAGAAGGAACCACCTCAGCATTGGGAAGTTCACTATTCGTCAATTTTTTGCTACCCTTTGAAATTATATCAGTTCTTTTGCTTGTCGCAATGCTCGGAGCTATTTTATTAAGTAAAAAAGACCTCAAGTAGGACTTCAAATTTTACAATGTAACAGCTGATGGAGATAACCTTAAATCATTACTTAATTCTAAGTGCCATATTATTTTTGATTGGCCTCACCGGTGTTGTCATTCGTAGAAATCTGATTATCAACTTCATGTCTTTGGAACTGATGTTGAACTCAGCGAATGTTGCCCTTGTTGCCGTATCCCACTTCATGAACGATGTCGATGGTCAGATTATGGTTTTCTTTATTATAACTGTCGCCGCTGCAGAAGTGGCTGTTGGGCTCGCTTTGATTGTCGCGTTGTATAGAGGGAGACAAGATATTTACACAGACAAGCTCAACTCATTGAAACTGTGACTAACTCAAATAGGTCTGAAAGCGCAAAGACCCCAAAACCATAGGCTGGTTACAAGGCATTACATTTAAAGATAATTTAAGATAGAACGCACATGGATAATCCAATTTGGATAGATAACACGGTTTGGTTGATTTTTTGTCTGCCCCTCATAATGGCTCTTGTCATTCGTTTTTTGATTGGAAGTTTGCCTAAAGCTAGTGCCATTATTTCATGCCTTTCCACCGCTGCGTCCTTCATTCTAAGCGTCATTGTGTTTTTCTGCATGAAGCATGATGTTCATTCTTCTCTTCCTTGGATTTCAATTGAAGGTTTCCAGTCATCCATTGGGATAGACGTCAACCGGCTTTCTATCTTGATGCTCATGATTGTAACAGGAGTCGCCACAGCTGTTTTCTTCTTCTCCAGAACATACATGGGGAAAGACCCTGACATCAGTCGATACTATGCGAGTTTGAATTTATTTGTTTTTTCGATGCTTGGGATTGTCATTGCGGACAACCTCATTCAAATGTTTATTTTTTGGGAGTTAGTTGGCGTAAGCAGCTTTCTTCTCATTGGATTTTGGTATCAAAAAGCGGCTCCGGCCAACGCATGCAAAAAAGCTTTCCTTGCAAACCGCCTTGGTGATTTTGGCTTCATCCTCGGTATCATTATTGTCTGGGCCCACTCTGGCGCGCTTGGTTTTACCGAATTGAAAGAATTTTTTCATGGAGATGAGGAGGCGTGGCTTTCTGTTGCTGGCGTTCTTCTTTTTTGTGGTGCCGTTGGCAAATCGGCTCAATTTCCACTTCACGTTTGGCTGCCTGATGCCATGGAAGGACCTACCCCTGTCAGTGCACTCATACATGCCGCGACTATGGTTGCCGCGGGTGTCTTCATGCTATGTCGTATTTCCTTTATGCTCCCAGATCCTGCTCTCACTACAATCGCATGGATAGGAGCCATAACAGCTGTATTGGCGGCGTTGATGGCGCTACAACAAGATGATATTAAAAGAATACTAGCGTATTCCACGCTCTCTCAGCTCGGTTACATGGTGATGGCTGTAGGAATAGCTGCCCCGCAAGCTGCCATGTTCCATTTGACGACGCATGCATTTTTCAAGGCTCTTCTCTTTTTATGTGCAGGCGCGGTCATCTTCTCGACTCACCATGAGCAGAACATCTGGAAAATGGGCGGATTACGTAAAACAATGCCATTAACCTTCAGGCTATTCCTAATAGGAACTTTGGCACTATGCGGGGTCTTTCCATTTTCGGGCTTCTACAGTAAGGATGCCATTATTGCGGCGGCGCAAGCGGCCCACCCAGCGCTATTTATTGTGTCCTTGTTAGTTGCATTCTTAACTTCCTTTTATATGTTTCGCCTCATCGCCGTTGTCTTTTTTAACAATGGACGCTCTGAGCATGCAGAAAAATCAATAGAGGCACCATTATCCATGACTATCCCACTGGTGGCGTTGGCCGTTCCATCAG
>CBFHOE010000017.1:42212-44508 GCA_965657355.1 Limisphaerales bacterium | reverse complement strand
AGTCATGGCTGGTTGGATTGATTTTGAATCATTTTTAGGGCCATTTTTCCATGCCGCTGATCACCACCATGGCGAACACCACGCGGGTGGGGGAGTTTTATTTGGTCCTTTTGTGCATAGTCCACTGCCAGCGTTCATTGGATCATTCCTGGCTCTGCTCGGAGCCGTCCTGGCATTCCAAGTTTATTCAAAAGTGGACGAAGATCCATTCGTTGAAAGAGCAGGCTTTGTGAGCTGGGTTCTTGGAGGTAAGTTTTTTATCGACGAAATATACAGGGTATTGATCGCTTGCACACATGATCTTGTTGCCAAAATTGTAGCATGGTTCGACCGTGCCCTTTTATCAGGTTTTATTGTTAAGGGGTCTCAGGGTCTTGTCGAGTTTTCGGGCAGAGCCCTAAGGCTTTTACAAACAGGTAACCTGCAGACCTACGCTTTGTGGTTTTTTATAGGTCTCTCGATCCTACTCTTTTTGTTAACATCAGACACAAATATAACTTCACAGTAGACCAGCAACAATGTCACCAGTTTTATTACTAATATTACTTCCTATAACAAGCGGTGTTCTTATTTCACTGTTGCGAGGAAAAACTTCAGGTTCACTGGCCAGGACCATAAGTCTGATACTGCATTTTGCGATGGTCGCTATTGCGGTGTCGTCATTCGTTCAATTGGGTAAAGCTCCAGTTAATTCAGACGGTGTGGCATTCTCTTTTACCAGGGATTGGGTTCCTTCTCTGGGTATACAATTCTACTTCGGTTTTGACAGTGTCAACGCTCCTCTGGTTTTGATGAGCACAATTGTTTGTTTCGCAGCAGTGTGCTGCTCAGAGAAAATTAAAGACAGGGAGGCGACATACTACTCATTATTATCGTTCATGTCCGCCGGTGTTGTTGGCGCCTTTTGTTCTTTTGATATATTTTCATTTTATTTTTTCCACGAACTTGCTCTCGTACCTACTTTCATCCTAATAGGTGGCTGGGGTGCCGGACCGCAAAGAAAATACGCGACCTACAAAATAACACTCTACCTAACAGGCGGGGCTTTAGTGGCACTACTAGGTATCGTCTTACTCTATATCAACTCGAATGCTGAGACTTTCAATATGTTCTCCATTCTTGCTGCAGTAGCCGAATCTCCATTGTCTGAGTCCACCCAGAACATGATATTCCCTCTGCTTTTATTTGGTTTTGGGGTGTTAGTGTCTCTTTGGCCATTTCATACCTGGGCTCCGTTGGGATATGGCCATGCTCCTACTGGTGTGGCTATGATCCATGCCGGTGCTCTCAAAAAGTTCGGATTATATGGTCTGTTAAGGGTTGCTATTCCGGCCCTCCCGCTTGGTAGCCAAAATTGGGTTGCTGTTATGACATTACTTTGCACTGGTAATCTTATACTTATCGGATTTGCTGCAATGAGGCAAAAGCAGCTTCACATGCTCATTGGTTTTTCAAGCGTCGCTCACATGGGGTTCGTCTTCATGGGGCTAGCCGCCTACAACATCATCGGCATAACCGGTGCTCTTCTAATCATGGTTGCCCACGGTTTTCTTGCGGCCTTGAGTTTCGGCTTAGCCGGAAGCTTAAGGGATTTTCACCCTGACCTTGAAATGACCAAAATGGGAGGGCTGCTGAAGCAAGCTCCTTTTCTTGGGTTTGGCTTAGCGGTGGCCTTTTTGGCTGGATGCGGGGTTCCGGGATTCGCAAATTTTGCCGGTGAGGTACTTATCTTTTTTGGGTCTTGGACTGAGCTACCGAAGCCCTATGTTATTTTGGCTATCTGGAGTGGACTTATCATTGGCGGCGTCTACATGCTGCGTGCAATCCGAAAGGTGTTACACGGCTCGGTTAATGAAAAATGGAAGAATCTCGAAGATGTTAAGGGCATGCAAAAGGTTGCTTTCAGTCTGCTAATCCTTGCTCTTGTTATTTTTGGTGTTGCTCCGGGGTCTATCACGACACCAGCGCAAGCTCCGCTCACAAAACTTGTAGATCAGGTTGATTCCCAACGAGAAAAAAACATCGTATTTCATCAAAAATCAGATCCCTCCAATCAAAACCAGACCTTGGTCACTAGTTTGGACCAATAATAATTAACAATCCCGCTGAAGTTATTAGATTTTACACCTAATGAACACCGCCCTCATACAAACAGAAATATGGGTTCTTTTAATTGGCCTTGCTGCGCTCCTCTTTGATTTATGGTTGCCTGCCAGCAAAAAGTCGACACTTGGTTACTATGTCGCTGCTTTGCTGAGTGTAGTCCTTTATTTTCACTTTAAATTAGACGTGGAGT
>CBFHOE010000017.1:37879-42114 GCA_965657355.1 Limisphaerales bacterium | reverse complement strand
TCTCTCAGGTTTGCACTGGCTCAAGATAGCAATCTTAGCAAACTCATGACGTTGGATGGGACCTCCATATTTTTGAAGAGGATTTTCCTCGCTTCTGGAGTCCTCATTTCAATCATCTCTTGCACATATTCAAAGCGTTTCAAGTCTGGAGTGGGTGAATATTTTGTCATTTTGGTGTTTGCATTATTGGGAATGTTGTTTGCTGCTTCAGCTCGCCATTTTTCAATGATGTTTGTTTCGATAGAATTGATTACGGTCAGTTTTTATGTTCTTGTTTCGTTTAACCGAAACCTTCTTGCTTCTATTGAAGCTGGTATAAAATTTCTTATACTCGGAGCTCTCTCCAGCTCGATCTTAATTTTCGGAATGGCCTTGATATATGCTTCGGCTGGTTCTATGGATTTAAGCGTCATTAAATCAATGCCTTCCAATGCGGTCACCGATCCTGTGTTTCTTCTTGGTTTTATCCTCTTATTCTCAGGGCTGTGTTTTAAAGTGGCCGTTGTTCCTTTTCAGTTTTGGGCTCCTGACGTTTACCAAGGTGCCCCGACACCAACCACATCCTTTTTGGCTATAGGATCCAAGGCTGCAGGTGTTGTATTAATGTTGAGGGTGGTTTATGAAGGGCTACCAACTTCTGCACTTTTCCTCAGAGATTTTCTTTTTGGTATATCTATTCTCACCATTCTCTATGGAAATCTTTGCGCTATTCCTCAAAAAAACATAAAAAGGCTTCTCGGTTATTCGAGTATCGCCAATGGCGGTTACATTCTTATGGGTATTGCATCAATGAACCCTTCAGGTGTTGAGGGCGTCCTCGTCTATTTGGCCGCATACATGTTCGCTGTAATTGGTGCATTCAGTGCTATTTGCTTCCTCTTTCCCGAAGGCAAGAGTGAAGAAATATCTTCTATTGCTGGCCTCCAGAAAAGGTCCACCCTTCTTTCTGTGGTCCTCACTTTCTCGATGGTAAGCTTAGCTGGGATACCACCACTCGCAGGATTTTTTGGGAAATTTTTCATATTCAAAGCAACGCTTGAAGCAACTGCATTTAGCAATCTGGCTTGGATTACACTGGGAGTTGCCATTTTAGGCGTGATGGTTTCAATTTTCTATTATTTTGGGGTTATCAGGCAGATCTATTGGCCTGATTACAATTCAGACCAGACCCCCGTTAAACTTAGTTTTATTCAGGTAGCTGTTTTGGTTCTGTGCGTAGCCGGGATACTTTGGCTCGGTATCATGCCTGCATCCATTATTGAAGCAGCCAAGCAAGCAGCGGTCTCTTTTTGGTGACATGCGTGGCGTCGGGCGCGGCGCTCATCCCAGTTAGCTTTCAATTCAATTCCCCAGATTTCAAAACGGCACTAGCGGCACGTTAATGGCCTCAAACATTTATTCTCTTAGTGAAAAGCTAGATGAAATGCTAGCACCGTATGGCTGAGAGAAAAAAATTCTCTACCAAAAAGATAATCAGGAAATTTTTTTCTCATTGAAATGTCACTCGAATAGCGACTGCCCAAAAACCAGATGGGCCTGAACATTAAAGTGTCATATACCAAGACTCAGATTGCGAAAGTGTATCGACAAGGCAAGTAGTATTTACCCTTATAAGAGGTGATGAGGGACTTTTTTGCCTTGCTCCTCTCAAATGTTCAAGTTGGCACGACTAATGCAGCCTTTTTCTTGGCTATGAGTGGAATGTGTGTGAAAAAAGCCACTAGGACGCGAAGAATTATCTCTTCGTTCCTGGAGAGTGGAGTTGTGGCGATGCCTCAGGGAGAAATTACGGCCCTACAAAATTCATTAAGAGATTTTTCTTATATTGGTATCGACCATTTTGAGACTTATCTTGCATCTGATATTTTCATGGTCCTTAGGCTATTTAACAAAGCCGCAAGAAAGAATTCTGCAGAAATTTGGGACTGGCAGCGAGTCTCATCTATTTCTGAAGCCCTTCAAGTTTTGGGGGTAGAGCAAATCTATGAAGTTTTAGAAGCGGCATCGAACAAAAGGATTGAGCAAAATCCAAGGCAACAAAAAATAGTGTCTGAAGCATCACATGAAGCTTTCATCACAGGGGTTTTAACTAAAACCTTGGCTTCGAAATTCGGGTTTGGGGACGATAATCGACTCATGTTGGCTGGCCAAATGCAACAGATTGGCCGAGTTGTTGCGTGCGCTGCATTTCCGTTCGAATTTGAAAGAATTAATTCAAATTCCAAAAACCTGAAATCAAACGTGGTCGAAAAAAAATATTTTGGATCTAGTTATTTAGATATCTCTAACCAACTACTTCAGGAATCATATCTTCCAAAAGACGTGCTTACTATTCTTAGTAAAGCCAATCAGCAAGAAAGCAGTGACCGGCCCTGTGATGAGGAAAGTTCTTTATTATCAGCTGCTCGCTTAACCACAAATTTAATTAGCTCGCCTAACTTGTCATGGGCTGAATTCGAAAGTAGTCTCTCACACCTCCTTCCTAAAATTTCAAAAAATATTAAAGTTTCTAGGAAGGATTTTATAGATTCGCTAGGTGAAGCCTGTGAATGCTTGGATCAGAGTCATTCGATTAATCATCCAATTGAAGAAAGCAGTTCCTCTAGTTCCAGAAAATATCCCATTGCTCAACGACTTAATATCCTAGCGTCGGAGAGTAGAATTTTATTCCCCCCACTCCAAAGGTCACGAGAAATTCCTATGAATCGAATCACTTTTGGAGAACATGTTTCTAGCCCCAAGTTTTTCGGCAACGAAGAAGAGCGAAAATTAGCAGGTGATGTATTAATTTCTAATACAGAAAACATTTCCCGGAAAAGAAAAGGAAATGCAACAGGTTTGGCTGCCGCTTTACAAGTATTCTCCATCATCAAAACTTTTCAATCCATGTCTAAGGATTCAATAGCTGAATTTATAGCTTGGAGTCATGTGAAAGCCCTCAACTTAAAAAATTGTTTAATCATGGTAGGTAATGAGCAAGAGGACGAGTTATCATTGATGCACGCCGAGGGACCTTGGTTTGTTGAAGGAATGAGTGAAATCGTTGTGGATCGTGATTCAAGAACAGTATTCAGTGCTTCCTTGCAAACCCAAAAAGATGTTATCTTAAAATTGCCCACACCTGCAAAAATAAGACAATATATCCCAAAATGGTTGAAACCAATGATGAGCCAGCATCACTGCGCCATTTTACCCGCCTTTTCAGATGATAAATTACAGGCTGTTCTCATCTGTCTTGGAGCCGATTCAGATATCTTTGCAGGAGATCGAAAAATTTTGGGACAGTCTTTGATGCTTCGCAACCAATTTGCCGAGATTCTTAGTTCGAAAAATGGAAGCAATTTACTTCTTTCATAAACCAGTGATCAGACATTGAGTTCTTCAAGATCTTATGTTGACTGAGAAACATTGATTCGTGATTATTCCTTTTGGACATCCATCGGATTTATGGTCTATCTCGTTTGCCATAGGAGAACTACAAAAGTTTGTCAGACATTAAGGAGAACACTTCTTAATGGCTTTTTTGTGATTTCCTCTATCTTATTCTTTCAGTTGAAATCAGAGGCTGAGCTTTTGATTAAGAAATCTTATTTGATGGGGGGGCAGCTTTATATGGAAGTTTTCATACCCGAAGATAATACTACAGGGAACCTTTTAAGCGATGAGGACGACCCATTAATTGAATTTTTCAATAGTGACCTCAAAGCTCTTGTCGCCGAGCGCCAAAAAAATGTTTTAAGCCCTCAAGTTGTTAACAAATCCACCGGTCAGCTCGATAACCTCAAAGCTCCAGCTAAAAGAAGCATGAAAAGAGACATGGGCAAAAGAAAACTGATAAACGGAATGCCTGCCTTAAATGCCACACGTGTTGGGCAATCTTTCGAAATATTATGGACTGCTGAATTCTCTGGTGAAAGATGGAGGCTGGAATACGCCGAGCTTGATAGTCCGACATCTACGGATCGACTTTTATGGAGGCCCGTAGAAACTCATCCTCAAATACGAAAGAGGTGGTTTGTTCATAAAATTGATACTTCCTCTGAAGTGAAATTCTACCGTCTCTCATTAAATCCAAATCAAAATTTGGGGTATTAAACGTTGAGTATAATTCATTCAGATGAGAGTTAGAGTTAATAATCAAGATGAACACTTCCGCACTGTCAGTTACGATATTGAGCGCAATCAGGTAATTCTTATCGATCAAAGAAAACTACCTCACACATTTTGCCAATTAA
>CBFHOE010000017.1:32210-37782 GCA_965657355.1 Limisphaerales bacterium | reverse complement strand
GAGGACGGATAACTACCAGCAAACTGCCGATGCTATTTCAAATATGACAGTAAGAGGCGCAGGTGCTATTGGTGCAACAGCGGCTTTTGGCTTTGCTCAAGGTATCAGAATGGCCCCAATGGAGAGCTCTTGCTCAACTTTCATCCAATATATCGAAAATGTATTCAATGCCTTGGGTCAAGCGAGACCGACTGCGGTTGACCCGATGAATGCATTGAAATGGATGAGAAATGAAATGCGAGCATTTTTAAAATCAGGCAGTAAGAATGGACTCAATGACTTTATTTTAAATTTGGCCAAAAAATTCGCTGACGATGACGTCGCTCATTGCGAGCAAATAGGCGAATATGGAGCCCCTCTAATTAAAGAAGGGATGAATCTTCTAACCCATTGTAATGCAGGGTGGTTAGCTTTTGTTGATGTCGGTTCCGCAACAGCACCCATATACCGGGCCTGGGATCATGGCGTTAGGTTTCATGTGTTTTGTGATGAAACAAGGCCTCGGCTTCAAGGCGCTTCATTAACAGCCTGGGAACTTTTTAACAATGGCATCGATCATAGTATCATTCCGGATAATGCAGCAGGGCATTTAATGCAGTTGGAGAAAATAGACATGGTTATTGTCGGAAGCGATAGGGTTGTGGCTCGGACAGGTGATGTTGCCAATAAGATTGGGACGCTGACTAAAGCTGTGCTCGCAAATCAATTCCAGATTCCATTTTATGTCGCAATCCCTCTTTCCACATTGGATTGGGACCTCTCTTCAGGCACTGAAATACCTATCGAAAGGCGGGATGAATCTGAAGTAACTCGTATTTCAGGGATGGACTCCAACGGGCATGAACACTGCATAACAATTGCGAACCCGGGAAGTAAAGCACTCAATTATGGATTCGATGTGACCCCATCAGAGCTTATTACTGGCATCATTACTCCCAAAGGGATTTTTAAACCGCACGAGCTTTGGGAAAATAAACATCTTCTCAAAGACACATCTGTATAAAAAAAACGCCTGGTATTTTTCCAGGCGTCTTTTTTTATGCTTAGAATTTTAACTTTAAGCTTTTGGTGGGAAGACCGCGTCTTTACAAGCTTTAGAGATCTTAAATTTCAAGGTCTTTTTAGCTGGGATTTTGATAGATTCACCAGTTTGTGGGTTGCGTCCCATTCTGGCTTTTCTGTGAACGACTTCCAGTTTGCCAATTCCTGGCAATGTGAAGGAATTTTTGGCGTGTTTGTAAGCAAGGGCGGCGAGATGATCTAAGATTTCTGTAGCCTGCTTTTTAGTTAGTTCATGTTCTTCGGCAAGCAAAGTTGCCAATTGAGTTTTAGTTAATGGTTTAACTGCTTTTGCCATAGTTCTTTTCGTTTAGGGTTGATACCTTAATCGGATAACGGTGGTTTACGCCTCTCAGACGCATCTAGCAAGAAAAAACACAAAGAAAATGACATTTTTCGTTTGCGGTGAGCGGGTAATTTGAATTCTACTTGAATTGTAAGGGAGCTATAATTTTACAAGACATGGGAGAGCTATTCTCAATTAAAGCCCAATATCATTATAACATTCTTCGGAGAATCGCCGAAGGTGGGATGGCTAGTGTCTACGAAGGGGAACAATACGGAGCGAATGGATTCGTAAAAAAAGTTGCGATCAAAATCATTAAAAAAAGGATCGCGAACCAGCCATTGTTCCTTGAAAACTTTATTGGCGAAGCCAGGCTGGTGGCCGACTTGATTCACACCAACATTGTTCAGACATACCAGCTTGGTGAATCCAATGGTAACTATTTTATCGCAATGGAATTATTGCGTGGTATGAATTTGGAGCAATTTTTATACATTCTCAAAGAAAATAAAATTCTGCTCCCCATAGAATTGGCTATTTTCATCGCGAGCCGCATAGCTCGTGGACTTGCCTATGCTCATTCAAAAAAAACATCTGAGGGCGAAGAGCTCTCTATTGTCCACAGGGATATTAGTCCCAAAAATATTTTATTAGCTTACGAGGGGGATGTGAAAATCTCAGACTTTGGCATTGCGAAAGCCGTAGGTTTTCTCATCGATGAAGAAGGGGATGTTGTGGCTGGTAAAAGTGAATATATGAGCCCTGAGCAAGCAGATTTCAAAATCACTGACAAAAGGTCTGATTTATTTGCTACTGGAATTTTATTATCTCTTCTAGTTGTTGGTATCAATCCATTTCGTGGTGAATCCGCGAGCGAGTCTCGCCACAATATTCAAAGCATGCCAACACCAGATTTTTCAGAATTAAATAACAGGGTGAGCCCTGAATTAAATACTATCCTCAATAAGGCTTTGAAAAAAGATGTGGATTCACGCTATCAATGTGCAGATGACCTTCTTAGAGATCTAGAACATTATATCTACAAAGATGGCTTTGGACCGACAAATGAAACCTTGGGTAAATTTATTAGAAAAATTGCTCAATACTACCCCGTTGATACTTTTACACATCTTCACACGGACACAATAGTAAGGAATTACAGGGATAATGAATCTTGATTCTTTGTATTGTTTGGTAGTTTCTAACCTGCTCATCGCGTATTTTTTCTAATGAAGTATCACATAGCCTTGCTGCAAAATTGTGTTAGCCCGGACAGGCGATTGAACCATGAACAGACCATTCAAAGGGCGCGAGAGGCTGCCCAATCTGGTTCTCAGGTGATCTGTACTCAAGAGCTGTATTCTAGTCATTATTTTTGTCAGACCGAAGATCATAAATATTTTTCCTGGGCCGAGCCTATTGACGGTTATCTTATTCAATCATGGCAAAAGTTCTGCAAAGAATATTCAGTTGTAGTTGTTGTCTCTTTTTTTGAAAAGCGAGCACACGGTATCTATCACAATTCTGCTGTTGTCGTGGATGCTGATGGTTCATTGGCTGGTATATATAGGAAATCCCATATACCGGATGACCCGCAATTTATGGAGAAATTTTATTTCACCCCAGGCGACACGGGATATCGAGTCTTCAATACAAAATTTGGAAAGATTGGTGTTCTCATATGCTGGGATCAATGGTTTCCTGAGGCTGCTAGAATTACAGCATTAATGGGCGCTGAAATTATTTTCTACCCAACCGCAATAGGTTGGCTGCCATCTGAGAAAGATGAGTTTGGTCAAAGCCAGCTTAATGCGTGGTTGTGCATTCAAAGATCTCATGCCATTGCCAATGGTTGTTTTATTGCTGCAGCTAATCGAATCGGTATGGAAAACAATGACGACACCGGGGGTATTGAATTCTGGGGGAACAGTTTTCTTATTGATCCTTATGGTAATGTTATTTCTAGAGCCTCTTCTGATAAGGAAGAAATTCTCCGAGCAGAAATGGATTTAAATAAAATTGATGAGGCAAGAACTCACTGGCCCTTCCTCAGAGATCGAAGAATCGATGCCTATTCTCCTCTCCTCAATCGTTATATTGATAAAAATGAATGAAAACCTGACTCCATCAAAAACGTCAATAAATCAGGTTAATTAAATGGATGTTCATGGAAAAAAAATATGTGTGACGGGAACCGCGGGGCTAATAGCTGGATATATTTCGCGTGATCTTATTCGTGCGCAAACCAGTGACAATACATTTTATTTTCCAACGAGGCAGGTTCTCGATCTCACATCTAAACAAGATGTCGAAAAATACTTCAAGGCAATATCTCCAGATATTATCATCCATTGTGCGGCTTTAACCAATAATCCTGCTTGTGAAAAAAATCCTGACCTAGCCTATTTGCTAAATGTGGAATCTTGTCGGTGGATTTGTGAGTTCTGCCCTGATGCATGGATCGGTCATTTCTCAACAGATTTAGTGTTTGATGGATCAGAGGGGGCATACACAGAAGAATCCCCAGTATCTCCAATAGGCGTTTATGCCGAATCCAAAGCAGAATCTGAGAGAGTTTTTTTGAAGCACTCCAAATCATGTATTATCAGAACAAGTTTAAATGGAGGTGTGTCCGCGACCGGTGACAGAGGCTTCAATGAGAAGATGAGAATGAGTTGGGCTTCTGGTAACTCAACTAGACTATTCGTTGATGAATACCGCAACCCTATCCCTGCTGCGGTGACTTCGCGTGCGGTGCTAGATATCATGTCTCATCAGCTAACAGGAATTTTTCATCTCTGTGGAAATGAAAAATTATCTCGATTTGAAATTGGTGATTTGATTGCAAAAAGATGGCCGGGGCTAAACCCCAAAATACTTTCAGGTAGTATAAAAGACTATTCCGGTCCGCCTAGATCGCCCGACTGTTCCATGCAATGCGATAAAATAAAGCCATTTCTAAGTTTTCCTCTCCCTGGTTTGAGTGAGTATTTATTATCTAATCCACGTATTCCGTTCTAGATCATTAATTATCTCTGTAATTCTCTTTTTATACGGGGATTTGATTTGAATCCTGACCCATATGGATTAGCTTCTATACTGAGTCTTGGAACGCATATCACTTCAGCTAACTATTTTATTTCAGACACTTTAAATGGAGCACCCAGATAAATTTGTAAACCGCCACATTGGACCATCAGGATCGGAAATCAAGCAAATGCAAGAGGTCCTTGGAGTAAGTGACTTACCTGAGCTTATAGACCAGGTTATTCCTTCTCCTCTCAAGCGGTCTGTTGAAATGAACTTGCCGATCGCAATGAGCGAGCATGAAGCTCTTGACAAACTGAGACGTCTGGCAAAGAAAAATCTTCCAAAAAGGTCATTGTTAGGATTGGGTTATTACGACTGCCACATCCCACCGGTTATTCAAAGAAATGTATTCGAGAACCCCGGCTGGTATACCCAATACACGCCATATCAAGCTGAGATTGCACAAGGCCGTTTGGAGGCTCTTTTAAACTTTCAAACATTGATAACTGAATTGACAAGGATGGATATCGCCAATGCGTCCCTGTTAGATGAAGCCACAGCTGCTGCCGAAGCTATTTCGATGCTCTTCGCAAAAAGAAGGGATAAAACCAAAAAGACTGTATGGGTAGATTCCACCTCCATACTCCCTCAAACACTTTCTGTCATCAAGACCCGGGCTATTCCCTTGGGCATCACAATAGCAGAAGGAAACTTAGACAGACTTCCTTCTGGGAAGGACGAATTTGCAGCAATCATTTCCTCTCCATCTGCTGACGGCAAGGTGCATGACATTGGCACAATACTTCCTAGTCTTAAAAAAAATGCGATCAAAACGATTGTGTGCTCAGATCTTTTAGCTTTATGTCTGATCAAAGCGCCAGGTGAAAGTGGGGCAGATGTTGTTGTCGGGTCCACTCAGAGATTTGGTCAACCACTCGGGTTCGGCGGGCCTCATGCGGCTTTCTTCGCCACCAAAGATGAATATAAAAGAAATCTTCCCGGCCGACTTGTTGGTGTTTCCGTTGATAAAGAAGGGCGCACCGCTTACAGGCTTGCACTCCAAACTCGAGAACAACATATCCGAAGGGAAAAAGCTACAAGTAACATCTGTACTGCACAGGTATTATTAGCGATAATGGCATCCATGTATGCGATTTATCATGGACCCACTGGCCTCCGCAAAATTGCCGAGCGTGC
>CBFHOE010000017.1:13986-32111 GCA_965657355.1 Limisphaerales bacterium | reverse complement strand
TCATACGATAGCTTCACTATGCGCTGACTGCCTTAAAAAGTCTGGATTCCATTTAAAATCAGATCAGTTTTTTGATACCATTGAGGTTATTCTTAACGGCGGAAAAGATACGATATCCGCGGATGAGATTATTGCTAAAGCGAGTGATCAAGAGATTAATTTACGAAAGCCTGTTGATGGTTCTGATGCCATTGTCATTGCTTTTGATGAAAAATCCGATAGTCGAGAACTCACCAAAATCCTGGGTCTCTTTTCGGTGAAGATGAGTTCAAGTGAATTCACTTCGATGGGCTGTGAGAAAGTGCTTTCTCCGAGTTTAAGGAGGCAAGACAAATTCTTAGCCCAAGATGTCTTCAATTCCCATACATCTGAGACCCAGATGCTTCGGTATATTAAGAAGTTGGAATCTAGGGATTTGTCCTTGGCTTTTTCAATGATTCCACTTGGTTCTTGCACAATGAAGCTAAATGCTACCTCGGAAATGTTTCCTGTTTCGTGGCCTGAGTGGGCTGGCCTTCACCCATTCATTCCAGATGCTCAATGGGAGGGGTATCAAACTTTATTTGAAAATCTAGATAATTGGCTGTGTGAAATTACGGGGTTCAGTGGCGTGAGTCTTCAACCTAACGCGGGTTCTCAGGGAGAATTTGCAGGACTTTTAGCTATTCGGGAATACCATTTATCACGAGGAAACACAGACAGAAATATATGCCTTATCCCTACATCTGCCCACGGGACAAATCCGGCGAGTGCAGTAATGGCCGGCATGAGCGTCGTATCTATTAAATGCGATGATAATGGGAATATCGATATTGATGATTTGAGCCACAAAGCTGAAAAACATAAGGACCAACTTTCGGCTCTCATGATCACATACCCCTCTACCCATGGGGTTTTTGAAGAGTCCATAAAAGACATTTGCGAGATAGTCCATCGTTTCGGCGGGCAAGTTTACATGGATGGAGCAAACCTAAATGCCTTGGTCGGTCTCTGCAGTCCGAAGGAATTTGGAACAGATGTTTGCCATATCAATCTCCATAAAACATTTTGTATTCCTCATGGTGGTGGCGGTCCTGGTATGGGCCCAATAGCTGTCGCCGAGCACCTCGTGCCGTTCCTCCCTGGGCACCCTCACAAAGATCATGAATCCCAAACTGGTCCAGTCAGCGCGGCGCCATTCAGCAGCGCCAGCATACTCGTAATTCCTTGGATGTACATTCAAATGATGGGAGGTTCCGGGCTGACAAGTGCCACAGAAGTCGCAATTCTGAGTGCTAATTATATTGCCCACAGATTGGAGGAATACTACCCAATCTTATACAAAGGCAAAAACGGAAGAGTTGCGCATGAGTGCATTCTGGATTTAAGGCAGTTTAACAAAGTTACTGTGGAAGATGTTGCCAAGAGACTCATGGACTACGGTTTTCATGCACCTACCGTCTCTTGGCCGGTTGCCAATACATTGATGGTCGAGCCCACAGAGAGTGAGTCCTTGATGGAATTGGACAGGTTTTGCCAAGCAATGATCAGCATTAGAGAGGAAATTGATAAAGTTGAGTCAGGTCGCATACAACCTGATCAAAGCCCGCTAAAAAATGCACCCCATACAGCGAGTCAGCTTATTGCCAATGAATGGGGCAGGGAGTACTCCAAACAGGTTGCAGTCTACCCTTGCGATTGGACAAAAGATCACAAATTTTGGCCAGCGGTTTCTCGCATTGATAATGTTTATGGCGACCGCAACCCAGTATGTACGTGTCCATCAGTAGAAGAATTTGCCGATTCTTAATCTTTTGAATCTTCTTGATTCACTTTTGAAATTCGTTTTTGCATCAAGAATTTCTTAAAAATTTTCTTTCCCATCTAAATATCAGCCACATAATTCAGGGGTGAATCTCCTCGATTATATTGTCCTTGCTGGATATTTTGCGCTTATGATGGTCATTGGTTTTTGGGCTATGAAACGTGTTAAAGCCCAGGAAGACTACCTATTAGGCGGACGACGATTTGGTAAATGGTTGCAAGCATTTGCTGCATTTGGAGCAGGCACGGGTTCGTCAGATCCAGTAAACACGGCCAGAACTAGTTTTACCTCTGGCATGAGCGGTATGTGGTCTGTCATGTCTTGGTTGTTCGTGACCCCAATATATTGGTTTGCAGGGGTTTGGTATAGAAGGATGAGACATCTTACTCTTGGTGACTGGTTCGTTGAGCGATATGAATCAAAAAGTCTTGGTGGGGCCTATGCAATATTCGGTTTGATCTTCTATATGGTATACACCTCGATGCTCTTTTCAGCTATTGGAAAAGTAGCCGCACCACTTATTGGTGATGCTGTTCAAATTGGGGGCACTATGATATCAATGGAATATATCCTCGTTCCGATTATCGCTTTAATTGTTGTTGTTTATGGGGTTTTAGGTGGGCTTGCGGCTGCTTATTGGACAGACGTATTGCAGGGTATTTTTATTATTTTATTATCTATAATTTTGATTCCCTTCGGGTTAGACGCACTGGTGGTAAAATTTGGCAATCCTGAATCGCAGGGAATAATGTCTGGATTCAAAATTATCCATGAACAACTGCCTGAGCATTTGTTCACTATTGTGGGATCTGAAGCAGGTAGTGAATTTCCATTACATAGGATAATCGCAGTCACTATAATAAGTTTACTAGGGATTGTTGTTATGCCCCATTTCATTGCGACAGGTGGTGGTTCTGCAAAAAATGAAATAAATGCCAGGGTAGGTTTGGTAATGGGGAATCTTGCCAAAAGGTTTTGTACGATTGGATGGGCCCTAACGGCGTTAATTGTTTTGGCCCTTTATTCAGATAATGCAGAGCTCATTAGTGACCCAGATAAAGCTTGGGGGATAGCGTCTCGAGAATTACTTTGGCCAGGCCTGAGAGGCCTCATGTTGGCATGTATGCTGGCGGCACTGATGAGCTCTGCCGATACATACATGCTTGTGACTTCTGGTCTCATTGTTCGAAATCTATACGTCCCTTATCTAGATAATCATGCGACTGACCAACAATGTCTGAAAGTAGCACGATTATTTGGGGGCATAATGATTATAGGAGCTGTTTTGATTTCATGGTTTATGATGGACGTTTTCAAGCAGTTACAGCTAACGTGGATAGTTCCAATGATATTTGCTGCCCCTTTTTGGATGGGAATGTTTTGGCGTGGAGCAACAGCGAAAGCGACTTGGGCAGTCATTATATACACATCTTTGATGTTTTTTATCATTCCTTGGGTAGCGCCATTGATAGCCCCTCAATTGAAGTCGGCCTCTGTTCTTGGTAAGACCACCGATTTTGTTGAAACGACTGCAACTCGAAACGCGGTTCCTTCAGATGTTAAACAAAGAGAGGCTAATATTAAAATTTGGGAAAACGACTTTAAAAATCTCAAGGATCAAGGTCTTTCTGATGAGACAATACTCTCGCAATTGGCAGCTAAGCCCGCTCCATTGTCTCTTGGGGAGGAATTTACTATAACTACAATTTCAGGTGGTAAATCCATATATTGGTCCGAAGGGGTAATTCCTAATAAGGGCACAGCTAGAGTCGTAAAAGAGAGAATACAAAACGACGATTTAACTACTATTAAATATGCTTATGAAGGGCCTGTTACTGGAAACGGGAACTTGCGACTTGAGTTCTTAGTATATGACATACTTGGTTTCGAACTGTCCTCTGCTAATTCAGCTAGACTGGCAAGTATGGAACTTCTGCCAAAGATTGTTTTTCCTTTTCTGGTCATGATCATCGTGAGTCTTTTAACAAAGAAGAATGATGAGCTTAGCCTGAATAGGTTATACATCAAAATGAGGACACCTGTCGTGGGGGGGGCTGATGAAGATAAATCGAATTTGGAATCTGCTTTTAATAATCCGGATTCTTTGAATTCAAACAAGTTGTTTCCTGGTAGTTCGTGGGAATTCGCCAAGCCCAAAATGGTAGATGTCGTTGGATTTCTTGTAAGTTTGCTTTTATGCTTCTTTGTCGTTGGATTGGCTATTTGGGTTGCTCAGATAGGGGCATAGGATATTATACTTAATTAATAGCTTATTTTTATTCTGATTTTTGAAGGTTTATGAAAAATTATCTGAATGGTTTAGCCCATTATTCATCTATAATACTACTAATAATATATTCGCTGACACTAGCTACTTCATTAGCTGCTGACGAAGCAAACTCTTCCGATGTTACCGTTATTAATGGGAAAGGTCCCGGATGGAGGTCGCTGACAGAGAATGACTTTATTAATGTTAACTGTGAAAATGATACGTGGACATGGAACGGCAACAGTGTCGCTTGCACAGGTCAGCCAGTTGGAGTTATTAGGACAAAGAACCCAATAAAAAATTTAGAACTAGTTTGCGAATGGAGGCACCTCAAGAGTGCTGGTAATTCTGGAGTCTTTCTTTGGGCCACTCCAGAATCTATAAAACGATTAGAGGGAGGGAAGGGGAGATTGCCTCAGGGAATTGAAGTTCAGGTTCTCGATCTGGGGTATACAGAATTTTATAAGAAAAAGTATAATAAGAAGGCAAACTGGTTCACCTGTCATGGTGACGTCTTTCCAACACAAGGATCAAAGATGGATCCATTTCCTCCAATTGCTCCCAATGGTAAAAGAAGTTTTCCATCAAAAAACCTCACCAAAGGAACAGGAGAGTGGAACCATTATTACATACGAGCCATCAACGGTGAGGTTCGTTTGTGGGTCAATGGGCAGGAGGTTTCGGGTGGCACTAACTGTTCGCCAGCAAATGGTTACCTTTGTCTCGAATCTGAAGGATCTCCTATTGAATTCAGAAACCTAAGAATCAGGGTGCTGCCTTAACTCGACATTAAAATATCCTATCGAATATAGTCTAGGAGGGATGTATTAAGGACCTTTCCAGCTGACTGAAGGGCCGCTTGATATGATAGTTGTGTTTGGTTGAGAAGCATGACGGTTTCAGTGATGTCCACATCTGCCTCTCTTGAAGAAAGCTTATTTAATGAATTTGATTTTTCCGCGAGAACAGCGCTCATTTCCTCCATGCTGGATTGAGAAGCCCCAATAGATCCTATATGAAAAATAATATTATCTTCTTCTTTTTCCAATTCAGCTATTGAATCATTAATTACCGCGCCACTATCTCCAGATTCGAGTCTATCTCTGAGGTTGATTAAACTTTGAAAAACGTTTGTGCCAGTCCGACTATCTTTGAAAAGCCCAAAAGCACCCGACCCTGAATCGTTTTCACCTACAAGATATGGGCTAGTCCTAAGATTATCTGAGATTACCAATTCGACAGCGTTTTCATTCCCCTGGTAATTAACTGCTGTGATTTTATTATCGGCATCTTTTGTGGCTTCAAATGGTTTTTCCCCGACTGCTGTGCCAGCAAAAAGAAATTTGTCACGTGACTCAGAATTTGCAAGGTTCACCGCTTGGTTAAGCAACTCATTAACTTCTACAGCAAAAATAGCTAATTCATCTTTGGATTTTAAGGAATCTGACCGGGTGGCTATTTCTTGCGCCCTATTAATGACAGATTTCATTGAGTCAACTATCGAGTAAGTATTTGATGAAACCTCTTTATAAAAATCGATATTCTTTTGGAATTGTTCAATAGATCGATCTTCAGACTGAAAATTCAATAATTTTACAAAAGCATTTGGTGAGTCAGATGCCTTACTGATGTGCTGCCCAGAAGAAATTTGATTTTGCAGCTTGGACTGCTTGTGTGCCAGCTTATTTAGCTGATTTAAAACCATATCTGGCAGGGCTTTACTGGCTATTCTCATGATATTCTATAATAAATTCCGTGCTTATCTTCCAAGGTTAATTGCCGTGCTTATCATTTCATCTAAGGTATTGATGATTCTGGCCGACGCTTGATATGCTCTTTGAAATTGAATCAGATTTGTCATTTCTTCATCTAACGAAACACCACTAATGCTATCTCTTTTTTTGGCCAGCATATCGCCAACAGCTGAATTATCCTCGATTGAATCCTCAATTGCTTTGATCGTATTGCCAAAGTTTCCTGTAATATCAGCATAATTTTCAGAGAAAGTAAGATTGTTCAGAGAGGGTAATTCTTTATTTGAAAGATCAAATAGTCTTAAAAAGATTGTATTATCGCCCTTTTCCCCGTCCAAACTTCCCTGGATTTTGGCCGGGTTATCCATTACGTCTGGATTAATTTTTATGTCCGAAGCATTTGTTCCTTCAAAGAAATTTCCTCCGCTATTGCCGAGTAGATCTGTGCCGGTTTGATATACTGCATTGACTTCGGAAATGAGGGTTGAAGCGAAAGTATCAAATTTAGTCTTTAGGTCAGGGAGTATAACATCTCTCACGCGTGAAAGGCCAGCAAGTCTTCCGCTCGTAAATCCCGTCTCCTGTTCGTCACCAACGGTTCGCAAACCAATGCTTCCGTCAGGCTTGATAAATGATTCAATTTGTTTCTCTGATGTCTTGAGGCCACTCATTTGAACCCCATCGAGATAGATAGTCATTAGTCCATCGCTATCAACAGTCTTATCTATGTTAATGAGCTCTGCTAGTTCTTCGACTTTAACTTGTCTTTTATCGCGCAAATCATTTGACTCTCCCCTATGCGCTTTTTCATCAGAGACGATATCGTAATTAAGCTCTGAGATTTGTGTTATAAGCCTGTTTATTTCTTCTACGGTATTTGTGACCTCATTTAAAATTTGTGACTGAAGTGTGTCTACGGCCTGGATATTACCGTTTAGCTTGTTTGTAAGAGAGTTGGCATTATTCACTAACTCTTGTCTCAATGCAGATGAAGTAGGGTCATTGCTCAGAGATGAAATGGAATTAAAGAACTGGTCCAAATACTCTGCAATACTAGAAGGTGTGCCAATGCCTTGACTCGCAGACGTTCCTTCAACACTCATGGATTGGCGGTCGATAAATTGGCCCAGGCTAGATTCCATAAAATCCAGCATTTCTTTTTGTGATTCTAATAAGCCAGTGTCACTTTGGTGGTCTTGGATACGATTCTCCAGCAAAACATCATGCACTCTTTGGACTTGGTTGACATAGGCACCTGCTCCGAGTACGTGTGAGCCATTACTTTGTTTTTCGGAGCTAATGACGACCTTCTGTCGATTATACCCCTCGGTGGTGGCATTTGCCATATTATGGCCAGCCACGGTAATACCTAACTGCATATTATGCAGTGATTGTCTGGCTACATTTAATGATCCAAAGAGTGTCGACATGATTATCCGCTAGTTAGAAATTTTATCCCATTGCCTCATAGAGGTTGGTTTTCTCGACTCGAGTAGATTGTTTTGCTCCCTTGGCATTGTATGACTGAACTTCATTTCTCGGGAGTAGATGATTTATGAATTCTTGCATCATTTCAGTTGTCCTGAACAATAGCATTTGATTTTGTTTGGCCTTAACCTTGACCTCTTTCAAAAGAGCATTGTTTTCTTCTACCAATGCATCAGTGAGATTTCGAAATTCATTTGGGAAAAAGTCTCTTTGCTCCTTGTAGGTGGCATCAGGGACAAGTCCTGTTGAAATAGATATTTGCGCCTGTTGGTTAGACCTAATTTTCCTCAAATCTTGTATGACTTTAAATTGCTCATTTATCTTTTGAGTCGTACTTTCAATGCGCGTCAAATCTCTGGACATGATTTGCGATTGCTGGGTCTCCATTAAAGCCAGTAACTCACCATATCCTTGGAGCTCTGACCTTAAACATTCCACAAAACTCTCTAACTGCTGTTGCTGAAGATTCATAATTTAGATCTATTTATTTTTTCCGGTATCTTCGCCTTTAGTATCAACGTACAATTGAGCTGCCATGGAGCTAGAAATCATGCTTTTCGATTCCGTAGTTATGGCTTGCGCTAACGTGTGATTCATCATGTCCCTATATATTTCCGATTGGGTATTATTACCTGAGAAATGTGTTTCCAATAATGGCTTCGTGGCATCATCTAGAAATTTTTTCCATAGAACAGATTCAAATTGCTGACTTATCTGTAATAGTTCTTCCTTACTTGTTCCATCCGTCGAGGGGGTTTTCTCGACCAAGGAGTTGTAATCGGTGGAGCCGAGTGGTGGTAAACTGGGTGGTGAAATCGATAAATCCATTGAGTAAATTTTTATTGAACAATTATTTCAGCGTGAAGGGAACCTGCATTTTTCATTGCTTGAAAAATTGAAATTAAATCTCTTGGAGTGACCCCCAAGCTATTAAGGTATTGCGCTACCTCTTCGACAGTGGGTAGGTCTGGCGTGGGAATTAATGTAGATGTTGTCTCATCAATATTAACTTGCGTTCCATTAGTAACTACTGTTTGCGCATTTTGTGGTGCTAGCGGGTTTGGTTGGGAAACGTTGGGCGTAGTGGCTACACTGATTGTCAGGTTGCCATGTGATATGGCGCACGCAGAGATTTGGACTGATGAGGTGGCGACTATGGTTCCAGTTCGCTCGTTTACAATCACCCTGGCTCTAACATCTGGATCGATCCCAATTTCTTCGATTGCTTGGACAAAACCAACTGCATTATCATAATACTCGTCTGGTATTCTTAAATTGATAGTGGACGCATTAATTGCTTTCGCCACTGCAGATTTTGAATTTGGAAATTTCTTGTTTATGGCACTTTCTGCTCGAGCAACAGAAGTAAAGTCTGGTTGTCGAAATAGAAGCTGCATTATTCCATTGGATTCAATAGTCGTTGGTATTTGTTCTTCAACAATGGCACCATTTGCTATTCGGCCAACTGTTGGGTGGTTCTTCACAAGTGATGCATTGCTCTCGCCTGATGAAAATCCACCAATTGCTAATTGACCCTGTGCAACCGCATATACATTGCCATCAGCTCCAAAGAGTGGGGTTTGTGGGAGTATTCCTCCCTGTAATGATTTTGCATCTCCAATAGAGCTAATGGTTACATCAAGTTTTGCTCCTGGTTTTGCAAAGGCAGGTATACTTGCTGTAATCATTACCGCTGCAACATTTTTTGACTGCATGTCCGTTGCGGGCAAAGTAACACCAAAATTTCTCAATAAACTAGAAAGTGATTGGAGTGTGTATGTTAGGTTCCGGTCACCCTGGTTATTTAAACCAGTGACTAGGCCATATCCAACGAGCTGGTTTTCACGTGCCCCTGAGATAGTGGCTAAATCCTTCAATCTCACTGCGCTATTTGCAGAGTTAGCCATCAATATATTGATGATTACACTTGTCAGAAGAAATTTTTTGATTATTCGCAACATGTTTCCAGTTAATTTGAATTCAGATGATCTCTTAAATGGATCTGATTAAAATGGAGAAATCTTTTCCCAGGTTCTGGTAAACCATCCTTTTTTCTGTGGTTGAGATAAGGCTCCTTTGGAAATTATCTGAATATTGGCGTTGGCTACATTGTAGCTAAATACAGTATTCCCGCCTGTGATATCCTTTTGTCTGACAACTCCTCTTAAAATTATTTCTTGTTTTTCTCCGCTAAATTCGGTTATTCGTCGGCCTTCTATCAGCAACTGGCCATTAGGCATTTTGTCTATGATTGTGACAGCTATTCTCGCTGTCATAGATTTAGAGTTCGATATTTGGCCGCCTCCTTTAAAGGCATTCTCTCCAGCCATGCTCATCCTTGGAAGCCTGCCATTTTTTGTTAGAAGTCCTGATGCCCCGGGAGGGTAGAGGAAACTTTGTATGGAGGCGTCAATAGACGACGCCTTGGATGTCGACGTATTGGCTTGTTGCTTGTTAGAATTTTGCTCCTGAATGATTATATTTAGGATATCCCCGATTTTATTGGCGATAAGATCTGAATACATGGACTTTGATGTGTCTTTTTTCCATAGACTCTGTCCCGAAGTTGGGTTTGAAGTCATTATTATGACGACACCAATACTTAGTATGATTTTATTTTTTATATTCATCATTTTCATTATTAGCCTTCTCTTACAGGAGGGGTTCTACCAAATTAGCTCCAATAATTTTTGCAAAAAACTCTTTATTGGATCTTAAGTTTCTTACCTTAATGACATCGCCCTTGTAGCCTTCTTCCTCTGACAACGCTTTAATCGAAATTTTCAATTTTCCCACTTCGCTGAGAGCTGTTACAAGTGATCTACGTGAGACCAAAGGTTTTCTTTTCACATCTCGATCTGTTAATACAATTCCAGCGTTTAAATTTCTACTCGCTTGAAATAAATCAGTCGGATCATATGACTCCCTAGTGATAGGACTTCTAATGGACAATGTATCCATTGAAACCCATGAATGTTTCTGTTCATTAATGGTTTCGCCTCTATTAACTTTTGTCTTTAACACCAAAACCTCTTTTGGTTTTTGGCATCTGACTTGCACGAAATGAGGCCCTGATTTGCCCCTATTATGAATGAGGTAAAACCGGATGACCCCATAGGTTGCCACTTTGATTTTATCATGATCCTCAACTTCAAATATCACAGGCTCATCAGGAACAGGAATCGGTCTCCATTTTCTTGTTAGCTTAATAACTATATTCTCGTCTGGATTTTGGAAAATCTGATCAATGGATTGAGTGACCGTCTCTAAGAACTCGCTCTCTTGGAATAGTCTATGCTGCCTTGAAATTTTGCACCATTGTGGACCACTCCCTTTTGGTGCTAATAAACCTGGTAAATCCTTTTCAACAATATGAAAGATTTTGGATTGATGAAGATGAATAGGCCTTTCAATGCTTGGCGTTGGCCCGAGAGGTATTTCAGGTATCGGGGTATTTCCTGGAGTTTCAATGATATCGCTCAATAATATTTCATCCTTATTGAGGACAACTTCATCTTTAATTTTCCACTCTATGCGAACCGGAGGTTCAACAGCTATCGAGGATGCCTCCTGAGACTCAAGACTGGAAAAGAGTAATGATATAAAAAGAATCAAAGTAAATTTATAAGTAACCATATTATCGTTTTATTTTATTTGCTTGTCCCATCATTTCATCTGCAGCCTGAATGGATTTTGCATTCACTTCGTATGCTCTTTGAGCAACGATGAGGTTGACCATCTCATCAACAACTTTCACATTAGACATCTCCAAATACCCTTGAAGGAGTCGTCCGTATCCATCCTGGCCAGGTTCTCCTGCTTCAGGTACTCCGGAAGCGGGGGATTCGGCGTAAAGGTTGCCCCCAAGGTTTCTGAGGCCTGCTGGATTTTGAAATCTTACTAAATTTATATTAAATACTTCATCTTGCCCATCGGCTGTCACGGTTACTGTGCCATTTTCAGAGATAGAGACTGCAGTTGCGTTTGGAGCGACAGGGACGAATCCACCTTGAACAGGATAACCCTGACTCGTGGTTACCTGGCCATTTTGGTCAATCTTTAAAGCTCCGTCTCTTGTGTAGGCTGCTGTGCCATCTGGTAACTGAATTTCAAAAAATCCATCTCCATTAATTGCAAGATCCCAATCAGCTCTCGTTGGAGTGAGTTCCCCTGTGGTAAAAATTTTGGAAGTAGCGGCTAGTCTTACACCATGGCCAACCTGTATTCCGGTTGGGACAGTATTGCCTCCACCTACATTAGCTCCAGCGTTTCTGGTATCTTGGTAAACCAAGTCCTGAAACTCCATTTTGCTTTTCTTGAACCCCGTCGTGTTGACATTTGAAAGGTTATTAGCTGTATTATCGAGATTCAACTGCTGGGCATGCATCCCAGATGCCGAAGAATATAGTGCTCGTATCATGCTTTAGTTTTTCCCTTCTTTATAAAAAATTAAGACGCGCTTTCTCCGAGTGCTTGGATAGCTTTTCCTAGCTTGTCATCTGTGTTTTGAATGACTTTTTGATTGGCTTCGTAATTCCTCATAGCCAAAATCAAGCCAGCCATTTCCTTAACCGTTGAAACATTGGCAGATTCAAGATACCCCTGCCTTACCTTTGTCTCAGGTATTTCAACAGGACCGGGCGCGCCTTGTTTTGCCTTGAATAAACCGCCACTATATGGCTCGAGGTTATTAAGATCACCAAAATCGACTACTCTAAGTTTTCCTAGAATTTGCTGTCCTTGCCTAATCGTGCCATCCGGTTCAGCAAAGATCTGAGCATCGTTAAGTGCATTTGCAAAAATGGGGCCAGCATCGCCTAAAACGGGGTAACCTTCCTTATTCACCAGCTGACCGTCCGCAGAAAACTTAAATTCACCATCCCTTGTGAACACCTCATCCCCTCCTGGTGTCTGCACCACAAAAAATCCTTTACCTTCCAGGGCAAAATCTGTTTTGACTTCAGTTCTTTTGAGATCTCCTTGGGAGAAATTAAGAGCAGCCTTTGAGGTGGGAAGGAGGTATGAAGTTGGGCCTTCGTTGGCGACATCATGGTATTCTTTTGGAATCTCGCCTGCTATTTCAGCCCCAACCACCATCTGGGTTCTTTTAAATCCAGGGATGGGTTGACTTGCCAAATTTTCAGATACTGATTCCAACCATTTCTGATTGGTATTTAAGGCTGATGCTGCGCTGAATAAACCGATATTCATTTTTCTATCTCTATACAGCAATCATTATGCCATGAAAAAATAGGGGGCATTTTCGTTTGTTTGAGCATGTTTTGGATCCTTTAAGCCGTATTGCTTTGTTAAGCAGGAAAAAGATTCCTAGTCTTTGTGGCTGAATTTGCCTTCGCCCTGTGAAAAGACGGTGACAAAAAACCATACCTCAAATATCCATGTGGAAAGCCTCAAAATCTCTGTCTGGTTGACATGAAATTTTTCTAAACGGCAGGGATTCAGAGAGAAATTCCAAGCTCTGGCCATGGAGGGCTTGGTTGAATAGCTTCAAATTATCGTAATCATGAGTCGATAATTTTTTATCGACGAATCGTAAATAGCATAACTCGTCCTTTCCATACAACTTATCTCCGACGATGGGGTGCCCCAAGTGAGATAAATGAATTCTAATCTGGTGCTTTCTTCCGGTTCGCGGCGTGGCTTTTATAAGAGAGTAGGGATATCCATCTTTGTTAAAATTTTTTATGGTAGTGAAATGCGTTATTGATATTTTTCCATCGGTCCTCACTTTGTCTTTAACATAAACAGGGCTCTCTTCGTCATTTCCTAAAGGCTCATTACATTCGTGATTATGGTAATCTGAATACCCATGAGTAATACATATGTAGGTTTTAATCACTTTTTTTTCACTCCAGAGAGATCTCAATAGCCTTGCATTATCATCGCAGAGAGCAAAAACGACTAGTCCACTGGTTTCGCGATCTAGCCTATTTATTAAATGTATAGGGTGATCGGGTAGGCCATTTTTTCTTAGAGAAAGGCTCATCCGACTAACTAAGCTTGAATATTCATCTCCCTTTGTCGGGTGGGTCACCAATCCAGCTGGTTTGTTTACAAAGATCAATGTGTCAGATTTAAAGACAATCTTCAACGTGGGGAATTTAGGGCAATTTTTGTAGAAAAGGTTAATTAAAGAATCCTTATCGGCCATAATTGTAAAATATAAGTTTTGAGCACATGTCTCATATATAAACACGAGCGATTTGGGAATAATGTGTATTTTTCAATAATTCCCGCAAAAAAGCATGTTTCTAATCAATTCCTTCAGATGAGGGGGTGTCTATTTTATAGGTACTGCGTGTCCTGGATTTTGAGTTTTGTCCAAAATCCCGCCATCGTTCCCGGTCAGCGCTAATTATGAGATACCGGCCTGATAATCAGTGGGTTAAGAATGAGACAATTGCTCCGATTATATCAAGGTAACAAATAAAGTTATATAAATGAAGTTTAGCTCCTCAAAAAAACTTAAGCCACAAAATCAGGCCATCGTGTTTGACTTTGGGGCACTCTGGTTTAAAGCACTTCATGTATCTTTTAAAGATGGAAGGCCGGTTCTCATGAATTATTTTCTTGAGCGCCAGGAGGGGGAATACTTTAAAAGTCCAGACAATCTCTCCAAATGTATTGAATCGGTTGTCAAAAATTTGGGTGTTCCTACAAAAAAAGCTGTGGTGTCTCTAAATGCTTCAAATTCGGTTATGAAGCAAACCATGATGCCCGTCGTCCCGCTTCCAGATATGAGAAAGATGCTTAGGGTTGGAGCCCAAAATTATTTAGGACAGCAGTTGGACAATCATACTTTTGATTGTGAGGTCATCAGTTTGGACGAGAAGGAGCCTGAAACTCTATCCACAGACGAAAATCGCTCGCGTGTATTGGTTGGTGGAACAAAACAAAATACGATGTCCGATCTCAAGCAAGCCTTTAATAAATCAAAGTATTCTTTAGAACATGTTGTTCCCTGTCAGGTCGGCATTATCAATTCTTTTGAATTTTGTTTTCCTGAAAAATTCAAATCATCCACCATTGGACTTATTGATATTGGTCACTCTCATTCATCCATATGCATTATCGATTGCGGTGATGTTGGCCTTACTAGAAATATTCAATTTGGTGGAGACAATCTTTCAGTCAAAGAACCTGTTGAACAGCTTGCTATGGGATTTGACGAGTCCACCGCTTTCTCGCTTCAGGAAGAATTAGAAGCAAGATCTGAAGATTTTATAGAAGACAGACTTTCTTCTTTTATGAGTGAAGTCTCCGCATCTCTGGATTTTTATGCCTACACCCAGGAGAAAGAAATCGATGAGATTTACGTTTCAGGAGCTGGTGCCTTGAATTCTGACGCAATCTTTAGGGGCATCGCCAGCAAGATGCCGCTTAAATGTAATGCCTGGGACCCACTTGACAAGATCCAAAGAAGGTTGCCCATAGATAAAGATAAACAATTGATGGAATATAAAAACCAATTCGGAGCATCCATCGGTGCAGGCCTTGCATTTTTAAATTGATACGATGCCAATACGTTTAAATTTATTATCTGAAGAATACGATCGGCGGAGCGAAAGGTTTCGTGATCCTAAATTCATAGGCTATATGGTCTCTGGCGCATGTTGCCTACTAGTTACGTTTTATTCTCTTTCAGTATATTTAAAAAGGCATTCTATATTTACTGAAGTTTCCGCTCGGACCGCTGAGTGGACAGAGAATGAGAAAAAATATGTTGAATTAGAGAGTAAGTTAAAAGAGTCAATTTTGATAGAAGGTGAAATTGAGTCACTTCGTGAATATGCAACAAATCGATTTCTTTGGGGGCCAGTCCTAAATGATCTTCAAAGTTCAGTTACCCCAAATATTTACCTCTCTGGATTAATAGGTAAACAGGAAAATATTTATGAAGCGGAAAAAAAACATGGTGATAAAAAAATTCCTGCACAAGTTACCCAAAAAACATCCCTGACAATTAATGGATTTGATTCAAGTCCAGACGGACGTTTATCTGTAAACACTTACTCCATGCAACTCGTCAAACAGCCATTTATATCAACTATAGTTAGCAATCCAGGCCAGATGAGATTGATAGACCTTGGGCTTAGAAGAAACGATCCCTACAATCCCGATATTAATTATGTCGATTTCACTAGTGTCATTAATTTTGATGACAAGGTTCACAAATAGGCACTTTGGTCGATAAAATTCACTGGAAATGAAAAAGATTAGTAAAGACAAAAAAGATACTCTTATCCTACTGGGGATAGGGACGGCCTTTTTTTGTGCTTTCGCTATTCAATTCTTTGTGGCCGGACAACGGCAAAAGATCAATTCTCATAAATCTCAACTTGGCAAAATTGAGAGAGACAACTCCAAATTGCAGCGGCTATTAAGCAAAGAAGAATCAATAATTAGCGATTATACTGCAGCTCTGAGCCAAATTGAAACTCTTGAAGAATACATGGCTGATGGCGATCCATACACTTGGGCGTTGTTAAAGATGGAAGAGTTTAATCGGGATTACGCCAATGTCAGAGCTAGAATACAAGCTGGCAAAGTAGATCAAAAACCTCTGCTTCCGGGATTTAATTTTCAAGTCATCCGATTTGGGGTAATCGGTGAGGCCCCGTTTCACGAGCTTGGAGCCTACGTCTCAGATCTCGAGAACAGTAATCCATTCTATCGCATTGAAAATTTATCAATTGAACAAAAAAATGGTGTCCCAGCGATAATAAGAGGTCGCAGTTACAATGAATCTCTCTCATTTAACTTCGATTTAGTCGTCATAATTAAAAGGAAATCGGGTAGTTGATCATTAAGGGAAGATATTTTGAAATTATTTGATTACAGAAGCTTATTGATTTTTTTAACCGTAATTTTCTCCATTACGGTAATGGTAACCTCTGCTCAAAACGGGGTAATAACTGTTAGTGATGAAGAAGCTTCACCAAGCATATCAATCAAGGCAATCGATCAATCCACAAACAACAACACATCCATTGATTCCTTCTTCTCATTTCCCAGAAGTAACTTCACCAATAAACAAGGTTTTGGAAAAGATCCATTTTTCCCGCATTCAAAACGAAGGGAACCAAAGAAGTTAATTCCTAGTGCGAGTATAGCTCCCTCGGTAGCCCCGCTATCGGTAATTGAGACTGAAGTCAGATTAGAAGGAATTAGTTATGGTCAAACTCGACGCATAGCCTTGATCAACGGCAAAACCTATGAGCAAGGCGAAACAAAACCTGTTACAGCAGGCGAAAGTCAAGTGTCTCTTAAATGCCTCCTAATAAGAAAAAATAGTGTTCTTGTAAAATTTATAGATCAAAACCAATTGAGAGTTTTAAAAATAAAAGATTTTAAATAGAGACCTAATAATGAAAAAGCAATATATCATGATAATGATACTATTTGGGTGCTGTCTTTCAGTATTCCAGGTAGTTCAGGCGCAAAAAAGTTCAGATAGGTTATCAATATTTAAACAGCTCCAAAACCAGGTAGATAAATATCTATCACCAGGTAAGGAAAATAACACTGAGGAAGAAATTGAAACCGTCTCTGCAAAAGAGCTCGCTATTTCTGAAAAAGATAATTCTTCTGCGATCACAAATGAAGTCAGCGAATTGGCCTCTCAAATTCAGAAAAGTGATTCTGAACTTTCAGAACTAAACAAGGCCATTTTGGAGCAAGTAGAATTGACGAATCAATTTAGCGGAGACATCGAATTAAGTCCTGATAAAAACAAGAATAACCAATATCAACCCGCGGAGTTATCGAAAGAGGACCCGGAGTCCGAGGGCAATTTATCACAATTGAGTCAAGGCACCAAAAACGGAAAACCAAATGGTCTTGTCGAAAGCGAAGGAAATATTTCACACCAAGATGTCCTATCAGATCCTAACAATCCTGCAAAAAGTGAAATAATCTCAGTTGCAGCAAAGGAGCTTGAAGAAACCCCCAGTAAAACAACTTACAAGAAACCAAATTCCGAAACGCCAGAGGCTGAAATTGTTTCGGAAAATGAAAAAGTTGTCGACGTGGAGGCGGTCGAATCTTCGAAAGATGAGCTATCCAAAGATAAAACAATAGAGATTTCAAAAAATGAGATCAAAGACACATCTGAAGATAAGGAGATTACCCAAGGCAATACAATCGAAACAGACAAAGCCTCACCGGAAAGCCCCGAAGAATTAAGTGGTTTGCAAGATTCATCGCTCAGCGCTAATACCATTGAAGGCAATAATAGTGTTGAAATGAGCACCGAATTAGCAAAGGTCAACAACATTCAACAAGCTTCTAATAATCAACTTGTTCAAGAAATTCAGCCCGACAATTCATTTGAAATAGAATCGCAGACATTAAACGACACAGAATACCAGACGCAGCATGCCTCATTTGGTGCGGACAAAATGCTAGATGGTATGGTCACATCTGAATATTCACCTGAAGTTGAGTATTTCATCCAGCAATATCAACGAGAACTTCAAGCTGAGCAATCTAGCCAAACAAATAAGATTCGCCAATTTAGTGAAAACCAACCAGTTGAACCTGAGCCTGAACCTGTTGCCGTTGAGGTCTCAGAAGAAACTCCGGCTCGCACTTCTATATTCACCAGGTCGCTAGCTAGTGACCTTGGAGCTTCAACCGAAGTTGCACCATTTATAAGTATAGATGAAGGCCCTTTAGTCGCAGCTATTAGGCAACTCGCGAGACAAGCAAAAATCAATTTTATTTTTGATCCAAGAATAATCTCAGGGCTAAATGAACAAGGCCAAGCCGTTGACTATCCGAAAGTGAC
>CBFHOE010000017.1:8781-13887 GCA_965657355.1 Limisphaerales bacterium | reverse complement strand
CATAAGATTTGAAAATGTCACAGCCATACAAGCACTGGAGGCGGTCCTTGATTCTTACGATTTGGATATTATTCAAAACAAAAAAACTAAGATCGCTAAAGTCACTTTTAAAGCTGCACCACAGGAAGAAATCCTACAAAGCCACGTCATACAAATTAAATACCATTCAGCAAGCGAAATGGTCGAGTTGCTATCAACTTTTATCGGTCCTCGAAGTACGATAAAACCACATTCAAAATCCAGTAAGATAGTCGTTTCAGCCACTACTGAAGAATTGGAACGGATTGCTGAACTTATTTACGAGTTGGATGTCCCGTCTCGCAATGTATTGATTGAGGCGAATATTTTGGAAACCAGCCGTAATCCAACATCGCTTCGTGGCATAGATTGGTCAGGAACTTTTGCTAACAACAACATTACGTTCGGAAATGGAAAGACTACTGGTTCTCAGTCAGCCGCCGGAGACAATATAACGACCGATTTTGATCCTTCTGGAATATCTCAGGTATATGGTGGCGCTTTTTCACCCAGTGTTGCCTTCTTAAACTCAGATGGACTCAATGCTGTTCTTAATTTTCTAAATTCCGACTCCGAAACTAAAGTCGTTGCGACTCCAAGAACTGTCACTCAAAATGAAGTGGAAGCGACACTAGCAGTGACCCGAGCATTTCCAATTTTCCAAGAAAGTCCTGGGTCCCAAGCCGTTCCGTCAACGACATCCATTATCTACACTAACTTGGGAACAATATTAAAAGTATTACCAAGAATAAGTGCCGACGATTCGGTCACACTAGAGGTAGAGCCGGAAATTTCAAGCGTTGACGGCAAAGATCAATCCCAAATCGGAGGTAGAATTTCTGAGGCAAACATATATGCCATTCGGCGCATGCAAACCACAGTCAGAGTTCCGAGCGGTCACACCCTTGTTATGGGGGGGCTAACGAGTGACAAAACAAGTGAGACCAAGAATAAAGTGCCTCTCCTGGGCGACATACCTATCCTTGGTAACCTGTTCCAAAATACTGGAAAAAACCAAGAAAAACGCAATATGATTGTCTTCATTACGCCTACTATCGTAAAGGAGGAGGACTACCAACCGGCTTCAACTGATTTTTTGGACACTAAATTAAACTCTGGTGAAAAAGATGAAGAATTCATCACGAGTTGGGACCAAGCCGAACCCTATCAGTGGTGATCATTCACTCTTACATCATAGATAAATTATATTATTTTTTATTCGATAAGCATTTCACGCTTAATTTGAAATCGCTCAACTCTTTTCCTCAAAGTCGCCCTGGTTATACCTAGTAACTCTGCAGCTTTAACCTGATTGCCTTGGGTCCTGGAGAGGGCTTGGATAATAAGCTCTCTCTCAATAGCTGGTAGTATTTTTAGGTCAGACTTTTCCATCGCCCAATTGAAGAGATGTTCCCCAATAGCCTGCAGAGTTGGTGGGTGGGACTCACCTATGGTTTGTCGTGTTTGAGTTGAAGCAGGTTCAAGATCATGCGCTGTAGGTTCAGGGTTGCCGATTGGAGCATCTGAAGTTCTGGAATCTTCTGCTTTGTTCGGGAGCTGTGTGATTTCTCGCGGCAAATGATTGGATAGGATGGCGTCTCCAGCCGTCACAACAACGGCTCTGTGAATAGTATTCTCGAGCTCTCGAACATTTCCAGGCCAACCATAGCTAGTTAAATATTCAAGAGCTTCAGGAGAAATGCTTTTTGGTTCACCGGCATCCTTAGATTTTGATGCAATTTTTTGAAGAAAGTAATTTACCAAAAGAGGAATGTCTTCTGGTCTTTCCCTTAAGGAAGGCAGGTGTATTCTGACTACATTGAGTCTGTAAAAAAGGTCTTCCCGAAACTCTTTGTTTGTCACTGCTTCTTCAAGCATTTTATTTGTCGCCGCGATAACTCTGACATCGACTTTGATTGTCTCATTGCTTCCGATTCTTTCAAAAGTGCCAGACTGAAGAACACGAAGAATTTTAATCTGAGTCTGCAATGGCATATCTCCTATTTCATCAAGAAACAAGGTGCCTCCGTCACATTCTTGGAATTTACCTTTTCTACTTGCCGTAGCTCCAGTGAATGCTCCTTTCTCATGGCCAAACAATTCACTCTCAAGTAAATTTTCAGGAATTGCGGCACAATTGATTGCTATAAAATTTTTCTTATTCCTGATTCCATTATGGCATATAGCTTTTGCTACAAGTTCTTTACCTGTTCCGCTTTCCCCAGTGATCAATGCCGTGGCGTCTGTGGCTGCAACCTGCCCGATAAGCTTAAAAACGGTTTGCATGCTTTCACTCCTGCCTATCATGCCGACTTCATAGTCCTCGGCTTCTAATAAAGGTTCAAAATTTACCGTATCTTGAAGTTGCTTTGTCGTTTTTAAGGCGCGCCCCACCATTTCCTTTATCTTTGGAATGTCGAATGGCTTCAGAATATAATCGAAGGCTCCCAGTTTCATAGCCTCAATTGCTGTCTGAGTCGTTCCGTAGGCTGTCATTATAATGACCGGTAAGCTGGTGGATTTCTCTCTAATTTTCCTTAAAGTCTCAAGCCCATTCATCCCACCCATCCTGACATCCATAATAATGAGGTCTGGCGTTTCTTTATCCAACAAATCCAGCCCAGCTTCTCCACTATCGGCGGTTACGATATCCAAATTACTCTGAGAAAATATCCTCTTGAATGAATATTGGACGTCTTGTTCGTCATCTATAATGAATAATTTGTTCATTTTTTGCCTTTAAAACTAAGACTGATAGGCATCAGATCAAGAATTCAGGATGATGGTCAATCTTTTGATTATTACGTGCTACCCGGGAAGGGGTAGGGAATGACCCACTCCTCCTTGACTGCTTAAAAGAATATAGCTCCAGAGCTCATCAAAATAAAAATAATTATAATATTATTGATGGCAGCCTGGAGTCCCTGTCGGTTTGAGGAGTAAAAAGAAGACTCCACCAACTAAATTCCAAAAAAATGTCCCGGCATACGCGAGTAGAGATAGGGCTAATGCTTGACTGGCATCAACACCTGATGCAGCAAGACCAAACAGCAGCACATAAAGATTTTCTCTAATCCCAAACCCGCTGGGCGTCAAAGGAATCGCAGATATTGTAATGATGACGGGGACCGCAAAAATGAGGAAGAGAAAACTGACCTTAATATCTAAACCCCAACAAAGAGCTGCAATCTGCAATATACAAAAGTAATTAATGATCAATGACCAAAGGCTTGCCCTTATGAATAATTTTGGACGACTTATACTATTCCTTATGGCGCATTTTATTTTCTGAACTTTTACAATAATTCCTTTTGGTATTTTTAGCTTTGTTTTTGAAAACTGCCATATCACCACCAAAACCAGAAGCACTACCCCCAGGGATGTAACTAAGAATTTTGTAAATGCTCCGCGATACAAGTTGAGCTCATTTGAAACTTCTACAACCCTGAAAAGGGGGAAAATTGCCAAAATGGCAAATATCATCATAAAACACATCCCAAAAATTCTATCCATAAATACAGCTGATACAGCTGCTTCCTTATTAATCGGATGGATTTTTGCAAAATAATATGCTTTGGCAACATCTCCACCAGTGGAGCCAAGAAGAAACGAATTGAAGAAATAGCCCACCATTGTGATCGATATTAATTGTAGAATGTCAGTATCACAGCCCACACTTTCCATAAATTGTTTAAGTCTCACAACGCCAGCTATTATTGTTACCCCCACGCAGCCTAAACTTAGGATAAAAGCTAGTGGTTCGATCGACGTAAATGTAACCAATACCTTTTTAGGACCTATTTCAATAATTTGCTCAAATTTTTCAGCTTTCGATAGCGTGGTCCACTCCTCTCCCAGCTCTTTGCGAGTCTCCATTTTCAGAGCTGAAAATATCACCCACACCATCAGCCCAATGGCAAATCCGCATTTTATTATAAGGATGGTAGCTTTTCTTTTATCCCACACTCTTTATCTTGTCATTTAACCAAAACAAAAAATCCGGCCCACTGATTAGAGCCGGATCCAGAAAGGAGTATTAAATACGGCTCAGGCAGTTACGGGACTAACCTAAGCCTAAAAATTACATGTCAGCGTATCTAGCTGCGAGCATGGCCGAAAACTTAGCCACTTTCATGCGACGTCTCTTTTTTACGCTTGGCTTCTCAAAGTGACGGTGATTTCTGACTTCTTTTAAAGTCCCTTCGCGATCGAGTCTTTTCTTCAATCTGCGTAGCGCTTTGTCAACAGGTTCGCCTTTTCTGATTTTTATTTCGGTCAAATTTATGTCCTTTTCTTACAATTTGAGCATGTCCTAGGTTCCAAAAGGAATTGGAAGGGTCGAAAAAGATATATAACTCCGTGTTCCGTGTCAATCGGAATATTTAGATATTACTATTCATTCAAAAACGATAAATCAGGCTTTTTCGCCCCAACCCAGTCGTTTCTGATCCAATCGGCTAATACCGAAATCTCTTGATCTGTCAAAAGTCCTTCGGTTTTGAAGGATGGCATCCTGTCGTTTTTGTTACCGTAAAGTTTTGGGTGCGTAGGATCATTTAAGAACTCAACTATCCATTCTTTAGAACCATATCCCGTCAAATCGATGGCCGTGGCTTCTTCATCGGGAATCATGTAGGCGTGACAATCAATGCACCCGAATGTGTCCTCAATATGGTTTTGTCCTGCCGCTATTCTTTCTCTTGCTCTATCCGAACTGTAGTCCTGGTAAGGTAGATTGGCCTCTGAGGAAAGTGCCAAGATTAGATCATCGAGCTGAGCACGGGCCTCATAATCAATTTCAGTCAGGTCATCTCTCAAAAATTTCCACATCTTACCATTTTTAAATTTAGTCCCTCCAAAAAATTGTGAGGAAGCAAAGTGGTCAGCATTAAGAAGCTTTTTGATCCATTTTTCGCTTGCGAAAGCGAATAAATCAGGGGCTTTTTGAGAGTCGCTTGATGTTTTACCTTGTCCATTGTGACCCTGATAAAAGTGACATGAAGCACAATTTTGAGCGAATAACTTGGGGCCTTGAACCATTGGGTCTAACTTCAATAGCGAATAGGCCCCTGATGGTGGAATGCCACC
>CBFHOE010000017.1:0-8683 GCA_965657355.1 Limisphaerales bacterium | reverse complement strand
CGTTTTTTTGGGCTAATTCTATGGTGCGTTCTGCTTCATGCTTCGCTTGACTCAAATCATTTTGAAAATTTTCGTCCCAGTTGTCCTGAAGAAATGCTTTAAGCGTGAGACCGCCCATAACAAAAAGTAAAAGAATTCCGAAGGAACAATTAAACCGGTGTCCCCACTTTTGTTTTCCTATCCATGGGAAGCTTAAAACAACCAGGCTTATGAATCCTGGAATAAAGACCGTACCGATAGCCATGAGTCCACCAGGGAGGTATTTGAGTATCTGAAATAACCAAAGAAAATACCATTCGGGTCTCGCTATTGAATACGAGCTAGATGCGTCAGCTGGAGCTTTGACATGAGGTCCCCCCCAATCCGATTCTCCGGCGAGCCACATATGTAGGAAACCACTCAGTCCTATGGCTCCGATTGTCCCGATAAGATATTGGCCGACAAGGGCAAAAAGATTGAGAATATCGTCTCTGGTGCGAGGCTGGAGTTTGTCTGTTCGATGCAACGAGCGCAAATTCATGAAGTGACTGATCCCAACAAGCAAAAAAGTAGCAACCAGCAGTGGAGGGACTAGCCCTGTGTGAAATACGGTTGATCGAGTCAGGGTTAAATGGCCCATAGGTTCACTTCCGCTCAATAATGCTGCCAAAGCCGGCCCGATAACTGGGAATGTACTGGCTATATCTAATCTTATGCGAGTTGACCAATATCCTTGCTGGTCCCATGGTAAGACCAGACCAGAGAGGGAATTGAAAATGATTAGACCGAGTATGGCTAACCAAAGATAGAATACTGCGCCATGCATCCTCCGATATATCCCTGAGGATACCAAATAAATCAGGTATCCCCCTGTGATGAGTATGAGAATATCCGAAGTGAGATAGTGGATTCCTCTAATCAAGTGCCCGGCAGGTAAGATGTGCTCAATATAATAAATGCTTTCCCATGCGGCAGTGACACTCGGACTATAAAAAAACCACAATCCGAATCCTGTTATTGATAAAATGGCCAAGCAGCCAAGGATCGATGCGACCAAACAAAAACCAATGCTACTCCCTCTGGGAAACCAATAGACCGAAGTTTTCTCCAAAAAATTAAGAGAGGGATCCAATACTTTCGATTGGATGTCGTATTTCTTGTCCGAATGACCCTCGCCAGGCCCTCTCCATTCTTTCAAGAGTTCTGAAATCAGATTGATCATGAAATCGATTTTTTATCACTTGTTCCGACTTGAAAATTTATAAATTGGACCCATATCTCATCCGCGTTGCGCAATTCTGCTTTCAATGTGTCCATTGCCCTAGGGGCAAACGTTTTCTCTTCAGGTAATCTACCCTCGTTTGTGAATCGGCTATTGTGACAGCCACAGAAAAAGTCTTTTTGCCTTTCACGATAGCCTATCGTGCACCCAGCATGAGGACACCTTGCATTCCAAGCCAAAATTTTAGTTTTCCCTTCTTTTTCAACTCTCTTCAAATAAACCGCCCCAATACTCCTAGATTCATACCTCGTCCAAGCATCCAGTGTCCTTTTGTAAACTTTAAATTTCTTAGGCGGCGAATCGGCTGTGAGAGCATCTAATTTGGTAATGAATAAGTAGCTATCACCTGAATTCTTGGAAACCTTTTTCTTAAACGGAGAAAATATCATCTCGCTCACTGAAATGATGGCAGTTGCCCCAATAGCTATCAAGCCAGCAAAAAAAGGGAAAAAACCAAGGAATTTTCTCCTGTCTGGCAAATTACCGACGTTGTCTGAATCGCAACTTTTTGTATTTCTAACTTCGGCCATTTTTTGTGGTGACTATTTCTAAATATCACAATAGTTCCAATCCGCTTTTTTTGAAAGATTTGAATGAATCTCAAACTTTCTCAATTTACAACATCTGTCTGGACGCCAATAAATATATGCCATAGTGTGATTAATTGTGGCTAAGGCTCCAAAATCTGAAAAATCATCTGCAGAATCCGATCCTAAAAAAGAGTTGTCATTCGAAAAAGCGCTCGACAATCTTGAGGGTCTTGTAGAAAAGATGGAATCTGGAACTCTTACTTTGGAAGAATTAATGGATTCTTACGAAAAGGGGAGTAAATTATCCGAGGTATGTGAAAACTACCTCAATCGCGCTGAAGTTCGCATTGCTGAATTGGAAAAAAAATCCGATGATGCCTAGATCAGGACACTATTTTTGGCTTAAGTTCATTAAATAATAGTCATTAGCACACCATTAATTCAAAAGTATCCAAACGATATGAGTCGTTACCTCGATATGGTTGACAACCCAGAACACGTCAAAAAATTGACGTCTGAGCAAATGAAATCTCTGGCGGAGGACATCCGCCACGAATTGATCACAACACTGGCTAAAACTGGTGGACATGTTGGACCTAATTTGGGAGTGGTTGAACTTACCATCGCCCTCCACAAAGTATTTTCCACACCCCATGACAAATTTGTTTGGGACGTGAGTCACCAAGCCTACGTCCACAAGCTTTTGACGGGGAGAAAAGACAGGTTTGGCAAGATTAGGCAAACCGGAGGCTTGAATGGATTCGCCCTTCGCAGTGAAAGTGAGCACGATTGCTATGGTGCCGGTCATGCGGGCACAGCGCTTTCAGCAGCCCTCGGAATGTGTGCGGCCAGAGATAGGTCGAAAACGGATGAAAATGTCGTTTGTGTTTTTGGCGATGCTGCCCTCACAAATGGAATCTCATTTGAAGCACTTAACAACATCTCCGAAACGACCAGTAAATTTATTGGAATACTTAACGATAATGAATGGAGTATTGCCAAGAATGTAGGTGCTATCGCCGGCTATCTTAGTCGATTGACAACTAATCCAAGAATCAATCAACTGGATAAAGACTTTGAAAGACTTATTGGTCGCCTACCAAAAGGTGAGCTAGCCCTAAAACTTAAGCATATTGCCGAAGAAGCGATCAAGAGCGCTGTCAACGAAGTTACCTTGACTGAGGCTGAAAACAAACTTGATGCAGATGGAAAAGGAGGCTATGGCAGCAGCGTTTTATTCGAAGAGATGGGAATTGACTACGTCGGACCAATCGACGGTCATGACATCACTGCTCTTGTGCAGGCTCTCGAGTTTGCCAAGAAAAGCGAAACACCAGTTGTTCTCCATGTATTAACAACTAAAGGCAAGGGTTTTGATGCGGCTCTTGCTCAGCCAGAGAAATTTCATGGCACTGGACCATATAACCTGGAAACCGGTGCTTCTCTTCCAGGGAAAAAAGATGCTCCACCTGCCTATCAAAAAGTCTTTGGAGATACCATGGTTCGTCTCTGCAAAAAAGACTCCTCTGTAGTTGGTATTACAGCAGCCATGCCCAGTGGAACGGGTTTGAAAGCGTTAGAAGAAGCCATGCCTGAAAGATACTATGACGTGGGAATAGCTGAAGAGCATGCAGTGCTTCTTGCCGCCGGTATGGCGACCATGGGGGTTCGTCCATTTGTTGCCATATACTCCACGTTTTTGCAAAGAGCGTATGATTGTATCATCCATGATGTGGCGTTGCAGGATTTGCCGGTAACATTTTGCATGGATAGAGCTGGTTTATCTGCAAATGATGGCCCCACGCACCACGGGCTTTTTGATATCTCATATGGCCGATGCGTGCCCAATCTCATATGCATGGCGCCATCTAATGAAGATGAATTATCTGACATGATGTTTACTGCGACGCATCAAAAGCACCCAGTAATGATTCGTTACCCGCGGGGTGCAGCCGAAGGCGTTGCCATAAAGGAAATTCCAGAAATCTTGGAAATTGGAAAAGCCTCAGTCGAGGAAAACTTCTCTGGGTCTGGTGACACAAAAATTGCCTTGTTCGGTCTCGGAAATATGCTCTCCGTAGCCAAGGAGGTTTCTGATTCTCTCCGTAGTCAAGGCTATGATACAGCTATTATCAATCCGCGATTTACAAAACCAATCGATGAAGGAACGCACTCGTTCTATAGTAATTCTGCTGACTTGGTTATCACCCTGGAGGATCATGTTCTCATGGGAGGATATGGATCTATTGTTCTTGAATACTTCTCCGAAGAAGGTATAGCCACCCCTGTAATGAGACTTGGATGGCCTGACAAATTCATCGAACATGCAAGTAGTGTTGGTTATCTCAGGGAAAAACACGGATTAACGGCGAGTGCATTGCTTGAAAGAATTAAAAATCATTTCGGAAATTCTAATGCCAGCTCAACTGAGTCTTCAGTCAGTATCTCAGCATCCTAAGTAATTCTGGTTTAATTTTATCCACCCAATAAAAAACCCAGGAATTGATTCCTGGGTTTTTTATTGCAAATCCAATGGGAGAGAAGAATGCAGTTAATTGTTATTTTTTTTCGCTGCAGATTGTAATTTTT
This sequence comes from Limisphaerales bacterium, assembly GCA_965657355.1. Lineage (GTDB taxonomy): Bacteria > Verrucomicrobiota > Verrucomicrobiia > Limisphaerales > JAJOIW01 > JAJOIW01. The sequence continues at coordinate 4,303 of CBFHOE010000017.1, read as the reverse complement.
GGAATTCTTTCCAATTTAGTTTTAGTTTTTCAATCTCTTTGGTCAAAGAATCGACTTCAGCCTCATAGGATTGAACCTGTTTTCTTAATAGGTCCAATTGTGGGTTTTGCTCGGTTCTACTTCGTAGTTTTGAAATGCTATCTTTTGCTGCTTTAGCTGTGGAGGAATCTGGATCATTTGTTGAAAAAGATTCAAGTACGGCAATTGCTTTAGAATCTCCAAGTGCCCCTAAAGCTCTAATGGCTCCAGCTACGATTGCCTCCTTTTTATGGGTTAAAAATTCCTGAACAAACAAGCGTGTGGACGTCTTAACTGAAATATTTTGATTCCTGTTTAAAAATGAAAGGGTGGTGAGGGCATCATTAAGCGTTCCAGATTCAATGCTACCATGGTTTTCAGAAACATATTTTCTAACAGCCGAGGCTAGCTTTGCATCATCTCTCTTTCGTATAGCATTCAAAGTGGCTTTCTCTATTGTTTGCCTGTAACTATGAGTACGGAGTTTTTTTGCTAGAATCTTGTTGATGCCCGGATTCCCGAATTTTGGAAGAGCCTTAATCGCATGAGCAAGAATCTGTGGGTTTTTCTCAGATTTAGAGATGTATTTCATTTCTGCAAATGCCTCATCATTTATGTATCCAGTGAGTGATTTAACGACGTTTTCACGAACTCTAGCATCTTTTATGCCTTTTGCTCCCCTCAAAACTGCGAAATGTTCTTTTGTTTTAGTCTGGCCTAAAAGGCGTGCGGCATCAGACCGAACTACATAAAAATAGTCTCCATTCAATAGCTCTGTCAGTAATTCCGTCGTTTCTTTATCCTTATTTTTCCCGAGTGTTCTCAGGGCAAGTATTTGCCCAATAGGGTCATCCCCATTTAATACCTGATTTTTTAAGAGCTTTGTCGGTGGGTTGAAATTTATCTTCGCCAAAAGTTCGGTATCAGGATCAACTCTGATGATTTCAGGTTCTGAATCCATACCAAACATAAATGTTTCAGATTTCTTGGTGATCTGGATGACCTTGTCAAATAATTGGTCACCAATCTTAAACCTGACTTTTAGGGGGACATGAAAAAATGGTCGCTTTTCTGATGTCGCCTGTATCTGGTCGACTTTAATTTTGGCCACTTTATTCGGCATATCCCAGGAGTAAATAACATTCAATTCGGGTGTTCCAGCCAGGTAAACCCATTGGTCAAAAAACCTATCTAATGAACGTCCGCTTATCTTTTCAAACTCGGTAGCCAGGTTTTCGGTAACCACGCTAGTATATTTGTTTTTATCCAAATAATTTTTCACAGCCCTTCGGAACATGTCTTCACCTAGATTTGATCGAAGCATGTGCAATACCCATGCACCTTTTGGATAAGCCCTGAAACTGAATTGATCCATAGGTTTATTATATGCCTTAAATACGATGGGGATTTCATCTTTTGCATTGCGGCAAATGTTCTCTGCATTTCGAAAAAGCTGATATCTAAAATAATCTTCTCCCATTTTCTCCTTATCAAAAAGTATTGAGTAATACGTTGCAAAGCCCTCATTAAGCCAAAGATGGCTCCAGTCTTTGCAAGTTACAAGATCTCCAAACCATTGATGTGCCAATTCATGCGCGTCAAGGGATCGGCTGCTTTTTAGGTTCTCAAACTCGTCTGTAAACAGTGTCCTCACAGTGAGAGTCGTGAGGCTTGTATTTTCCATCCCGCCAAACATGTAATCTATGGCGCAGACATTGTAATATTTATCCCAAGGGTAGGAGAATCCAATCTCTCTCTCAAAGAATTCCATTATAGCTTTAGTGTCCTGAAAAGAATTATTAATCTGATTTTTCTCAGATGGTGGAACATAAAAAGCCAGCGGAATGTCTTTATATACATCCTCTTCAAATGCGAAATATCCGGCGACTAGGGAAACCAGGTAATTGACATGCGGTTTGTCTTGTGACCAATGAAAAGAGGCGACACCTTTTGCCTCGTCCAGTTCTTTATTGATGAGTTTTCCATTCGAAAGAACCGTCATGTCAGAGGGAACATGGCAAATGATTTCAGTCTTCATTCTTTCATTTGGGAAATCATGCGAAGGAAACCAATGACGATGACTCATTGGTTCACCTTGAGTCCAAAGTTGCGTGTCCTCCTGCTTGTAACCCAGCGAAGGGGTTCTAAAAAATAACCCATCCTTGGGTTTAGCAGCGTAGGATATTTTTAGCGAAATTTTCTTTCCTATTGGGATTGGGTTTTTGAATAAGATTTGGATGTCTTGTCCTGAATTATGCCAATCTTGAATCTCTTTGTTTGAGACAACCTCCGAGACATCTAGTTCTACCCCATTTAGTTTGAGCTGTTTCATTGGAAAACCAATAGGGACTAAATCAATCGTAGCAATTCCAGTTATTGAGTTTTCTTTAAAATCTGGGGTAATCTCTAACTTTAACCTAGTGTAATCAGCATATTTACTTGGGGCATATTTTCTAAATTCTGGGTTGCCTGCGTTTTTCGCCGCAAGAGCCGACATGGTGTGGATGTGTCCATGTGCGCAATACCATTCTTGATTTAGAGAATCAGCAGATCTAGCTTCAAGAGTTATCAAGAATGCTATGAGCCCCAATATTATTAAGGGACTGTACACTCCCATCAGCTTCGTTTTGAATGGGATAATTTGATTAGCTATATAATTTTTTACCATTTTGAATATATTCCACCGGTTTTGATTACAGTCGGCAAGTTGTATCTTTTGTGTAGTCTGTTTTCTATAATTTATTTAATCTTAAGATGCTCACTCCCAAACATTTACCAATTTTTCAAGTCTCTGAATATTTCCAAATGCGCTTTGTTTTATAAATATTCTCCTCTTTTATTTTCAACAGCAGATATTATACACTTTTTTCGTAACCATTTGGCACCATGTTGAATTTAAAAAATTATGAGTTTATTCTGCTCTGTAGCGCTGCTGGAGGGTTAGGCTGGGGAATCAGAGGCCAATATGGACACGAAAGTGGTGCCACCATGGCTGCTTGCCTCGTTTCCTTTGCAATTGGAATCGGACTTTGGGGAAGGATACCATTCACTCAATTATTACGGGCTCTTTCTTTGGCTGCATTGGTTACTGGTTTTGGCGGCTCCATGACGTATGGTCAAACTCTGGGCCTTACCCAAGACGCACCTCTCATTGGGAACTGGGAATCCTGGCGGTGGGGAATGCTCGGGATTTTTATTAAAGGCGGGCTTTGGATTTCTTTCTTCGGCCTTTTTCTCGGTATTGGTCTTTCTCGTAATCAATTCAATATAAATGAAATAACAGTTCATTCTGTCCTATCCGTATTTGTTTTATTTCTTGGTGTTGCCCTCTTAAATGAACCTTTTGATCCTGAGGAAAAGATTCTTCCTTACTTCTACTTTTCCGATCACTGGAAATGGGAACCGGATTCTATTTTATCGCCTAGGAGGGAAAAGTGGGGCGGCTTACTTTGCGTCCTTCTCTATTGGATTTCTTTAACTCTTTTTGTTAAAAAACAGGCTCTGCCGATCCGACTTGCAACTTTCGGATTTATTTTTGGTGGTATTGGGTTCTGCGCTGGTCAAGCCATACAATCTTTCCACGCCTGGAACCCCGGTTTCTTAGGCTCCTTTAATGAATATATCAATTGGTGGAATATGATGGAGACGGCCTTTGGTGCTATCTGGGGCGCTGGCATGGCTATCGGTGTTTTAAGTTCAAGAAGGCAAATTTTTGAGGCTGGCGCTGGAATTTCTGTTGAGAAACATAAAATATCTAAATCTTCGGAATGGATCGCTCTTGTTATCATGGCTATCGCAGGCCTTGCTTGGAATATTGGTTCATTCGAATATTTTGATTATTTTGCAGACTTAGCTTGGACAATGATCATAGTTCCTCTTGTGTTAGTTTCAGTGGGTTCAATCTGGCCTGTGGCCTGGATCAATGTCATCGTACTCTTGCCCATATCGGCAAAAACAATTCGAGAATTGTCTTATAACCATCAAGAATGGAATACCCCAACATCCTATATTTTCCTAGGTGTCATTCCATTTTTATTCGCGTGTTGGGCAAGTAAAGAGTTGTTCAGGGGAATATCCAAAAACAATGTCATTTTATCATATCGCTCATTTTTAGCTTCCGCGCTTGGGATGACCTGGATTTATTTTCTTCTCAATTTTGCTTTCTTTAGATTTCCTTGGATTTGGGCTCCATGGACACCAAGAACGCGTAACGGCATTATATTCCTGACTTGTACTCTTCTCCTGACCTACCTCGGATTAAAAGCCCGGCGATCTCTATCGAACC
>CBFHOE010000016.1:53078-56061 GCA_965657355.1 Limisphaerales bacterium | reverse complement strand
GGGGGAAGAGTAATTTTTCCGTCTTGAATATTTACTGGACCGTCTGGCAAAGATTGAATGCATTGCTTAATCAGACGGACGCTTTGGCGCATTTCTTCCATCCGAACAAGGTATCTGTCGTAGCAGTCACCCACCGATCCAACGGGTATGTCGAAATCCAAATCATTGTATATGAGGTAGGGCTTGTTTTTTCTCAAGTCATACTCAATGCCACTGCCACGCAAGTTTGGTCCGCTCAAACCGTAGTCAACAGCCATGGATCTACTGATGACGCCCACATCCCTCGAGCGATCGATGAAAATCTTGTTTTTGGTTAACAGTTTGTCAACCTCTTCGATTGCAGTTGAGACCTCGTCTAAAAATTTGGAAAGCTGGCCTACCCACCCATCGGGAAGGTCTCTCGAAACACCGCCAACACGAGTGTATGAAGTTGTGAAGCGAGCACCCGTGAGAGACTCAGCTAGGTTGTATATTTTTTCGCGTTCCGTAAAAGTGTGCAAAAATACCGTCATAGCACCAACATCCATGGCAAATGCGCCGATTCCGAGAAGGTGAGCAGAAATTCTTGCGAGCTCACAGCAGATAACCCTGACGTATTGCCCACGAGCTGGAATTGCTTTTGAGATACCCATCAGTTTCTCAACGGCAATGACATAGGCAACGTTATTTGCTAGGGGCGCCAAATAATCGAGCCTGTCCGTGTATGGGACAAACTGGTTATATGTCATGTTTTCCGCAATTTTCTCATCGCCCCGGTGCAGAAACCCTATGTCGGGCTCGCATTTTGTAATTTCCTCACCATCGAGTTCCAGGATAAGTCTCAGAACACCGTGGGTTGCCGGGTGGGATGGGCCCATGTTCAGGGTCATTTTCTCCCCTTGTAGGTCTTTCAGTTCTCCAACTTTGGCTGAGGAATCTTGATACTCTAACTCTTGAACATCACTCATGGATTCTTTTTTTCGATAATTATGATCGTATCTTCAGTGTTTATGGCTCCAAGTTTCGGCGGTAAGCGGCATAATTACTTATTTTTTATCAAATTGCTTGGCTCTTGGCTCTTTGTGAACAGATGATAGGTCCGTAGGGGCAGTGACAAAAGGCCCGCCTTCAAGAGGTGCTTTGTCAGTGAACGCAACATCAGGCATTTCGCTGGGCTTGCCGGCAAGTGGAAAATCTTTCCTGAGCGGATAGTATGGGTAGCCTTCCCACATGAGGATCCTCTTCATGTTCGGATGACCATCGAAAGAAATACCCATCATATCAAAAATTTCTCTTTCATGCCAATCAGCTGTTTTCCAAACACCAGACACGGATGGTAGTGAACCTTGTTCTTCGCCGACAGCAGTTTTGAGCCTCAATCCGGCCCCGGTTGTGAGGCTGTTGAGCTCATATGACAATTCAAATCTTGGATCGTCCCCGTAATGGTCGATGCTGGTGATGTCGACGAGGTAATCGAACGCAAATTTGGTTTTAAGAAATTGGCAAATCTGAGCAATTCGCTCGGGTTCTTTGATTGTTATCGTAGTTTCCTCCCTGAAAATGCGTGGCTCAGAGACCGATTCTCCAAATTCCGCGACGAGAGCTGAAGTAATTTCTTCCATGTGGCTTGTCGTGCTCATTTAGTTAGAAATTCCCGATATGGGTTTATCAGCCAACCTTTTTGAGAGTCGAAATAGTAGGCTCTACTGCCACTTTGTTTTGAAGCTTCATGAGGGCATCTAACAATGCTTCAGGCCTCGGTGGACATCCAGAGATGTATACATCCACCGGAATGATGTTATCGACGCCCTGTAATACAGCGTAACTGCGATACATGCCACCAGTGGACGCACAAGCTCCCATCGCAATAACCCATTTGGGCTCGGGCATTTGGTCGTATATTCTCTTCACGGCCAGAGCCATCTTGTATGTCACTGTCCCAGCGACGACCATTAAGTCTGCCTGCCTTGGACTAAACCTCATAACTTCGGATCCAAACCTGGAGATATCGAATCTACTGCAGCTCGCTGCCATTAACTCGATGGCACAACATGCTAATCCCATGGGCATGGGCCACAAAGAATTTTTCCTAAACCAATTGAGCACTGCATCTGCCCGGGTGACGATAACCTCACCCTCGATTTTGGAATTATAGCCTATTTCTCTATTTTCTGACATTTCAATGGATTTTTGCAGTTGTGAGCCCCAGAATTTCATTAAAAATACGAATGACAATCGTCTGAGACACGCAAATTTGTAGGGCAATTTTTTCCCTCAATGACACATTAATGCGGAATGGGCTTTGAGCAAGAACTTTGTGAAATTTTTCACAATCTCCCTAGCGAAGCAAAATCTAACTCGGAAACGGGTCTATGATTGAATGATTGAGTCGGCAGATAATTACAAATCGCATATATAATAATGTCAGATTGCTAAAGAGATTGTAGTCCGGAAGCAATTCTGGCTTTTTCGAGAACTTTTGAGGCGACTAATTTGGCTTTTTGGGCGCCATCGGATAGAACTTGATTTACATAATCGAGGTTATTTGCGAGGTCGCTTCTTTTTTCTCTAGCAGAGCGAAAATATTCCCAATAGGCCTCAAATAGAGTCTTTTTCAGGGTTCCATAGCCGTATCCACCAGCACTGAGCTTATCTTGTATTTCCTGGGCCTCTTCCGGTGTTACTAGAAGCTTTAAATATTGGATTCCCAAATTTTTATGGGCGTCTGGCTTGGGTTCGTCAATATCTCGACTGTCCATGAGAAGACTCATAATTTTCTTTCTAGTCGGTTTTTCTTCTCCAAAAATATCAATAGTGTTTCCGTAACTTTTACTCATTTTTTGGCCATCTGTCCCAGGAATAACAGCAACATCCTCTCGGATTCTAGGTTCTGGGATGACGAAAGTTTCTCCATAAAGAGTGTTAAATTTTTGTGCGATATCGCGAGTAACCTCGACATGCTGTTTTTGGTCTTTCCCAACGGGCACGACATTGGAATCGTATA
>CBFHOE010000016.1:48554-52983 GCA_965657355.1 Limisphaerales bacterium | reverse complement strand
ACATGAGAATGTCAGCTGCCATCAATACAGGGTATGCAAAAAGGCCGTGACTCGCCTGAATCCCTTTTGCTAGCTTGTCCTTGTAACTATGGCACCTCTCGAGGAGCCCCATAGGCGTTAAAGAAGAAAGAATCCAAGTTAATTCAGTCACCTCCGGAACGTCGGATTGTCTAAAAAAGACAGCTTTTTCAGGGTCGAGTCCAGAAGCAAGAAAATCCAAAGCGACATCAATGGTGTATTGCCGCCGAAGTTTAGCATCCGTGATCGTGGTCATGGAATGGTAGTCAGCAATGAAGTAATATGCCTCGCCCTCATGCTGCAGCTGAATCGAGGGGCGCATCATTCCGAAATAATTACCGACGTGTAAAACGCCAGATGGCTGAATGCCTGACAATATTCTCACAAGTGCACAATAAAAACCTTAAGCTCTTCAATCAAGCCATTCGTCGAGGCGAGGAATTACCTGCGGAATCCTATTGAAGCTACCTCCAACATCTATATTATGCTAATAATGGGTATGACATCAGAGCCGAAGCAGTTAGTATATAAACGTATTCTATTAAAGATAAGCGGTGAAGCTCTTGGTGGAGACGAGGGGTCGGGGATCTGCCCGGAAACAATGCAAGATGTCGCTTCTCAGATCGCTGAGATTAGAGATCTTGGCACGGAAATTGTCATTGTCGTCGGTGGGGGAAACATATTTCGAGGTCTTCAAGGCAGTCAAAGAGGCATCGAAAGAGCGACAGGCGATTACATGGGCATGCTGGCTACTATTATTAATTCTCTGGCCATTATGGATTGCCTGGAAAAAGAAGGCGTCGAAAGCAGAGTTCAAAGTGCGATTTCCATGTCGCAAATTTGTGAACCATTTATTCGCAGGAGGGCTGTTCGTCATCTTGAAAAAAGTAGAGTTGTGATTTTTGGGGGAGGCACTGGCAATCCTTATTTTTCAACAGATACGGCTGCAGCACTCAGAGCCAATGAAATTCAGGCAGACGTCATTTTGAAAGCAACTAAAGTTGATGGCATCTACGATTCTGACCCAGAGAAAAATCCCGAAGCGAGAAAGTATTCGCAGATATCCTATTCGGATGCGATTGAGAAGAGATTAAAAGTTATGGACTCAACAGCTTTTAGTCTATGCCAAGACAATAATATGCCGATCATAGTTTTTGATTTATTTCAGCGTGATAACATCAAACGGGTGGTCACTGGCGATAAAATTGGAACGCTCGTTTCAGAGGTAGAGACGAAGTTTGGCTAATCTAACTGGAACTAGACACTCTAATTTTCTTCATTGAAAAAGGCCGTTTGCGTTATATTTAAATTTCAGGAATTAGGTTTTGTTTATATTTTTAAAAATAAATTAAGAAAAGTAGATCGACATGACAGATGAAATATTATTGGAGGCCGAGGAAAAGATGCAAAAAGCTGTTGACCATGTCACCCATGAATTTGCTGGTCTAAGAACGGGTAAGGCGAGTCCCGCATTAATTGAAGGTGTTGTTGTCGAAGCTTATGGGAGTCAAATGAAACTAAAAGAAGTTGCCAATGTTTCCATCCCAGAACCTCGACAACTTTTGATTCAGCCCTGGGATATTTCTACCATGTCGGCTATAGAAAAAGGGATTCAAAAAGCCAATCTCGGACTCAATCCTGCCATAGACGGAAAAATTATGAGGTTGATAATGCCTGAAATGAGTGAGGAAAGAAGGGTTGAGGTAACAAAAATCGCCAGGAAAGTTGCAGAAGAAGGGCGTGTTGGGGTGAGGCACGCTCGCAGGGAGTCCATTGATAGGTTCAAAAAAGCAGGAAAGGAAAGCGAAATCACAGAAGATGATGTCTCCAAAGGCGAAAAAGATATCCAGAAACTCACTGACAGCTTCACCAAAAAGATCGATGAATTCCTCGGGGCCAAGGAAAAAGAGATCATGACCATTTAACGAAGCCTGAAGGTAAAACATAATAGAAGCAGACGTCGACACCGACCAGCTTCAAGTATTTAACAAATAGAGCCTCTCAAAATTTGGGAGGCTTTTTCTTTTGATTTTTACAGCAACCCTCGTTTTGAAAAAATCGTTCAGCAGCGTCAAATAGATGAGAAATTTTATCTTAAGAAAGGAAGAATAGATAGAAGGCTTATAAGAATACTGGCTCCAAAGTGCCGTAAAAGAGATTTGTGAATAAGCCCAAAACAAGACCAATTGAGAGACAAGTCACTGGACAGAATAGACTATAAATAGCTGATTGACGATTTAAACTCACCAAGACATGTGCAGATTAACTGATGGTTATTTTGTTTAAAACGTAATCGCAAAATAAATAAATTTTAGGGATCGAAGTTTTCGAGATTATTTAAATCAAGGAGTAGATTTTTTTTCTAACGGTGCGGGTGTTGGTTCCGCGTAAAGAGTAGGTAGAGTCACATCGATGGTGTCATCGAGTATTATTAATTCCTCATCCTTTTTGATATACTTGTAAACTTGGCGGTATCCCTCCTCAAGTTTGTTATGTTTGTTTTGTTTCAAATATTCGAGGTTTTGTCTTTGGTTTCTTACCTCTTCTTTCAAGGCCAACATTTTTTCCTCCATACTTTTTCGCCTCATAGTTATTTCCCGAGTCTCAGTATGCAGAGGGCGGATCCAATAAATGATGAATCCAAAAAAAATAGCAACACAGCAGATTAAAGACACCAATAGAAGGATAAAATCTGGAATATCTCTCCTTGAAGGAAGTTGTTTTGTTTTGCCATCAGCCAAGCTCATGATAGTAAAAGATTACTCTTAATATTTATAAAAAATTATTTTTGGAACCAAATAAAGTCCCCCTTCCGAGTTGTGGGGATATTCAATATGTTGGCATCATTAATAATTTGTATGCGAGATCCTGTAGACACAAAAAGACCACATCGAGACTCCATAACCAACATTCGTAATCGAATCTACCCAATTGCCTATTAACTTCAATAATTTTCTACCATCAATGGTTCTCATTAGGACCAGGCATTAATCATTTTATTTTGGTTATTGTCCTCATTGATTTACTATTGAAACTATGAATAACGCATTGCATTTGCCTGTCTTCCAACTTGTTTTAGCCCTGTTTGTCATTCAATGCAGTAACGTCCACGCCATGGACCAAGATGTCGGATCCTGGGCTGCATGGCTCGGTGATGAGGGTCAATCCATCGCATCAAAAAAGGAGATCAATCTCAACCTGAACAAAGCCCCACTGAAACTAAAGTGGGAAAGAAAAATAGGGAGTGGGTACAGCGGGCCGTCTATAAAAGATGGAAAAGTTTTCGTAATGGACTGGAGCTTGAATACAGCTACGAAACTCCCAAGCAATCCATTTGAAAGAGGAGAAATACCGGGACGAGAGGGAGTAAAATGCTTTGATCTTAAAACAGGAAAGACCCTTTGGGAATATTCATACAAGCAAAGGTATACCGTGAGCTATTCTGCAGGGCCGAGAGCAACACCGATTGTCAATGATAAGGTGGTGTATGCACTTGGAGCTGAGGGACGCTTAACAGCTCTTCACTCAGATTCAGGGGATGTTATTTGGGCTAAGGATTTCACCAAAGATTACCAAGTTAAGACCCAAATCTGGGGACATGCAGCCCATCCTTTGGTTTATAAAAATATGCTCATTTGCATGGTTGGGGGTCGTGAAAGAAAAGGGGTCGTTGCCTTTGATAAAAAAAACGGTAAAGAAATATGGTCCTCATTGGAACTGACTGACTTGGGATATTGTCCGCCAACTATTATCAAGAGAAAGGCGCAAAATGAACTACTCATCTGGTCAGGCAAAGGAATTTTTGGTCTAGAAATCGGAACGGGAAAAATAATATGGAGTATCCCATGGAAGTTGAGATTCGCATTGTCAGTCGCAACCCCAAGACAATATGAAAACAAACTTTTCTTTACCGCTTTTTATAATGGATCGAAAATGATTGATTTATCAAGGGACACACCAACGGTAATCTGGGAAACTAAAAAAACTAGTGAAAAGGACACGACACATTTACACAGTATTATGAGCACACCATTTTTGCAAAATGGGTCCATATATGGAGTTTGCAGCTACGGTCAGCTAAGGTGCCTAGATATTGAAAGTGGCAATAGATTGTGGGAAACATTGGAAGCGACAACTGGTAAAAATTTAGAAAGATGGGCAAATGCATTCATAATGAAAAATGGCTCTGGGACTCGTTTCCTACTCTTTAATGAAACTGGATACCTGATTGACGCCAATCTTACACGTGATGGATATAGTGAAATAGGCAGAATGAATTTAATAAAACCTAATGGTAAAGATATGCGGAGGAGGCCAATAGTATGGTCTCACCCGGCTGTATCAGACGAAAACATAGTTGTTCGAAATGACAATTCAGTCAGGTGCTTCTCACTAAAAGATTACGGGTCAC
>CBFHOE010000016.1:37102-48456 GCA_965657355.1 Limisphaerales bacterium | reverse complement strand
CTTCGATAGATACGATGACCAAACCTTTTTAAATGATGAAGCAAAATCCATAGGAGATAAAGTAAGCTCACGTTTTAGGTCAGAAATTTCAATCCACTTCCCCTCATCGATTTCATCCGGGTGCAACCTAAAAGGACCTTCATGATTGATAAGATATAAGCATGTAAATTCCCCACCAGTCTCATTACAAGCAGGAATTTTTGTGAAACAGGCCGGGGCAGCAGAAAGGGTAATACCCAATTCTTCAAATGATTCCCTGACGCATGCTTTTTCATAGGTTTCGCCTGAATCGACGTGGCCACTGAAAGAGGAATCCCATTTTCCGGGGGCACTGTCTTTTGACATCGACCTCTTCTGCAAAAAGAGCTGCTTCTTTGCGTTAAAAACAAATCCGTGAACAGCTCTATGTAAGAGGCCTTTCGCGTGCACTTCACCTCTAGGCTTCACATCTACGACTTCGTCTTTTTGATTAACCACATCAAATAATTCAAATTGATTATCCGTACTCATAATATTTGAAATAAATCCTTCTTAGCATTTATCGATGAAACCAGTAAAACCCAAAATCCTCTTAGGAGATATTTTGGGGAGTCTCTGCTTATAGAAAAGGGAAGGATCAGTCGGGGCCGGTGACACAATTTCCCCAAATTGTGTCATTTCACATCTTTTTATTCAAAGTATCTGTTGATCACGAATCAAAAATAACTTTGAGTTTTCATCTGATCCCATCTGGTATTTTAATACCTCACATATACCGTTCACTGGCTCCCGACTGTCATTCAGGTTCTTCCCACAGCCAAATGCGAAAGCTAGATTCTTTATGGCAGCAAGCCCATTACCCTTCACTTTAGCAAGGACTCGCAAAGAATTTAACATGACGGATTTTACACCTGAGGGAAACCCTTTCACACCTCCACAACAACCACTCCTATCGAACATACCGATCAGTAATTTTTTGTATAACCCAAAACTTAATTGAGTAATATTCCATAGACCGATCGCAAACGTACTTTTACAGCTCCTGCATGAGCATTGCTCGAGACATTCGTTAATAAAGAATTTAAGATGACATGATGTGGTGCTAGAGACTAAAAGGACATTCCGAATCCTTGTCCAGATATTCTGTAGCATCACGATTCCTTTCATCTCTTATTTAAGCGGAATCATATTTATACTACTTGAGTCGTTATAGGTTTCTTAAAAAATTATTTATTTGTCGGCTGCGCTCAACTGAGAGTCTTTTGTTTGGAAAAATCAGATGAAAATCTATTCAACCACACACGGGAAACTGTTCTTGCACAACAATTTAAAAGTTCTGTAATTTTTCTAATTAGGAGGTATTTTCTTTGATCCAATTTACATATTGATTTAGGCCAGACTCGACAGGAACAAAAATAATTTCAGGCACCTGATAAGGGTGAATATCACAAATCGTTTTTGAAATTTCATCGCAATGAATAGTCTGGGTTTTTGACATAATTTGGAACTCCGCCGCCTCGCAAATTTGCTCCTCCCACCAATAGAAACTTTTATGAGGGAAAATTTGAGCGCAGGCTACCAATCTTTTTTCTAAAAGATGTTTTGCTATATCTGCAGCTTTCTCTGGGTCGTCAACCGTAGTGATACAAACACAAAACTTGTCTTTTAGCCCGCATTGATTCAGCTTTTCCATTTGGATATAATTTTTTATTTATTTTCCTGCCGACTGCCACCACCCTCTTGATGGCCTATAGTTTGTCTTTAGAAACGCTGAATGCTGTTTTTCCCGATTAGGCATACCTTTTTCTTCAAGATTTTTCATGGATCTTTTGTAATTTTCCATATTCCAGTTTGGATTAATTGTTGGGTATTCAGCTCCGGTCCGGGTAAGAAATGATTTCATTTCTCTTGAGAGATTTGCCACTACCTCGACATGTTCGTGGGCAATATTTTTTTGTTCGCCAAGGTCCGATGAAAGGTCATAGAGTTCAACCCGGGAGTCTTCATGATAGTGAATCAACTTTAAATTGTCTTTTCGAATAATACTAGATGGTTCTCCTCCCTGATTGCCATAATGTGGGTAGTGCCATATGAGGGATCGTTTTGGAATCGTTTTGCCATTGATAAGCGGCAATAAACTCACTCCATCGGTGTGTTGTTCCGGCATGAGTTGCAATCCAGCCAATGCCAAGATTGTAGGATAGAAGTCTGTTCCATTGACGGGCACATTACATATCTGACCATTAGTTTTTCCTGGCACTTTAATGTAATAGGGTTGTCTGATACCACCCTCCCATTGTCTCCCCTTGCCCCCTCGGAAAGGAAGGCAGCTGGTAGCGAACCCATCACCAGAGGAGACGCCTCCATTATCTGAGGTAAAAATAACAATTGTATTATCTTCGATACCTGAGAATCTAAGCGATTCCAAGACCATACCAACGGCTTCGTCCATTGACTCCATCATCCCGGCATACACAGGATGGTCTTGCACCTGCCGAACTTCTTTTGTTCTATCCAAAATAAATCTCGGCTTAGATCTTTTTGTTAGCCCCATGGAATCGGCCTTAGATTGATACTTTTTCCAGCGTTGCTCAGAAGTTTGGATTGGCCCATGTACGGAGTAAAAAGAAAGCATGGCGAAAAACGGTTTGTCACTATGATTTGAAATATGCGTTTTTATGAAATTGGCAGTATCAGATCCTAAACGGATAGGCAGCTCTTCACCAACTGGCCCGTCAGTCATCTCAGGGTTACGGTAAGGGGAAAAGTATCCACCAGGAGGCGTACCAGCATGGTGTCCTCCAACATTGACCTCATACCCCTGATCCGTAGGGCCATAGCCCTTTTCTCCAAGATGCCATTTCCCCGCGAAAAAAGTAGAATACCCTCCTTTTTTTAATGCCTCCGCTATGGTTATTTCATCTAAGGAAAGTTTTGGAGCATATGCCGCCGGTAGAAGCTTGGTGTTTCGTCGCCATTTTTCAGGCTGATTGCCTCCTCTGACCGAAATGTAATCAGTGATCTTTACACGAAAAGGGTATTTTCCAGTTTGAATAGAAGCGCGAGAGGGGCTGCAAACTTGACAGGCAGAATAACCATGTTCAAAGCGCAAAGCAGAGTACGCGATTGAATCTATGTTAGGAGTTTCATAAAACGTGGCACCTTCACAGCTGAGATCCATTTTTCCAAGGTCGTCCACTAAAATAAATACAAAATTAGGTTTCTTTTCTGTGGCAAATAAATCAGCCATTCCAAGTTTAAGAATGATGATAATTAAAAAGGCAAAATTGCGCATAATTTCTGAAGATTATTTTAATTGGATAAATATTTTGGAGATGTGAGTGGTTTATAAAATATCACATAATCTCTTTCAAAAAATTTTCTAGTTGTTTATTGAAGTTTTTGATAATTAATTTTGATTTACTGTCCGGATTTTTAGCCAAGTTACGAAATTGTTTCGGGTCTAATTCCATGTCATAAAGTTCTAATGAACCGTCATTATACTTAATGAAGGCGTATTTCTCACTGCGCAGCAAATGTCCTCGACCTGTGCAAGAATGAATAAAGGGCCGATCAATATGCTGATTTTCTTTGATTGCCAATCGCACGTCGGAGCCTTGACATCCAACCGGCACCTTCAAGCCAGACATACGAGCTACTGTAGGATAAAGATCAATATGTTGGATGAGACTGGAATTCCGAACATTTTGTATGACACCAGGTCCTGACATTATCAATGGCACTTGGACACTTTCCTCATGTAAGCTAACTTTTTGCCATAAGTCATGTTCCCCCAGGTGATATCCATGGTCACTAGTAAAAATGACAAGAGTATCATCCCTTAGTTTTAGAAGATCTAAAGCCTGGAGAAGACGTCCAACTTGCGCATCCATGAATGAGACTGATGCATAATATGCTTCCAGTACTTTTTGCTTCTTAGAAGGATTCTGAAAAAGACCATTTTTTTTAGAATTCAAACTAATACCCACCTTAGGAATATCATCCCAATCGTCCTTGGGAACTTCAGCAACAGTGAGTTCTTGATTGTCATAGGGCTTAAAAAACTCGGCGGGTGCGACGAGGGGGACATGAGGTCTAACAAAACCCACCGCGAGAAAAAATGGATCCACCGAGTGTCGTCTCATTATTTCGATGGCTTTGTTTACAGCTTTTACATCCGGTTGCTCTAGCCCATTGGTAGACCCTTCAACGACATAGAATGCACTCCCAAACCCAAGATTATAATGCCCATTTTTATCGAACTTCAATCGCTCGTTCGTTAGATGTTCACGCCTTCCATCAGACATCCATTCGGGTCCCTGGCAATTAAAAAATTCAGTCCATGAGGGCCCGTGGTCTGGTCCACTAACACCTGCTGTAATATCACCAGGCACTCTCATATGGTAAATTTTTGAGACGCGGGCAGAATAATAACCATTATTTTTGTAAAGCTGGCTCCACGTGAGATGAGATCCCAGATTTTGAGTAAATTTGGAAGACCCTCCATTACCCATGACGCCAATGGAAGGTGCATATTGTCCCGACATTAGCGAAGCCCTGGCAGCTCCACATACCGGGAATTGACAATAAGCCTTTTCAAATAAGACACCTTCACTCGCTAATTTATCAAGGTTAGGAGTTAGGACTTCTTTATTACCATAACAACGAAGTGCCTTTGAGCTCAGATCATCTGAAATAATAAATAATATGTTTTTGGGTTTCGAACCCTTCTCGCCATGCGCTAGAAAGGGAAAGGCACATACTGCAAGGAGTAAAAACAAAGTATTTAGAGTCCTCATTTTATCAAAATTATAGATATACATATTGGGCTGTTTTGCTTCTAAAAGGTTAGGAGGTGCGTTCTATATTACGAAAGAATAATTTAAATGAGAAGATGTAATTGGCCAGTATCAGGTATATTATGAGTTGGCCCCAACGTTTTGTAGAGATTTGAAATGAATATAAGCCTTTACAAGTTTCAGACTTAATTTCAAGCTTTGAAAATGACCTCCAATACATTTGCGCCCAGGCGAATGGTTCATAAGCGTGGCTTTACCTTAATTGAGCTTCTGGTCGTTATAGCGATAATCGCCATCCTGGCATCAATGCTCGTCCCAGCCCTGGCCAAAGCCAAGGGAAAAGCAAAGAAAACTTATTGTCTCAATAATTTAAAGCAAACGGGGATGGCCATGATTATGTATTCACAAGATTACAATGGCCTAATTCCGAGAGGCAACCGAGTGCTTTGGTTTCTTGCTTACATGCCATACATGCCCGAAGGGGTCAAATTTCAAAATAGGGGAGGAGGCCAATTAAGTGAAACTAGAATAGATTTTTCGCGATCCAGAATTTTCAGATGTCCGTCTTATCCAGATCCCAAACAAATTATTTGCTATGTGGATAGCTCGTGGAGCTTTCGAAATCACCGAGACAGGATAGGTTTTGAAGTAAATGACCCGACTCCACTTGATAGATTCCAAAGACCTTCAGCAACAATTTACATTGCCGACAACGAGGACGGTCCTTGGCGCCCGATTATAAAAGGCTTACGTGATCCTGAATTGAGAAGACATGACGTCTGGCATCCGGGCCACCTTTCGAGCTCAAGAACCAAAGATATTAGTCATGGAAGAAGGGTTGCAGCTGATAGACACAATGGAGGACCTAACAATCTTTATTATGATGGTCATGCGGGCTGGTTAAGAGCCGACAAAATGACCGTTAATATGTGGCGGGAAAAATGGTTTTAAAACCCATTTAGGTTTAAGATTCGTGAGAGGATCCCTTTCGGAGTTCAAGCCACTGCACTTTGGGGCCATCTAATTCGGTAACTCTTATATGATACCCATTCATATTGAGAATATCGTCTTTTCTTGGAAACCCACCCAACTCTTTAGTGATCCAACCACTAACGGAGGTCACTCCATCCGATTCTTGTAATTCCATGCCGAGGATATCCTCAAATTCATGGACTGGAAGATTACCTTGGATACGCCAAGTTTGATTATCAACGGAGATCACCTGTGGCTGTTCTTGATCATGCTCATCCTGGATCTGGCCGACAAGCTCTTCGAGAATATCCTCTAGCGTGACCATTCCAATGGTTGTCCCGAATTCATCGACAACAAATGCGAAATGAGATTTGCGGGTAAGAAAGAGTTCGAGAATCTTTTCTAAATGAGCAACCTCAGGGATATATATCATGGATCTTGAGATAGCTCGGAGATCGCTGGCATGTTCTGCATGACTCCTGAACGAGTGCAAATCTTTAAGATGCACCACTCCAATAGCCTGATCAATATCCCCATTTTTACAGAGAGGATATCTTGAAAACCTTGTCTCTGCTACTCTACTAAAACAATCATCAAGGCTCATTGTTGTATCAAAAATTACAATTTCATTTCTAGGCCTAAGCACATCTCTTAATTTCCGGTGCCGCAGGTCCATAGCATTAAGAATGATGCCTGTTTCCAAGGCTGTTGCCCCAGAATGTGCCTGGGTAGAATGAATTAACAAACGAAGTTCCTCTTCAGTATGGATGTGCTCTGACTCTTGCACAGTAGTTAGGCCACAAAACTTAAGAAGCTGCGAAGCCGCTTTGTTTAACATCCAAATGAAAGGATAAGAAACCTTATAAAAAAGCATCAAAGGCCTGGAGATTAGGAGCGTTGTTGGCACTGGTTTCTGAATCGCTACTGACTTTGGTGCCAGCTCACCAGCCACGATGTGTAAAAATGTGATTACTGAAAACCCTAAGGCAAAAGAAATCCCATGCCTTAGCTCAGCTGATTGGATTCCTATGGAATTGAGAGCGGGATTCAGAATGGCTTCGAAAAACGGCTCTGCGAACCAGCCCAACCCCAAACTGGCTAGCGTGATTCCTAATTGCGTTGCACTTAAACACGCATCTAAATTCGAAATAACTTTGCGTGCGACTTTTGCCCCGCCATGCCCACGCTTTGCGTAGGACTGCAACTGGGTATCTCTCACCTTTACAAGAGCAAATTCGGCAGCAACAAAAAAACCATTTAAAAGCACCAAAAAGAGAACTAGTAAAAACTTGAAAATCCCTTCAATTAGACCGATGGAATCACCTGTTGCTAGATCTGCTGCAGCAATCATTATATGTCAACCTCTCCAAATATAATTCCAAGGACGTCGTTCAAAGTAACAAGCCCCAAAGCTTCATTATCTCGCCCAATAATAATTGCCATCCTCCGTCCTTTTACCTGCATGGCAGATAAGGCTTCATGGACTGAAGCGCTGGAAGAGAGACAAATAGGAGCAAGCATATGTTCAGAAACTTTTTCAGATGATAATTCTTTGCCATCAAAAAGAAGTGAATAAAGTCCAATTTCCCCGATTGCTGTATACCTATCTGCGGCCCTTTCAATAACTGGCAACCTGTTAAGTTTAGTTTCTTTACACTTTTCGACAAAACTATAAACCGAATCATCTGGGTTGACCTTGATTGCAGATTCAATAGGACGCATCCACTTGCTAACAGGCTTGTCGCCGCGATCCATAACTTTAGCTATCAAGTCACCTTCTTCCTGTGTAAAGATTTGCGATGAATCTTTTAAAACCGTTTTTATTTGATCTCGGCTTTCATAAAAATGATCAAAAAATGTGGATTCTTTTGATGGCTTCAGAAATAGATTACCGAAGCCCGAAACAATCCAAACCAAAGGCTTTAGAACTAAGGTTATGAACCTAAATATTCCAACGCTATGCATGCAAAGCCTCGCAGGAAACCTCTGATACAATGACTTTGGCAATAAATCGAAAAGAGTAACATAGATAATAACAAAAATAAGAAACCCAATTGCGAACCACCAAGGATTTTGCTTTGCAGGATTTATCAGGGCTAAAACCAAAGAAAACAGAGCGGCAAAACTAAATAATATATTTCCTGCCAATATGGTCCACAAAAAATGAGCAGGCTGTGAAAGGTATTCATTGAGGATTCTGGCAGATTTCCTCCCCTGCTTTATATATACTCTTAGTCTTTCCCTATTTAATGAGAGAACACCCGCCTCCATCCCACTCAAAAAACCAGACAAGGCCAAACACATAATCGCCAATATCAAATGCCCAATACTAAGCTCTGAACCTATACCTTCGGAGGAGTTGGTTAGAAGCAAAAGAGGTGGGTTGTGGAAATTACTGAGAAACAAATTCATGAACTACCTTTACCTGTATATTTATTCAGTGGATGGTCAGCTATCTTTTTCTTATTACTGATTTCCATCTCAAGAATGCGTTTCTCATCTGCTTGAAGAATTTTGAATTGATAGGGTCCGTATTGGACAGAATCTCCGGGTTTTGGAATGACTTGATGAACGGATAAGAAGAGTCCACCTAAAGTGTCGACATCATCGTTCTCATTTATAGGAGCATAAGATTCCTGAAAATCCTCAACTCTTGCATTTCCCTTAACTACCCAGTGTCCGGGAGCAACAGTTTTTATGAGTTTTTCGTCTGGCCTTCCCTCACTCTGGATATTTCCAACTATTTCCTCAAGAATATCCTCCATGGTGATAATCCCTGACGGTGAACCAAATTCATCAAGCACGACTGCTATACCTCTTCTCTGCTTTTGAAGACTGACAAATAAAGTGAGTAAGTTGATACTTTCAGGAACATAAGATGGCACTTCGAATGCTTCTTCCAAGTTTTGTGTTAGGAGGTAAGTGCGGGTATTAAGAAAACCAATTATGTGCTCTTTGTTTTGTTTATAAAGTATAAGTCTACGATGACGCTGTCTGCGAGCCTCTGCTAACATTTCCTCAGGAGAGGAAGTCACTTCGACTCCATCGAGCTCTAATCGAGGGTTCATAGCGTCATCAGCCGTTTGGTTGTCTAGAGTGATAATAGCATGAATCATTTCCTTTTCTACATTCCCAACAGCTCCTTTTTGAGAAGCTATTTCGAGAAGTTGCTCAACATCATCATCACTAACTGATTGCTGGCTTTTAACTTCCCGTGGGAGCCTACTAAAGAAAATCTTATCATTAACCCTAAGAAGTAGTCTGGTCAAAGGGCCTATCAATGTATCGCTCCATATAAAAAAACTTTGGAGTCTCAGAGCCCAACGAGTTGGGTTACTTACGACCAGTGCCTTTGGTAATACTTCAGTGATAAACAGTATGAACAAGAATTGGCCAAGAAATACTAGCTCAGGAGCCCATGATAATTTTATCATGATCCAAAGCCCACAAAGAATGAACACGCCGTTACAAAGGGCATTACCAAGAACAAAGACCGCTAATACAGCCTCCCTGCAGGAAAGAAGCTGTTGGAATTTCCCGGCTTGTGACTTGGGGTGAACCATTATGGACCTTATTTGCCATCTCCTCAAAGCACTGAATGATGTTTCGGCCATTGCAAAAAGGAACCCACCGGCAACGGCCAAAACAAAGGAAACAACAAATAATGTCCACTCTTGTATCATTTAAACGAATCAGAGTGGTTAAATTACACCGTATTCACTTTCAATCAATAGAATCATCACGGCGACGACTCTCCAGTTGAGTTATCGGATATCTATTCCTTTGCGAATAAAAGTCGGTATATCTAAATCTTGCCCGGAATAAAGACTTTCTTCAGAACCTTCAAAACGACCACGGGAAATGATGGCCAATGGAAGTTGCTCCTGAAGTGCTTCAATTTGCTTAGCTTCTTTTCTTTTGCCGGCCCTTTTCTTTTGCTTCAGGATTTCCTGTTTAAGTTCGGCGCTCATGTCGGGCGCGGGAGCAATGTAGGCGTTTTCTTGGGCTTTCGAAAAATCAGCCCGTGGTTTTTCGTTAGCACCCGATTCTTGAGTTTTTAATGTATCGATAGCCTCAAGAGACAACTCTGAATTCCCATCAAAAGGATCAATAAACTCACTACTCAGCTCATCTTCATGGATATTCTCGACACGCTGGCTGTGATATTTTGGCACGCCAGTCGCAGTATCCTTGGAAGCGATGGTTAGATAATCAATGTCGTCGGCTGTTCTCTCCTCTCTCTGCAAAGCAAAGAGTAAAACTTCTAGTTTTGGTTCATCATCATCATTGGTTGATTTGTCAGCACCACCTACCAGAGTTTGGCTGTGAGGAAAAATTCTATCCACGCTTTCGACTAGTATATCAATAGTCTCACAAGATAGTCCTCCGGACGCATTACAAAATAAAAGTATATCACTGGGTTGGTGGCATCCTGCCCATGACTCTATTTGCAAATTCCCTTTTAATTCAGAAAGAATTTTTGACACGGCACTTTTTCCAATTCCAAAGGATGAAAAAAATAAAGGATCTCCTTTGCCACCCAGGCTCAGTATAGATTGAAAATCAGACAACCGAATGGGCAAAATATTTGGCCCGTTGATCAACTCTTTTACCATTCCGTGCAGAGCAGCATATCGCTCATCAATAAGTGAATAAAAATCGGCCGGCAACTTGGGCCTTGGATCCAATGCCTCGAAGCATACCTGAGATGGAATCAAAATAAGCTGGTGATAGGCGGCGCGGGTTTTAGCAATCACGGCGTCTGCCTTGTTTTTACGGGCAGAGCCCTCCATTTTTAGAGGAAGAGATTTGATACCGTAAAAGGAAGTTGAAACGGTTTCAGCAATTTGTCCAAGTAGCATCGACAACAAAGATCCTGATTGCCTACCGAGATTAGCAAATACAAAAACTGAATCGAAACCCTCCATTAATTCTGAAAGTTGACTAATAATGTTTGCTGCCAAAGCACTGTCATCGGAATCAGATAAGTCAGAGAGATCGCATTTCAAAGATGTTTCGACCTGCCTTTGAGTCAAAGAGACATTCCAAAGATTTTCGCACACCATTTCTTGCCCAGTTTCTTGTGATAGATCTAAACTAATATATGCAAACTTGGAATGCTTTTCGCTGTGAGACATTCGATTGATACAATTTGAAGCAGCGGTACCCAATCCAATAAAACAAATTTGCTTTGAAGAAAGGTTTTCTAGGTTTGGTTTATCAAATTCGTGATTGTTCTCCATCATCTCACTTTCGGTCTCGGTTTCTGTTGTATACTTTTGAAATTCCGTTGTTGGCCTAATTTTTGGCGACTTCTTTTTTAAATAGTGCAGGGATTGCCATTGAGAATGGGGCTATAGATAATCCAGCCAATGGCCTCTTGTCTTTCCTTAAATGAAAGGATCCGAATTTTAAAAGCCCAAGGCAGGTAAGAAATTCTGGTGTATCGATTTTTTCATGAATGGACGGCATCGATTTTGCGCTACCTCGAGAGCAGCGGGCATTAAATATCCGCTCTGCAAGAAATTCAATGTGTGGCGTTCTTGCTGTGCCTCCGCACAATACAACTCCAGCCTGACAGTGATGAATGAGGTTCTTTTGCTC
>CBFHOE010000016.1:12936-37003 GCA_965657355.1 Limisphaerales bacterium | reverse complement strand
CAAATCGGATTTTATGAGCTCAAAAATTTCGGTCAGCCTTTGGTTCATAATAAGTTGGATAGATTTTAAAGAAAACTCGCGGGTCAATTTTTCTATACCTGAGGAGAGCGAAACTCTTCTTTGAGCGACATCAGGCAATATAATGGCACTTCCATGGTGGAGCTTCAAATCTTCAGCCGCGCCGACAGACACTTCCATACCGACAGCAATATCATTGGAGACATGGTCCCCACCAACGCTTATGACCCCAGTATGCCGAACTCGTCCACCAGCATATAGAAGGTAATCTGTAGTCCCTCCACCAATGTCGATAACTAGCGCACCATGCTCCTTTTCCCTTTTACCTAAGCAGGCCAATGAACTCGCCAATCCATTAAAAGCAACTTCTTGCACATCCACATTGTTTTGCCTGACGACTCCAATGGAGTTTTCAATTCGATTGTGCGCACCTTGAATAACATGCATTTCGACCATAAGATTATGTCCCTTAATTCCAATAGGGTTTTTGATATTCTCCATATCGTCGACCTGGTAATTTTGTTGAATATCGTGAAGTCGATTATAACTTTCATCCAATTCAAAAGACCTGGCATTTTTAACAACAATCTCCATGTCCTTTGAAGTGACTCCTTTATCTCTGCTTTTAATAGGGTGCAACCCTCTATTAGTAACACCTTTTACGTGACGTCCCGAGACACCCAAATAGGCACGCGATATGTCAACACCAGACATTTCCTCGGCTTTATCAAGAGCAATTTCTAGGTCATTAGCTGCAAGCGTTGGATCTGAAATCTCAGCCTTGCGAAGGCCATGAGACTTACTTTGGCCTATACCAATGATCTTGAGACCTTCTCTTTCGTCTGTCTTGGCGACTAGGACACATACTTTACTCGTTCCTAACTCAATTCCAGCTATTGTATTTGATGGGGTCATGAGTGATGTATTTCCTTGATGAATTTGTGAAATGTTATGCAGTTAATGCGTTTTGGTTCAAAATAAAGTTAGAATAAATTTTGTAGCTCCAATGGGGCTCTTTTTTTCATTAAGACGTCTCGAGAATTTTTGATAAAAATAGAATTCTGTCTCAGTTGGTCTAGCGGGAGTCTCCTGAGTATTGTCTCCACATGAGGGACCAGACTAGCTGGCTCCGGGTTAATAAGGTTCATGTGGATATCTTGCTCGAATTCAATAAAATATGTTTGGTCTGAAACCATGGAATTTTTGATTCTGTAAGAACTCGATATCTCTGATTTGTAATATTCCTTGAGGAAATTAGCCATTGCCTTTAATTCCGCGGGAAGGCTTTTAGAATCAGCACCGGCGGGAACTGAGCCATCATATTGAACCATTGGGATATTACTGGCCCTTAACAACATCTCAGTGCTCCCGGGCTCATATGGATCTAATTCAGAATCTATAAATAATGTAGAGTCATCCAAGGACGATTGTTGAGATCCGATAAAATGAATTTTGGCAAAAGGTATTTTCTTTGTAATAAGAATCTCAAGCTGCCTTTTTCGGGTTAATTTATGTTTGATATCTTTTATCCATCCATATGAGAGCAACTGCGTTTCCAAGGCATTAAACTTATCGATCGTACACGTGTCCCCTTTTTTAATGCTTAGGACAGGCTTTAGCTGTTCAATATCAGGGTCGTTTAAAGGGAGCAATATGACATCACTGACCTCAAACGCCTGCCCGGGGCCGAGGTATGAGGTAAGGCTATTAACGCCCCACAACAAACCAAGAAACATCGCTACAAAAACAAAACTTGTTTGAGATATAGAGTGAAAAAGAGCGCTGACGAACCATAATATTCCTCGCTGTCGAGCTCTAACGCTCAATTCATTTTTTCTTTTTCCAAACTTCATGTCTTATCCATCTGATGCGTTTAATTTCTCAGAACTTTCCTTCCATGATAACTCTACGATCTGCGAGCATAGTTCGGGCAATGTTATTCCCACTTCCTGGGCTGCTTCCGGAAGTAGTGAAAACTCTGTCATGCCCGGAAGTGTATTGACCTCCAATACGAATGGGTTGGAATCTCGGTCTAGCATTATATCTACCCTACCGTAATGAGAGCAGCCTAGTGAGCGGAAAGCAGCCATTGCCAATTGAATGACCTTGTTTTGCTCCTTGCCTGTTAGCTCAGCTGGGCATATATGCTCTGCACCCCCAGCCGTATATTTATTTTTGTAGTTATAACCACCCTCTTGAGGGCGTATCTCTATAATAGGAAGGGTTTCATCACCCAAAATCCCAACGGTCAATTCACGCCCGTATATTCTTTCTTCTATCAAGACCTGATCCGTCACTCTCATGCAATTTTGGACAGCTGATTCAAGTTGCTCTGCATGATCTACAAATTCTAAACCAAGACTAGAGCCATCACTCACAGGTTTAACGACTAATGGTGTCGAAAAATTTGTCTGACGAGTTTGCTCAATTCCTGATACGGTGACACCATTTGGCGTGCTTAAGCCAGATTTAATAAAAACTTCTTTTGAAAGGTGTTTATTAAATGCTAAGTGGCTGGATCTGGAAGAACTTCCGGAGTAACTAATCCCCAGGTCGTCCATTTTACTTTGGATTTTTCCGTCTTCTCCATAAGCCCCATGGAGGCCAATAAAAACAAATTCAACACCGGGTTTTGGATTCCAGACAGGAGACTGTATATCTGTTAATTCCACGCAGTAACCCGCCTTTTCAAGGCTTTCAGCAATCACAACGCCAGACTTTAATGACACCTCCCGCTCACCGGAAAACCCTCCATAGACAACCTCGATTAATTTTGGCTTAATCATGAGAATCCTCCCCGACAATTTGAACTTCAGTATCCAGCTCGAGCCCTTTTTGATTGAGTGCGTCAGCTTTAACTTTTTCAATAAGCTCTAAAAATTCAGCAGCCGTGGCATTTCCACTGTTTACCATAAAATTACCATGGACATCAGAAATACATGCCCCGCCTATAGATGTCCCCTTCAAGCCTAATTCATCAATCAATTTCCCCGCCGGAATGGAGGTGGGGTTTTTAAAAGTACAGCCAGCAGATGGAGCCGCTGGCTGAGATTGCCAACGCTTTTTGTTGCTGGATTTCATCTTTTCCTGAATTGCTTCTTTAGAATCTTTAGATCCTTTGAGAATGCAATTTATTGCGACACATTTCGATATGGTCGAACTACTTCTATACTGGTATTCAATTTCTTGAACCGGCACTTCTTCGATTTTACCACTGGGAAAAGCAACCGTAACGCTTACAACCTTATCAAATATCTCGACACCCATCGCACCCGCGTTCATACGGAGAGCCCCTCCAATGGCACCAGGTATCCCTTCCAGAAATTCCAGGCCACCAATATTATTATCTCTTGCAAAGTTAGCGACAGCTTTAAGTCGGCACCCAGCACCACAGCGAATGGTCTCTGGCCCGAGGTATTCCAAACGATTAAAAATTGGATTCGTTAACTGGATGACAACCCCTGGCACACCTCCATCACGAACAAGTAAATTAGACCCTCGACCAATCATCATCCATGGAACGCGATTTGCATCACAATAATGAAGCAGCTTGCCTAATTCATTTTCCCCCCCGGGCTTGACGAAACAATCAGCAAGCCCACCCACTTTCAAAGTCGTTTTTGATGCTAACTTTTGGTCTAATAATATTTCGGATCCAGGCCCCAAGATTTCTTTGAGGTCTTGGGCTACGCTTTGTGCAGCAGACCTTGTGTAAGTATTCGTGTTGACTTGGCCCGTATGAGACATAGTTATTGAATCTCAGTTAGCTTCTTTTTTAAGAATGTGAATTCTGGTGATCTTCGCTTTCCTGGGATACCCAGATGAGAAATAATATCTTCAACCATTTCACCTGTAGAATCCTGATGATACCAATTTTTTAAATTATCAATCATCTTGGATCGGAGATCTTGGTCAAAAAAAAGTTTTTTCATAATGGGGACGACATTCTCAGAATTGAGATCATCTTGGAGAACCATTGTTCCGGCGCCAGATTGTTCAACCAATTGAGCATTCAACTTCTGATGCCCATCGGCAGAATGCGGATAAGGGATGAGGATGGAGGGCACTTTCATTGAAGCCAATTCAGCAATGGTCGAAGCCCCCGACCGGCACATCACTAAGTTCGATGCTCCGTATGCAAACTCCATCTCAGTAAGGAATGGCTTTGTGATGATCCTCAGAAAAACATCTTTTCTCTTTTGAAGTTCCAATCCCTCTTCATAGTCCAGTGTCCCTGTTATATGCAGGATCTGTATGTTGGGTATGGCCTTCTGGATCTCGAGAATGTTTGAGGTAAGAAATCTGTTTATTGGACGAGCACCTTGAGACCCTCCCATGACCAATAAAGTAGGCTTATGCGCTTGCAGTCCTAGTTGTAAGCGACAAGCAACCGGGTCGAATGGCTCGAATTGCCTTCTCACAGGCATGCCTACATGTTTGCAAGAAGCGTTGATAAGCTTTCTTTCTATTCCTGGAAAAAAATGATAAACGCGATCGACCTTTGTAGCTAGTAACCTAACGGCTTTACCGGGTATGGAATTAGCCTCGTGCACATAGATTTTTGCCCCAATCTTTCGCGCTGCTAAAACCGGCCCCAAACATGCAAATGAGCCGGTAGCCACCATGGCCAGCGGTTTGGATAACTTCAAAAGCCGTAAACTCTCCTTATAGCTGGTCCAAAAACCATTAATAAATGATATGGACCTCTTTAATGAAAAGGGTTTCCCGGGTAATTTGTGTATCTCAATATCTTTTAAAGTACTCACGCCAGCATCATCGACTTTTTTCGATGTGATAAAGAGCTCTGTCTGAATATTAAAATCAGCGAATTCTTCTGCCAGAGCCACGCCTGGAAACAGATGCCCCCCGCTGCCGCCACACGCGATGGCTATACTAGGTCGACCTTTTTTATTATTTACTTTTTGGGAATCCATTTACTGCTCAAAAGGGTTTGAAATAGCCGATTTTTTGTTCCTATCCTGTAATAAAGCCTGAGCCGAACTGCGTCGGGTTTCACGCTCGACACCCATTAAAAAACCCATCGATATCAGCATCATGATCAGGTTTGATCCCCCCTTACTAAAAAAAGGGAAAGTAAGGCCGGTGTTGGGCACGAGTGCTGATGTGGTTGCCACATTTAAGAGCACCTGGATGCTGATCGCAGTGACTATTCCCATGGCGAGAACTCTCCCAAATATGTCTTTACTCTTTATCGATATCGAGGTTCCAGCATAAAGAATAAAAACAAAACCAAGCAAAACACAGAAGACGCCTATGAAACCAAGCTCCTCTGCCACTACTGCAAAGATAAAATCGGAGTCGTGTTCGCTTAAGCCTCCCAGTTTGGCAGTTCCCATTCCAATTCCTTTGCCGAGCAACTGTCCAGTAACTATTGCTTTTATGGAAGCAAGCTGTTGCCTGTTTTCATCTGGCATTTCGGTATACAGATTTTGCCAAGCGTATATTCTGCCACTTCTCTCGAGCTCGAGGTAGTTTACGGTATAGCCAACGAGTAGAACCAAAAGAACCATAGCAATGGTGACCCACCTGGCAGAAACTCCAGCGACGTAAAAAGTAGCCATTGCAACAGACCCGCAAACCATTGTCGTTGCATAATCTGGTTCGATAAAAATAAGTGCCAGAATCACGGAAATCATCAATCCAAGAGGAACAACCCCACCGAGACACGCCAATTTCTGAATTTTCTGAGGGTTCAAACAAGCCCAGATAGCGACCATCAAGACTATACCTAATTTGGTGATTTCGGATGGCTGAAAGCTGATACCGAGCCCGGGAATGGAAATCCAACGGTAGACATTTTTGACGTCATTGATATTTGAGCCAATGAAGTAAACGGAAAGCAATGCCCCTACTACGAAACCGTAGAGGATGAAGAAGAATGTGTATGATTGCATCCACCGGTGAGGAAAATAGTAGGCCATGACAGACAAGACCACACCAAGACCACAAAACATGGCTTGTTTTTCAATAAAGCCTAGAGGTCCCCCTTCTCCTTCCGTTGATCCCATTCCAGCGCTCGCCAAAACGATAAAGCCACAAATGAGCAGCATAAATACCGTGAGAACAAGGGCAGGAGTAAAATGAAAAGGGTTGCTTTCAGTCGATCTTTGATCCTGCATGTATATTTATCCATGCCAATTGCACTCGTCACGCAACCGACACGAAATAGTGAATTTCTATTCTTTTTTCTTAGGAATTAATAATTTCTGACCTGGAAAAATCTTATCAGTCGTCATATTGTTGAGTTTCTGAATTTCTTTATAAGAAACGCCAAATTTTCTTCCAATACTTGAGAAAGTGTCTTTTTTCTGAACAACGTATGATTCATATTCTGAGTTTGTTGATTCATCGTCATTACTACTAGTGTCTTCGTCTTGAGTTACCGACCCATTGGGAACTTTGATCACCCATCCTATTGCAATTTTTCCTGGGTTTGAGATCTTGTCGGCATTTAAATCCATTATTGCGCTGACGGTAGTATTATATCTCTTAGCTATTTTTCCTAAGTTATCATTTTTTTGTATGGTAACTTCGACGACTTCTATTGAGTCATCTTGAACGTCGGAAGATTGATTCGTGTCCTCCTCATTTTCATTTCCGCCAGCACCATTAAATGGAGTCTCGGGGGCACCAACTCCCGGAATATCAGGTCTGTTGATATTAGTGCTTGATCCTGAATCACTAGTCTCAGGAGACAAGGTCTCCAGCGCATTAGTTTCAGCAGACGAATTTCCAGAAGGTGTGCTTTCGATTTCATCGAGCCTCAAAGGGTTCTCAACCAACGGGCTGGTATCTGCCACATCAGTAGCATTTGTGTTCGCAGCAGAATTACTGCCATCTGAATTCCCTGTTAAAATTGCATTGGGATTGCCTCCTTCGCTGATATTTGGAATATCGGGATAGCTGGACGCTGGCCCATTCACATTCTGGTCGCCCTCTTCGGGTTTGTTTGTGTTATCTGTAAAGTCATCCTTTTTGCAGCCTTGAGAGAAGACGCCTAAAATGAAAGCTAGGTGAAGAACCACGATGGTAATCGTTGCTGCCCGCACGGACGTGGTGCTTGATCCGGAAGCTTCGAAGGATCCTGTTTTCTTTCGATTGGATCTTGTAGTTTTTTTCATAATAAATACTGATTGATGGGATTCGCCGTCAGATCCCGGTTGTCAGTTCGTTTCGGCATTATCTACTTATAAGTTCTACCAAACAAGAATATTTCGTTGATTTGGGTGATCTAAAAAAACTAATTTTAACGTATTTTCAAAGTAACCAGCGCCAACGTTCCGAATAAGATGCAGAGGATGTAAAAACGCATAACAATCTTAGTTTCTTTCCAGCCTATTTTTTCGAAATGGTGATGGATAGGAGCCATCTGAAAAATTCTTCGACCTTCTCCAAATCTTTTTCTGGTGTATTTGAAGTAATACCTTTGGAGCAGGACCGAAAAGGCTTCCATGACAAAGACTCCACCAGCAATGAAAAGTAAAAAAGGCTGTTGAATCATTATGGCCATTAGCCCCAAAACCCCCCCGAGGGCAAGCGAGCCAGTATCGCCCATAAAGACTTGTGCAGGGTGGGAATTAAACCATAAAAACCCCATACCGGCGCCAATGATCGATGCACAAACAATCGTTAATTCACCTGCGCGCTCCAAGTGCTCGATATTGAGGTATTCAGCGAAAATTTTATGCCCTGTGACATAAGTTGCTATCAAAAAGACAAACGATACTATGATAGTGCAACCAATCGCCAACCCATCCATACCATCCGTTAAATTAACAGCGTTAGAACTCCCAACGATAGTCAAAAAAATCACGACCGCACCAACAACAATCGATCCTTGGATTAGGGGTTCCTTTAAGAATGGGATGTGAAGACTCGTGACTACGGATCTGGTCTCCTCAATCTGAAATAAACTTACCATAAGAATTATGGATACGAGTGCCTGAACGGCAATTTTAACTTTCCCAGAAGCTCCATGTCCTGTTTGTTTTTTTATTTTGAGGTAGTCATCAATAAACCCAACACCTGCTAATAAAACCAAACCTACGAGGCAGTTTACGACAAATACATTCCATCTCGCCCAGAGCACAATCGATGCAATTAATGCAAAATGAATAATCACTCCGCCCATGGAGGGAATTCCAAATTTTGTTTCATTCCGACCTCCAATCTGAGAAGCGATGTCGTCGTAATTTTGGCCAAATTTTAAGGCGATTAGATGACGTATCATCCAAGGCCCCGAAATAATGCTAATAAGAAAAGCGGTTAAGAAAGCACCAGCGCTCCGAAAAGAAATATACGAGAACAAGCGTAATGGAGACATAAGATCATTGAGAACGGGATCTTTCAACCAATCAATAATCCAATCTGCCAAGTAGGAAAACATATAATAGTGTCAATTAAATTTGTGATTAATTAAAGGGCTGATAAAAATCTTCTTGGAACTTGCTAGCTAGCTTTTCTAGACCTGCAACCCTTGAACCTTTGAGTAAAAGAACGTCATCGGGTTCGAGTTTATCTTTCAACCAATTGAAGGCGTCGTCCGGAGACTGGCATTCAACGACAACGTCATTGATAGCGGCCCAGTGATTCCTCTTAAAATCCGGCTTGGATACGATGCCTTCTTTCACCCCATGAACCCCGACGAACAAAAGCCCATCTAATTTTTTGTCCATGCAGAATAAAATGACTTCGGAATAGAATTGTGAAATTTTCTTCCCTCCCTCTGCATGCTGACCCAATACAACGAATTTTCGTCCATCGCTTTTGAGCCCAGCTAGAAAATTTAGAGCCGATCGAGTAGAAGTAGGATTGGCATTGTAACAATCTTGAATCACGCTTATCCCATTGAAACGCGCGACTTCCATGCGCATGCGGGGGGTATGAAAATCAGTAAATGCCTTCTGGACTTGCTCCGGGCCAACTGCGAATTGATAAGCGACCGCAACAGCCATAGCGGCGTTGCGTATTTGATGTTCTCCTAGAAGCGAAATACTGTATGCAGTGTGCTTATTATTGTTCGAGCTTGAAACTGAAAACCGACTTCCATTTAGATCAGTTTCTACACACTTGTAATGCAGGAACGCCTCCTGATTCTCGGTAGCCGTCACACCGATGGACCGGGCGTTTGTGGATTCGGATATCTCAGCTGAATAAGGACAATCCTCGTCATAAACCAAGAAGCCAGACTCTGGCAGAAAGCGAGATAAAGTGGCCTCTTCTTGTGCCACACCCTCTATGGACCCGAAAAACTCAATATGTTCCTCGCCTATATTTGTCAGAACCCCGATTTCAGGACTACATATTCTGCATAAATATTCTATCTCTCCCGGGTGATTCGTTCCAAGCTCAAGAACAAGAACGTCTTTTTCTTCTCCAATTAATTTGAAAAGGGTTTGAGGAACACCTATGTGGTTATTGAAACTTGCAGGGCTTTTGAGAACCCGATTTTTCACGCCTAATACCGAGGCAATAATGTCTTTTGTTGTTGTCTTACCATTTGACCCGACTACAGCAATGACTTGCCCCACAAAAGCCTCTCTGATGCCTCTGGCAAGAACACCAAGACATGATATAGTATTCTGAGTTCGGATAAGTTTGCCCTCATCGACCTGTCCTTGGGAATCGAAATGAGAATCGACAAGGGCTGCAATCGCGCCGGTCTCAAGCGCTTTTACGACGTAATCATGGCCATCGAAAGTAGGACCTTTAATCGCAACAAACAAATCGCCTTTTTTAAGATTACGAGAATCAGTGGAAATGCCTAAAATTGAATCGTAAGAATGAAAAGCACGAGGCACAGAAGTCGCATTTTCAAGGCCTTTTATTAGGGCACATTGTTTAACCCATTCTGTTCCGATTCGAATCATTATTCATTGGGTTAAACTATATTTTCAAAGTGTCTCTACCTCTTCCTTAATATCCGATGGAATATGATAAATCCGGGCAATATGTTCACACATTTCTTTGAAAGCTGGAGCCGCGACTTGCCCGCCGTAATATTGCCTTCCTTTCTTTGACGGTGCATACACCCAGACACCAACGGCATACCTTTGATCGATAATTTTTTCTCGTTCGATCTGCCTTTTAGGCGTCGATGCTGGAAAGAAACCTATGAAAGATCCGGTAAACTTATAATGGTCCTCGGGCACTGTAAAATTCGCAGTTGGAGATAAAATTTGAGCCGTTCCTGTCTTTCCTGCTACCGTGTGGTTTTCCATCTTCGCTTTTTTTCCAGTTCCTTTACGGTTCTCAACGACCCCTCTCATAGCACCAATCATCAAATCACAAGTTTTACTGCTAAAGATATCTGTACCTCGGTTTATTGAGGGATAAAATTTGATATCATCGAGATCATTACTAGAGCAAAAACCTTTGATGATTTGAGCCTCAAGCAGATTGCCATCGTTAGCCAAGGCGCAGTATGCCATCATCATTTGAACACCGGTTACGGAAAAACTCTGACCAATGGCAACCCTTGGATAATCAACTGCAGAATAAGAATTAGGACCACGTCGAATATCACCCCTTTTTTCGCCTGGTAGGTATCCTCCGGACGAAGTGGATCCAAAGCCTAATTCACTCATGTATTGGTAGGTTTTTGAAAACCCCAGTTTTTCCATGGCAACTTTTGCGGTTCCCACATTACTGGATTCATAAATGATAGCTTCCCAGGGTATAGGGCCTTTGTGGCCTTTGTTGGATTCCTTAATCGGATATCGATTACCAGGGGGATATGCCCACGGACAATCTATTATTTCACCTTCCTGTAAAACCCCCTCTTCAAGAGCTGCGGCCAAAACGATCGGCTTAAAAGTTGACCCCGGGGCAAACTGAGCACTGAAGGTCAATGACTCACGAGTCACTTCTCCCAACCCATCTTTTTTAAGACCCCAACCATGGTCCGAAATATCGTTCAAATTAAAATCAGGGAAACCAGCCATGGCAACAATTTGACCAGACTTGGGGTGCACAACCATTATAGCAGCTGCAACAGGATCAAAATTTTCCTTAATTTTTTGCAGCTGTTTTTGAGCCTCAAATTGAACAAGTTTGTCGATTGTAAGAAGGATATTTTTCCCTGGCTCGGGCGTCAGATGCTCTAATCGAAAACTTCGGTTTTTTGAGAATAAAGAATGCCTCCACCCAATCTTGGGAGCAAGATATTGATCAAACTTCCTCTCTAATCCAGCAGTCCCTACATCTAACTTAACCGATGCCCCTATGTGAGGCGTGAGCGAGTAGGTTTTACTCAAAACGGTGCGTGCATAGACTTTTTTTTGTTCGTTGTTTCGGGCGTCGATGTCACCTTCGCTAAAGACTTTTTTGTTTTTTTCAGATCGTACAAAGGCCTGTTTTCTCTCGACACCACCGAGTAGATGACAAAGCATGTTATTTTCAACGTAATGCCTTCTAAAAGACACGAATTCATGAATCATCGAACCCGGACGATGATCTATTTCTCCGTCTTCGTAATATTTCTTTAGTTTTCGATTTAAACTATCCCATGTGTGATTCGGACAATTTACAGATAGAAGGTAATTACTTCTTTGAAAAAAATTCTGGTCTTTATCAACATGGCTTTTTAGGTCTGGAAAATGATCAACCAGTGTTTGGTAGACAAGATCCTGAGAACCGGACTTTTTTTTACCAAAATTTCTTGGAGTGCATTGCACTCTTCTTATTAATTTCTGAGTTGTTAGAGGTCGACCCTCAGTATCTAAAAAGAGACCTCGACTTGCCGACTCATGAATAATGCTTTGAGTACCCAGCACCCCTTTCAGAGCCTTATCGACTTGAAGGACATATTGACTCGGAGCGATCAGCTGCATGTAGGCCAAGTTAGCTATCATCACGCCGAATCCGGCTAATAACATTAACTTAATGAGTTTCACTCGAGTCACTAATGCCCCTTTTGAAACTCTATGCCTCACTTGATTACTCATGGCTTTCTTAAATAGAAATCCTATTCGCGGTTTGCTATCATAGGTTCAACTTGAAAATCTGAAACAGGTTTCGTCAAATCCACTAGATAACTCGGGTAATCAATATCGAGACCTAGCTGATCGATGTTCTGCTCCATATCTTTAATTGCGAGAGTGACATGATATTCGTGAAAGAGCTGCTGAAATTCACCGTCCAAATGACGGATGTCCTTTTCAATAATATAACATTTCACCATTTCTTGGTGCTTAAGCTCTAATAAATGAATGTAGAAAAACCCAACAGCTCCAATACCCAAGCCCATGATGAACATCACCAGAATGTAATATTTTGATCTTATTGAGGTAGAACCAAGTTTCATCTTATTACCATTCATAGCTACTCCTTTAATTCATTGGGTCATTAACAAGCCCCTTTCATGGGCATGATTATTTAAAATTAAACTCATAAATTTTAGTGAGACAGTTTTTCAAAAACCCGAAGCTGAGCACTTCGAGCTCTGGTATTTTTCCGACATTCCTCCTCACTCGGTACGACAGGTTTTCTTGTAATCCTTTTCAGCTCTCTTGGTTTGTATATCCGAAATTCCGGACGGTCTACATCACCATCAACTTCGTAATCACGCTCCAATGGATGATAAAATTTTTTAACAAGCTGTACTTCAATGGAATGAAAAGTTATCACCGCAAGCTTTCCTCCCTTTTTTAAAATCCTCCACAGCTGCTGTAATCCAGTTTCAATATTCTCCACTTCCCGATTAACGTGCATTCTCAATGCCTGAAAAACACGTGTCGCAGGATGAATTTTTTGGTGCGGGTTGGGAGCGACTTTGGCAATCAAATCAGCAAGTTGTTTCGTCGACTTCATAGGAGATACTTTGCGCGCAAGGCATATTGCCCTGGCTATCTTCCGACTGTTTCTCTCGCCTGAATTTTCCCAAAAGATTTTTGCCATTTCCACTTCGTCCATTTGGGAGAGCGCCTCTTCTGCCGTCGGTGAACCCGACTGATTCATCCTCATATCCAGAGGTCCATCTTTTTGAAAACTAAAACCTCTTTCGGCCGTATCTATCTGATGACTGCTTATCCCCAGATCGACCAGGGCACCATCCATAGTGCCTCCCTCTTCTCCTTCTAGGATTTGACCAAATGCCCCTTGTCTCAAATCAAAGCAATGTGCTACTTCCATAAGGCGAACATGAGCCGCTGCTAGTGCAGCGGCGTCATGATCACATCCCAATAACCATCCGTTCGGGCGAATATGCCTCAATATTTCAGCTGCATGTCCGCCCCCACCTACTGTCCCATCTACGAATCTGTGACCTGTAATTGGCTTCAACAAAGCCAATACTTCGTCAATCATCACAGGTAGATGGTAAAATCCATTCATTTTGGAACCTATCGATTCACCAAAAAAAGCTACGGGTTGCTACCAGCATTTGATTCAGCCTACTGGCAGCCCCCCTTAACACCCTGTTCTCAGCCAGGTCGTTTATTTTCTCCCTCGTGTGGGGAAAAAGTCTGTTCAGGTCATTTCTGTGCTCCTCATCCTGCAGAGGAACAATGTCCAAATCCGAAGCTGATAAATCATTACGAACCACTTCCACATGGTCAAAAGGACTGGCATCCTCACTCGCTCGATGAGCCATGGCTTTCTGCTTGGGCCCAATACCTTTCAGAAATGACCGCACTTTCGGCTGCCTATCCGCCTTTTCTTCGAAATGCCCCATTCGGACGTCAAAAATATTTCTTACCTTTTGCATGAACCTGATAAATTCTTTCCTTTTAACATAGGGCCTTTTATTGGCCTTATGATGAGTGCTAACAAGCAGGCAGACGGGCACCCACACACCCTTAAAGCAGCCTGCTCGCTTCCAGCCAAATGGCTTCGTCTTCGGTGATTCTTTTCTTGTATAGCTCGGGGGACCAGATTTGGAATCTATCATTCATTCCAACCAGAACAGCTCCTATTTCAGGCTCAATTAACGCTTTTGCGGCTAATTGATCAGGAATAGTGATCCTTCCGGATTTATCGGGCATCACTCGAGCTGAATTACCTCCGAACCATCGACGAAGTGATTCAGCAGACGGATCAGCGGCGGGCATTGAACTAATTTTCCTGGCCATATCCGCACATGGCCTGGGCGGCAAAACAAGAATGCAGTTTTCCCGATGATCTGGAGTCAACCAAGAAAGCAGCCGGAGTTCTTCCTCTGGTCCGTTTTCTTCGCTTCTCCATCGCTTCGGGATTTGCAGCCTTCTCTTTTGATCCATAGATACATCAAATGTTTGATCGTATTTTGATGAAATAAGATCGAGAACGTTTGTAACCTCGTCTTGCATGGAATTAGGTCCCACTTAGACCCTCGATAGCACCATTAAGCCCCACTTCTCCCCACTACGCAATCACTTTTTCACTTTTCCCTATCAAAGTTGTTGTTCAGACATCGTGAAAATCTTGTGAATAATTTGTAATTATCTGATAATGAACGCGATAAATTGAAACAGATTTGGATAGAAAAATGGAAATAATTTACTCATGAGGACGGAGACATTTGACTATCGTCTTCCAAACGAATTGATTGCCCAGCATCCAAAGCGAGCACGAGATGAATCAAGGTTGATGGTCATCGACCGGAAAAAGGGTGAGGCGGAAGACAAGAAATTCAGGGAAGTAATCGAATATTTAAATCCTGGGGATATTATTGTTCTTAATAATTCCAAGGTCATACCGGCCCGACTTCGCGGGGAAAAAGCCGGTGGTGGTGGCGCCAAAATTGAGATACTGCTTATCGAGGAAAAGGACCCAAGCACTTGGTGGTCTATGATTCGACCGGGCAAGCGATGTCCGATCGGTGTTGAAATACAAATAATAACAACTCATGGCACTCACTCGGGAATTGTGGGAAAAGTGGTCGATAAGAATGCAGAAGGCCATGCACTTCTAAAATTCTACAATTCGGGAGGAGAAGTAAAAAATTCGGAAAAAGTCAACTTACTCGACATTTTAGAGGCAAAGCCGATTGGGGAGACTCCACTACCTCCATATATTGATCGAGAATGGGATCCCAAGGAAGATCCGAAAGTCTACCAAACTGTTTATGCCAAGCGACGAGGTTCAGTTGCGGCGCCCACCGCAGGACTACATTGGACATCTGAACTTCTCGAAAAAATAAAAAGAAAAGGTGTGGAAATTGTCTATGTGACACTTCATGTAGGCGCAGGGACATTCGCACCAGTCAAAACAGCATCAATAGAGGAACATATCATACACAAAGAGACTTATGAGATAACAGAGTCCGCAGCGCTGGCTCTTA
This sequence comes from Limisphaerales bacterium, assembly GCA_965657355.1. Taxonomy (GTDB): domain Bacteria; phylum Verrucomicrobiota; class Verrucomicrobiia; order Limisphaerales; family JAJOIW01; genus JAJOIW01. Next base: position 21,705 of record CBFHOE010000016.1, on the reverse strand, counting down.
CCAAAGCCTTAAATAGCAAAAAAAGAATAATTGCTGTGGGGACTACAAGCCTGAGAGTTCTCGAAAGCGCAGTAAAAAAAGAGGACCACCACTTAAAGTTCTGTCCAGAGCGGTCCTCAACTCAATTATATGTTTATCCCCCATATAACTTTCAGGTTGTATCAGGATTAATCACTAATTTTCACTTACCTCAATCCACTTTACTCATGTTGGTAAGCGCTTTCATTTCCCCCGGCGAGAAAAGTGGCATCAATAAAATGAAAAAGCATTATCAAGAAGCTATCGATAAGAAATACCACTTCTTCAGTTATGGGGACGCAATGATAATTATTTGAATAAATTTTGAAACGTCTACCGATGAGCATGCAGAAACCAAAAGTATTTATTGTTATGGCAATGTCAGCTGACGCTAAAATAGCGACTTCTAATAGAAAGATTCAAACATTCGGTAGCAGTGAAGATGAAAAAAGATTATTAAATCTCAGGGCGACTGCAGATGCTGTCATGTCTGGAAGCAACACAATTAACACGGCATCTTATGACCTTGGGCCGGGTGGGGAATACTACCAAAAACTAAGAACCGAGAGAGGGCTCCAGGAATTTAACATTAGAATAATTGTCTCAGGATCTGGGAATGTGAATCCTGATGCAGAAGTGTTCAAACACAAATTCTCACCAATAATCATTCTAACTACACAGAAGTGTCCTCCTAATAAGCTAGAGACTTTAAAGACACTGACACCCTACGTGAAGGTTTGCGGAGAAAAATTTATAGATTGGGAAAACACATTCCATTATCTGAGTTCAGAGTGGGGTATCAAAACTATCGCCTGTGAAGGTGGAGGAACGCTCAATGATGAAATTATTTCTCAAGGATGGGCGAGCGAGTTATATTTAACTATCACACCGATCATAGTGGGCGGGCAAAAGGCTCCCACAATTTGTGATGGACTCGGCGTATCCAAGCTAAACTCTGCTAAAGCATTTTACCTCACCAAAATAGATAGCAACAAGAATGAAGTCTTTCTTGATTTTATAAAAGAGGCATAGATATGGAAACCAATCCTAAATCTCACTTGTTGAGATATGAAATTCTTTACCTGACTGGAAGGAGTTGAGCAATTTATCCTCAACTAATTTATAAGGCAGTGCATGAATGGGAAATTCTTTTTCCTCCCAGCTAAATTTTTGAACCAAGAACTTTTTACTGCTCTCAGATAACCCGATGAATTTGGCGTTATGGTTTTTAATTTCTTCAGAAACCCCTTTTTCAAGCAAAAAGATTTTTGTCTCACTGTCATTCTTCAATGAATCTACATTAAAATCCTCCAGTGAAATTATGTCGGCCTCTATAACACCTGATAATCCATTTTCTATGAGCCATTGCTGGGTGAGTTTGTCTTTAACAATAATAGCAGACTGACGGAATTCTTCCTGCTTCAAAGTTTCCAAAACAGAATTCTCACTACCCGTTAGAAATCCAGGTAATGAATTTTTTGATAAAACCCATAATTCCATTGCCTTTCTAAGATCAGTAAATTTAGTTATTTTATTCAACTTGGTATTTTCCATGGCCCAAAAAGTGAAGGGACCAAAACTGAGAATCAAAGTCAACCACAGTGGAATAAAGCCCCAAGAAAACCAATCCGACGAAAAAAGAACCAAAACCAGACTAATAATTAAGAAAATTCTATTTGTCGCCCTTGATTTTCGGTTTTCTTTCATTGCCTGAAAGAGCAATCCTTCAAGCGTGTATCGAGATGTCCCCGATTCTTTAGTATTTTCGGCTAAATCGTGGATAGACGAATCCGACCATAGCAAGCTAAGGCTCGGATTTAATACGAATTCATAAGAACAATCATTACATTTTAAAACCGGCTCAGTGATTAGGTTCCGACTTTTACAAGAGGGGCAGTGCATACATGTAGGGCTTATTATTTTCCGAGAAATTTGGGACTGGAGTTAGTCCGGTTATATTTAAATTTTAGAGTCGAGGGATAGTAATACCCTCTTGCCCCATATATTTCCCACTTCTGTCTTTGTAGGATGTTTCACAAATTTCCTCTGCTGCGAAGAAGAGGACTTGAGCCAGTCCTTCATTAGCATAAATCCGTGCAGGAAGAGGTGTCGTATTAGAAATTTCTAAAGTCACCTGCCCTTCCCACTCGGGCTCAAAAGGAGTGACGTTCACTATGATACCGCATCTTGCATAAGTTGATTTCCCTAAACACACAGTAAGCACACTTCGGGGTATCCTGAAATATTCTACGCTTCGGGCTAGTGCAAATGAATTCGGAGGGATAATACAAACGTCTGTTGTGATATCTACAAATGAACGATCATCGAAACCTTTAGGGTCGACAACCGTATTGTGCACATTAGTAAATACCTTGAAATGATCGCTCACCCTTAAATCGTAGCCGTAGCTTGAGACCCCGTAGCTTATGACTTTGCTACCATCTTCTGCTTGTCGAATTTGGTTTTCCTCGAAAGGTTCGATCATACCATGTTCTTTGGACATCTTACGTATCCACTGATCAGAATGAATTCCCATACAATATAATATCCTATCACAGTCGATTAGGTTTGGCACAGTGAAATAATCTAGCTTTATTCCCGGAGTACGGCCTTCTCCCATTTTCTTATATAATCGATGAGAATAGGGAATGCAGGTCTAACCATTTTACCGTGATTATATCCCTGGATTTCGTAAAGAGAAGTTTCATTGTGTCCTGCAACTTTCATCATCCTCATCATATAAGCATTTTCTTCATACCGCCCTAACAACTCTAAATTTCTGTCTCCTGTAATGAGGACAAGAGGACTCGAATCATGCCTCACATGGTAAAGTGGGGCAAAATCGTCCAGCAAAGGTCTTTCTTTTGGAATACCTTTTTCTTCTCTTACTGTAAAATGGGTAATCGTGTGGCCACTAAAGGGAACAAGCCCAAAAATATCATTGGCATCGATGTTGTGTTTAGCTAGCCATCTTTTGTCCAGTCCGACCATGCTTGTGAGATACCCTCCAGCAGAATGACCTGAAACGACAATTTTATTTGCATCCCCTCCGTACCTGTCAATATTTTGAAAGACCCAGGCTACAGCAGCAGCCGCATCTTCAATATAGGCGGGACTCTTAACTTTCGGAAACAGCCGATAATTCACAGCAACAACGGCAATCTTTTTTTCTTTTAGTGATTCTGGAATCGATTTTCTACCTCCTCTGAGCCCTCCGCCATGAAACCATACAACCGTGGTGTATTTGTTCTTTATCTTGGGTAAATATAAGTCCAGATAACACCTTTCATTTTTGTAGGCATCGTCTTCCCGTGACCTTTCATCATAATACGGTATATCTTTAATCAATTGATAACCTGAATCTTCAGCCGCAAAAAGAGACTGAAACAGAGCCACGCTTAATAGAGAGAAAATAAAATTTAAAGCCAATGAATATGGTTTACCTGTCATCGCTTTATTTTTAACCACATCTTTGCTGGTCGTCACTCGATTTAATACTTACGCAATTTAACCCATTAAACAAAAAGGGCCCCGGAAAATCCGAGGCCCTTACACACACAATGAAACACTAGTTGTTGGTTGAGTTAGAAATTACATTGGTGAAATTGTATTGTAATAAATGTCCTACCAATCCGAGTCGGAGTTCGACGCAGCGAAAAGCTGGGTATTTTCCGAAGACTCTTTCTGCTGATCATCGAAGCTAGAACTGCCTTCATCATTCTGGGAGGTATCGAACTCATTGGAAGATTCATCAGACGGTTTTTTGCTTTCTCCGTCATTAAATCCTAGTGGCTGATATTCAGTAACTCTGGATTCGAAGAAGTTTTTCTCCTTTTTCAAATCCATAACTTTAGACATCCATGGGAATGGGGTTTCGGATCCATACTTTGTGCCGAGCCCGAGGCGAGTGAGTCTTCTATCTGCAATATATTGAACATAATCACGGAACATACCAACATTGAGGCCAATAATCCCGTCAGGCAAACAGTCTTGCGCATAGCCAATTTCAAGTTCAACGGCTTGTTCGACCATATCAAGAATTTCTTGTTTGAAGTCGTCAGTCCATAAGTGCTTATTTTCGTTGATGATGGAGTTGATCAGTTCAATTCCAAAACTTAGATGTATTGATTCATCTCTTAGGATATACTCAAACTGTTCTCCGATACCGGTCATAAGATTTCGGTTTTTGAATGAAAGAATCATGACAAAACCGCTGTAGAAAAATATTCCCTCCATTATGACATAGAAGCCAACCAAATTCTTGATGAATTTTTTTATACCTTCGTCAGTCTCTGTCGAGAAGTTCGGGTCCATGATATCCGCAGTCAAACTCATCTCGAATGCATCTTTGTCATGAATTGAATTGACTTCATGATACATATTGAAGACAGCTCGTTCGTCGAGACCAAGAGATTCAACGATGTAATGAAAGGTATGAGTATGAACGGCCTCCTCAAATGCCTGACGGAGAAGGTATTGTCGAGCTTCGGGATTAGTGACGTGTTTGAAAATAGCTAGGACGATGTTATTTCCAACCAAACTTTCAGCAGTTGAAAAGAATCCCAAGTTTCTCATTATCACATGGCGTTCTCCTTCAGTTAGTTTGTTAGATTTCCATATTTCAATGTCCTTCTGCATGGAAACCTCTGTAGGCATCCAGTTGTTTGCGCAACCAGCTAGATAAAATTCCCAAGCCCAGTGGTATTTCAATGGCATGAGTTGATTGACATCAACCGCCGCACAATTGATAAGGCGCTTATCCTTGGCGTCTATTCTCTTTGAGAGATCGTGAAAATTGGGACGTTCATCCCCTACGTTACAGCATGACATTTTAAGATTTTTCCTATTTGTTAAGTTTATGAGTTTGTTAAATGATAAAAATTTGTAGTTTCAAACCAGCCGATGGGCAGTATTTGTGTCTATTGACAGCTCTCGCAATCTGGATTGTCGATACTGCAAGCTTTTGGGGTAGGCTCTCCTTGTGAGGATTCCATCACACGCTGCTCCATAGCCGAATCGGACTTCATCCAATTGTGTTTGATTTTGTTACCTTTATTAACGTTGCGTGATGAGTGTTCAACGGAACTTGCAGCCTGCGTTCTTAGATAGTAGGTCGTTTTCACCCCATATTCCCACGCCTTTTGATACATTTGACTGAGAGTTTCACCATCCGGACGCTCAAGATAGAGATTGAGGGACTGCCCCATATCAATCCATTTCTGACGACGGCTAGCGCACTGGATCAACCATTTTGGATGTAATTCGAATGCTGTTACAAACATTTTCTTGATATCATCCGGAATGCTTTCAATCTCAGTGATGCTACCATCAAAATATTTCAATTCATCAATTATCTCTTCATTCCACAGATTTCTTTTCTTCAGTTCAGCAGTAAGAAATCTATTGATGGTAATGAAGTCACCAGAAAGATTCGTTTTAACAAATAAGTTTTTGTAAAGAGGTTCTATGGACTGACTGATTCCGCAGATATTGGAAATGGTTGCAGTTGGAGCAATCGCCATGGTGTTAGAATTTCTCATTCCGTTTTCTTTGATGGCATCTCTGACTTTGTCCCAATCCAGTCTTTGAGTTTTGTCCATTAACAAATGTCCACCCCTTTCTTTTTCAAGAAGTTCAATGGTGTCGATTGGCAATAATCCTCTGTCCCACTTGGATCCTTTAAAACTATCATAAGGTCCCCTTTCTTTGGCAAGGTTTGTAGACGCTAGGATTGCAAAGTACGAGATATGTTCCATGCTCATGTCAGCAAACTCCACAGCTTTGTCGCTAGCATATGATATCCCCATTTTGAAAAGTGCATCCTGGAATCCCATGATTCCCATGCCAACAGGTCTGTGTCTTAGGTTGGCGTTTTTGGCCTCTGGGATGGGGTAGAAATTAATATCAACAACATTGTCCAACATTCTCATAGCAACGTTGATTGTCTCCTCCAACATCTGACAGTCTAGCTCTCCGTTGACAATGTGCGCTGGCAAGTTGATGGAACCAAGGTTGCATACGGCAGTTTCATCCTCTGACGTATTGAGTAATATTTCCGTGCAAAGATTAGAACTGTGCACAACACCAGTGTGATCTTGTGATGACCTGACATTAGATGGATCTTTGAAAGTCAACCATGGATGACCAGTCTCATAAACCATCATTAACATCTTCCTCCAGACTGATTCCGCTTCTACCTGCTTGAAGAGATTAATCTTTCCATCGAGAGCCATTTGCTCATATTCGGCATATCTTTTTTCGAAGTCAGAGCCATATAGGTCATGCAAATCAGGAACCTCACTTGGATCAAAAAATGTCCACATCCCCTTCTCCTTGACCCTCTTCATGAAGAGATCAGGGATCCAGTTAGCTGTATTCATATCATGGGTTCTTCGTCTTTCATCCCCGGTGTTTTTTCTTAATTCCAGGAAGTCCTTAAGATCCATGTGCCAAGTTTCTAAATAGGCGCACATGGCTCCTCTTCTCTTACCTCCTTGGTTTACAGCGACAGCGGTGTCGTTGGCAACTTTAAGGAATGGAATAATACCTTGACTGGTTCCATTGGTCCCATTTATTCGTGCATTTGTAGCGCGAACATTTGTCCAATCATTACCTAGTCCGCCGGCCCATTTCGAAAGTTTTGCATCATCTGAAACTGTTTTGAAGATGTGCGAAAGATCATCCATTATAGTGGATAAATAACACGAGCTTAGCTGAGGATGATTTGTTCCAGAGTTGAATAGCGTTGGTGTGGACGAGACAAATCTAAACGTTGAAAGCATTTCATAAAACTCGATAGCTTTGTCATTTTTGTTGTCGCCCTCATTTAAACTTAATCCCATTGCTACTCTCATCCAGAAGAACTGAGGTGTTTCTAACCGGATATTTTCTTCGTGGATAAAATAACGATCGTATAGTGTCTGCAATCCAATGATTGTGAACTGGTTGTCTCGGTCACGCTTAATGGCCTGAGTCAATTTTTCAATGTCGAATTCCAACAATTTAGGATCCAAACGGTCAAATTTCACCCCGTTTTGGATGTATTCCGGAAACTTATTTTTATAAACAATGGAAAAGTTTGAATCAACAGGTTGGGCGCCCAAGACTTCTCTGTAAATTTTATTGAGTAGGAGACGTGCGGCTACATAATCATAATCAGGTTCAACCTCAATTTGCGCGCTAGCCTCCCGAATCATGAGATCCTCTATTTCGCCAACTGTGACTCCGTTATACAATCCGCGGAGTGTGCGCTCTGAGAGCCTCTGCCAATCACACGTTTTCTCGAACCCATAAACGGATTTTATGAATTGTCTTCTGATTCTTTGTGGATCGAGTGGCTCTAAATTCCCATCCTGTTTGGTGATGAAAATCTGGTCTATGAAACTGCCATCCTGATCGCGAGTTCCCTTCAGGGCTCGTTGCTTCCTTCGGTCTTCGCGATAAATGATGTAACGACGGGCGATACCTGTTGGAGCGAGCTGCATGAGGTGTTCCTCTACCGAATCCTGGATCAATTCAATTTCCAGGAGATGCCCTTCGAGAGCCCTGGAGATGCAATGTTCAATGACATCCTCAGTGATTTTCTGGACCAGAGATGAAGTTTCCGCATCGAGCTTGACATCATCTGCAATCCCAGCATTAGCTCGAAAAGCAGCTTCGATCGCTAAGAGTATCCGACTTTCGTCGAAAGGAACTACGCGTCCATCACGTTTCCTAACCGTAAACTTTTGTCCATCGAGCGGGTCTAATTCCCGCATCTTCAACTGACCGTCAAATCCTTCCTGTAACATAACCTAAACTAACCTGAAATTTACTTTGTAACTTGTGTGTAACCTAATTGTCCAAATTTAAGACAGCAGCAATCGATACGTTTATGTCCGTAAACCAGACTTTTTAAATTGTAGTTGATGTTGCTGAACGCCGGATTTCAAAACGAACTAACAAATAATCCAAAACACTGCCCGAAATGTCAGTATTTTTTTCTCCCTTTTTCTGTTTGAGTGTCGTTAACGCAAAATAATATCTCTAATAAGTAAGATATCCTTACGAATAGGTTAAAATGCGATCAAATAGACCCCCACCACTATATGTAGTGTAGTCGTTTTCCTTCCGATACAATAAGTAGACTACCTTTTTAGTTCCGTCAAAATAAAATTTGTTAAAACTGTTCGAGCAATCTACTCGTGAATGAGAGCCATAATCATATTTTCGAGTACAAATTGGAAACCGGAGATATTAAACATTGCTGGTAGGAATTACTGGACTTATTAGAGGGGTTATACACGATCAATTAGGGACTATTGGATAATTGTTCACATTGTTCAGAAGTTATTCACAAAATCGCGGATGAACTTATGATCTTTGATTGTATTTATTAACCTTTAGGGCACTTTTAAGGCATGCAAGGTGTTAAAAAAATAGATTTGATAGGAAATCAAGTGGCAATTAAGTGGGGAGACGGGCACGAAAGCTTCTATTCGATGGAAAAACTTAGAGCATTATCCCCAAGTGCCGAAACGCAAGGAGAAACGGATATCCTTGGGAATAAACATGGGGGGACAAATCAAAGTAAATATCCAGGTGTCACTGTGAAAAATTTCGAGTTCGTTGGCCAATACGCAGTAAGATTTATTTTTAGTGATGGTCACAACACTGGTTTATATAGCTATGATTATCTTAAGACTATTGACGCCATTCAATAAGCTTAGGATTTTCGGTATATTCTATCTATTTTTTCGAGTGAGACCCCAG
>CBFHOE010000016.1:7621-12838 GCA_965657355.1 Limisphaerales bacterium | reverse complement strand
GTGTGATACATTAAAGTAACGAGAGCCATTCTCCAATATGTTTTAAGGATTCCCAGTTTCTTATATTTTCGAGTTGAGGTATAGACTACGGAATCAGCAATTCCTAAATGACCACATCGATATTTTTTAAATAACCTAGCCATTTCAAACTCCTCCATAAGAGGAACCGAAGGAACACCACCCACGGCCGCTAGGTTTTGTCTACGTGTGAATATCAATTGATCACCAAATGCCCGCTGTGATATAAGCCATCTCAACCAGCACCTGAACCGACTTCCACGCATAATCCAATGTGGATTTTTGAACCTCTTCCAAAACCCACCCCACGCTACGTTAGGATCCATGAGGCAACGCAAGATTGCTATATCGAATCCATTTTCGACCAAAGTATCTGCATGACAGAATAAAAGAATATCAAACTGGGCCTTCTCAGAGCCTAATCTTAACTGAGCACCTCGCCCCCTTGAACAGTGATAAATGGAACAATCAAGCTGTCTTGCAATCTTTACTGTATTATCTGAACTACCTCCATCGACGACTAATATCTCGATCTGGGTTGTAGAATGCGATTTTAAATGAGTAATAGTTTTTCCTATTTCTTCCTCTTCATTAAAAGTTGGTATGATAATGGATATGGGTTTCGATTCTATGTAAGACACAGGCTTATAGTTCCTGACATTTCTGTAAAAATGTAATACCCCCCAACCAGACAATACTCCAATAATGGTTCCAATTGAGGCATAGATAGAAATTTGATATATCACCCCGACGAGCGCCTCACTTGAAGGAAAAATACTTATTGCTAAGGACAAAAAAATAATCTCCCTAATTCCTGCTCCTTTGAATGGGCTGGTGAAACCAAAAACCAGGTGCAGCGCCATGAATAATAAAACTAAGCCAAAACCAACATTAGAAAATAGAATTAAGAATAAGATAAGTATCGCATACGTCGTAACATCAGCATAAATCAATTTCATGTTCAGAAAGCCGAATCCATGATGACCGGATAATCGCAGCTTAAGGCGGTGAGATATATAGATAAAATAAAGAAACAAGAACAAAATGCTCAACACCGAAAGGTATTTGAATTGAATGGATGCAAGTAAAGCTAGGATGAAAGAGATAAATGACAACCAGCTTCTTGAATCCAAATTTAAGTCGGGGTCAGAAAATTTGAACGATATCCCCCATAAAGCTCGGTAACGATTCTGCAGATGAGAGAATACCTCTTTTCCGGGAATGAGCATGTGATCCATGATTAAATGTTTTATGGAAGTATGGAATGTTTCCATCCAATGAAGACTGCATTTGTCATTAGCCAACCAATTTTGCCAAATTAAACTATTAATCAAAACTTGGATCCACCACCTGAGAAAAAACAGGAAAGTGATAATCATTTGGGTCGAAAACTCAAGAGATGGAAACTTTAGCCCTTTATAAAAGGCTATAAAAAAAATTATGATAAAAAGGAAAATAAAAATACTATTTCGGACTTTCGAATTTACCCAGTTCATATCTGGCAATAAGTTTTAATCAAGGCATTGAAAATACATTTATTTAATCATTGTTGGGCTTCTTCTAAATCCATAAAACCAAACACAACATATCAACACTCGTATAAATACCATCTAAACAGAAACATAATATTCTCAACTGACCATTTTACAGTTTAGTAAAGAGGTCCAAGGTTACTGCGGGGATGAACATACTTATCTATTAAATACATGGATTGAGCCAGCATATAATATATAAAAGGATACCTTGTGAAAGTTACTGGGTATAGCTCTTGAAAAAGTCCGACAACTAGGGCATTGCACTTCATGACCTTCAGGTATTATTTATCAATGAAGGCGTGCGCTCGCTTAATAAGCTTCTACTTTTTTCCATGACTTCCTTTTCATTTGAAAAATCTATAGCCAAAGAGGCTATTGGCTTTAGGGCTTCCATGTCGAGATGCCTGACGAGGTATTTGATACTTGGAACCAAAGGCGGAGCAACACTCAATTCATGTATACCCAGTGATAATAATATAGGAACGTATATTGGTTCACTTGCCATTTCACCGCAAACACTGACCTTTATCCCTTGGCTTGCAGCTTTGGAAACAGTACGCTTAATTAACCTGAGAATTGCCGGGTGTGCAGGCTTATATAAGTAAGCTAATTTTTCGTTTAATCTGTCCACTGCCATGGAATACTGGATCAAGTCATTAGTCCCAATACTAAAAAACGAAGCGTGGCGAGCAAGTATGTCGGATGTAATAGCTGCACTTGGAGTTTCTATCATTGCACCGACTCGAAGCTCTTCGTCAAATTCTTCCCCCTCTGCTCGCAATTCTTCTTTACACTCCTGAAGAATCCCATTGGCTTGAATAAGTTCCGATTCGCATGAAATCATGGGATACATTAACTTAACGTTGCCATATCGACTTGATCGGAGAATAGCGCGCAACTGGGACTTAAAAAGGCCTATTTGTTGCAGGCATAATCTCACGGCCCGCATGCCAAGGAAGGGATTGATTTCAGTTGAGTGTTCCACTTTCGATAAAATCTTATCTCCACCTAAATCTAGTGTCCTTATAACGACTGGGTTTGGAGCCATCCCCTTAGCGACTTTATCATATGCCAAAAATTGCTCTTGTTCTGACGGGAGGTGATCCCTAGAGATATATAGATATTCCGTACGAAAAAGGCCAATCCCCTCAGCCCCAGAGTCCTGGACCTGCTGAATATTTGAAGCATCTTCAATATTTGCAGAGACGATGATTTTGGTTCCATCCTTCATTTCTGCAGGAAGAGCTCGGTCTTCCATCACAGGCCCCATGGCAAAAGTACGCTTTTGTACGATTTGCCCATATTCAAACAATGTTTGCGGAGATGGATTGAGAATAAACAAGCCGTCAAATCCATCGATTATTGCTGTTTGCTGATTTCTTATTTTCGAACAAATATCAGGAACTCCAACCAATGCTGGAAGTTGTAATGACCGGGCTAAAATTGCAGTATGCGAAGTTTTACTTCCAACTTCGGTTACAAACCCAAGTATCAGTTTTTTGTCGAGAAGAGCTGTGACCGATGGAGCTAGATCGTGGCCTACGAGAAGAGATGGCTTCTTAACAAACCCCATGTCATGGGGGTCAGTGGCGACCCCAAGAATGCGTCGCTGTAACCTATCAGTCACGTCTTTCATATCCGCAGCACGCTCTCGTAAGTACTCATCATCGATAGCGGCTAAAGCTTGAATGTATTTATCGGCGGCTTTTTGGAAGGCCCACTCTACATTCATTTTGAAATCATTGATATTCTGAATAACTTGATCCAATAAGGCTTGATCCTCAAGCACAAGAAGATGTGCGTCAAAAATACGGCCATTTTCAAACCCCATAGCTTCAGTTACCTTTCTCTGGACTTCAATCACGTCTTTGCGTGTATTGATTAAAGCATTCTGAAACCTGTTTATTTCAGATTGAACACTATCCGCGTCAATGTGCTTCTGCGGAATGGATAATCCAATTTGACCTAGGAGCTGAATAGGCCCGTGCGCAATGCCAGATGCCACCGGAAGACCAGTAAAAACAATCTCTTTGTCTGTTCCTTTATCTTTCAACTAGTTCAAATTCTATAATATTTTATTTAGAAGATAAATTTAATTTCCAAAGCACAAAAATGATGAGTGATTTCCTTATCCGTGAGTGATACTATTTCGTTAGTGACGAGAAGTGAGCCACAATATAGCAACATAGCACTCGTCGGTTTTATGGGTACAGGTAAAACCGTCGTTGGGCAGGCTTTGGCTCATGAGCTGAGTTTCGAATTTTTGGATACGGATCACCTCATTGAGGAAGCTTGCCAGGAATCTATCCCAAACATATTCGAACACCATGGTGAAAATGCCTTCCGAGAAATGGAAGTAAAAGTTTTAGAGGGACTCAGCGGAAAGAAAAAGACCGTTATCTCAACTGGTGGAGGCCTCGTTTCCCACAATGACAACATAAAGAAACTAAAAGAAATTTCATTAGTTGTCTGCCTTTGGGCAAATGAAAATACAATATGGAATCGCGTAAAAACTCAGAAGCATCGACCGCTTCTCAATAGGCCCGATGCCTATGATTTTATTCGCCAAAAATTGGAAGAACGAAAAAGCCATTATAAAAAAGCCCACCTTCTTATTAATACCGAGAATAGGTCCATTAAAATGATTACGCAGATCATCAAACAAAATTTTTTCAAGCAAAGCCCCATTGCAATTCATATGAAATGATTCAAGGTTACGCCCTGGGGTGGGCCTCTTGATAAGCCTTAAGAAGTCGCTCAGCACTTATATGAGTATAGATTTGGGTCGTCATTAAGTTAGCATGACCAAGTAATTCCTGAACCGTTCTTAGATCAGCACCATTATTGAGTAGATGCGTTGCAAAGGAATGCCTGAGCTTGTGAGGTGTCATCCTTGGGTCTAATCCACAATGTATAAGCATCGCTTTCAATCTTAGCTGAATCAATCTAGGAGAAATTGGTTTGTTTTCATTTTGACTATGAGGGTAAGCCCATTTTGTCTCACAAGATCGTTGGATGGAATGTAGTTTATTAAAGGCGATGAGAGCAGGTGGGCCGATCGGCAATATTCTTTCCTTTCCCCCTTTACCCACGACTTTCACAGATTGAGTTCGTTGGCAAATTTGAGAATTCTCAAGTTGGCACAGCTCACTCACTCGGAGACCACACGAGTAAATCATTTCAAGAATAGCAGTATCCCTGACTGCTTTAAAAAACTCGGACTCGGTTTTATTCTTTTGCTTAGAATAAATCTCCATAGGAGCTCTTAGTAGTGCGAAAGTCTGCTCAACCGTCAGGAAGACAGGCAATTTCCTTTCAACTTTTGGTAGAACGAGGTCGTTGAGCGGTGATTCTTGAATCCTTCCTCGCTGTATCAAGAATTTGTAAAATGTTTTTAAACTCGAAATCTGTAATCTGATGGCAGAGCCTGATAATCCCTCTTTACTGATTTGTCTAATATAGGAGCGAAATTGATCACGGTTCTGTGAATCCCATGCCCAATCCTGCCCGCTAATAGAACGGTTAAAGAATTCCATACAGCGATTCATCGCCTGAGAATAATTCCTCACCGTATATTGAGATGCCCCTTTTTCAGATTTGAGGTAGGCAATAAATTCGTCAACGACTTGTGAATTATAATCCCCGTCCATTGTTTATTAGGTAG
>CBFHOE010000016.1:2187-7528 GCA_965657355.1 Limisphaerales bacterium | reverse complement strand
AGGTATAAGTTTCCACCATTATATACGGGACTAAAGACGAATAAACTATGAAATCTCCAACCTGCACAGGAAGAGATACCTCCAAAGAAAAATAAAAATATCTTGAGTGGACGAACAAAAATGGTAGATTGGGCACTCCCCTGGCGGGGTGGCCAAGTGGTAAGGCAGGGCTCTGCAAAAGCTTTATCGCCGGTTCGATTCCGGCCCTCGCCTCCAATTATTCTTCATGTAAAAAAAGATAATTGATTGTCCTTTAGCGATTTATGCTATCCAGATATTCCTCTCGCCTAGCAGCGAACTCGTTAGAAATTCTTATAGCTTCCAACCGGTCGTTCTCGTCGTAGTCCCAAAATTTTTGGACAATTTTTTCGCACTCGGGAAAATGGGTTCCATTGTCTCCAATTTTAGTTCGCAGTTGAGAAAATTCTTTTTTTAGATCAAGCCGGATATCTCTGTAGAGCGGGTTGTCGTAGACATTATTGAGCTCAGAGGGATCTTTTTGGAGATCATAAAGCTCCCAAGCCGGCGGAGTTTGATTCTTTCCTTTGTAGTCGCATCCGTAAAAATAAATTAGTTTATGAGTCTTGGTGCGAATTGCCATTTGTCCGGGGTTATCATGATGAGCCATGTGCATCCAGTATCTGTAATACGCTGATTTCTTCCAATCATCAGGCTCTTCTCCCGTCTCACAAATGGATTTAAAGGAACGGCCCTGCATATCGCTAGGAACATCAATACCAGCGAAATCCAACATCAAAGCAGGGAAATCTACATTTTCTATTATTGCATCACTGCGGACTCCGGCCTTAATGGATTTTGGATATCTGACTATAAAAGGCATACGCATTGACGGGTCGTAAGCCCATCGCTTGTCCTGATAATCATTTTCACCTAACCAGAAACCTTGATCACCTGTGTATATGATAAGAGTATTGTCGAAGAGTCCTTCTCTTTTGAGGTAAGCAAATAGTCGCTTTAAATTATCGTCCACACCTTTGACACATCGAAGATATTTCCGCAGGTATGCCTGGTATGCTAATGCAGTTGTTTCAGATTCAGAAAGTTTATTGAAATCATAGCCTTCGGGTAATTCCTCAGGAAATCTCTTCCACAGATCGACAGCATAGGAACGGCGAGGATTGCGTTTTCCTATTGAAGTACCAATATGCGGGACTAGTTCATCCTTATAACCGCGAGTCGCTATAGATCCGAATGAACTGGGCACATCATACAAAGTCGGAGGTTCAGGAATGTGGACATTGGCCAAATAGGATTGATAGCGTGGGGCATTTTCAAAGTAATCATGAGGCGCTTTATACTGATGGCAAACAAAGAATGGTTTTGAGGAATCTCTTTTCGTCTTAAACCAATCCAGTGTTGAGTTAGTTATGGCATCTGTCGAATGTTCACCCTTATGAACAACTGTGTTTTTTGGCCATGGTTCAGGGCCTTGAATTCGAAATTGAGTATCAAAATATTTTCCTTGGCCAGGCAAGACTTTGTAGTAGTCGAAGTTTGGCTCTTTTTTTAAGTGCCACTTTCCAATCATCGCCGTTTGATATCCGGCATTCTTGAATAAAATAGGTAAGGTTTGGTCCTCAGGCTCAATGGCGCCCTTGAGATCGAAAACACCATTCATGTGCGGATATTTACCGGTTATGATACACGCTCTGCTTGGGGTGCAGATTGAGTTTACGCAGAAAGCATTATCAAATGCCATGCCCTCACTAGCCAAGGCATCAATGGTAGGAGTAGGGTTTAATTCTTTTAAAATCGTAGCATATGCCCCAATTGCTTGGGACGTGTGATCATCAGACATGATGAAAAGGATATTTGGCCTTTGGTTTGCATCTAATTTGATAATGAAACCAAAAAATAGAACGAATATAACTGTTGTTAATCTTTTTGTCATAATTTGAGTGAATCTCACCACTAACTTTGAAAAAAGGAATACAAATGAGTCAAAGTTATTCGAGATACATTTATTAAAGGAAGATAATTTAGCGATGCGGGTTAAAAAAATGCCACTACCTTGAGGCAGTGGCTAAAAGTTACAGAGAATAATAATTAGAGGGAGTTCTAATTCGCTCTTATTCTGAAAAAGGCTTGATTTTCATCGGTTGCAATAGGAGCTGATGAGATGACCGCCGAACTTGATCTCGAATTTGAAATTGTTCCTACCTCAATCCAGATTCCAGAGCCTACATTGTTTGTTTTTTCAATAACATAATCTACACCTGGTTCCGCTGTTAGAGAGACTGATATTGAACCATCAGAGAGTTCACTGAAGGACACAGATACTATTTCATCTGAAGTCTGGGGTGCAGGTTCGGCTGGAACGTGAACAAACTTACCTCCATATGCCTGATCCAGATCTTCAGCTAAAAGCATTCCAGCAGTGGTCGTCAGGGTCTGGAAATAAACTTTCATATTATCAGCAATAGAAAACGCCTCAGCAAAGTTTGATTCCGCAGCATTGCTCAGAATAAGTTCTCGAACGTAGATGGCATGGTCCCCATCGGTTGTACCTTCAATTCTCACGATTGCAGGAACGTCTGTAAGGTCAAATTCAAGAGAGCCTAATGCGAGATTGTTGTTGAAACCTTCGGACTGAGCGCCCTTATCCAGAGCTGGCCATTTGTGCAAAGTTCTTCTCCATTTTGGATTCATGCTTTTAATGGAAGTGGAGCTTAGGTCACCTTCGAGATTTGAGCCATTGATGACAAGACCACCGGTTGCAATTATTCGAGCACCAAGTCCATCATCGTGAAGTGTAGATCCAACATTAATTTCAATAGGCGCAACTGTAGACGGGAATGAGACATCTTTGTCGGAGCGGCCGGAAAGTATGGCACCAAGATCGAAATCAGGAACTGCATCAGGGTCTAGTTTGGCGAATGCATCATAGGTTAACCCGCCTATGTTTATGTTGTCTCCTGAAATGACGCTTCTACCTGCCGGAGTAATAACAGTACCATCAATGAGTTGTATGTCCTTACCATTGATAAATAAGCCGCCTGTTTCTGCGGATAGTAATGACCCTTGAGAGAACGACACCGTGTCTGCTGATATATCAATGGTATCGAAGATTGAACTGCCTCCGATGTAGGTGATCGAATTAAGGTCCTTTTCTTTACCTAGAACTAAGGATCCATACCCATTAAACGAAGAGCGAATGGTCATATCATTCAAACCTTCGAAACTGCTGTCATCGACGCCTGGCAAATCCCAAGCGAAATCAACAGAACCGTAAAGTTCAACCTCTGGCGCATCAATAGAAACATTTTTATCAACGGCCAGATTGTCGCCAATGACAACCTTATTTGGGTTTGATAGAGTTAGATTGAGGACTTCAGACGGTTGGTCAGATCTCAAGGTGGGATCAATCACAAAAACGTGATAAATAGCATCCTGAAAATTAGTGGAGATGGTCTCAGCTCCAGCATCATCGACATTTGTAACCGTCGTTGTGAACTGATTTGTCCAGAATGCGGAATGCATGGAAAACTGACCATTGAAACGGGCAACGTCCCTTTTGATAATGTTGGTAACAGTAAGCGTAGGTGAGTCCGAACTGAGGGTAATATCATACCTAGGTGAGTCAATGGATGCTGGTGGGGCTCCAGTGTAATTATCTGACTTGATACCGACGTAGTTTGCCGCTCGGATTCTGGCATTTGCCATTGTCAAGTTTTCAGCCTCGATCATAATTCTTCCAGGCATGTTGGTGGGATGCCTTTCAGGCTCTGGAAAAATTGTTGGGGCCACTACTCCATCAACAATTATGTCCAAACTCGGATCCGGTGCCTTAACTTCCATAGAATAACCGGAATAGAGGGAGTTGGAGACAACTGTTGTTACCAACGAAGGATTAAGTAATAAAGTATTTGTGAAGGTTGTATTTGGATCTGCACCAGTTGAAAATGCCAGAGCTTCTAGCGATTCTATATCCCGTGAGATTTCGTAATTGTTTGGTCTCTGCAGGCTGGTGTCTGTGTAATTAACTAAATAGAAAAGATTAGTAGCACCTACATTAGCTCGGGCACCCATCGTATCTGCTATAAATAGGTTTTGCGCGAGTGGACCATCTGAAACATTATTAAATGAGTTATAGGAATAGTTCACAATGGGCACGCTGAATGGTGTGCGAAACCCTGCGGGGGGGCCTGTCCATTTGACCGCTGAATCAATAAATGTGTTTGGATCTGCAGCGACGGAAAAATTAGTTCTAAAAAACGCCAGTTGGATGATTTGATTCGTGTCATTGATAACGTTCGTAAAAACCGAAACGTCGAAATCGGCGTTGAGGTTAAATAATGGAATGAAAACATCATTTGTCTCGCCAGTTAATCTGTCATAAACCTCATGTGGAGGAGTGAAGAAAGCCGTTGGATCAGCATAAAAGCTATGATCAAAAGCGCGTCCAGCTTGACCTTGACCGCCACTTGCTGTTGCGTTTAAAACTAGATTTGTTCCCAATCCCCAGTAAAGGTCTTCAATACCTTTAGGGTTGGCATAATTTGTATCTCTGATAACCCCGCCTCCGAAAACAAACGAGCTTTCAGTGGCCGCATTGAGTCCCGAAAAAGTTAAATCCACATCCGTGCCGCGAATCTCCAATCTACCGGATGTTCCCCCACTCAGGTAACCGGAACTCTCAATTAGGTCTGCTGTTATGAGAAGATGATCATTGCCCCGGATGTTACCTCCGTTTAGAAAGTGGGTGGCTGGTTCTGAATTGGTAGACGTTGTCTTTTCGAATCGATAATTTCCCACCATATTGCCGGAAAAATCGTTTGTGAAGTGAGTCACACCCAGCATGGTGTATGGTGGCACGTCAACCTCGAAAGCAATAGGACCTGCTGCATCTAAGTCCCGATCAAAATACTGATCCACAACGAATAGTCCCGAGTTGTAGAATGTGTCAGCTTCGATTTCGGGCCTATCAATAACAAGTCCTTCATTCACATAATTGACTGGATCAGACTCCTGTGCTTGGAGTAAGCAAACCGTCGATAAGAGGAGAGTATTTAGAGCTGTTTTGAAAATCAATTTCATCGAATTATCTAAAAGTCTTTGGTTCAAATTTTTTGGGATATCCTAGTTAACGGCTCCAACTGCATTCGGATCCTGATTATTCGGATCCGTTAGATTGAGAGCTGGAACAGGGACCCACGATATACCTTCACCAGAGCTAGAGGACAATGCGGATTGGATCCTCTCCAGTGATTCGGTGTCTGGGTATACGAAAGGTTCACTTGTCGAACCATCAAAACTCCCGTAAATGGGGAAACGCACTGCGTCTTCCTCATCCTGATTAAATGGAAAGGCATTAATTAGA
>CBFHOE010000016.1:0-2089 GCA_965657355.1 Limisphaerales bacterium | reverse complement strand
TCGGTTCCTTCCAAATTTCTAAGGCAAAAAACAAAGCGTTCAGGATTACCTAACCCTGCTAATTCGACGAGTTTTTGGAGAACACTTGACTTAAGATCAACAAGGTCTAATTGAAACGCTGAAGCGTGGAAACGTGAAGCTTGGAGCGGGAAAGCATTTGGATCTATCACAGAGAGATCTCCAAGATCTTCAAGCATGGTAACGGCTTCATCGATTTCATCCATACCCCTTTGCCCATACCAATTAACAAATTCAGGGGTATAGCCGTAGGTGATTATTTTTTGAGTTATACGATATTCATTACCGAGGTTCATCGGCGCACCAAGATCTGTGACGCCATTCCAAATAGTTTGGTATCCAATTCTCGTTGTTTGCCAGCCCGCCGGTGTGCCTAACATTGTGAATGAAAAGCTCGACGCCGCTGAACCGATCAAAAAGACACAAATTAATGCAGATTTGAATTTATTCATTCGGAAAATTATCTTGTTTTTATGACTCGGAAATAAGTTGCTTGTTCAAGGCCATTGATAACCAATGCATCTTGGTTACTCGTTGCTATTCTTGGTGATCCAATGCGATTCCAAGATTTCAGATCGCTGCTTCCTTCTAAAACATAGACCCTTCCTGCAATAGTGTTCCATGATACACTTAAGTTTTCTCCGGCCAGGCTTATTGAGACTTTAAGGATGCTATCGGGATCCGTGGGATCTGTTCCGGAGAGGAATTCAGATAAGTTTGAAGCCCCATCAGAATCATAATCAAAAAAGGCACTTATAGTTTGCTTGTCCAGAGCTGATAGGTCGGTTCCAAAGTATTCTTTTTGCCAATCATCAGGCAAGCCATCGAAATTGGCGTCCGCTTCCCAAGATCTTGCTTCAATAGAGTTTGACCAATCAGAAAGAACACCTTGATCGGATTTATACCGGACTCTTAGGTTTACGGAAGTTGCTGGTGCGAGACCGGATATTTCAAAATGGGATGAATTTTGAGACAAAATGGAAGTTTCTCCATTCTTAGTAATTTCCACCTCATATTCGGACGAAGTGACATTAATGGGTATTTGTATTGTCCCAATTATAGAACTCGAGCTCAAAGGATAAGAAAAAACAATTGGTGCTGCAGGCTTAGACGTGGTGGCAGGCTCAACAATTTTACCGAAAATATCGAATCCGGCCGCTAGTGAATTAAAACCTGTCCATAAAATGAGTGAGGAGCCATTTCCTACCGAAGAGATGTTAGGATACATCTGATGGGCGAATGTGGTCGTATTAACGATTTCAACCGGCTGACCGTTTAAATGTGACAAAAAGATGTCGAATTGTCCGGTGGACTTTTTCTTCTCCATCCAAGTGACTGAAGTCACACCGTTGGAAGAACTTATGGACGGTGCGAGCTGATCTTCACTATCGGAACTTTTAGCGACAAGAGATACGAGCGAAGAGAGAGTTTGAGAGTCTGCTGATACAGTGTAAATCTCCCAAGTAGGATCATCCAAACTCAGATCTTTGGCACTGAAGGCGACATCAAAAGATCCCTGGCCTGTTGATGAAATGCTCGGATTTGCGGCAATAATAGACGAAGAAGTGATATAATTGTCCGTCAATAAAGCATCGCTAGCATTTGTTATTGTCTTGGCTACAAGCCTTACAGAGTGCTGTGCGGGGGATGACTCGTCGGTTTTTGGATTTGAAGCTTGGTCTACCCAAACAACTGAAAATTGATCTCCCCCTACGTGAGCTGCGACTGGGTTGTTCTGGCCCCCAGCAATTTTCCTTGATAATAAAAACGCTGGGGATATGGACTGTCCATCTAGATGATAGAATTGGCCAAAAACGTCATGTTGGCTTTCGTCATTTGCTGAAAACGTTTCCCAAACGACTAGTAATTTTGTATCTCCTACCGCGATGTTGGGTTTGGAGTGGTAGCCGGGAATTCCAGTAACGGAAATCGAGGGAGTCACGAAGACATTGTCTTCACCTTGAATTCTCAAGTGAATGGACTGCCTGGCGTCTTCCCCACCTTGCCAAACATAGGCAAACCCGCCTTCTGGTAGGCTGGCTACTTGTGCATTTTCTTGAATCCCTTTTGA
>CBFHOE010000015.1:64615-68363 GCA_965657355.1 Limisphaerales bacterium | reverse complement strand
AAGATTGTGACCTCCGCACGCGGCGATTTCTAAAGCGCGCTTAACCCCTTGTTGGCCTTTAACCTCTGAAAAATCTAAATAGTGATTATTAGTTCGTTCCTGGAGGACGTTTTGCAGGTTTATTTCGAACGGGGATATTTTTTCACTCCCTTTAATAAAGCGTACTACTTGTGATAAGTCATTTGCGGCGAAAACATTCAATCCTGCGACGACGGCAGCCTCTGGTGCTTTTTCACTAGCGACTACGAATCCCTTACATCGCCTTTTTTTAGCTTCAATGGCTACCGGTAAAACACCTTTTGTAGGTCGGAGCCGTCCATCAAGAGCCAATTCTCCAAATACCCACCAACCTTCAAGGTTTTCAGCTAAGACTGCATCTCCACTGGCCGCTATCATTGCCAATGCTATCGCTAAATCAAAGCATGGGCCTTCTTTCTTTTTATCTGCTGGGGCCAAGCTGATAGTCGTGTGTGCGTGAGGAATTTTAAACCCACAATTTGCCAACGCTGAAAGGACTCTATCTTTGGATTCTCTAACGGCTGTATCCGGCAGGCCAACAATGGTAAACCTTTGGTCTCCCGTTCCAATATAAACTTCAATCTCTACCTCAAAAGCATCGATGCCAAGCACGGATGCACTCGTTGATTTCCCAAGCATTTCTCACACCTTTTTTTAATTTCACATCAAGATGTCTGAATGCCTTTTCACACCGCGAATTCAAACACCAAAAGCACACTGAATGATAATTTCACCAACGTCAATAAACGAATATGGCTTTATCATTTTTTATGACAATTACCTTTTTTCCAGGTCTATATGGAGTAACCATCAATTACAGTTTCGTTGCATTTCCCATTTTTTTGGCTGGATTTCCAAACCACAATTCCCCTGATGGTACGTCTTTAGTAACGACGCTTCCTGCACCGATCATTGCATTTTCTCCAATAGTGATACCAGCAAGTAACGTCGCATTCGCCCCTATCGAGGCACCGCGTTTTACAACGGTCTTGGGAAATTGATCTGGATAAACCTTTGACCTCGGGTACTTATCGTTTGTGAATGTGACATTTGGGCCTACGAAGACATTATCTTCCAATTTCACCCCATCCCATAATTGCACCCCACTTTTAATCGTTACATTGTTGCCGACTGTCACTTCATTCTCGACAAAAACATGAGCATTAAGGTTGCAGTTATCCCCAATTTTAGCTCCTTTGAGTACAATGGTATATTGCCAGATATAAGAGCCATCCCCAATCTGGTCTGATTGAACTTCGGCCGTCTTGTGGATGAATGGTGGTTTCTCGTCCATACTCGCTCGTTGCTCTATTTATGTTCTCTCAGCAACTAATATGCAAATTTATTTAGCTTATCACTGTCTCGATAATGCAGCACGAGTGGGGTGAATCAAATGCAGGCATTCAAAATTTTACGGTTATCGGATGCTTTACTTCGCAGGGAGTGCGTGTTTGAGATAACAAACAAATAAAAAAAGGAAATGAGCGCAGCCCATTCCCTTTTTCGTTTCAGAAAATTTATTGATTTTACTAAGTGATGATTTGGTTGACGACATTCGCCTGTTCCACACCGGTGAGCCTTTGATCAAGTCCCTGGTATTTGTAAGTGAACTTCTCGTGGTCAATACCCAAAAGGTGTAAGACAGTCGCGTTGAGGTCTCTGATGTGCACTCCGTCTCTGACAATGTTATATGAGAAATCATCTGTTTCCCCGTGCTCGTACCCTTTTTTGATGCCGCCACCTGCCATCCACATAGAAAAGCATCTTCCGTGGTGGTCGCGACCGTGGTTTTTCTCAGTGAGAGCTCCCTGAGAATAAATTGTTCTTCCAAATTCTCCTCCGCATATCACTAGGGTATCATCAAGCATTCCTTTCAGCTTAAGGTCTTTAACAAGTGCCGCAGCTGGCTGGTCTATGTCCTGACATTGTTTGGAAATCAAATTTGGAAGATTTCCATGTTGATCCCACCCGCGGTGAAATAATTGGATGAATGGCACACCGCGTTCGGCCATACGTCTAGCGAGGACACAGTTATAGGCAAATGTGCCAGGTTTCTTTGCGTCAGGCCCATACATTTTTGTTATTGAATCAGGTTCATCAGCGACATCGGTGAGGTCCGGGACAGATGTTTGCATTCGGAATGCCATTTCATATTGAGCGATCCTTGTTTCAATTTCAGGGTCTCCCATCTCGGCAAAGCGGGCTCTGTTAATTTCAGCAGCGGCGTCCAGCATCGCTCTTCTCGATGACTTGGTGACACCAGCTGGGTCTGTCAGGAAAAGCACTGGCTCACCTGAGCTTCTAAATTTAACCCCCTGGTATTTTGATGGTAAAAATCCGCTTCCCCAAAGCCGCGAATATAGGGCTTGTGATTGTCCGCGCCCTTTGGAAATCATGACAACATACCCTGGTAAATTCCTATTTGGGCTTCCCAATCCATAACTCAACCATGCTCCTAAACTGGGATGGCCTAGCTGTTGAGTGCCGGTATTGATAAAAGTAATTGCAGGGTCATGATTAATTGCCTCGGTATTGACCGTTTTGATTATCGATAGTTCGTCTACCATGGAGGCTGTGTGAGGTAATAAATCGCTGTTTACATAGGTCCCCACTTGCCCGTATTTTTTGAAGTTGAACATGGGCGCGACACACGGAAAGGATTTTTGACCCGATGTCATCCCCGTTAGTCTTTGACCATTACGGATGGAGTCGGGAAGTTCTATGCCGTGATTCTTTCTCATTGCGGGCTTGTAATCGTACATATCGATGTGCGAGGGGCCTCCAGAGAAAAAGAGATAGATAATGCGCTTTGCTTTTGGCTTAAAATGTGGCTTTTCAAGGATGCCAAATCGATCTGTATATTCACTCGGGCTCATTGCCCCTTGAAGCAAGTCGGGTGATAGCAAGGAAGCAAGTCCCAGTGCTCCCATACCCCGGGCTCCAAGGGAAATCATATCTCTCCTGTTGAGTAACTGGTCGCCAGAAACTATTGGAAATTTCGAATTATTCATGTTCTGTAATATTAAAATTATTAGTCTCTTGTTAGAACCTCATCTAGGTTGAGTATTGTAGATGTCACCATGGTCCACGCAGCCAATTCGGAGTGGTCCATACCTTCAATCTGTTTGTATTCACCAGACCCGGAAAGAGATTTTGCTAATTCAGGATTATTTGAGAAATGTTCCCTCTGAGAAAGATACAAAGCTTTTAATAGCTTGGTCCTTATTTTATCAGCCGGCTTTGACGTCGCTTCTACAAACGCATGATTAAGGCGTTCCTCAAATGAGGTATCTGGGTGAGATTGGATAAGGTTTTGTGCCCAAACGCGAGATGCTTCGACAAAAGTAACATCATTCATGGTCACTAATGCCTGTAGTGGTGTATTTGTTCGCTGGCGTTGGATGACACATTTTTCGCGCGTCGGGGCATCGAATGCAACCATGCTGGGATTAGGCGCTGATCTTTTCCAGTAGGTATACATGGTTCTGCGATAAAGTTTTTCACCATCATCCCTTTTGTAGAAAAGACCTCCGTTTAAGGAAACTTCATTCCATATTCTGGCTGGTTGGTATGGTTTGACGCTTGGGCCGCCGATCTTATCATTCAACATCTTGCTAAGTGCCAGTGCGTTATCTCTTATAAATTCTCCTTGGAGTCGAAACCTTGGGCCGCGTGATTGGAATTTATTATTTGGGTCAACAGCCAATTGTTGCTCCGAAACTTTTGATGT
>CBFHOE010000015.1:37951-64605 GCA_965657355.1 Limisphaerales bacterium | reverse complement strand
AGTCGAAACCTTGGGCCGCGTGATTGGAATTTATTATTTGGGTCAACAGCCAATTGTTGCTCCGAAACTTTTGATGTCTGACGGTAAGCTCCGGAGGTGAGCATTAATCGAATGATGTGTTTTATATTCCAGCCGCTATCGACAAATTCAACTGCTAACCAATCGAGTAGGTCCTGGTTCGCTGGCGGAGCTCCGCGTGTTCCGAAATCACCTTCAGTTTCCACTAAGCCATCCCCAAAAAACATCATCCAATAACGATTTACTGTTACTCTGGCTGTCAGTGGGTTTTTTTCGTCCACTATCCATTGGGCAAGTCCAAGCCTGTTTTGGGGGGCTCCATCCGGTAATGCCGGGAGAAACGCAGGAACATTGGGCTTGATCACTTCGTCTTTTCGCGGAGACGCGTAGTGCCCCCTCTCGAGTATATACGTCATTCGTGGTTTTTCTTGGTCTCCCATGACCATTGAAGTCACTACCGAATCGTTGATTGTCTTTTCATCGTTTTTTAATTTTGAAATTTGACTTCGTAGCTCCTTGCCTTTTTCCCAAACATTTTCCAGATAATATTTAGAAACTTTATCAGACTGGGCTTTTTCCCACTGTTCTGGCTTGATTTGAAGTATGGCTAGAAGGTCGGCCGTGAATTCTGAATCTCTCAAATCAAAAAAGTATCCAGACCCACCACCACCATTAACTATTTTTAAAACCAGGTGGTTCGTGCCTTCTTTGAGTGTGATAACTGCTTTGTCTTGATCTGCTGCCACCCCGCGAGAAGTATTCTTTTTAAAAACCTCATTGCCATTCAAAAAAACTTTAATGGCATCATCGCTCCCCAGAGAAGCTGTCCATTTGGCTTCAGATTTTGATTCCAATTTCTTGTAGAGGTAGACAGCCGTGTTATCGGGCAATGCCAAGTCAATAGGAGTATTATCTTTGTAACCGGGTTTCTCATTCCAAGAATGGCCTCCATACTTTTTGCTCAAATTGATCTCTTTTTCTTTTTCAGGACCAAAGTTTTTTTTGAATCCCTGATTTATATTATTTGACTTAAATGGGCCCAAGATATGCCAGTTTCCCATGTTTGGAATTTCTTTGGGTGGGCCGTCTAGTACATTTGATGCCCATGATTTAATGACATCCAATCCAGGCTGCGATTCCTTTAATTCCTTTTCAGCTTTGGCAAGTTCGCTGCGAGTTGATGCAAGCTGATCTTTTTGGGATGGGGTAAAGATTTGAACAAGGGGAGGGGAGTTGCCATTTCTTGATTGCATACCTCTATCGCGGCTCCTGTTAAAATAGGCGTAAAATTGATAGTATTCCTTTTGTGAAATAGGGTCATATTTATGGTCGTGGCACTGCCCGCACTCCATACTCAATCCGAGCCAGACATTGGAGGTTGTTTTCACTCTATCAACATTGTACTCCACTCTATATTCTTCATCTATGGCACCTCCCTCATCCGTAGTGCCGTGGTTTCTATTAAAACCTGAAGCAACTTGTTGGTCCACCGTAGCCCCTGGAATCAAGTCACCAGCGAGCTGTTCTATTGTGAATGAGTCGAATGGCTTGTTGTTGTTGTAGGATTTGATAACCCAATCTCTCCATGGCCACATGAATCTCACTCCGTCATCGTGAAAAACACTTGAGTCCCCGTATCGCGCTGCATCCATCCACGCCAGGGTCATTCTTTCTCCAAATCTTTCCGAAGCCAGTAGCTCGTCGACCAACCTTTCGTAAGCATTAGCTCCATCGTCCATGACAAACCTATTGATTGCTTCTGGCGAAGGAGGTAGGCCAGTAAGGTCAAAATATATCCTTCTTATTAGTGTCCGACGGTCCGCTTCCATGGAAGGTGCCAAACCGATAGATGCCAGTTTGGATGCAATAAAGTGATCGATAGGATTTTGAAGAAAGGTAGGCTTAACATTGTCCACAGTTGGGACTGACGATTTTTGTGGGGCGACAAAAGACCAATGATCTTCGAAATTCGCACCTGAATTGACCCATTCTTTGAGAAGTTGTTTTTGAGCAAATGAGAGTGGTTTTTTTGTCTCGGGTGGCGGCATGATCTCATCGGGGTCTTGGTGGAAAATCCTGGCTATAAATTCAGATTCGTCAGCTTGCCCTGGTATGATGACCCCTGCTTCTCCTCCTGGTTTCCCGAATAATCCTTGCCTCTCGTCCAATCGTAAATCTGCTTCTCGGGATTTGTTATCTGGCCCATGGCACTGGATGCAATGATCAGAAAGAATGGGCCGGATTTGATCGTTAAATGAAATATCTGCTGAAGGCTTCGAGTAACCGGTGGAGTGGTAGAATATACCCGCTATCAAAAAGATAAAAGGCGACCACTTCACTTTATTCAATGTCGCCACACTGCTGAGACTAAAAATGTTGCCAAAGTTCATTGGTATGAGTTTCGAATTCGAATTTTCTAAATAATATCGGATATTAGCAAAAAATCACTAAATTATCTGTATATTTTCCTGAATTCATCCCATAAAAAGACTCAATAACGCCAATTCTTGCAAAATGATCCACGCCTCCGCTGTCATTGACCCGCGCGCTCAGGTTGACCCATCGTGCAAAGTGGGCCCATTTTCTATCATTGGTCCCGATGTCGTCATTGGTCCCCATTGTGAAATTGGTGGTCACGTGCAGCTCATAGGGCCCACTACAATCGGCGAGCATAACAAAATCCACGCCGGATGTATTTTAGGTGGCGATCCCCAAGACTTCAAATTCCAGGGGCTGCCCACGAAGCTCGTCATTGGGAACAAGAACACCTTTAGGGAGTATACAACTATCCACAGGTCAAACACCTTGGATGAGGACACGGTAATCGGAAACGAAAACTACCTCATGGCGAATAGTCACGTTGGCCACAATAGCCGTATCGGTCACAGGAATATCCTGGTCAATGGCGCCCTCGTCGCCGGGCATGTGACTATGGGAGACAAGTGCATACTTTCTGGCAATGTCCTCGTCCACCAATTTGTTAAAATAGGTTCATACAGTATGGCTCAGGGCGGTACAGGCTTATCTAAAGATCTCCCACCCTTTTGCCTGGCTGCCAGAAATAACTCCGTATCCGGCATCAATATTGTTGGAATGAGGCGTCATGGATTCAATAGTAAAATACGTTCGGAAATTAAAAAAGTTTACCGATGCCTTCTCATGCCTTCGCGCCCAATGAGTGAGAGAATCGAGGAAGCCGAGAAAGTGTTCAAAACCCCCGAAGCGCGGCAATTTATTCATTTTGTGAAAGATTCCTCTCGGGGCGTCTGTATGCACAGTGGAAATTAATTTGCTCGCGAGTTTCACCATTTTTCATGCTGGAATCTGAAACTGCCCTTCTTTAATATATCGCTCTGCTAATGAGTAATAAAAAGGTCGGATTGATTGACTATGGCGCTGGCAACATGCGAAGTGTTTACAAGGCTCTATCATTTTTAGGTGCTGATGTCACAATCATTACAACACCTGAAAAGCTCAATGATTTTCATTCCTTGGTTTTGCCGGGGGTTGGGGCTTTCGCCGATTGTAGTCTATCTCTTCGGAATCAAGACCTTTTTCAAGGTGTCAAAGATTTTACCAAAACAGGAAAACCCTTCCTCGGAATCTGTGTCGGCTATCAAATCCTTTTTGAAATAAGCGAAGAATTTAATTCTAAAGAACCTGGTCTCTCGCTCTTCGATGGATCGGTTAAAAAATTCCCGGAAAAATACGGACTCAAGATTCCCCAGATTGGTTGGAACCAGGTCTCAGTAATGCAAAAAGACTGTCCGCTATATTCAGAGATTCCTGACAATTCCTATTTTTATTTTGTCCATAGCTACCATCCCGTTCCAGACGACCGCACCGTTGTTGCGACCACTACTGATTATGGCCACAAATTCGCCTCCTCAGTATGGAAAGACAACATAATGGCCACTCAGTTCCATCCGGAAAAAAGCCAGCGGCTCGGGTTAAAACTCCTCGATAACTTTCTAAACATCGATTAATTAGGGTTCTATTCCCCAAGGTATTAAGAGTAACTAGAATAATCGAAAACCTTGGTTCTGATTATTCTAGACTGAATAGATCTATCATTTGATCCCAGCCAACGACTTAATTACTCCCAGTTTTCATCAAAAAATCCCGCGCTGATAACTTTGGTAGATGTGGAGTCATCAAAATTGATGACGGCATAATCGGGTAGCTTTGGTGTTTGGTCGGCGTTGCTTGATGAAATGGTGGAGTGGAACGTGAACGCACTATTCAGGACGACATATTTCTCAGGATTCAAAGGGTTTGGAAAAATCATCTGCACGGTGGAGGTTTCCGTCGGGAAATTATTCTCTCGAAAAACAATAGATTCACGACCCCAATTAATGGGTAGGCCTGAGAGGATTTTTTCGATGACTTTATTGTTTTTTGGGTCTCCGAAAAGAATGAGGTTTGATGAGGTAATGTCTTCATCGGTTATTTCATGAGGCTGCTTCTCAATGATGTTTCCTCTAAATTGATGACGCCATTCTTCTTTTAGTGTCTTAAATTCTCTGAGTGCGAATGTGTCGTGCGCCGGTTTGAAACCATTCCCATCGGGCGGAACTGCAATAAAGCGGGAAAGGAATGCGTCATCAATAGGGCCTTGCATTCCGGGTTTTTTGAACCGTTTTTTCACTGTATGAGTCCCCGGTTTTTTGAGCATCCAGTCCCCGGAGCTGCCAATGAGCTCAAATCTTGCGGACCAGGACCTATCGGTCTTAGGGGGATATGTTGTTTGCTCTCGCCCATTGATTACGACACGGACAGGTTTGTTCATCGGGCCTAACCACTCACCGGTTTTAAATTCCAAATTAAAAGAAGTTATATTTTTCAATTTTAAATCAATGCGTGATTTCTCGGCGATGAGGTGACCGGAACCTTTTGCTTTTTCCCAGTGCTTTTTTAGACCAGTCGCCCGAAACCAATGCATCTTGGAATACCGCAGCGTGCTTGTTGAAAATTCTATCCGAGTCGGCGATGGCCTTCGATTTAAACTAAGAATTGCTTGGGCTCTTGAGCTTATGGAATTTATAGATTCCTTGTTATATTTATGCCCCATCCCTTTACCAATCACGTGGTCTAATACCATGCCTTCCATCTCCAAAGCTGACTCCATGATGCGTGCGGCTTGGATTTGTTTGTCGATCTCGCCTGAATAGGCTGTTATTGGCAGGTTGGCCAGGTTGCTTGCATAAGTTGTGGCATCATACCAATTCCAAAGAGTTCTCTCATAATCTGGGCGTTTGGGCTTATTTTTCAGCCCCAGGTAATCGTATGTTTCTGAAAATCCAGCCCCTGGGCTTGCGAAGGCAAACATATCAGCATAATGGGTGGCTAGATGCCACACCCCGCCGCCACCCATTGAAAAACCTCGAAGTATTATTTTGTCGGGGTCTATAGGGTAATCTTCCATGACCTCTCGTATCGCCTCCAAAACGTCTACTTCACCCGCAAATTTATAAGCGTTACAATATCTGCCGTAGGGGTGAAGGACGATGGCTTCATGTGATGGAAAAGGAGAAGAACTTGAAAGCCTTCGGTTCATGAATTTGACCTCATGAAGGCTGTCGTCTCTGCCGTGCAGCCACACTTCTAATGGCAGTTTTTCCCCGCTGGGAAATTGTTCATCAATAAGTTTCGATCTCACAGATGTTGGAATTTCCAGACCATAAGGTTGGTGGGATTCATCAATCCGAGACTTGTAGCCCCTGATTGAAAACCCTGACGACGGCCACTGCCAGGGATTTTTGCCGTCCTTTAATTGAGATAATCTTTCTTTTGCAATATCCAAAAGTTGGAAGGCGGCGTCGATTTGTTTGGTATCCTTGAATTCTTGATTTACCAGGACTCTTTCCACTCCCTCGGCAATGACGATGACATCATTCCACCAATTATTATTGGTTTTTTCTCCCTGGTCATTGCCCCATTTGTCAACTTCTAAGCTGATATACTGTATTTCTTTCTCGATATTGAACCTAGCCGATTTGTTGGGTTCAATCCCCTTTGGGATTCTGCGATTCTTCTTATTTTGGGATAGACCCACAAAACAATAGGCCATCAGAATGATCATTAGAGCAGGTCTCATCTTCAAATACAGCGTTGTCTCGGTTTAATATTTTAGACTTTTCATATTAGGCCGTGCTTGTTGCACATGGCAATGCTGAGGTTCTGACATAGTCAATCATGGCTTACTGTGAGCGCAAAAAAATCCTAAAATATTCCACAATTTTGTGATCTCCGCCGACATTCATGATTTTGCAATGCATAAAGCGTTTCTGAGTATTCCAGGAGAGGCGAGGCCAAGGGAACACGGCATTGATGGTGCGTGGAGTTCACAGATCAACAGTCTATGACCCCCGCCAATCATAAAAACATGCCAGCCCAGGCCAAAATATTTTTTGTGGTATCCTAGCCGTGAGAGCAACGGCAAAATTCAACTGCCAATTATCTTGATTTTATACTCCCCGATATGATTAATTATCAACGACTTGCAATGGCTCGTCCCCTGGATTCTGTGGTCAGAATTCTCGTGTGTGATATGTGAAATGTGTGGGAATATGGGAATCAAACTCAGTCTCGAAAGGAACTCCTAAAAGCCAAAAATTTATTTGTGTGCATTTAGATTTCCTAGCTTTGTATTCCTTTTCGCAGGAGTCCTGAATTATCCGTAAAATGGAATGTGAACTAAAATGTGTGCGGATGGGTGGGTGTGTGCCTTGCTATGGTCCAAATAAAACAAATAAACAAAGATGAAAAATATGATGAAAAATCGATCAAATTATAGATTGGTGATGTATGTGAATGTGTTTGTGATTCTCTTTCAAATGCATTTTGTGCCATTGAAAGGGGTGAATTATGCAACGGGCCCGGATCCGGCAGAAGGTCCTTCTGAGTTGAAATACAAGAGGTATACTGAAGGCTCTGAGCATCCATTTATGGATGGCCGGTCACTGAAGCTGGAGGTCATGGCCTCCAATCTGAGTGGGGTGAGCGGACTGGTCATTGAGCCCGATAGTGGAGGGGTATATCTCTCTGATACTGGCGGCGGAATTGTTTATTATTTCGACCAAGCCGATGGATTAACGGCCTATATAAACAGGGAAATAACCGAGTCTTCAGGCAAGCGGTTGATAAACGTGGAAAACCCGACTGGTCTCGAGATAGACAACTCAGGTAAGCTTATTGTCTGCGACCAGGGTGCGATTGGTGTTAGGCGTCGAGAAAGTAAATTTCGATGGAAGGAATTAGCTGTTTCGAGTGAAAAACACAGATTGAGCGGGCCTACGGATATCATTCTGGCCTCCGATGGAAGCTATTACTTTTCTGATAGCCGTCTTTTCAAAGAAAATTTTGAGAATTGTGGCGTTTATCGAAGAGCAAAAAATGGAAGAGTGAGCCTTTTGTATGATGGACTTACAAATCCAGCCGGCATGGCTTTTTCAGAAAAAGAATCACACCTTTTTATTGCCAATGCTGATCCGAAAAACTCTGCTGTTTTTAGATTCGATGTCGGCAAAGCTGGAAAATTAACCAATCCCGTTGAATGGCCAATGCTTGATAACGGGGAAAACTATTGGAAGTCAAAAATCCCCTCCGTTGTTAGGAATATTGGTGGCGATTGCCTCGTTGTTGCCCACGACGAAATCCTTTCATTTTTCCACATGGACGGGAAAATGCTCGGTTCCATTTCGATGCCTGAAAAAATCGGATCTGTCGCTCTCGACGGCGCCAAGGAGTATTTGTGGGTCGGCGGGAAATCAAAATTATTCCGTATCACCGCGGAAGATCTCGAATAAGCCCTGGATCCGACAATAATCTACAAACTGCCATGCGACCGTCACAGAGAATTTTCAATCTGTGGCGGTTCTTTTTTCTTCAAAAGTTTGACGAATTTGTTCATTTCGTCCACAAAACTTCCAGCATGAATATTGATTCGGTATATTCCGGCCTCACATTGGCCCCAAAAGGAAAGTTAGTGCTTCTCGTCCTCGATGGTTTGGGGGATATCGCTGTAGCTGAAAATGATTTTAAAACTCCACTTGAGGCTGCGCAAACGCCAAACCTCGACCGTTTGGCAAAATCAAGCGCACAAGGGCGATTGATTCCCGTGGCGCATGGCATAACGCCTGGCAGTGGTCCGGGACACTTGGGGCTTTTCGGGTATGATCCACTCGAATATCAAGTAGGCAGGGGCGTCATAGAGGCCCTCGGTCTAGGTTTTGAGTTAAAGCCAGGAGATATTGCTGCTAGAGCCAATTTCTGTTCCCTGGATGCCTCTGGCCTCGTTACTGATCGCAGGGCAGGTCGTATTGAGACTTCTGTCTGTGAGGAATTAACGGCGATTCTAAGCGAAAATATCACCAAACTGGACGACGGAACCGAGGTTTTTATACGCCCAGGAAAAGGACATCGATTTGTCGTTGTTTTCCGAGGTTCTGGAATGTTAGGGCCGATATCTGATGCAGATCCTAATCGTGAAGGATTCTCCATTCCCGACCCGGCGCCCACTGACCCTCTTTGCTCCAAGCAGCAAAAAACAGCTGCTAATATTCAAGAATTCTACAAAAAAGCTCTCCCTCTTCTCGAAGGAAAGCAACCTGCGAATGGATTCTTGATGCGAGGCATTGCCCACCAACCAGATATTCCTTTATTCCAAGAAAGGTATATGTTGAAGCCTGCCTGTATTGCTGTCTATCCCATGTACAAAGGACTTGCTCAGCTAGTGGGAATGACCAAACTCGAAGGAGCGGCGTCTATCGAAGATGAAATTAAATTATGCGTCGACAACTGGGAAGACTACGACTTTTTCTTTATTCATTTCAAAGATACTGACATGCACGGCGAGGATGGCAACTTTTCTGCCAAAGTTGAAGCTATCGAACGCCTTGATAAAGCTTTGCCAGAACTGCTGGCCAAAAATCCACAGGTTCTTGCCATTACTGGAGACCATTCGACTCCGTGTCCAGTTGGCGGGCATTCTTGGCACCCTCAGCCGGCACTTCTTAACTCTCTTATTTCTGGAAGTGATAAACTTCAAAGATTTACCGAAACTGATGCGAATTCTGGTTCGCTTGGAATCATAGAAGCAAAACACCTTATCAGGCATATGCAAGCTAACGCGAAAATGTTTGATAAATTTGGAGCTTAATCCTCGTAGCCTGAGACCAGAGATCAAATCGTGACAGACTTTCCTACAACAAAGTCGCCATAATCATGAACACCAAAGCCGTTATACTTGCAGCAGGTAAGGGAACACGTATGGGTTCTCTTACTCAAGACATCCCCAAGCCCATGTTAGAAGTCCAGGGCAAACCCCTCTTGCTCCACATTGTTGAGGGAATCAAACAGGCTGGAGTTTCTGAGTTTGTCATCATTACAGGCTTCAAGGCCCATATTATTGAGGACTTTTTTAAGGATGGTGCTGATTTTGGTGTTTCCATTCGCTATGTGAGACAAATTGTCCAGGATGGAACGGGTAAGGCCCCGGAACTTGCAAAAGAAATACTTGCAGGTTCCTCATTTTTGCTCACATACGGAGATATTTTGGTCAATGCCAATACATACAAAACTCTGGTCCACGAGTATGCCTCACAGAAATGGGATTCATTAGTTACTGCGAAAATTGGGGAGGAAGTCCAAAAGGGTGGCATTCTCATGGCGGACGAAAAAATGCGCCTGACAGGGCTCGTTGAAAAGCCCAGCCAGGAGGATCTCGATCAGCTCATCAGTTCCGGAAAACTAAAGCCAGAAGGGCCATTTTATTACAATGCAGGTGTCTATTTATTTTCAAATAATGTTTTTACCCAAACAGCTAAATTGCAAAAATCCCCTCGCGGAGAGTATGAATTGACGGATGCGATTGAGGGATTAGTTCTTGCCAATCAGGCTGTTGGAGTAGTCGAAATTACCGATGAATGGGTCGATGTAAGGGATCCTGAGGTGCTAAAAAGTATTCAGTAAATCTCAACTTTAAACAATTTTGTTAAAAAAAAATTAAAAAAAAGTTGTCTTCTTCTCACATTTTACATATTGCTACAACAAATGCTCTGCATTGGTGAGCAGCGCTTGGCTGTTTTATTTGGTTGTTGAACCAGATATTCAGCAAAAACAAATTAACAACCAACGATTAGCAAACTATCTATCTATGAAACTGAACAAATGGACCTATAGCCTCGCTTCTGCAGGTTTAATCAGTCTTGGCTCGGCAGCTCATGCTGAGGAAGCTGCAAGTCAACTTCTCACAGCTCTGTCTGGTACACAGATCAGCGGCTACGCAAGTGTATCTTACGTTAACGCCCTTGGCGCTGACGGACCTCTCGTAGGTCGCGCTCCATACGCACCTGGCGGTGGTAACTTCAACGACGGTTTCCGTCTTGATGTTATCGGATTATCTCTCAACAAAGGAACAACAGCTGGAGAACTCAGCGCAGGTTACTCCGTTAATGCCCTTATCGGTGAGGACGCACTGGGATACAGTGACATTGCTGGTATTGGTTCTGATGAATTTACTCTTCAGTCTGCTCACCTAGACCTTCACGCACCTGTTGGGAACGGCCTAGACCTTACTCTTGGTCATTTTGACACTATTGTTGGTTACGAAGTAGTCGCTCCTGGAGCGAACCCTAACTACACACGCTCTTACGGTTTCTTCACCGAGCCATTCACACACACTGGTGTCAAAGCTGACTATGCTTTGAACGACATGGTTTCTTTGACTGCTGGTGTTGCTAACACTAACGGCGGTGTCACATCAATTAACACCCGTCCATTAACTGGTGGTGGTAATTACGAAGGTCTCACCACACTCGGTGCTATTAGCATTGACTTGGATGATTCCGCTGGAGCCCTTTCCGGATCAAACATTTATTTCGCGATCACCAACGGTACTGGTGATTTCGGTGGTGGAGACATAACACACTACTACTCAAGCCTCACTCTTCCAACTCCTGCAGAAGGTGTGGATGTTGGATTTTCTTGGGATTACTCAGCTCAGGCTGTCGGTTACGCAGCTGCATACGGCATCTACGCTACCGTTGCTCCCGCTGACAGTGATTTCAGTGTTAACCTACGTGGTGAGTATGCAAACTCAAACAATGGTACATTTGGTCTAGATGGCATCGACGAAGATCTATTTGCGATCACTGCCACTTTAAACTACAACCTTTTCGAGAACCTACTCACTCGTCTTGAAGTTCGTTACGATTGGGATGCTGCTCCTCAGGGATTTGGCTCAGCTGGCGATCTTGATGACAGCCAGTGGCTCATCGCTCTTAATGCGGTATACAGCTTCTAATAAAGAAGTCGTAGTCAACATACTTTAAATTATTTCTATCACACCTGGCTCTTGTCCCCGGACGAGAGCCATTTTTTATTATTGTCCGACAGGTTGCCTTCTTGACTCATGCCTAGGACGTATGGGGCAAACAGGAAAGGTTAACAAAGCACTTTCACACCTGTCTTCAATACGACACAACTCCAAGTTTGAATTTTAATGGCACAAGCGAGTTGCCGGTTTATTTTGTGATAGAGGAATTATCAAGCCATTTTTCTAAGGCGACTGCGGCAGCGTGTGGGCTTGAAACTGGTATTCCGCCCAGGCCGGAAACTTTTGCAGCATCAGAATCTTCGAAAACTCGGACGAATATCTTGACCCTCTTCGCATATTTCAAAACAGGCTTAATGTCATCAAACCGCCTCATTGAAACCAAAGCAAAGGCCGCTTTATCTAGATTGGCTAATTTCAGGATATGAGGATCTCCAGCATCACCAAATAGACAATTTAGTTTTAAATTTCTCAATTGGTCCACAACCCTGCCATCATCTTCGACAACTAGGATTGGATATCCAGATTCTTTAATTGGCCGAATAAGGTGTGGCCCTCCATCTCCAAAACCTAAGATAACGGCATGATCCGTCATCGAAACCTTTACTTTCTCTGGATGATTGATTCGGTCAAATCTTGAAAAAGAATGCAGAAGGAAATCAATCCATCTTTGAGACGTCAGAACAGGCGTCGCAAGGGTTGTCATGATGGTGACCAAGGTGAGTATATTAAAAAAGGACTCATCAACGAGTTCCGCTCTCACACAAGTGAGACCCAGGACAAGCGAGAGCTCACTTGTCTGTGCCAGATAGAATCCAGCAGAAAGAGCTCCTCGCCAGGATCTGCGTCTGATACGTGAAACAACAAAAACACTCAGTGGCGTAAAAACCCACACGACACAGCTAAGGGCGAACCCTGTCCAAAGTAAGGACCAGTCTGTGATTTGTATAGAAGCCCCCAAAGTGACAAAAAAAATCCCGCCAAAGAATCCAAAAAAAGAGGATAATACTCCTCTGAGGACACCTGCTGTTGGGAATTTGGCTAGTGAGAACCCCGCGAGAAATGCCCCGATTTCCAGGGGTAATTCCAAAGCCCTGGCCAGCCCAACAAATGCAAAACAAACGGAAATGGATCCAAGAACCAAAAACTCCACATCATTGGCGTATTTATGGATAAATCGTGGAAAAAATGTTCTCTGGCAAAACATGGCTAATCCCCCTAGTAGGAGGAAGTAAATAGCACCTAAGAAAAGTTCCCAAACTGGTGCAGGCCAACGCGAAATCGCCGCCATTCCCGTCATAAAAACCACGTCTTGCAAAAGAAGAACCCCGACAACTAGTCGGCCGAAGGGCTCTATGCTTTGATGTTTTTGCCGCAAGAATTGAAGTACCGCCAGAGTAGAGCTTGCTGATAAACCAAATCCTAAAAAAATGGAGACTTCGATTGAAAAGTCCAATGCCAATGCCATAAGGATTCCGCCAATGAGGATGGTAAAAAACTGAACCAGACCGACCCAGTAAATTGATCCTGTCTGGGACTTAAATTTTTTAGGATTTAATTCAATCCCGGCACCAAAAAGCAAAAAGGTAAGGCTCAAATCAAGATGGTCCCTGAGGCTTATCTGCTGCTCCGTGGGGATGATTGTTCCGAGAACAAAACCAATAATGATAAGGATAGGGATTCTTGGAATCCTCATGGCCACGGAACCAAAGTAGGCAACCGCCGAAGCGCCAAAGATGATCGCGAGCAGTGTCATGATTTGATAAGCCCTTCCTTTCTAATTTCCTCAACCTGCTGCTTAATACCGTCAACTTTGGGCAGTATCAGGTAATTGACTTTTTGGTCCAGTAGAGTATCCAAATTGTTCATATCCACCCCATGAATGCAGCAAGGCACACCTTTTCTTTTGCACCAATAGGCTATGAGCTCATTGGCCTCCTCAATCCTCAGCGCAGAGATAACTAAATGCGTTTCCGTTAGATTTATGTCCTCAAGGGTTTCTTGATAATCAGTACTCCCAACAATAGTGCGACATTCAAAGCTTTCTAATTTATGAGGATCAGTGTCCACAGCTGTGACTTGACAACCATTTTCCATCATTCGAGTCACCAGCAACTTCCCCAAAGTATTCATACCAATAATCACAACCGATTTTGATTTTGTCGGGTCGGGATCATTTTCTTCAGCCTTTTTCAGAGCGGGTTTATAGATGAATTGATAAACGATAATATTTATGGGAAATGATACGAGAGCGAGAGCGAGAAAAATATTGGCCATCTTATCATCAACAAGCTCGTTCTTGTTAGCCACCGATAGGAATATTAGAGAAAATTCACTAATTTGACCTAGAAGGAGTGCCGTTCTTGCAGCTAATAATTTTCTCCACCTGATGACTCTAAAAAGCCCAAACATCAAGATCGGCTTTGCAATCAAAACAAATACCGTAATGGCCACAAAGGTGGTTGGATCAGCTGCGATTGTAGAAATCTCCATCCTCGCGGCTAGATTGACGAAAAATACGGCGATAAAAAGTTGCATCAGAGGATGCACTCGTCTTCTTAGGTCTTCACTTTGGCGAATGTGTGCCATCAGAAGACCTGCTATAAAGGCTCCGCTTTCCGCTGAAAGATGGAGAACGTGAGCAAGTGTAACCACCCCAAAACACCAGGCAAGGCTGACGACAAGCAACAAATCAGGAGTTGCTTTTGGCCATTGAAAAAGTGGTATAAGAACAATCTTCAGGAATCCATAACAAATCCCAAACATTAAAATAAAACTGAGAAGTGTTTTAAAAATGGGTAGGGCTATGCTGAAAAACGAGGGCACTTCGATATTGCCAGCCGCTTCTAACAAAGTTAGCCCAAGTATTACAAAAAAATCTTGAGTCAGGAGTATGGCGAGGGCCAACTGCCCAAAAGCCGCCCTCGTGTCTTTTTGGTCCTGGAGTATTTTAAGTACGACTATTGTGCTACTCAATGCCAGGGCCAAGCCCCCAATAACAGCCGTTTTTAATGGGCTTCCAAATGTCAGGAGAAATATTGACCCACAAATTGTCATAAAAACCATTTGGAGAACTCCGGTTAACAAAGGTTTGCCCTTCAAGTGCTTGACGAGTTCAGGGCTCATCTCAAGCCCCACCAAAAAAAGCATGAGACTGATGCCTGTTTCAAACAACCAGTCCATTTGGGGGGAATCTGAAGTCAGTCCAAATACAGGGCCAATTAAAAATCCTGCGACCAGGTAAGCAACGACACCTGGTAATTTCACGGCACGACCCAAAGCTAGAACAGCCGTCCCAGTTAAAATCATGATCGCTAAACTTTCTTGGAAGATTCCTGTTTGCACTTTCTCTCGAGGAGATTCTGCCAGAGTTCAGGCACGGTGTAACTTCCAGAATTGAATGAGTTTACTTCATATGGCTCCGGCGGATTTTATTAAATTTAGTGATGCCGCCCTTGTTGAGGAATATTCTGGGCAAGATCGATGTGGCTCGTTATAAATAAAATAATTAAATACATCCGCAACAAATGAATAAAAAAAGCTTTCTTTTTATCCTGACCTTGGCGACAGCAATAGGGTCTCTTTCATCAAGTGCCGATCATCATAAAAAAAAGGTGATTGGTTCCGGATCGGGTGCTTATTACTACAAACCAGCACTTGATTGGGGGCAGGTTCCAGGTAGTGATGGCATTGGATCAACTCATGGTTCCATCACAGAAGTCCAGGATGGCCGCATCTTCGTCCCGACGGACACAGACAGAGGAATCCTGGTCTTTGGCCCCAAAGGAGATTATCAAGGATTCTTTGGAAGCGAATTTAAAGGCATCCACCATATTCTCTCAAGGGTAGAAGAAGATGGAGAATACCTTTATGGTGCGCACCTCGCTAAAAATCAGGCCATTAAGTTAACTCTGGATGGAAAGGTCGTTTGGACTCTTCCCTATCCAAAAGAATCAGGTATTTATTCCAAGCCTAATGAATACCGCCCCACTGCGATTGCTGTTGGCCCCAAAGGTGAAGTAATCGTCACTGACGGCTACGGTAAAAATTACGTCCACATATACACACCCGATCTCAAATATGTGAAGTCTTTTGGTGGCAGAGGAAAGGAAGATGGTAAATTCACAACGCCTCATGGTGTCGGAGTTGACCCAAGAGGCGAAAAACCTATGATCGTTGTTTGTGACAGAGAAAATAAAAGGTTGCAGACTTTCACTATGGACGGGGAGCATGTTGAGACGTGGGCCACTTATCTAAGGCGCCCTTGTTCCATTAGTTTTCATAATGACATGGCTGTTGTTGCTGAATTGCAGGGACGCGTTACTGTTATTGATGGAAACAATCACCCCGTTGCTTTTCTTGGAGATAATCCTGAAAACAAATACTGGGCCAATTTCAGAACAGATTCCAAAGATTGGATTCCTGGAATTTTTACAGCGCCACACGGCGCTGCCTTTGACAAAAAAGGAAACGTACTCGTTATGGACTGGAACTTTAAGGGGCGAATCACAAAAATGATCAAGACTCCTTTGGTAGACAATTAAATTTTTTATTATCAACAATCACATATCAAAATTATGAAATTATCTAAGTTCATT
The DNA here is from genome assembly GCA_965657355.1 of Limisphaerales bacterium. Taxonomy (GTDB): domain Bacteria; phylum Verrucomicrobiota; class Verrucomicrobiia; order Limisphaerales; family JAJOIW01; genus JAJOIW01. Next base: position 48,654 of record CBFHOE010000015.1, on the reverse strand, counting down.
TTGTTGCTAGCGACATTAACCTTGTTCATCGAACCTTCTGTTGCCGATGAGGCAGCCAGACTTAAAAAAATGAGGGAAGCACTTTGGGGTACGTTCGACGCCAATCGCGACGTCAAGAAATCCCAAGGTTCAACAGACCAGCCTCCATCCAAAAAGGTTGTTGTTGAAGTAGTAAAGCCAGCCGAATCAAAGTCCAAAGTCGAAAAGCAAAGTGCGACTGCGATTAAAAGTGTAGCAAAAAAAGAAACCCCTGCTGCAGTTAAGGCTAAACCGGCGCCCAAACTAAGAGCAATTTGGGATGCGAAAAACAAAAAAATCACATACGCTTCCGGTATGTCAGAAATGGACAAATTGAGAGACCTGAATAGTCTCTACAAAAAATCAATTATCGGACCTGGCGTCTATCACTCTGAAAGGAGCAGACTCAAGCTCTAGTCGTCTTGTTTTATACTATATTTCACAAAAAAACTCGGCCCAGTGCTGAGCTTTTTTGTGCCTTGCGATACGAGTCAACATGGTCTTCCTTGAATGAATCGCCGAGTGATGAGAATATTTACTAGGTCCCTATTGCGATTATGAAAAATATTGTACATCTGATTATCGCCGTATTTTTATTCTCTGCTCCGAATATACGGTCTCAAGATAAGATTGAGCCCGACGAAATTATAAAATTCAAACAAACCCCGCAGGGTGATTTGAAATTCCATATCTTTTATCCTGAAGGAAAAAAACCAGATAGCGCACCAGCTATACTTTATTTTTTCGGTGGTGGTTGGATTGGTGGATCACCCAGTCAGTTTTACCCTCAGTCGGTACACTTTGCAAAAAAAGGGGTCATTGGGATATGTGCTGAATATCGAGTGAAAAATAAACACAAAACAGACCCGTTTACTTGTGTCGAGGACGGTTTATCAGCGCTTAGCGAAATTCAGAAAAACCATGCTAGATACGGAGTGAATCCTCATAAGATAGTCGTTGCTGGAGGAAGTGCAGGGGGGCATGTTGCCGCCTGTTCCGTACTCGTGAAGCCTGAGAGCAAAGAGGAGGGGAAAAAACTATTACCCATGCCTGCTGGATTAATTTTATATAACCCGGTCTGTGACACTTCGTCAGAAGGGTATGGCCATACGCGACTCGGGGATAGGTGGATGGAAATTTCGCCAGCGCATTTGATTCACGATAAGGTTCCACCCACGCTTATCCTGCATGGAACAATAGATAAAACAGTGCCATTTGCAAATGCCATCAATTTCCAAATCGAAATGAGGAAAAAGAAAAGAATCTGCAAGGTCGCTGCTTTTCCTGGTCAAAATCATGCCTTCTTTAATTTTGGTAGACCTTCATACGAGGATGTCATGGTTGAAACTGAAGCCTTCTTGAAAGAGCTATCCATTGTATCTGAAAAGTAATTTTTTCTTTTTTATGATCGGGCACGATCTATTTTATTTTTTAAGGCTGCTTCATATTCTTTGAGGGTTTGGTTTGCAAATCTGCTCCACTCAAACTCTTTGGCGCGTTCCTCGGCCCAGATTATTGAAGCCCTTCTTTTATTCTCATCCTCAATCCAGTTAGAAATCACTCGGGCCATAGCGATATAGTCACCCCGGTGAACCAGCATGTCAGGTCTTAGGAGACTTGAAGGGCCTGGAACATTGTAGGCGACAACTGGTATGCCAGATGCCATCATCTCCAGAACACCAAAACCAAAACTTTCTAAATGCGATGGGAACATTCCAATCGTAGTGCCTTTTAATAAGCTTTTTAGACCATCAGGATCAAACGTAGGAAACACTTCCAGTTGAGGTGCATGAGCTGCCTTAAATTTGTCTAAGACTTCTTTTTTGGTTTTAAATTGGCCCGACGTGCCTAGTAGTCTAAAAACAGCATTGGGATGCTTTTTGAGCACAAAATCTACAATCTTTGGAAATTCGACGGCTCCTTTTCGCTCATCGAAAGTTCCAATAAAAGTTATGATATGTTTCTTAGGGGAGGCACTTTCACTGCTTTTATTTTGAAGGTATGCAAGCCGCTCTGGAGTCAAGCCATATGGGATCACTGTGACTCGATTCTCTGGAATACCTTCTAACATAAGTCGTTCCTTATCTAGATTATTTGGAACGTTAACAAGGTCCGCCTCCAGACACGTCTTTTTGGCTATTTCCAATCTTTTTTCACTATAATTCCTTCTTCTTCTTCCATAAATGAACTCACCAAAAATTCTTCTCAAACTTAAAAACTTTGGAAACGGATAGTGTGGGAGATGGTGTTTAAGCAGAACCGACCTGGCTACGCAAAGTTTATTTTGGAGCATGGTCGATTGCTTTGTAGGGTAATAGGTATGCTCATACTCGACCACATCAAAGGATTTTTGGTTTTTATCCAAATATGCTTTCAAAGCCGCAGTATATTCCCCGAATTCTTCCTCCGCGCTGCGTTGACTAAAATCTTTCTCTGGCAAAAGATCGTTTGGGCCTATTAATGTTGAGTCTCCGCCGGCCTTATTTAGGGCTTCGTTGACTTCCAGATAAACTTTTGAGGAACCCAAAGCTTTGGTAATAGGTGTCGGACAACAAAGTAGTAACCTCATGCATTTCTCCCGATTTCACCGATTTTTCCGATCATCTTGCCAAAGTATATCGGGTCCAGTATCAACTTGACCATTTATTTTGGAACTTTGAATTACCTAAATAGTTTAGTAAAAATAGGAACACTATGAAATTCAGGTGGATACTGCTTTCAATACTCAACTCGGGTCGACGGACTGGCTACGATGTAAAGCAGATCGTGGATAACGAATTGGGCCATTTCTGGCATGTCACCGCGCCTCAAATTTATGGCGAGCTCAAGAAATTAGAGAGCCTAGGGTGGGTGACTAAAGAGGTGGGCCCATCAAAAAGAGGGCCTCAGAGGCACTATTTTAAACTTACTGACACAGGAATTTCAGCACTCCGGGCGGCCCTGTATTCGACTTCCGGAGAGATTGAATCCAAAGACGAATGGAAATGTCTGTGGTGGGTTATATCGAAAGCTGGAAATAAACAAAACAAAGTTCATTTTCTCAACCAGCTGATTTCTGATAAAGAGTCGAGATTGCTAAAGCTCAAAGAGCGAATCGCAATCAGCAGCTCTGATCCTGAATCTCATTCATGGGATGAATTTCTTTCGGGATGGGCTGTCAGTGAATTAGAAAATTCTGTTCAATGGGCTAAAGATGCTTTGGAAAAGCTGAGCATTTCGCGTGACGAGACGTCTATCGAAGACCAAGCGGTAATGGGTGCCCAGGCTTCGAGAGACGATGATGAATATGATCCCAGCTCTAGTTATGATCCATTTGCAGGTTTAAATGACTCCACTTTGCTTTAAAATTTTTCTCCATTCACCAGGCCTTTTCTTTTACTAACCAAAATACTGGATAGGGCTGACGATTTCTCTCGATATTTATACTAAGGCCTCCACGGCATGGGCGAGTCTTCGTTTAGCGGGCGGAGAAATTCAGCGTCAGTTTTTTTATAAAAGGCGTGCAACTGCTTTCGCATTTGTTTCACACGTTCTGGAAACTGGAGCGAAAGATCTATTTTTTCAGAGATGTCATTTTTGAGGTTGTAGAGGTGTATGGCCCCATCTTCGAATCTTTCAATTAACTTCCAGTTTCCAAATCGAGTAGCGCCACCAGGAAACCCGCCTTGATTGCTGTAATGGGGGTAATGCCAGAAAAGATGCCGAGACTTTGGTTTACCAGAGTGATTTAAAATATTTTTCAAACTGATGCCATCCAAGTGCTGGGTGGGCTTCAGCGGCAGTCCAGCTATATCTAGAAGAGTAGGGTAGAAGTCCATACTAATCACTGGAAAGCTGCTTGTGCTTCCGGGTTTCGTAACCCCAGGCCATTTGATGAAGTAGGGTTCTCGAATTCCGCCTTCGTAGAGCCACCCTTTACCTCCTCGTAATGGGAGGTTAGAAGTTGGGGACCCTTCCGAGGTCGATAAGCCCCCATTATCAGACATAAAGCAGACGACGGTGTTTTTATCTAGCCCTTCGGATTCCAGAGCGGTTAGAACTCTTCCCACTTGAATATCAAGCCATTCCATCATGGCAGCATAAGTGGCATGCTTTTGCAAAATGCGAACCTGTCTTGGTCTCCCATTTGGCAATACTTGCTCTTCCGGTGAGAATTCTCTTTTTCCATTGAGTCCTAATCGCTCTGCTTTTTCTTGGTACTTTTTAACAAGTTCTTTAGGAGCCATTAATGGGGTATGCACAAGATAAAACGAAAGGTAGGCAAAGAAATTTCGGTCTTTGTTGCTTTTAATAAACTCGATAGTTTCCGAGGCTAAACGTGCTGGAAGATGTTCTCCTCTTGGTCCATCCTCAAGTCTTGGGTTGGCATAGGGAGAGAAAAATTTCCCTGCCAAAAATGGAGCTCCTGCTCGCCACCCACCTTTGTTAACATCAAACCCCTGGTTTTCGGGCCAATATTTTTCAGTAGAGCCCAAATGCCATTTGCCAGCGAAGAAGGTAGCATACCCCGCTTCCTTAAATGCCTCAGCCATAGTTACTTCATCAAGGTCCATCCTGTCATACAGCGGTGCTGGTTTGAATCTTCCAGACCTTTTTCCTGAGAAGAAGTTTGTCGCATTGACTCTCGATGGGTGCTTACCTGTCATTATGCTGTATCGGGTTGGGCTACAGACAGGGTTTGCTGCATAACCGTCAGTGAATCTCATCCCATTAGCCGCCAATTTATCGATGTTGGGAGTCTCGTAAAATGTGTTTGGATTATTAGCACCCACATCCATGTATCCGAGATCATCAACGAGAAAAAATAAAATATTCGGCCTCTGACTCGTCTCACCTTTCAATTGGTGAAGGCTACTCGGCTCTAAAACCAGGACGAATCCCAATGCTATTTGGAAAAACTTGTTTTTCAAATGGACCATGTCAACAAATTACACAAATCACATTTTCATGGCACTAGAATTTGGTGAATATTAATCAAGGAGGGTATGGAGGACGAATTCGTTTGCCATTATTCCCGGCAATGCTTTGTATGAACCAGTGAAATCCAACCTTTGTAGAGCGATTATTTTGTTAGGGGTAATGTCTCTTGGCTACGTTAAGATTGTCATCCCTTCATGTTATGCCGAGCAACGACCAAACATCGTTCTTATCTTAACCGATGATCATAGATACGACGCCCTCGGATACATGGGGCACCCATTTTTAAAAACACCTCATTTGGACAAATTGGCTGCAGAGGGTGTTCACTTTGAAAATGCTTATGTGACAACCTCCTTATGTTCTCCTAGCCGGGCTTCCATTTTAACTGGGCTTTATGCTCACAACCATAATGTCGTTGATAATTATCACCCCGTTGATGACCAGCTCACATTCTTTCCGCAGCTTCTCCAGGAAAATGGATATAACACTGCTTTTGTCGGAAAATGGCATATGGGTGACACAGATGAAAAACAAAGAGGGTTTGATCACTGGGTATCCTTCAAAGGACAGGGGATTTATTGGCCACATGAAAAAGGCTTAAAAGTTAAGGGTAGATATGTGCCGCAAGCTTATAAGACCGGATTTAATGTAAACGGCAAAAGAAAACCTCAAATGGGATATATAACAGACGAGTTAACGGACTATGCAGTGAATTGGCTCAAAACCCAGAAGTCCAAAAAGGACTCTCCATTCTTTCTTTATCTTTCTCATAAGGCAGCCCATGCCGATTTCCTTCCCCCAAACCGCCATGCCTTTAAATATGAAAATGTGGATGTCAAACCTCCAAAGAGCTGGTTCGAGAAACCAGATGAGTTTCGCGATGTTCCCGTGTGGGTCAAAAATCAAAGGAATAGTCGTCATGGTGTCGAGTTTGCCTATTACACTAATTTGAATCTGATAAATTATTACAAACGATATTGTGAAACGCTTCTAGCCGTTGACGATAGCGTAGGGCGTATCATCCAAACACTCCATGATAGTAAACTGTCTGATAATACAATCATTCTCTACATGGGAGACAATGGTTTCTTGTTTGGAGAGCATGGGTTAATTGACAAACGCTGCACTTACGAAGAATCAATCAGGGTCCCAATGATTATTAAAGGACCAGGAGGCTTTTCAGGAGGCAAAACAGTTTCCCAAATTGTCGCCAATATCGACGTCGCACCAACTTTGCTTGACGTCGCCTCAGTATCTATTCCCTCTGAAATGGACGGACAAAGCTTCCTTCCAGTTGTTAGAAATAAAAATGCTCAATGGCGTGATTTTCTTCTGTATGAGTATTTTTGGGAGCGCAATTATCCTCAAACGCCAACAATGCATGCCATCTTCAACGATAAGATCAAATATACGAGATACCACGGTATTTGGGATATCGACGAGCTATATAATCTCGAAGTTGATCCAATGGAAAAGAACAACCTTATACATCATCCGGATTGGCAAGACAAAATAGGGAAACTGAATTCAGCTATGTTCGAAATGTTACAGAAATCATCTGGAATGAAGCTCCGGCTTCTTGAAGACCGTGGAAATAAATTTTACCATCGAAAAATAAAAGGGTCTGAAGGAGCACGATTCCCCCAGTGGTTTTATCGTGAGGCCGGAACATCGGGGAAATAGCTTTCAGCTCCACAGCTTCCTAATCATCAAACGTAATAAAACATCAGAAATACAGCTAGTCCGCCCAAAAGGCCAGCATACGTTCGATCGTCTTTCAAAAGGAAGCCGGCTAACGAACCATTTGGGGTGGCCTTAAATTCATTGATAGGACGCAACAAAAACATTCCCCATGTCCATAGTAGTGAAAGAATTCCGCTCACTGCCGGAGGAACACCCCAATTTAACATTGCAATAGCTAAAACGGCGAATATGACTACCGAGCCAAATATTTGCCCGAAGGCGAGTTTTACTTGTTTGGCAGAATACCCGCCTAAGCCAGTCCATGTATACTGGGCTCTTTCTTCATTATGTGGTGTTGCCAGACTTGCAATGACCATCACGACAAATGAGATTAATACAGAAACTGCTGTTGCATGGAAAAAATTAAGATTTGTGCCAAGCTTGTTTATTATTCCACTGCTACTTTCTTTATAAAGCGAGCTCTTTAAACTATCTTTACCTTTTTCAATATTGAACACTATCGGGTTGAGGCCATTTTCAGCATCAGTTTTTGAGACGTGCAGGTTGATTATTTTTTTGTTTTCTGGAGTTGGGTGCGAAACATATAGAGTTGTTGTGAGATCAATGTCTTGACTCGAAGCCATAGGAGTAGTTGCGAATTTGACCGCTTGGGCGGATTCGTAATTGGAATTCTTGTGTAAAATAATCTCAGAAGAATTATTGACCAAGGCTTTTTGCATAAGTGCTGAATCGTAAATTGGGCCCAATGAATACGACATTATGACGCCAACGATGATTGCTAAAGCCCCTCCTAGCGCGGTGGCCCTTTTCCAGAGCATGCCAACAAAAAATGCGACAAAGACCCCAGCGACAAGCCTCATTTGGTGTTTGGCAACATGGAGAAAAAAGCTGTCCTTACTATTTGGATCCATGGCGAATATGGTTATGCCAGCTGCTAACAATATAAATACGCAAATGAATATCCTCCCGAGTAAGATAAGGGTTTTGTCGTCTGCTTTAGGATCGACAAAGCGCTTGTAAAAATCGAACGTCACTATAGTGGCACTTGAATTCATCATCGAGTCTAGGGAAGAAAGTATCGCTCCAATGACTCCTGCCGCAATTAGTCCTACCAAACCAAAACCTATTGGGGACACAAATTGGGTCAGGATCGTCGGGAAAACCGCGTCCTGGGCAATCGTCATTCCTTTAGCTTTAAAGAGATAGAAAGCCGCGACCCCTGTTCCTATCGAGAAAAATGGAATAAGTAACTTAAAGAATCCCGCTGCTATGATCCCGGTCCTCGCTTCTTTGTCCGATCTGGCAGAAAGAGCCCTTTGGACTATAAATTGATTGGCGCCCCAGTAATAGAAATGAAGAAACATAAGACCGGTAAACATTCCTGTCCACGGCATCGAAGGGTGATTCATTGGGCGGTAGAGACTCATCTTGCCAGCATCTCCCGCCGCATTATCTTGCGCAATCATGCCTCCCCAGCCTCCTATTTCGGGCTGTGAAAAAACAACAAACGCAACCACAAGTCCGCCGAAAAGCAAAAGAAGCGACTGTATAAAGTCAGTCATAATAACTGCTTTTAGACCTCCAAAGATCGTATAAGTCCCTGTGATAATGGCCATAGCAATTATTCCCCAAACGTAATTCGAGTGGATCACTTCTTGTGCACCTCCTTGGATAAGAATGTTGATTGTGCGAGATCCGATATAAAAACCGGGAACCATCATGATCACGACCATGATGGTTAACATTATAACAGCGTAAAGGACGCGACTGCTATCGCCATAACGTTTTGTTAGGTATTCGCTTAATGTATATATATTTAATTTTCTATATACAGGTAAGAAGCCGTAGCAAAGCATCAGCAAACCAGCAATAGCTGTGATTTCAAATTGGCTTTGAGCAAAACCTACACTAAAGCCCAAACCCATCATCCCGATCATGTGATTGGCCGACACATTCGATCCAAATATCGAACCAGCAACTCCCCACCATCTCGTTTCTTTGCCAGCTAAAAAGAAATCCAAGGATGACTCCTCTTTTCTTCCCGCCCAAAGACCAATTCCCATCACGGCTATCAAAGAGGCAAAGAAAATAATGTAATCTAATGAGCTAAGGTCGGTCATAATAAAATCAATATAGGGTGGGCGATTAAATTCTCAGAAAATCAACTCGAGGTCAATGACGACCCGATGTTGTTTCTATGAGAATCTTCAGATATCTTTATAACATGCTTAAGCACACCTTGGTACATCCGGACATCAACCAAATTCTTGGCAGAGCAGGGCATCATAGCAAAATACTCATTGCTGATGGGAACTACCCAGCGTGGAATAAAAAAGGCCCGAATGCTGAAATTATTCACCTCAATTTCTCGCCCGGTATCATGAACTGTTGCCAAGTTCTTTCTGGTCTTCTTTCGGCTGTCGCGATTGACGAGGTCAACACGATGGGGATTCCTGAGGACGATCCTTATGCCAAATACGGTGAACCACCAGTTTGGGGAGAATATAAAAAGATTCTCTCAGAATCTAATGTGGACCTTGAACTTGAGCCTATCCAAAAATGGGATTTTTATAAAGCTGTTGAATCGCCGGACCATGTTCTGACTATTCAAACGGCAGACCAATCACTCTGGGCTAACCTTTTGCTCACCATGGGGTGCAGAACATAAAAAAAGTAGTGCTTGCTCAGCACTACTTTTAGCTTTTATAAGCGATCAAATTACAAAGTCTTCGCGGACCAAGTAAGCTACCTGTCAGGACCCTGCGCAGATCAGGTGGGAATTCGTGCGTATGTAGAATTTTCCGTTTGATATAGAAATGCCGGAACGAATTCCATCTTGATTCCCATCGGCAAATTCTTGTCGATTCAGTTCCTTACCGGATTTTGCATCAAGAACTATCATCATGCCTCCATGATTCATGATATAAATCTTCTCGTCGGCAACAGTTGGTGAAGCTCTCCACTTTTTGGAGCGAGGTAATTCTTTTTTCCACTTTATTTCTCCATTCTTCGAATCCACTCGGCTGATGTAATTCCGAACATCGCTCAGTATGAAAAAATCATCATAGGCAAACGCTGGGGTGGGAACATCCGATGTGAGCTCACGAACTTTGTCAGTATCCCAGGCGATACCGTCGTCTCCGAGGTTGCCAGACTTTCCAAGTTTAACTGCAAAAATGGGTTCTCCCTTTGGAGCAGAAGCCAATGCCACCCCGTTTCCAGCAACAGCTGAAGGGACAAGCCTCCAGTGGCCAATTCGTCGCGGGTTCCAGGTTCCCCACCTCCAAATCTCAGCTCCATTTTCAGGATCATGTCCAGTGATCACATCTCCACCCACTACAAGCATCTGGGTTTTGCCATCAACTTTATGGAAGATCGGGGTAGAAAAAGCTTCAAGCGATTCCGCATTCGCGTTGCTTGGTCGAATATGCTTCCAGATATCTTTTCCACTGGTTGGGTTAATCGCCAAAATATAGGATTGAGCCCCTGATTGCCCCTTGCCTCTAACCGGTGAATTCCGCTGAAGCACTTGCATGTAAAGCTTTCCATTGTAAATCGCTGGACTGGTTGAAAAGGTCCACAGAAAACTAAAATCACCGTGATCTTTTTGGATATTTCTCTTCCAAAGCTGGTTGCCTCCAAGATCGTATGCGACCAAATCTCCAGTACCGTAAAAAAAGATCACCCTTTCACCGTCGGTAATTGGGGAATTGGAGGCATAATTGCTGCGATTATCCTGAGAAAAACCCTTTGCAACAACCTTCTTCCACTTCACTTCCCCATCTTTGGAGCTGAGGCACATAGCTAAAAGCTCTCTCTTTTCCTCATCGGTGGTACTGATAAAAACATGATCGCCATGAATTATTGGAGTAGCAGCCCCTGAGCCAGGCAGTTTTACCTTCCAGTGTTCTTTTAATTTTGCTGGTAAATCCTTCTCATTTGTAAACCCATTTTCCATTGGGCCACGCCAATTTGACCAATCACCTGCATAGCTCGTGCTGGCAGTCGATACAATTCCAGCCACAATAGTAGCCACTAATGTCCTCGTAAATAGGTCCATG
>CBFHOE010000015.1:11157-37617 GCA_965657355.1 Limisphaerales bacterium | reverse complement strand
TCTGCTAAAACACTCATTTTTTCCACCGAGTTTAGTGTCATAAATATTCAAGGTGAATCGGTCGAATATATCTCGCTGAGGTCTTCCTCTCCTGACGAACATGGATTAAATGATCTTGAAGACCAACTCATGGAAATCACCCAAGAGGAGTTCGAAAAAGAATTCGGTGACATGGCTCCGGAGGAAAGAGTAGCCGCTCGCCATGCCAATGCAGGCGAAACTATTTTGGTTTTTCTCCAACTAAACCTTTTAAGTGGTCGAAAAATTTTTCTAAAACTTCAGGTTCCCAAAAAGAGTGGTCCAGAGGGGAAAATATTCTTTGCTCACCTTTTCGACAATCCTGCTCTTATGTTTTCCCTGAAGGATGGCGGCAAGGGAATAGTGAATCCTAAAAAGATCACCTCCATGATTAATTATCCTGGTCCGGGTAAAGACGTTCTCCCTGAAACGACGATTTACGCTGACTAATCCATATCTAGCTGATTCAACCGAAAGCGTATCTCAGATAACGGGTTGGTATCTTTCCTACCGGGCTCTACACTTATTTTAAAATTCCTTCAAGAAGCTGACCTTTTCGGTTATTTTCACTGCGAGGGATGAGGATGGATCTGGCCAAGTTTGGAAAAGCCCTGGTGGCCGTATCGCTGCTCGGTATTATTTTTATCGTGGCCATCATTGGCGCTACCTCCATTTGGGCTCATTTGTTCTCAGACTCTTTTGAGATGGGAGCTATCAAGAAAACCAAGTGGTTGATGACGCTTATCATTATCGGAACAACACTCGGATTCATATTTTATCATCTCATCATGAAACAGGTCGCTAGATTTCATAAGAGCAGGTGGACTGATTTTGAACCCCAACTTTGGAACCAGAATTCCGATCCAAAGAATTCGCAAAACGAAGACCCTTTCGAATCCTAAAAAATCCGCTTACTATCTAACGAATCCCCATATAACTCCCAAAGATAATTATATTTGGGTGAGGTTGTGGGATGGATGAACTTGAGATATGTCAGAAATACCCTCTTCATCCATATATTTCTGGAGATTTTTTAGTAGATTTGGAACAAATAAAGGGCCTTCGTAAACCAGGGCAGTGTAGATTTGCGCAAGACTGGCTCCAGCTTTAAATTTGTTCATTAGAGACTCAAAATCGTGAATCCCACCAACGCCTATTATTGGAATCTTGCCCTTGGAATGGCGGGAAATAAATTCAATAACCTCATTGGATCGTGACTCCAGAGGAGCCCCTGACAACCCACCTTTTTCTTTGTAAGTAGCAGCAGGAGGCCTTTTAGATAATGTCGGGCGCTGGGTCGTGGTATTTGTGGCCACGATACCGGCCAAGCTCAAATCAGTCACTACTGACATGACATCCATTATTTCATCTTTCTTAAGGTCTGGAGATATTTTTACAAGAATAGGGATTTCTTTTTTCGACGATTTGTTTTCCTCTGCCAGAGTTTTTAGGATTTTGAGAAGGGAGTCCTTTTCTTGAAGCGATCGAAGGCCTTCGGTATTCGGCGAGCTTACATTGACGACGAAGAAGTCAGCAAAATCTCTGAGTTTTTTAAAGGAATACAGGTAATCCATCCACGCTTTTTCCAAGTCGGTGATTTTGGATTTTCCTAGGTTAAAGGCTATGGGATGCTCTGGCCATAGATTCCTGTCTATAAACTCTTCCAGCTGTTCGGCAATGGCATCTGCTCCAGGGTTGTTGAATCCCATTCGGTTTATGATGGCTTGGTGAGACTGCACTCGGAACATTCTGGGCCCGACATTACCCGGCTGCTCGTGTTGCGTGACCCCGCCCATTTCTGCGAACCCAAACCCCATTGATTCCCAGACAGGAAGAGCGGCACATTTTTTATCCATACCTGCTGCCAATCCGATCGGGTTCGGAAAATCTACACCAAAGCAATTCGTTGGGATAGTGTTTACCTTAAAAAGATCCCGGAAAAAAAATGACTGATTCGGTAAGTGGGCGAGGGCAGATAAACCCGAAATGGTCATATTATGGGCCACTTCCGGGGAAATACGAAAAAGCAGAGGACTGACGAAGGCTTTATAAAAATTTCTGCGCTTCATTGAGTCAGCGATCCGTTAAGACAAAAACTTAAATCAGTCAGTTTGGAAATCCAATGGAACGGGCACTTTGATAATTTGCTTAATTGTCAATTTTCGGGAATTGACCTTTGGATTCGCCTTTTGAATATCATTTAATGATAAATTAAGCCCATGAGCTCTATTCATTTCCCTGGCTATCACAGAAAAATTATCGCCCGGCCTAATTTCCCAATTAATAAATCCAGGATATTTCATTTTCGCAGGTTTTTTCGGAGCTTGTTCCATGGCTAGACCGCCTCTTTTGGGCTGGTTGAGCTCGAGAATCAAAGCCTTGAGATCTTCAATATCTTTTTGGATTTGGCTGCTGAGTCTGTTTTGGTCCTCACTCCACTGCTTGTTGAACTTTTCGATGTCTGCCTTGATTAATAAAAGGTCTTTCTTGGTGGCAAATTTTGAGGTGTCGACTTCCTTCTTATTCTTGAGCTGGTTCTCAATCCTCGAAATTTTGGATTCGAGGTCCCCCAATGATTTTCGCTGATCCAAAAAATTTCGTTGGAGATTATCGACCGAGTCTTGGATTCGCCCGAAATTGGCCATAAATGCGTTTCGCTCGTATTTTATTTGAGCTTCAGTTTTTTCGATGGAAAAAGAGGTTTTGGTGGCACCAAAACCACATAAAACTATAAGACTGAAAAACAAAGACCGCATACACAAAGAATGCCTGAGCCCACTGTTTTAAGCAAGTTCCAAGCTGAATTAGTATGAGGAATTAATGACTCGTTAGTTGCTCTGTTTTTTCTCTAGATGCTGGAGTTCTTCCCATTTGCCAGCTCCAGTATCGGGATAGGAGATACTTGATGTCCTCAAGAAAAAGATAACTTATGGGGACCAAGATCAATGTCACAGCTGTAGCAAACATGATTCCCCAACCCAGGGAAATACCCATCGGTATCACAAACTGAGCTTGAGTGCTCTTTTCAAACATCAATGGGATAAGCCCAGCAAAAGTCGTTATTGAAGTTAAGAGAATGGCTCGAAATCGTCGGACACCTGCAGTTGCAACGGCCTCTCTCAGAGGCATTCCTTCTCTCCTTCTGCGATTAATATAGTCCACCATGACTAGGCTGTCATTCACGACAACCCCCGAGAGTGCCAACATACCAAAAAGCGACATCATGCTAAGGCTATATCCCATAATCATATGACCTAAAACGGCTCCCACAAGCCCGAATGGAATAACTGACATAACGATAAATGGCTGAAAATAGGACTTAAACGGAATGGCAAGCATGGCGTAAATGGCAAAAAAGACAATGATGCCCCCGAGCCTAAGGTTTTCCAATTGTTCGGATTGTTCCCGAGCTTCACCTTCAAGCGAATAAGCCATTCCCGGGTATTGAGAAACTATGTTGTCTAGCTCCAGTATGAGATTTTTTTTGATCGCCTCTAAGTTGGCTTTTTCTTTATCGGCATCGGATGTGACATTGATCGCCCTATTCCTGTCTATTCGAGTAATGCTGCTAAATGATCTGCCCATTGAAGCGTCCGCTACGGTACTGAAAGGAATTTCTGCTCGGTCGCCCGTGTTTGCACGGATGCGCATATTCTCTAAATTGGCAATCGACTTTCGTTCGTCTTCGGGATACCTCACCATCACCCTCACATCGTCCTGACCTCTTTGGATTCTTTGAGCTTCCCCGCCGAAGAATGCATCTCGTGCCTGATTAGCTAATTGCCTCTGGCTAATGTTGTATATATTTGCTTCTGGTTTGATTGAAAGTTTTATTTCTGGCTTTCCGCCTTCAAATGAGTCTGAGATATCAAAGAGATTTGGGTAGGTCGCAAGAATTTCTTTTATTTGTGATGAAGCTAATTTCATATCTTCAAATGACTGGCCGGTCAGCTGGATATCTATAGGGTCAGAGCCCCTTCCGATTTCTGCCCGGAAGCTGAGACTTTGAGCCCCAGGAATAAGTCCTATCATTGATCGCCATTCACCAACGAGCTGCCTACTATCAAATTCCAGAGTCCTTTCTTCAGGTGGCAGTAGTCGAATGGATACCTCGCCCAGATGAGACTGCCCGGACGTCGATGATGATCCTCCTCGGCTCCCAAAACCTCGGCCGCCCGTAGTTGAAAGAATCGCCTTAATCATACTTTGTCCTGTTGTTGGGTCCGTATATTTTTTTCGAATGTCTTCGGCTGCGAGCCGGACTCTTTCCATATATTTTGAGGTTGTTTCGATTGGAGTTCCCTCTTGCATTGCCAGGCTTGCGGTTGCTGTTTCACTGGCAATTCTTGGAAAGGGAGAAAAGATAATTCTGTTTGAGGCAATCAGGCTGAAAATCAAAGCTGCAATTCCGAAGAAAATAGTGAACGTAAAATATCTATGAGTGCATGCAACCTTGAGTAAAGGTTGATAAAAATTGTCTGCCACTTTTTCCAAGCCATCGGCAAAGAAATCCTGAACAATTTCTATTGGGCTCCTTTTACTTTTCTCCTTCGGCTTGCGCAGTTTGATATGTTTTAAATGAGCCGGAAGTATAAGTTTGGATTCCACTAACGAGAAAAGTAAAACCGGAATAACGACCAATGCAATCTGAGCAAAAATTTTACCTCGGATACCTGCCCCCATGAGTAAAGGAATAAAAGCTACAACAGTTGTTAAAACCCCAAAAATAACGGGAACTGCTACCTCTTGTGCGCCTTCAATAGCAGCCCTTTCGGGGTCTTTGTTATAAAGCCGCTGGTGTGCAAAAATATTTTCACCAGTCACAATGGCATCATCCACGAGAATCCCAAGCACCAGAATAAATCCAAATAAACTAAACATGTTTATGGTTGCTCCCAGGTGAGGCATAAATGCCAAACATCCACTAAAGCAAACAGGAATTCCGATGCAAACCCAAAAGGCAAGCCAAGGCCTCAAAAAGAGTGTAAGGACAACAAAAACCAAAAGCATTCCCATCATCGCACCGCTACCAAGCGTCTTCAAACGAGCAGAAACAATCCGTGAGCGATCGTCCCAATAGCCAATCTCCACACCATCAGGTAGGGTTGATTTTCTTTTCTCGATGTAATTTTTTACGTCTTTTGCAAGCGTAATGGCATTTTGGTTGCCAACCCGTGAAACATATACGAGAACGCAATTTTTATCGTTATATTTTGTTATGAGCGGGTTTTCTTCAAACCCATCAATCACTTTTGCTATATCCCCAACGGTAACGAGGGTTCCGTCTTCATTGGCGATAAGTACGATTTTCTCAAAATCGTTTTTTGCATAGGCTTGGCCCTTTGTGCGAAGTAAGACGTCTCCTCCATCAGTCTGAATGCGGCCAGCTGGTAGATCCAGTGATGATTGTGATATTGCAATTCTCACATCCTCCAATGTGAGATTATATTTTCTTAGTGTATTTTCAGAAACTTCAATTGTAACTTCATATGGACGCGTGCCCTGGAGGCTGGCTTGGGTAACTCGGGGCAGAGCGATAATTTCTTCGCGGATTAGCTTGCCGAGTTCTTTGAGGTCTTTTTCACTCATGTCCGCAGAAATGACGACACTAATCACAGAACCTCTCCGCTGAGCTAAACTGATGACTGGTTTTTCGGTGTCTGATGGGAAAGTGTTAATCGCATCGACACGGTTTTTTATATCATCGAGCATGTCACGCGTATCGTAACCTTTTTCGATTTCAAGTGTGACGACCCCAGCGCCTTCAGACGCTGTTGAGTTCATTTTTTTTATGCCTTCAAGGTCTTGGATAGCTTCTTCGATTTTGATGACGACGCCTTCTTCAACATCACCAGGTGTAGCACCCCGAAATGGAACACGGACTGTGACCATGTCTAATTCAAACTCAGGGAAAACCTCAGTCGGAATACTCATAAAAAGAGTGCTAAATCCTGATAAGAAAATAGCTACCATCAAAAGGTTTGCGGCAACTCCATTTTTACAAAACCAGGCAATAATTCCGTTCATATTTTTCTCTCAGTTGGATATTTTAAAGACTTAATTATATTCGCGATTAATTCTATTTTTTTTGGGCTTGCTCCCTGTTTTTTTCATCCCCCTTGATGCCGGGTTTTTTTTGGCCTGCCGGCCTTTTGGGCATGGCTGGAGCCTTGCCATCAATAGTAGGGTTAACCTGCATCCCACTTTGAGCAAATGGTATGGGAGTTATGCAAAGAATATCTCCTTTTTTAAAATTACCAGTAACAACGACTTTATCCGAAATTGCGTCGGCCCAGACGATACTAACTTCTTTTTTGACTAGCTTGTTGGTCTCATCAATAAGGTAGACATGAGCATCCTCTTTCACTGTACTTCTAGGGATGACAAAATGATTTTTGAGAGTTTCGCCGCTTATTTCAGCACGAACAAACTGTCCGATTTTAAGTGGGCTCTGGTCTGGGGAAGTCGGAGAGTAAGGGTTGTCAATTTGTGCTACTGCGATTACTTGCCTGTTTCGGATATCCATTACTCCTTCTGTTCTAACTATCTGTCCATTCCATTTTTGGGGCTTGGCTGCATCGTCTACGCTAAATATGACTTTCGGCTTCGACCCCTTTATTTTTGTGTCGTTTTGTAATTGCTCCGGTAAGTCTATAAAAGAGGCTCTCTTTGGGGGGAATAGGTAATCGAATTTCCACATAATCCACCGCGAAAATACGAGCCAATACTGTGCCTGGTGAAACATATTGTCCGACATCGGCTCCTTTCCCACGAATTCTCCCATCATACGGTGCCTTAATTTTTGTTCTTTCCAAATCCCGGTTGGCCTTTTCGATTCTAGCTTCGGCTGAAGCCACATTTGCTTCGGCTTCAGCTAGTTGTGGTTCCCTTAGGACAAGTGCTGTTGGCTCTTCATTCAGCTTCAAGCTTTCCCAATTCTCTTTGGCTTGAATTCCCCTGGCTTTCTCTGTTTCCAATGCTGCTTTAGCTTGAGCAAGGTTGGCGCGAGCATTTATGAGTTCTAGTTCGTAATCACGAGCATCTATTTCGACGAGCACATCCCCTCTTTTGAAAAAACCCCCATTTCGAAATGATGGAGCGACATCGGTTATATAGCCCGGGACTTCAGGGATGATGCTTGTCTCGGTATGTGGCTCAACGTTACCTTGAGTCGTGATAATCACTTGGTAGTCCTCGGGAGACAAGGTTTTGCCTTCGACATTAAGAAAGCTTTTTGGAGCCGGTCGCTTTGGTGGTTCTATGGGATTAGATATTATAGCCTTGGTCACTATGAAAGTAATCGCCAATACAGCTATCGGAGGAATAATTCTGAGCCACTTCATTTTATAAATCGAAAATATTTTTATTCTTTGACGGAGATCATTTAAGGATTGGTTTTCCCTTTTTTATCAAAAGACTCGGCAACTGTTGTATCAACCACGAAAGGTCCACCGAGCGCGGTATGTAAATCCACTCTGTTTTGGAGGTAAAGGCGTCGTGTTTGGAGATACTGGCTTCGTGTATTGAAGGCGCGCCTTCTTGCTTCCAGTGTCGTAATAATCGAATCCGACAAGCCTCGCTGGTAATCCTTCCAAGCGAGTTGTGCGGCTCTCTCATTTTCATTTGCTGACAATTCTAAAGCTTTTACTTGCTCTGCAAGTGTTTGTTCGCTTTGCAGAGCCGATTCAACTTCGAGAAACGCCTGTAAAGCAATCCTTGCATAATCGCTCAAAGCTAAACGTGATTGAGCCCGGCGCAATTTCCATGTTCCCCAAATTTGGCCTCCACGAAATATCGGCTGTGTGAGATTTCCGGCAAGTGACCAGGCCACGGAACCCGGGTCTAATAAGTTATTCAACTCCTGAGAATTTACCCCATAGTTTCCCGTAAGACTTATTTGGGGTAAAAATCCTTTTCGTGCGATTTTTTCATTTTCAATGGCAGAAGCCAGCCTTCTCTCAGCAGCAATGAGATCTGTTCTTCTATTGAGGAGTTCCGATGGCAAACCCGCCGGGACCGACCTTTTTAAGTCAGGCAGAGCTATTCCTGAGCTCAGGTTACTGTCGGGATAATCGCCTAAAAGTATTTGCAGGAATCTCTTGTTTTCATGCGTGCTGAGTTTTCTAGACTCCCATTGACTAAAGGAGGACTGAACATTAGCTCGGATCAGGCTTAAATCCACTGCCGAGAAAATCCCCTCTTTGTAGCCATTAAAAACAATGTCCTGATTGCTTAGGAAATTTTCATAAGTTTCTCGAGCCAGGTTTTCTTGGTTTTGAGCCTCAATCACAGCTAACCACGCCCTAGTCACAGCTCCTGCGATAGATAAACGAGCTGCATTGAAATCAGCAGCGGCGGCTTGCTCGCTGGCTATGGCTGCCTGTTTTTGATTTTTTAGCCGCCCCCACAAATCAATTTCCCAATTCCAATTAAAACCAGCATTGAAGTTATCGATTGTCATTGAGCGCAAGGCACTAAATTCGTCTCTTCCGCTTCTTTTGTTCCGCGAGCTTCTTAAAAACCCGTTAATAGCCGGTAATCGATTGGACCCCGTAATAAGATTATTGGCCTGTGCCATGACTACCCTTGTTGCCGCGGCCTGCAAATCATAATTATAAGTCAACGCCTTGGATATGGTTGACTCCAGTTCTTCAGAGTCAAAGTCTTTGACCCAATTCCAATCTGTCTCATCTAGGCTGCTCTCCTTTTGTGGTTTACCTTTTGAAAACTCGCCAGGGATTGTGATTGGTAGTTTTGCCACTGTAGGCTTGGGTGGCTTAGCGCATCCACCAAAAAAAGTGATCACAAATACCCATGCCAACAATCTTTTCATAAAATGACTCTGTAAAATTTTTCTAAGTTTTAGGATAGATACAAGTAACGTCATTTCTCTCTAATATGTAAAGCAATACAGCTTTTGAAATTTACAAGTCGGAAAGTTTTTCGCTGCCTCCCGAATTATTTCGCCCGTAGCAAGGTCGATCTGCCCGCCCTATCTTGTGATCGAAGCATGTGGATGTGGGCATCTATGAGATAACGAGCACTGGGTCGCCAAGATCCTCAAAACGTGGGGTAATGCCAAGTCCCGGCTCGAAGCTGGCTTTAAACTTTCCATTTTCACGCTGTGGCGCACCCGTGGCATTCGATACGGAAACGTAGCTATTAAAGTCAGTCGATGTGAACCTATATTCTTCCGGCGTCGAGTGGGCTAGGTGACTAATGGCAGCGGTGATAATATCCCCGCCCCAACTATCTTCTAATGTCATTGCAAGCCCAAGATGTACTGCTAGATCGCGCGCCTGCCTCGCCTTCGTAAGTCCCCCAAACTTACTGATCTTTATGTTGATTGCGTCCATCGCTCTATCGGAGTGGGCCTTGAGTAATGGGTTGAGGCCATCGATGTTTTCATCAAGGATAAATGGAAGATCGGTGTGATTGCGGATTCCTAAGCATTCTTCGTAGGTTTTACATGGTTGTTCGATATAGACGTCAAGGTGGTTTACTGCTTTGACGACACGCATAGCTTGGTGGGGTAACCACCCTGTATTAGCATCAGCGACTAAAGTATCGCTTGGACTCAAAATTTCTCTGACCGCATGAATTCTTTCAATGTCTTCATTAGGATCCCCTCCAACCTTCAGCTGGAATCGAGTATACCCCTCTTTTTTATATCCCTCGACATTGGCAGCCATCAACTCCGGAGCTTGTTGAGAGATAGCGCGGTACAGCACGACGTCATCTCCATAACGGCCCCCAAGTAGATCGCAAACAGGCAGTCCCGCGACTTTCCCGAGGATATCCCAAAAAGCCATGTCCAATGCCGACTTAACATATGGATGACCTTGTAGGCAGCGATCCATGTAATAATTGATTTTTTCAATCTCGATGGGACTATGCCCAATGATTTGAGGCCCTAGCTCCTCAATCCCCGATCGAGCCCCTGAGGCATAGGCTGGCAGATAAAATGGACCTAGCGGGCAAACCTCGCCATACCCTGTTATTCCTTGATTTGTTTCCACCGCAACAATGGTGCTGTCAAATACGTCTACATATTTGCCCTCCGACCAACTATACCGGCCTTCTTTAAGTGGAAGGTCGATTTGCCATGCCTTGATGCCTTTGATTTTCATCGGTTTCATTATTGACGGAAACAATGGGCAATAAAAGAAAAGAGAATCTTTCGCATCCAATTAACCGAGAGCTCCTCAACTGCAATTCCGGGTATCTTTGCCATTTATTTATTCAGAATCAAATGAAAATACAATCACAACCACACCCATGTAGGATTAACATGAGATAATTACATTTGGTATGGCTCGGAAGGGTGGAATTCAAGTCGTCGATTTCGGTCTGTCCGAGCTGATAGCAGGACTTTTCTAAAGAGCTTTCATTTACGCTTTTTGATTTCTAGCTCAATTTGAGGTTTGAGAATATTACACATCGGCTTTAAATGGTCACATTCCCTTTAAGATTTCTTATAGTGGAGTATGACTCTGCAAACCTTTTTTATTATACTATTAATAATGAAGGAGGTTTGGTGCCAGCTTCAAAAAGTCCTTTTTTTGAGGTAAATCGGTTTACTTTTAAATTGTAAAAATTAATACTCTACCCTGCCAGATTTTCTTAAAGCTTTTGACCATGAAAAAATTCCAGTGTCCGAACTCCACAGCTTATCGCCTCATCACACTGCTTGCTGCCTTAGTTTTGGGTTGCGTCAAATCACTAGCTCAAGACGCAGGGACTGCAATCCCTACTAAAGCCGAAAACACACGCAGTGCCGAGATCGCTGACTTGCGCAAGAATGGGCGGGCTGGTTCCCCAGTTAAAACGATTGACTCAGAACTGACTGAAAAAATAAATTTCGTATCAAATCTTTCAATTCATCTATTAGAAAGTGGAGTTCTCAAGTTGAAATGGGATGGGAATGGACTTGGGCCTGTAGAAATTGAGAAATCTGAAAACCTACTGGATTGGGAACAATTTATTGAAATTCCAGGAGGAGATCAGCGCGAAACCACTATCGATTTTCCTAGTCAGAATGGAGGAGGATTTTACCGAGTCAGGGCTTTGGAAGCGTCCGCTGATTTTGCCCCAGCCGTCATCAGCGGTAAAACTCTGACTATGACGACTGAGCAATCGAATGTTGCTGAAACCCCTTTTGTCGACATCTACAAATTAATAAGTGACGGTCGTGTGCTGGGAGCGGACGGCTCGGATACAGGTATAAGCTTTGATTATCAAAAAATATCCAATTTAAAAGGCAGGATTGACTACGCTCTTGTTCAGGACGGGGTTGAGCTTGAAGGACGTATTGACCTCACATTCACAACTGAAGATGGCGGAGATTTCGAACTGACCCAAGGTGAGGCGGTGGAGTCTGGCGTCTTTTTAATTGAAACTCCTTAGGTTCCGGCAACGAGGGCGATTATAGCTTTCCTCGTATCCGGGGTATTGGGTCAAGGCGTGCAAAAAACAATAATACGGTTTTCGAATCTATTCCGCAGGCTTCTACTAGATTATCCCATTTATAAAAACCAATATGTGGTTTCTTTTAAACCCATTTTGATCACTCCCTTTTATCAAAATATATAAGAATTGTTGTAAATCGTTTTTTTGAGGCAAATGCTTACTTAGTTTTCCCTCGACCCCCACCAGATAGATTCGCATATTCAATACCTTGAAGAAGTCCTCTGAATGATGGTGGTTTTCCAGTAATAAAATTCAGTGGGGGGCGCAAAGATCTGGTATTAAATTCCTAAATTACGCGGATCTGAAATTTATAGATTAAATAAGACCGTAAAATAAGTGAATTATTCAAGTTCCCGCCTATTCAAACTCCACCGGTAATCATAATTTTATTCTTTGTCATTCGTAATTTTTCTCGCTGGAATGCATATCCGATATGAATTTAAGTTAGGATCTTATAATTTGATACGCACACAGCCATGGTAGATATCTTCTTAATTGGGTTGATGATTGTCAGCTTACTTTTAGTCTCTATTGTTTTTTGAAAGCGGATAAATCCACATTGCATGGCCGCTTCCAGAATTCATTATAGCTTTTATTTGACTACCTGAACTTACGTTAACAACTTCAATGGCAACATTTTTCTTCTGTCCCGGTTCTTCTTTGAAAATTTTGGCAACGTATTTTCTATCATCTAGAAAGGTCAATGGAATATCCAGGATACGACCTTTGTCGACGATAGTCCCCACAAACCACGCATCATCTTTTTTCCGTGCAACTGTCATGTATTCGCCGATAGAGCCGTGAATAACTTTTGAATCGTCCCAAGAAGTTGGCATTTCTTTCCAAAATTCCAATTCGGGAAATTCACGACCTTCATACTGATCCATTTGGTCATACCAATGGAGGTATTGTAGTGGGCTATAAAAAATTACACCTAAAGCTAATTGAAAAGAACGACTTATGACCCTTCCGTTAAGGTAGCAAGGTGTAAAATCGCCCGCCCCAGCAATCATGCGTGCAAATGATGTGATGAGAACATTCCTGGGCGTGTTACCGCGATCTGCGGTTTCTTCATTTCCAAGGATCCCCTCCACCGTAAGCAAATGCGGATATGTTCTTTCAATCCCTGTGAGTCGGA
This sequence comes from Limisphaerales bacterium, assembly GCA_965657355.1. Lineage (GTDB taxonomy): Bacteria > Verrucomicrobiota > Verrucomicrobiia > Limisphaerales > JAJOIW01 > JAJOIW01. The sequence continues at coordinate 24,992 of CBFHOE010000015.1, read as the reverse complement.
AGTTATCGTGGATATCCACAATAAGTCTATATTTTGCAGCTTTCTCAATCGCCGAATAAAGAAATTCCATATCGGACTGACTCTGCCAATTAACAAAACCAAATTTGACGCCTTTGATTCCCCAATCGTGGTAGGTTTGAAAAGTATGATCCATATCATAATCTGACATAGCAATTTTATTGATATAGCAGATTAAACCAATGTCGCGCGCTTTTGCATATTGGATGACCTCGTGAAGGTCGATTTGTTTAATAAACGTCGTTGGAATAGATTTTGGGTCTCTCTCTTGCCCGTACCACCCTGCATCATAGTGCACGTATTGATAATTGTTGAGTGAAGCGTAGTCTATTATCGCTTTGGCGCCAGCAGTGTCTAGCCGGCTTCTCCATACTTTTCCAGGTCTTATCCACGATGTGTCTTTTAATTTGCACGCTGGCGAAAGGTTTTGAAGCAAGTAATGATTTTCAACCAGCGTCCCAGGCGTAGAAGCCACCATTATTACACGCCATGGGGTTTTCAAGGAATCGAGGGTTTTGACTTCTCCGCTTCTTAACTCCGTTACAATCCGGTTTAGGCCGTTTCGATTTAATTTCATTGGGGCATAATTTTTCAAACTACCTGCCTCGGCGATGGCGACATAGTATTTATCTGTTTCAATAAGAAGAGGTCTTATGGAATGTTTTCCCATGTCTGAAATTCGGGCTTTGCTGTAAGTAGCCTGTGGGTAATCATCCCAATATACATAATGGTCACCAGTAAATTGAAATTCAGTTTGTTCGGATTTTAGATTAATAAACGAAAGGCCACTCTGTTCGGGGATATGGTAGCGGAAAGCAACTCCCTCATTGTACGCTCTAAAATAAAGGTCTAGTCTTCTTTGGTTTTTTGTTGTTTCCTCGAGTCGGATTGTCAACTGGTTATAGCTGTCTGGATAGGTGCTCTTTGATCCTACTACGGGAGTCCAGGTCGATTTTTTAGATTCGGTCTCCACTTTATTTATTCTAAAATCTTCGTCCAGATCACCACCTGTAAGATTTAATGATAATCTCGAATCAGAAAGAATTGTTTCGCCTTTAAATGTTACACGGTAAGACGGTTTTCCATCCGATAATTTGAAAACTATTGAGTAGTTTGCATCTGGGGAAAAAATGGCCTGCTCCGATGTGAATGCAGTAGCATTTGAAATGAACCAAGCGGAAAGAAATAAAGTAGCTCGAAATACTGTTTTCGGATTCATGGTTTTTTATTGATGTTTTATCTTTGCTGAAATTTTTCGTTTTTTCTAAAAATGATCATGTAAATAATTGGTTTTTCCGTGCTTAACAACTACCTAAAACCCTGTGATGAAATTATTTCAGATATTAAATTCACGGGCATAGAACCAAGGTAATCCTGGTTAGCAATCTTCGAGAAAGTTCTATTGCTGAATACCAATTTGAGCTCCCATGGTGACTAATTGAGAGTTTAGATCTTTCAACATATATTAATACGTCAATAAAGTCTTTCCTTTTGTGTGCGAAGCACATTTTTTTAACGTTTTATCAACTTTTTGAAGATGCGCCCTTTTCTGGTAATTCCATTTTGAAAAAGCTTTAGTCTGCAATAGTTTACCATTGTCAGTTTAAATACTGCTTGGTTTAATTCTTCTTTAGACCCCTCAAGCTATTTTATCAGGTAAGTGTATTTAATGTTCATGACAGACTCTTTAGTTTATCCAAAAAAGACACGGTCTTTGTCATCCTGTGTAATGCACATATTTTCCCCAAGAGTGGTCACCTTTTTATTGTGGCTGTGTTGGGGTGGGGGAATGTTTTGTCAGTCATCACTGGCGTTAAATATAAAAGAGGCCAAAACAGTAATTGAGAATTATTGTCTTGATTGTCATGATGATGAAACCGCTGAGGGCGATCTCAATCTAATCCCGTTATTGGACGAACCCATAATCGATCACCTAGAGATATGGGAAAATGTTGTGACCCGCCTGGTAGCCCGTCAAATGCCGCCAGCCAAACAAAAATATAGACCGACGGAAGCCGAATACAAATTAACGATCAACCGCTTAACTACGGTGCTAGACAGCATAGGGGTCGCTAATCCAAACCCTGGGCGTTCGAGTACATTTAGACGGCTGACACGTACTGAATACCAAAATGTAATTCGTGATCTTTTGGCTGTAAAAATAGACGCCAGCGAATTATTACCCAAGGACGAAGAGAGTCATGGTTTTGACAACATAACCGTCAGTTCTCTGTCCCCAAGCCTCGTCGATAGATATATCACAGCGGCTCAAAAGATCAGCCGCCTTTCAATTGGCCGAAAGGTGAATAAGCCAAGAGGATGGACGTTCCGGATTCCCGCGGACTATACTCAAGAAAAGAACGTCCAGGGACTGCCCTTAGGCACTCGCGGAGGTGCTTTGATTCCTTTTACCTTTCCTCAAGATGGAGAATACGAAATTGTAGTTCGTCTCGCTAGAGATCGAAATGAACATGTGGAGGGATTGAATGGTTCACACCAGATGTATGTTCTCATCGACCGTAAACTTGTGAAAAGTTTTAACGTAGCTAGAAATGGCAAACGCCATGCAGATATCGACAATCATTTGAATGCCAGAATAGCGGTTAAAGCGGGCCCTAAACAGGTTGGTGTTGCTTTTCATATGAAGTCCTATGTCGTTCAAGAAAATCGCAGGCAACCATTTGATGTGCATTTTAATTTTCACCGTCATCCACGCTTATCCCCTGCAATTTATGAAATATCCATTAATGGACCATTTCGAGCCAATGGCTCAGCCGATACTCCCAGCAGGGATCTGATCTTTATTAAAAAACCGGAATCTGTTGACGAGCAACCGGAATCTGCAAAGGCAATACTGTCCAAAATTGCCAAACGAGCTTATCGACGACCAGTAACTCAGCGCGATATCAAAAAATTAATGTCCTTCTATCAACAGGGGAAAAAAGACGGTGGATTCGAAGGGGGAATTGAGATGGCGATTCAATCTGTTTTGGTCAGTCCAGAATTTTTATTTCGAATCGAAAAAGATCCGCCATCTGGCAATGATGGCATTTACGAAATCAGCGATCTTGATTTAGCTGATCGCCTTTCATTTTTTCTCTGGAGCAGTATTCCGGATGAAACATTGTTGGAACTTGCCATAGAGGGGCGTTTAAGTAATCCCGATATCTTAAGGGAGCAAGTTCAACGCATGCTTGCGGATGAACGGTCTATGAGTTTGATTAAAAACTTTGCTAGTCAGTGGCTGCATTTGCGCAATCTTGAATCGCTCACCCCCGACTTACGTTTGTTCCCTAATTTTGATAGTAATTTGCGTGACGCATTCCGGACAGAAACTGAGTTATTTGTTCAAAGCATTGTTAAGGAAGACCGGAGTGTATTGGATTTACTCAAAGCAAATTACACCTTTCTTAATGAACGCCTCGCCGCACATTATAATATTCCAGGAATTTACGGGAGCCGTTTCCGTAGAGTTCTACTTAAACCGAATTATCACCGAGGTGGATTGCTGCGACAGGGCAGCATATTAAGCGTAACATCCTATGCTACCAGAACTTCTCCCGTCATACGGGGTAACTGGATTTTGGAAAATATATTGGGTACTCCACCGCCACCGCCACCCCCAGACATTCCTGCTTTGGACGACAACAAGATGGATGCAAATCTATCGATGCGAGAACGCCTGGCTGAACATCGGCGAAACCCCGCTTGTGCAAGTTGTCATGACTTAATGGATCCAGTTGGTTTTACTCTAGAAAATTACGATGCTGTAGGGCGTTGGCGCGCGTATGAAAACGGTTCGGATATCGATGCCTCTGGTGGCTTGCCGGATGGGACAGAATTTTCTGGGGTCACTCATCTGGAAGATAAATTGCTTGAGCGACCAGAATTATTTGTTCGTACTCTCAGCCAAAAACTACTTACCTTTGCTTTAGGCCGTGGGGTGGAGCCATTTGATGCTCCTGCTGTGCGTCAAATTATTCGCAAAGCAGCCGAAAATGATTACAGCTTTTCATCTATCATCTTTAGTATCACCGAATCAGTCCCATTTCGAATGAGAATGCGTTCTGAGGAAAATGATTTTGCCCGAAAATAGAATATCGTATCGAACCTCGTCATGAAATTTATTACAAAGAAATCCCTTCCGCGTAGAACCTTTCTAAAAGGTGTAGGGGCATCATTCGCGCTCCCATTGCTTGATGCGATGGTCCCGGCCGCAACGGCTTCCTCAAAAGTATCTGCACTAGGTGTCCGTCGACTAAACTATGTCTTCATGCCCATGGGAATGGATGCTTCACGCTGGACTCCCAAGAGCGAGAAGAATCTTGACGAACTATCACCGATTCTCAATTCGCTGCAACCGGTAAAACAGAACACAGCTGTCTTTACTAATATGGAACTGCGCCCCGCTTATCCTGGATCGCATGCGACTTCAAATTCATCTTTTCTCAGTGCTGCTAAGGCCAAAGTGACCGAAAGTACCGATTATTATTTGGGGACAACCGCGGACCAGGTAGCCGCTAAACAAATTGGTCAGGATACGCAGTTGCCCTCACTCGAATTGGCAATGGATCTCATGCAGACTGTCGGCCAGTGCGATAATGGTTATGCGTGTGTCTATCAAAATAATCTTTCCTGGTCATCCCCGACAACGCCGCTCCCAGCTGAAGCACATCCACGACTAGTATTCGAAAACCTTTTTGGTGAAGGGGGGACAGCCGAAGAGCGTCAGGCGGCACTGCGGCAGCGTGCAAGCCTTTTGGACTCTATCGTTGACGACATGAATCGCCTAAAGCAACAACTTGGAAAAAGCGATCGAACAAAACTTACCGAATATCTAGATTCGATTCGGGAAGTCGAACGCCGTATCCAGACAGCAGAGTCAGATTCAAAAGACAATCCTCTTCCGGATCTTGACCGACCGATGGGCGTGCCTGCCTCATATGGAGATCATGCTCGGTTAATGTTCGATCTCCAGCTCCTCGCATTCCGTGGAGATATTACCCGAGTCATTACTTTCCAGATTGCTCGTGAAACAAGTAATCGGACCTATCCTGAAATCGGTGTGCCCGATCCACATCATCCGCTCTCACATCATGGAGATAATCCAGAAAAGGTTGCACGTATGGCGAAAATCAACGCCTTCCACGTGTCTTTATTTGCTGAATACCTGGAGAAGTTACAAAATACACCGGAAGGAGAGGGCTCTTTGCTCGACCATTCTTTATGCCTTTACGGGAGCGGTATTGGTAACCCGAACGTCCACGATCATACAAATTTGCCAATCATAGTCGCTGGTGGCGCCTCAGGTGGCATGAAGGGTAATCGGCATATTAGATACGACAAGCCCGAGCCACTTTCGAATTTGCACCTTACCCTGCTTGACAAAGCTGGGGTTAAAGTTGATCAGTTCGGGGACAGCACTGGTAAAATTAATGGATTGTTCGGCCCCCGGAAAAACTAAGTTATGAGAAGCATCTTGAAGTATTCTGCTATAATTGGTGTTACGCTTTGTCTCGTAGCGCCTGTCGTCAAAGCCGACGATACTTCATTGGTCGACGCTGTGGAAAGGAAAGAGACTGAAAAGGTCTACCACCTCTTGGCCTCAGAATTTGATATCGATGCTGCCCAGGCTGACGGTATGACCGCATTACTATGGGCAACATATTATGACGATTGGGAATTGGGTAAACGTTTGTTAAATGTAGGTGCCGACATAAGCATTGAAAATGATTACGGCATACATGCTTTGTATCTCGCTTGTCTAAATGGTAATGCAAAATTTGTTGATGCCCTTATAAAAAAAGGAGCTAATCCTAATGCTTCTGTATTTGATGTTGAAACGGCTTTGATGACGGCATCTCGTACTGGAGATCTAGAAACAGTAGAAACTCTTATAGCGGCAGGAGCAAAGGTTAATAAAAAAGGGCGCAATGACCAAACCGCTGCGATGTGGGCTGCTGCTGAGGGCCATACTGATATTGTTCGGGCTTTGATAAAAGCAGGGGCTGATATCAAAACGCCACTGAAACGGACTGGTTTTACTCCATTCTTTTTTGCTGTGCGTGAGGGGCATACAGAGCTAGTGAAAATGCTACTCGATTACGGTCAAGATGTTGGCGAAGTTATGCGCCCTCAGAGATCAGGTGGTAAACTTCCAAAAAATGGGACGAGTGCTTTAATCCTTGCTATAGAGAATGGTCACTATGATCTAGCCGTTGAACTATTGCATGCCGGGGCGGACCCGAATGATGACCGAACTGGATACGCTCCATTGCACACGTTAACCTGGGTTCGTAAGCCAGATATTGGTGAATCAGCCGATGGAGACCCAGTTCCGCAAGGATCCGGTAAAAGGAACAGCATCCAATTCGTCGAGGAATTGGTTAGGAGCGGTGCAGACGTTAATAAACAATTATCACGTGGCCGAAAAGCTAACGGTGCTCGATTTGGTATGGTTGGAGCGACTCCGTTTTTCCTTGCTGCAGATAGAGCTGATTTGGAATACATGAAACTCCTGGTTAAGCTTGGAGCAGATCCCTTTATCCCTAATATTGACGGCACTACGCCACTGATGGTGGCTGCTGGTATTGGCAGTTCTGCCCCGGAAGAGGAAGCTGGAGACGAAATGGAATGCCTGGCCGCTGTCAAATATCTTGTAGAGAAACACGCCGCCAACGTGAACACTGTCGATAAACGCGGCGAAACAGCAATGCATGGGGCAGCCTACAAAAATATTCCCGCAGTTGTTTTTTATCTAGCCAAACAAGGCGCGGACATAAAAATTTGGAATAAAAATAATAAATTGAATAGAACCCCTCTCTTGATTGCTGAAGGCTATCGCCCGGGGAATTTCAAACCATCATTTGAAACCGTCGAAGCCATTATTAAAGTCATGCTTGCAGAAGGTGTGGAGCCACCGAAAGGTCCAAAGCCGCATCATTCAAATTATAATTGAGGCATCCCATCAACCATATCTTTAATCTCTAAAAACCTAACGCGGCTTTGTTCTTGTTAAGTGATTCTGTGGTTTTGAAAAAAGTATATTCGATTAAAGTTCTGAATTATGACTTTTCGCCGATGTGGCATTCGTTTCTTTTGGCAGCCAGCTCTACCTGTAATTGCCTCGCTTCGGCTCGCTTTCTATTTGCCTCGGATTGGTATTCCACGCAATACGGGCACGAGACCCCAATTTTGTAGGAAGGTTTTTCTTTGTCTTCCTTGCTAATGGGGTGACGGCATGCATGGCATTGATCGAAATTTCCTGGACCCATTTCATGATTCACGCTCACTCGATTATCAAATACAAAGCACTCGCCTTCCCAAAGGCTCTCTTCTTTTGGAACTTCTTCCAGGTATTTCAAAATCCCACCTTTCAGATGGTAAACGTTTTCAAATCCTTGATTCACAAGAAGAGCCGTTGCTTTTTCGCACCGAATCCCCCCAGTGCAAAACATCGCGATTTTCTTTTTTTTGTCACTCGATAAATTATTTTCAACATATTTTGGAAATTGACGGAACGTATTTGTGTCGGGATTACGAGCATTCATAAAAGTCCCAATTTCTACTTCGTAATCATTTCGGGTATCCACCACGATGACATCTGGATCGGAAATGAGCACATTCCAATCCTTCGGTTCGACATACTCCCCAGCAACCTCATTCGGGTTGATATCTGGTATCCCCATTGTGACAATCTCTTTTTTTAGTTTTACCTTCATGCGGTAAAATGGCTTTTTCTCCGAATATGAAAATTTGGCATCCAGATCATTCAATCTTGGATCAGTTCGAAGGTAGGTAAGTATTTTTTCAATCCCATCCATCGGTGCCGCTATTGTCCCATTGATTCCCTCCGCTGCTAAAAGTATTGTTCCAACGGCTTTATTCTTCTGACAGACCTCTAATACGCCAGAGCGCATTTCCTTATAGTCATCCAACTGTGCAAAATGATACATGGCACAGACTTTGTAGTCTGATTGCACTTCCGTGGAATTTTCAGATTTTGTTTTCCCACACTCTCCCATAATTATTTAATTTTTACCTATTCTCGTTTTTATTTCCAAGAAATTCTAACCTCGAGTCCAACTTGTTAATAATTAGTGACTTCAAGCCAAAATAATCTAATTCATTGTGAAAGGTAGATAGAGGAACTGGGGTATAAATAGTGAACTTCTTGAGACGATATGGGCAATAAGACCATGTTTCCATCAAGTAAGTTAAAACCCGGAACTAGATAATGCGACTTGTTCCTTAATTAACTAAATCAAACAACAATCACCTTAACAGCTGTCAGGGTTTAACACCCCTGGCAGCTTAATTATTTTCCTAATTCGGGACTGAGTAATACATGGATAGGCCCTTGTTGGCTTGGTCAAATGGCTAATTTACTATCCTCCTTGGACGTGCTAAAATTAGTTCGAAAATACCCTGATATTCGATTGAGCCGGGCGCGGGAGGGAAACAATACACGGGGCCCGATTAGGGCTTTTTTTAATGAGCGGGTGACGTACAAATTCTTGATGAAAAAATCAATGCTTATTAACCTTTAAGAATCAACGAAAATCAAGCTAAGCAGATATTCATTTGCCTCAGTGGGACAATATAAAAAATACACACTAATGAGATGGTGCCAATGATTGAAAGAGAATATCTGACGACTGAAAGACCATTAGTAGACCAGGTTGCCGAGAAAATTGTCGGGCTTAATGAATTGCCTTCAATCCTGGATTTGAGTGGAGTCACCTGCATTGTTCCAACACTTCACTCCGCCAGGCGTTTGAAAGAGGCATTGGCACTGGTGGCTTCAAAAAGTCAAAGGGCTGTATGTCCACCGGAAATTTATACTCCCGAAACTTTTTTGATACAGCAGATACCAAATGACCAAGAATTATCTCCAGTGAGCGAAACTTTCAGCCACTGGGCTATGTATGAAGCGATAAAGCGATTAGATAATCAATGGATTCAAAGTCTGTTTCCAAGTATCAGTGCGCATGTTGATAAATCTCGCCTTCAAGATTTTTCATGGGGGATGTCAGTTGTTAATCCCATCATGAAGATGAGGCGCTCTCTATCAGATAATGGTCTGACGATCTCCAAGGTTGCTCAATTGCCTCCAGCAGAACTGGAGGAGCCTTTCCGTTGGCAAGCCTTATCTATTTTAGAAAAAATTTACTTAAAGATATTGAGATCATACCTTTATTTCGATGAGTTTGAGGAAATTTCAAAATTGGCTCATTCCAATAAGAGCCTTAAAGGGATTGAAGGTAGTATCATTTTGGCAGGCGTTCCTGGTATTCCCCCAGTGTTGAGGAATTATCTAAATTCGATGGCAACTGGGGATGCGCTTAGAATTAAGGTATGGATCTACACCGTCGATAAAAATGAAAAGGATTTTGATGATTGGGGCTGTCCGATATTTCGAAGATGGTTTCAAAAGCCCATACAAAAAGGAAGTCCCAATATCCATTTCACCCGGTCTTTAGAGCCATCCCAAATGATAGACTCTGTTGTCGATTGGTATACGGATGCTGAAGCAGAGTCGAGTGAGGTCGCTCTTGGCGTTTTTGATTCCTCAATCATAGAGCCACTTGAGTCAAAAATTAATTCATCCGACTATTCTGCTTTCAATCCATCAGGTCGGTCATTTCGCTATTTCGAGCTTTACAAGATTATGGAGTCATTTTCCAACTTTCTTAAAAAAGCCCATATCTATGAGAGTATTGAATTGGCTCGCTATCCTCAAATTTTCAGTGCAATTGATACTGAAGTGACTCATCGAGAGTTTTTGGTTTTACTAGATCGATTGAGGCTAGAACACTTGGTGACCTCAATTGATGGAATCGAAAACTGGATCGATCGAATGCGTGACCATGGTGGCGAAGAGATAGAGCAGCGGAATAAATCAACCCTAAAAAATTTTTTCCATAAACTTGATGAATGGCGAGGGAAAGTCCTCAGGGGTAATTGGAGCGATGGTTTCATGTATTTTTTAGCGGATATCTACATGAACCGAGAACTCGATACTAGACGTGATTCGGATAGGCTGTTTTCTGCTACTTCGAGTATAGTCGTTGATACTCTGGATGAGCTTAAAAAAATTTCGAAACTGTCCCCGTCGCATGGACTCGATTTACTGATGCGGTTTCTCAGTAAAAAACTAGTCCATCAGGAGCGAAGCGGAGGGGAAATAGATCTCATTGGGTGGATGGAAATGCTGTGGGAACCTGCTCGAAGCGTAGCTCTCGTCGGCCTCCAGGACACCATTATTCCTGAAACAATATCCGGGGACATCTTCCTCCCCGAAAAATTTCGCTCTAAATTAGGATTGCCAACTAATGAGGATCGCCTTGCAAGAGATACCTATATCATACACACGCTAGCTGCTCAAAGGAGTGGAGATGGGGGTATTCAGGTTTTTTTCTGTGATAGAGATGCTGCTGGCAACCCACAAAGACCTTCACGCCTTTGTTTTCTCTGCGATGATAAAGATTTACCGTCCAGGGTGATAAGGTTAATGGGAGAAAGCAATGGAGTGGTATTTGAAAAGGCCCCAATTTTTCAAAATACCTGGAAATTAAAAATTCCATCACCTGACAATGTTGAAGTTAATCTTCCTTCGAGAATGTCTGTAACCAGTTTTTCCTCCTATTTAAATTGTCCTTTTCGGTTTTACCTGGAGCACGTGCTGGGTATGTCAACTATTGATAGGTCTAAAATGGAGCTCGATCCGCGTGAGTTCGGTAACATCTTCCATAAAGTACTGGAAAATTATGGGAATGACCCAGAAGCAAGATCGTGGTTAGATGAGAAAAAAATCAGACAATTCTTCAAATCCAATCTGGAGAAATTAATCCACGGTATTTACGGGGTCGAACTTCCTGCGGCTCTTTGGATTCAATATGAATCACTACTCCAAAGACTAAACGCCGTGGCATCAGTAGAGGCGAAAAATAGGGCTTCCGGATGGAAAATTCAGGGAGTGGAGATTCGAATTCATAAGCATTACCTTCAAAACTTAAAAAAAGTTTGGGAGATAGATGGCATGGAATTGGCCGGTACTATAGATCGAATTGAAACCAACGATGTTACAGGTCAAACAAGACTCGTTGATTTTAAAACATCAAATAACGCCAAGGAAATTTTCGATGCTCATGCTCAAAGGCTAAGAGAAAATGATGAATGGCATGAAACTCGAGAACCATGGCAAATTTTCAACTGGGAAAAAAAAGTCCGAGGAAAAAATCAAAATATAAAATATTTGTGGAAAAATCTCCAACTACCACTTTATGCCCAGGCATGGGCAAAATTAGAGCCTGGGAATTGTTTCCCAGGAGTCGCCTATTTTAATGCTCCCAAAACCGTCCAAGATACCCGCGTAAGTTCTTGGGAGGGATTTAATAAAGAATTGGCAGAGCATGCATCACAATGTGCCAGGTCAGTGATACAAAATATAAAATCTGGGCGATTTACTCCGCCCAATCCTGAGCCTGAATACGAATTATTTCCGGAATTTTTTATCCAAGACCCGTCTAAGATTATAGAGTGGCGAGGTAGTAAGAATTCCTGAAGGGGTTCTCAATGTGGAAAAACTTAAAGTAAACTTTGATTATTTCAAAAGCCATTCCCAACCAACTTATAAGGGCCAGTGCAGGCTCTGGTAAGACTTATTGCTTGTCTGTGAGGTATATCAAGTTGCTGTGCCACGGTGTATCTCCAGATTCTATTGTGGCATTGACCTTTACCCGTAAAGCAGCCGGTGAATTCTTTAGCAGAATAGTGAGTCAATTATCAGAATCAGCACTTTCATCAAGCAAAGCCTCCGCTTTTGCTGCTTCTAATAATTTTGGTCAATGGGATATGGAAATAGCTCACGAGAGATTGAAGGACCTTGTCTGGCAGATGCCTCACTTGCATCTCGGAACGCTGGATCAATTTTTCTTCAAAATTCTGACAAATTTTTGTTTTGAATACAATGTTCCCGACGGGTTTCAAGTTGTAGATCCCATAGATTTGGAGCGAGAGATTAATCGGCTGATGGGGCAGATATTAAACGAACGTCGCAATAAATCCGACGCAAAGGATTTGATGGAAATCCTCAAAGAAGCGACTTTTGGCGTTGAATACTCCACGGTGGCCCACTTGCTGAAAACCATCACGTCCTCATTCCATCAGTTGCATTTGGAGTGTCCTGAGGAATTGAGATGGGGACAGCCAGATATTATATGGGGTGGTGAATCAAGTCCCTTTGACGCCGAGGGTGATGCCAAATCAAGAGTCGATAGATTTCGCACCCTACTAAAAACCAAGAGCCAGAGCGAAGCCCAATGGAAAAAGTGGGATGAGGTTTTCGATTTTATCCAGGCGTATCAACCCGGGGGGGAGCTCGCAGAATGTTTTAAATCACTTCTTAAAAATATTAACATTCTAATAAATGACATCGAGTCAAAAGGGAAAGGGAGGTTAAAGTTTGTTAATAAAAATGGTGTTGAGTTTGAAAATGCTAGCGAATTCCAATCCCTCCTGAGCCTGATTCAGCCCGTGGTAAAGGCCGAGTGGTTCATTAAGTTGAGGCGAACAAAAGGGCTTTATTTTTTGCTGGATAACTTTGAAAAAAAATATGACTCCCAATTGCGTCGCCGTGGTTATATTGCATTTTCCGATGTTCTTTACTTGTTAAGTCAAGGTCCCGGGCTTCAATCAGGTAAATATGCATGCAATACTGGCATGCGACTGGATCCTGATCGCAGGTTAGCAATGGATTTTCGATTAAATTCCACCTTTGATCATTGGCTATTAGACGAGTTCCAGGATACCAGTAGAAATCAATGGAATATTCTCGAAAACCTGGTCGATGAGGTCGTTCAGGATACCAGTGGTGAAAGAAGTGTCTTTGTCGTCGGTGACATAAAACAGTCCGTCTATGGATGGCGGGGTGGTGACTATAAGCTCTTTGATTTTTTGTTAGAAAGATATGTCCGTCACGGTGAGTCTAACTTTTTAGTAGATTCATTAGACAAATCGTATCGTTCGGCCCCTCAAATATTAGCCTTTGTAAATGATGTTTTTAATTCGGAATCTAACATTCAATCATTCTTGGGTAGCAGTATTTCAAGCCAATGGGTATGGGAAAACCATACCTCTGCCCTAGATGAACTCAGTGGTCATGTCGCTGTTGTCGGGCTGGATAAAAGTCAAGCCGTCAGGTCTTCAGGGGTTGGCTCTGATGCTCTCGAGGCTCTCTATCATTTGATTGACAACCTTAAGCCGATTGAACGCAGGAAATCATGCGCTGTCTTAGTTCGACGAAATCAAGATAGCGATTTGGTCACTCGTTATCTTCGAGAGCGCGGCTTGCCGGTATCTCAGTCTATGGACGTACCCATAGCTCGTGACAATCTTCTCGTTCCAGCGGTCACATCTTTAATACAGTTTCTCATACATCCCGATGATCACTTTGCTGAGTGGCATATTAAGATGTCCCCAGTTTATAGTGCTTTGGCAATAGACGGCGATTCCATCGATCAATTTCATTCGAGAAATATCCGCAAATTAAATACGCTTGGGCTATCTAGGTGGATCGAATGGGTTATAAAAATGCTCGAGAAAAAAGCTGGTTCTGCAGATTCATTTCACCAACTGAGGGGAAAACAGCTCATCGACGCTGCCCGTCGGTACGAAAATTCAAACAACAACTCTCTTGATGACTTTCTCGAGTTTATGACTAATTTTCATTGCCAAGAGGCAGGGGCAAACAACGAAATTCAGGTCATGACTATGCATAAATCAAAAGGATTGGGTTTTGATGTGGTCTTGTTGCC
>CBFHOE010000015.1:0-11058 GCA_965657355.1 Limisphaerales bacterium | reverse complement strand
GGCAGGGGCAAACAACGAAATTCAGGTCATGACTATGCATAAATCAAAAGGATTGGGTTTTGATGTGGTCTTGTTGCCACAGGTTAATGTGCCGTTCGCTTCAAACAAAGGGGACGGCATGCTTGTGGAACGGTCTGACGGAGGAGACATTAATTGGATCTCTCAAGTTCCGGCTAAAAATATTTCTTACCTCAATAAAAAAATCAGGAACGTTGCTGAAAAGAGAAATCAAAGAGAAATTTTTGAATCGCTTTGTCTGTTTTACGTCGCCTGCACCAGAGCTAAGGAAGGTTTGTATATATTGACAAATGCTAAAGAAGGGTCTGCGACATGGGGTGGGTTGGTTCAATCCGGAATTCACAATTCAAAGCAAAAGCCTGAATCATTAAATCGAGATATGGGTTGGTTGCCCTCTGGTTGTGATGTGCTTTATGAATCTGGTGATTTTCCTAAGTGCGTTACCCCTTCGGAGCTTGAAAAATCTCACGAAACCGGAAAAGCGAAAGGCCGCGCCCAATGTGAGTTTGATTTTATTTCAAATAATCAGAATTTTGTCGTTTCCCAAAGACGAATTGCCAAAGAACGCGCTTCTGGTGCTGGAATTATTTCTTGCCGAAACCTTTTTTCTAAATCTAGCTTACGATCACGAAAAATCGGCGTCCTTGTTCATAAATTACTCGAATGCGTCGAATGGATATCACCCGACAATGATTGGGAAAAATCTTTGAACGAAATATGGAAGAATGAAGGACTGATTCACCTTGAAGACTTTGACGGGTGCGCCAAAAAAATACTCGGCCTATCGGATAATCAAAATTTTAGAAAGGTTTTTTATAAACCTAATGAAGGAGAATCTATTTGTTGGCGCGAAAAGTCATTCGAGCTTATTCACAACGAATCATGGATCTCCGGGGTTATGGATCGTGTGATTCTTATGAAAGAAAATGAAAAAAGTCAGATCTCAAAGGCAATCATTTATGATTTCAAAACCGATAAGAATTTGAACCCTTCTGATTATGATTTTCAGGTAGAGACTTATGCCATAGCTCTTTCAAGAATTGCTCAAATAAAAAGAGATAACATTGAGGTGCACCTTGTTCATGTGCCTTGATTTGCCCATTGTTTGAGCCTCTTTTCCAGTGCCTCAAGGTTGGATGCTTCGAGATCAATAATCTTCAGGTCTTCAGTAAGTTTCGAAATCGTTGGTATGTTGCCCCACCCGGAGATACAGAAGAATTCGTACAGCCTATCCGTTGGAAGTCCTAGTTTTCTTTGGCGGGCTTCCATTCTTGCAAGCAGGAATTCTTTCCAACCATTGAAGTTTGTTGGTGGTTCGAATTGATGTCGACCAACCCATGGTAACCATTCACTAATTTGGCTTTGGTGGCACCAGCTCATTTCGGCGATATGTTCAAAAGTGTCTGAGATATCTATGACGATGTCGAAAGCGTCTTTCAAGCCCATGTAGCTATCCATGACATTTATGATGACCGGAGTTTCAATCTGTTTAAACGGTGGTTCGTCATCTGGATAAAAATCGAGGTAAGCCTGTGGGACGTTGATGAGATAAGCAACTTTTCTGACAGCCTCTGCTACCACGACATGGTCTACGTGAACGCCAACCCGGTTGTCGGTTGGCAGAGGGGGGGCGAAAAGATACCCGGGTTCAAAGGTCCGGATCGAGTGCCAAATCGCAGCCAATAATTCAGGGCCGGCTGTCATACAACCTTCTTTTGGTTGAGAACCATTGGGATATTTTAAAGGTTCATAGATTAGGTTTGCGATCTTTAAAGCCTGTCGCTGCTCTTTATGTCTGACTTCTGATGTTTTTTCTCTAGACATGAGGTGATGGCCAGCAGCGCCATCTGTGCAAACTGTTACCTTTCCTTCAAAATTTTTTGGGTCCAGGCGCCTGGTTTTTTCGAATAGACCCGCCGCCGTAAATTCGAAATCATCCTGATGGGCGTGGATGTTCATCAATTTCATGGTTTTATCATTCCTTCAATGGACGTTTTGGTAAAGTGAAAGGACCATCAATAGCTTGGAAAAAATACAAAAGTAATTATGATATCACCTCATATTACACTTCCAATGGATACACAACTGCAAGTCATATCCGACCTCGCATCCAAAACGAATTTTTCTAACTTGGACTGGGGTATTGTCGTTATCTATCTTCTCGGCTCTATCGTTATCGGCTGGATCGGTCGGTCTTACGTCGGCAACATGACCGATTTTATAGGTGCAGGGAGGTCAATAGGAACCCGTTTGGGTGTCGCCAGCATGGCGGGAACCGAGATGGGTCTCATCACTGTTATGTATTCAGCACAAAAGGGCTTTACAGGTTATTTTGCAGCTTTCCACATAGCCATTCTCGCAGGACTGGTTGCCTTCTTTGTCGGAGCCACTGGTTTTATCGTAGCAAAATTGCGATCCATGGAAGTACTTACCATTCCTGAATTCTATGAAAAGCGTTTTAGTAAAGATGTGCGTATTCTCGGCGGAACTTTGTTGGTTCTTGGCGGTGTCCTTAACATGGGGTTATTCCTTAAGGTGGGCTCCATGTTTATTGTCGGTATTACTGGGATGAGTAACGAAAGTAATGCTCTGATGATCACCATGACTGTCTTAATTTGTTTGGTGCTTTTCTACACCGTTTTAGGAGGGATGGTTTCAGTTGTGATAACGGATTATATTCAATTCGTTGTTCTCTCATTCGGGGTGCTGTTGACGACATGGCTTTGTGTAAACCATTTGGGATGGGAAACCATTGTGACGACCATCAAAAATTCTCAGGGCGAAAATGGCTTCGACCCTTTCAAAAGCAGCGAATTCGGTTGGGACTATATCACCTGGATGGTTTTCCTTGGGTTGGTTAACTGCGCCATCTGGCCAACTGCCATCGCTCGAGCTTTAATGATGAAATCCACAAATGCTGTCAAAAAGCAATTTATGTGGTCTGCTATTCCATTCACAATCCGGCAGATGATCCCAATCTTTTGGGGGATTTGTGCGTATGTATTTATTGTTGTTCAAGCCCCTGATTTAAAAGAGGCCTTTTATCCAGATCCAGGTGGTGGAGTTACAGCCTCGGATAATTTATTTGCGATGCCCGTCTTTTTAGGTCGTATCCTCCCCGTAGGTATTTTGGGCTTGGTTTCGGCGGCCATGATTGCAGCTTTCATGTCTACTCATGATTCTTATTTGCTATGCTGGTCCTCTGTAATTACGCAAGACATCATAGCCCCCCTGAAAGGTCATTTGTCTCAGAAATCCAGGATATTAATCACCCGTCTCACAATTGTTTGCCTTGGGGTTTATGTCTGGCTTTGGGGGCTTTTCTACAAAGGCTCAGATGATATCTGGGATTACATGGCCATAACAGGAGCTGTTTATTTTTCTGGCGCTTTTGCTCTGCTTTGGGGTGGCCTCTATTGGAAAAAGGGAAGTGCGATGGGAGCACGGTTTTCTCTAATTGCTGGCTTTTTTGCCGTTCTTGGGCTAGGGCCCGTCAAAGAATTTATTGGAATGGTCAATGCTGAGGGTGATTCTATTATCAGCTCATCTATGCTTGGCTTGATCGTTATTGTGGCATCCTCTGTTTTATTCGTGATTGGATCACTGTTATTTCCCGATCAAAAACGACACGAAGTCAGCGAGTCCTAGTCTCTTGAAAATTTAATTTAATTTACACAAAAAAATGGATATTTGGGTTAATATTTGGACCATAAGTTTAGTTGTTTGTTGTGTTGCATTCGCCATTATGTCGGTGTGGGTCATTATCGGTGGTTGGTTGGACCTTAAAACCATGTTTGCCGAGCTCAAACAACAGAATGATAAAGATGTCGAAGATAAACGAAACTCAGTCTAAAAAAATGGTTGTCCAACTCTTCTTTCAGACTGCTTGTATTATTTAAAGACTCAGTAAAGTTATTTTCTAAAAAATAAATAAAACAGGGGGCGGTTTGATATTTGTTCCGCCCCCTTTGTTATTTTTCTATAAATTGATAATCAACCAAGAGATTTATGGAATTCGTACCAATCGTCCAGGTTGTTTAGGTTGATAGCATCAAGGATCGTGCCATCATCTTCAATTCCGCTGTCAGCAAGAATTGTTTTGCGAACATCGTCTGAATGGTTATATCCGGCAATTGCGGCATTAAGGCTTTCGATCGCAGTCGTATCAATTGCTCCGCCTTTTTGCTGAAGGATCCAGGCTTCAAGTTGAGGATACGTAGGGTTGCTATCTTTGACAAAAGCCATGATGGCATCCCTGTCTATCCCGATACCATCAAGAACCATTTGATCATATCCTTGTCCACATTCATCGTAACCTTCGGCTAGAACTCCTTTGGCTCCCAATGTTAATTTTTGCCATAAACGAGGGAGGTGGAAAACTCCGAGCGGCCCTTTTGTACCTGAGCTAATTTGTGGTATATGTTTCATATGTGTATTTGCACTATGTTTTTTTATATCCCTGCAATAGAAACCTTGGGTTTATCTATTTGAGGGGAACACTTTTAATCTATAGGGAACAGTTAAATAACTAGCAATATTCGAATTCGGCTTAAATATTTTAAAGCAAGAATCAATGGTAAAACTGCCTAAAATAATATTTGTAACTGGCACGGATACAGAGGTTGGCAAAACTTGGCTAACTTGCACGTTAGTCCGCTACCTAAGGAGCTGTGGCCTCTGCGTTAAAGCCATCAAACCTTTTTGTTCAGGCCCACGTGATGATGTCATGTCTTTATTACAAGCAAATAGAGAATATGGCTCAGACTCTCCAGACAAATTAAATCCATGGTATTTCAGGGAACCACTCAGTCCTTATGCTTGCTGCTTAAAGGAGAAAAAACCTTTTCCCGTGTTGAGCGAGGTAAAGGACTTTATTCTCTCGCAATCTGAGGAAACCGATGTGCTTTTAGTTGAGGGAGCCGGGGGAATCGCGACTCCCATCGGTCCTGGGTTCTTACTCGGAGACATTATCAATGAGGTGGCACATCAAGTGGTATTAACCGTTCCTGACAAGCTCGGGTGCCTTAATCACACCGTGCTTTCCATCAAATACCTTCAAAAAACATTCCGAGATAACGAAATTTTCGTTTGCATGTCTGAAATTGAGCCCAAAATTTCAAAAAAATCTCTCAATCATAAAATAATTTCTGACCTTTTACCCTCTAAAACCATTGGTTTTTTGCCGTTTTTGACACAAATTCCGGATGTTGACGACTTTCTGGAAAAAAAAATTAAAAAACCCCTTGCAGTGTTTTCCGAATTTGGTAGATTGCTTGTCCCTTCGCAAAAAGGCGATGGTCCGAAAGAGACACAATAAGTTGTCTCTATTTTATTCGGGAGAGCTCATTGAAAATTGAATTGTGCGTAATCGAGAGCCCTCAAAAAGGTCTCAATAAGCAGAGACCAATTTGAGTTTAACTTAGCAAATATTTAATCAAGCTTATACTTTCAATGGAGAGTTTGATTCTGGCTCAGAACGAACGCTGGCGGCGTGGATAAGACATGCAAGTCGAACGGAATTAATTTATTAATTTAGTGGCGCAAGGGTGAGTATCGCGTGAGAAATTTACCGCAAAGTTGGGAATAGCCCGCCGAAAGGTGGATTAATACCTGATGTGAACTTTTAAAGTCATCTTTTTTAGTTTAAAGAGGGGGATCTTCGGACCTCTCGCTTTGTGATAATCTCGCGTCCCATCAGCTGGTTGGTAAGGTAACGGCTTACCAAGGCTACGACGGGTAACTGGTCTGAGAGGATGATCAGTCACACTGGAACTGAGACACGGTCCAGACAACTACGGTTGGCAGCAGTCGAGAATCATTCACAATGGGCGCAAGCCTGATGGTGCGACGCCGCGTGGGGGAAGAAGGGCTTCGGTCTGTAAACCCCTGTCATCTGTTAACAAATCTTTTTGGTTAATAACCGAAAAGCCTGATAGTCGCAGAAGAGGAAGGGACGGCTAACTCTGTGCCAGCAGCCGCGGTAATACAGAGGTCCCAAGCGTTGTTCGGATTCACTGGGCGTAAAGGGTGCGTAGGCGGTGAGAATAGTCTGATGTGAAAGCTCCGGGCTCAACCCGGAAAATGCATTGGATACTATCCCACTAGAGGATCGGAGGGGGGACTGGAATTCTTGGTGTAGCAGTGAAATGCATAGATATCAAGAGGAACACCAGTGGCGAAGGCGAGTCCCTGGACGATTCCTGACGCTGAGGCACGAAGGCTAGGGTAGCAAACAGGATTAGATACCCTGGTAGTCCTAGCAGTAAACGGTGCACACTTGCTGTAGGCGGTTCGACCCCGTCTGTGGCGTAGCTAACGTGTTAAGTGTGCCGCCTGGGGAGTACGGTCGCAAGGTTAAAACTCAAAGAAATTGACGGGGGCCTGCACAAGCGGTGGAGTATGTGGCTTAATTCGATGCAACGCGAAGAACCTTACCTGGGCTTGACATGTATCTCTAAGGCTGTGAAAGCAGTCGAGCTCGCAAGAGCAATTTACACAGGTGCTGCATGGCTGTCGTCAGCTCGTGTCGTGAGATGTTGGGTTAAGTCCCGCAACGAGCGCAACCCTTATGTTTTGTTGCTATTTCCGCTAGCGCGGAAAGCACTCTAAACAGACTGCCCGGCTTTAACCGGGAGGAAGGTGGGGATGACGTCAAGTCAGTATGGCCCTTACGTCCAGGGCTGCACACGTACTACAATGCATGATACAAAGGGTCGCCAAACCGTGAGGTGGAGCTAATCCCAGAAAATCATGCTCAGTTCAGATTGTAGTCTGCAACTCGACTACATGAAGCCGGAATCGCTAGTAATGGCGCATCAGCTACGGCGCCGTGAATACGTTCCCAGGCCTTGTACACACCGCCCGTCACATCATGAAAGCCGGTCATACCCGAAGTCGGTGAGCTAACCTTTGGAGGCAACTGCCGAAGGTAAGGCTGGTAATTGGGATGAAGTCGTAACAAGGTAGCCGTAGGGGAACCTGCGGCTGGATCACCTCCTTTCTAAGGAGTATTGTAGAATATCGTTCGCGATATCTCTGCAAGGTCGACACTTCTTCACAGAAGTGATGGCTTTCGATGCGCACAATTCAATAGTCAATGAGCATTGAGCTCTTTTTTGACAATAATATTTAATGGTTTTTATTCTAAACCATAAAACGGGGCTATAGCTCAGTTGGTAGAGCGTCTGCTTTGCAAGCAGAATGTCAGGAGTTCGAATCTCCTTAGCTCCACCATGTCGGGCCTATAGCTCAGTTGGTTAGAGCACACGCTTGATAAGCGTGGGGTCACAGGTTCAAGTCCTGTTAGGCCCACCATATAATTTTTCACCCCAGGCAGGTCGAAAATGATGTTCATTTTCAAATGACCTCGTCTAATTTCCTGGGGATTGTTCTTTGAAATCTGAATTCTGACTGTAAATTTAAAAAAATTACAACTAAGAAGAATATCTCGTTTGAATTCATTTGTATTTTATACAAATGCTAACTTTGTGATCAAGCTACTAAGAGCATATGGTGAATGCCTTGGCACTAGGAGGCGATGAAGGACGTGGCAAGCTGCGATAAGTCCCGGGTAGCCGCAAGCAGGCTCCAATCCGGGAATTTCCGAATGGGACAACCCAGCTGGTTGAAGACCAGTTATTACTGAATGAATTCATAGTTCAGTAAGGCAATACGGGGTGAAGTGAAACATCTCAGTAACCCCAGGAAAAGAAAGTGAAACGATTCCGTAAGTAGTGGCGAGCGAAAGCGGAACAGCCCAAACCAATGAATTTATTCATTGGGGTTGTGGGACCTCAACGTGGTAGTGTGAATCGAACCTAATCCTCTGGAAAGTGGAACCATAGAAGGTGACAGTCCTGTAAGGGTAAGTGCAACACACCTAGAGTCATCCCAAGTAACACGGGACACGTGAAACCCTGTGTGAATCTACGCGGACCACCGCGTAAGGCTAAATACTACCTAGTGACCGATAGTGAACAAGTACCGTGAGGGAAAGGTGAAAAGTACCCCTGTTAGGGGAGTGAAATAGATCCTGCAACCATATGCTTACAAAGTGTGGGAGCCATTTGGTGACCGCGTGCCTTTTGCATAATGAGTCTGCGAGTTGTTGTCAGTAGCAAGCCTAAGTGCCTATGGCATGGAGGCGAAGGGAAACCGAGTGTGAAATGCGCGTTGAGTTTCTGGCAATAGACCCGAAGCGGAGGTGATCTACTCATGAGCAGGTTGAAGCTGTGGTAACACACAGTGAAGGACCGAACCGGTGTATGTTGAAAAATGCTCGGATGACTTGTGAGTAGGAGTGAAAGGCTAATCAAACCCCGTGATAGCTGGTTCTCTCCGAAATAGCTTTAGGGCTAGCGTTGGAAAAGTTCTTCAGGGGGGTAGAGCACTGGCAGGCCTAGGGCCCTCACCCGGGTACCAAAGCCTAACAAACTCCGAATACCCTGAACCCCTTTATTCCAGCAGTTAGACTATGGGTGATAACATTCATGGTCGAAAGGGAAACAACCCAGACCACCAGTTAAGGTGCCAAAATAATGTTAAGTGGAAAGGATGTGATGTTACTAAGACAGTGAGGATGTTGGCTTAGAGGCAGCCACCATTTAAAAAATGCGTAATAGCTTACTCATCGAGTGACATTGCGCCGATAATGATTGGCGATAAACATTATACCGAAACTGTGGGATTTTAAATCGGTAGGAGAGCGTAGTCAGTGCAGTGAAGGTGGACCGTAAGGAAAATTGGAGCGCTGACTAGTGAGAATGCAGACATGAGTAGCGAAAACAAGGTGAGAATCCTTGTCGCCGTATACCTAAGGTTTCCTGGGCCAGGTTCGTCCTCCCAGGGTTAGTCGGGAGCTAAGGCGAGGCCGTAAGGCGTAGTCGATGCACATCCGGTCAATATTCCGGAACCACTAAGGACCCTATACGGAGAAAGACGTAGGTCGGAAAGCAGCAGCCTGATTGAATTGGTAGATGGATCCCTCGTTGGTGAAATCGTGCTGCCAGATGAACTACCTGGAAAAATCTCCGTTTATATCCAAGTGCCCGTACCGTAAACCGACACAGGTGGGTGGGTGTAAATGCACCAAGGCGAGCGAGATAAACCTCTCTAAGGAACTCGGCAATCTAACCCCGTAACTTCGGAAGAAGGGGCGCTCACTTCGGTGAGTCACAGTAAATGGGGCCTGGCGACTGTTTAGCAAAAACACAGCTCTCTGCAAAGACGTGAAGTCAAAGTATAGGGAGTGACACGTGACCAATGCCGTAAGATTAAGGTGACTTGTTAGCCTTCGGGCGAAGCTCGGAGCCGAAGTCCCGGTGAATGTCGGCCGTAACTATAACGGTCCTAAGGTAGCGAAATTCCTTGTCGGGTAAGTTCCGACCTGCACGAATCGTGTAACGACCGGGCCGCTGTCTCGGAGAGGTTCTCGGCGAAGTTGTAATTGCGGTGAAGATGCCGCATACCTGCAGAAGGACGGAAAGACCCTATGCACCTTTACTGTAAGCTGGTATTGGGTTCTGATATGCGATGCGTAGCGTAAGTGGGAGACTTTGAAGGTATGGCTTCGGTTGTGCCAGAGTCGCAATGTGAAACACCACTCTTCGTTTATTAGGATTCTAACTCTGATCTGTGAATCCAGACAGAGGACAGTGCTTGCGGGTCAGTTTGACTGGGGCGGTTTCCTCCCAAAGAGTAACGGAGGAGCGCTAAGGTACACTCAGCATGGTTGGTAACCATGCGAAGAGCGTATGGGTAGAAGTGTGCTTAACTGTGAGACTGACAAGTCGAGCAGGTACGAAAGTAGGCCCAAGTGATCCGATAGTTTAATGTGGAATTGCTATCGCTCAACGGACAAAAGGTACGCTAGGGATAACAGGCTGATCGCTTCCAAGAGTTCATATCGACGAAGCGGTTTGGCACCTCGATGTCGGCTCGTCACATCCTGGGGCTGGAGAAGGTCCCAAGGGTTCGGCTGTTCGCCGATTAAAGTGGCACGCGAGCTGGGTTCAGAACGTCGTGAGACAGTTCGGTCCTTATCCACCGTGGGCGTAGGAAACTTGAGGGGTTCATTCCTTAGTACGAGAGGACCGGGAATGACGCACTTCTGGTGTGGCAGTTGTTCCGTCAGGAGCAGCGCTGCGTAGCCATGTGCGGACGAGATAAGCGCTGAAAGCATCTAAGTGCCAAGCTCTTCCCAAGATAAGGTTTCCCTGAAGACCCCAGGTAGACTACCTGGTTGATAGGTCAGGCGTGTAAGTGTGGCAACATATTTAGCGGACTGATACTAATCGGTCGTTCGGCTTGATCGCTTTTTTCCACTTCGGTGGTAAAGCGATTTTCAAAGCGAATGTAGGTCTTGGTTTTTCCTATATGTAGTTTTCAGAGAATATGATTCTCAACGGTTTTTTTGGTGGCCATAAAGCTGTGGTCCGACCCGATCCCATCCCGAACTCGGACGTCAAACGCAGCATTGCCGATGGTAGTGCAGGTAGAGCCTGTGTGAGAGTAGGTTGCCGCCAAATTTATTTCTAAAGCCGAACTCGAGGGTTCGGCTTTTTTTTAATCCAAACTAAGTCAATATTATGTCACAACATCCTAGTTTAAGAGGTCCCAGCGGAATGGCAGCCAAACGCAGCGTGCTCAAACGATTTGAAAGAGTTGAGTTACTCAAAAAACGCGGTCTTTGGAAGGAAGGTGATCGTGTCATTGGTCTTCAAAAGACCAAACCAGATGCTTAACACATTCTGAGAAATGCGGCTGAGGCTACAGAAATATATTGCCCAGTCCGGTATTTGCTCGCGTCGCGCCGCCGAAATATTGATTGCCCAAGGAAAAGTCCTTATCAATCAATCCAAAGTGGCTCAGATTGGTGACTCCGTTGATCCCAACATTGACTCCGTCTCTCTAGAGGGACAGACACTTCGTCCCAGACTCAAACAATACTTTGTCTTTCACAAGCCGGCAAAGGTCCTCTGTTCTAAAAAGGATCCCGCAGGCCTTCCTTGCTTATATCAGATCCTTCCCCCTGCTTTGCAG
>CBFHOE010000014.1:87649-92400 GCA_965657355.1 Limisphaerales bacterium | reverse complement strand
ATAATCCCCAGAAAAGTCATCAGAGATATTTTCGATCACCAGTTCTTTTGATCCATTCGGGACGATGACTGCCCCATCTTTAATCCAGTCGATGGTAGTCGGTTGGGATCCCGTGAATTCCACACTCAATATCAAGCTATCTCCTGACTTGATTAATTGGTTTCCCGACAGGGAAGTAATTGTCGGTGGAATAATCCTCTTACTTACGCTGACATCGACGGACTGAGTCCTTATAGAGCCTGCTTCATTTGTAACAATTGCGTAATAGCTACCCTCATTGTCCATGGAAGATTCATTTACAGTGAATCGAGGTTCGCTGAATAAACCGATTGATTGATTATTTTTAAACCATTCGATGAGATACGGACTTGAGGCATTGAATGAGAACTTTAAATCTATTTGATCGCCCTCAATCACGGCTACAGGTGTGGGTTCTTGTATAATCGTGGGGACTATCCCTCTGAACAACTTAAAGCTTTTCATGCCAGCCAGAGGTGCGGGGAGTTCTGGTGGAGATCCATAACCTCCTGATTTTACTTTGAAGATGTTCGACTCGCCTCTGGTCGTATGTCGTGAGAAAGCATCATCAGCTGAATCTGCTTCTGTGGAATCCCAAACTTTGACACACACATAAAACTCTTCACCTTGAGTAGAATTTGGGATGAGTCGCGTGGCTGGAATCCAAGATCCCCCATCAGTTCCATCAAGGAAATCTTGAGGCCATCCTATTTTTGTTAAACTGAATGGGTCTTTTCCTGCATACAGCTGAGCTTTAAATTGTTTTCCAACCAAGGCACTTCCATCAGGAGCCAAGACTGGGACGCTAACATGCTGTTCCAACGCATGATCAAAATAAATATTTGAGAAATAAATTGATCCAAGTCTTGGAACAGGTTCCAGCCTTTTTAATCTGAAAGATTCTAACCCATTTAATATTGGAGTAACGAAAGAAGGGAAATACCCCCCACCTGCGATAACTGAAAATGTATTACTTTCTCCGAGTTCTACGCCTGCTTCTATCGCTGACTCATAAGTTGACCCGCCTCCAGAATCCCATGCGTATACCTTGATAAACGTTTCCTGTCCCGGGTGAACAAGAAAGGATTTCACTACCTCATCAGCTCCACCGAAATAGCCCGCATTTTCTCCTGTGCCAAAGGATCTTACGCCTTCGACCGGGTTTAAAAAAAGAGGATCCGGGCCTGCAAAAATTTGAGTAACATAATCACTACCTTCAAGTGGAATCCCATCCTGATTAAAAACCGGAGCATCAACACTGGCCTCTATATTCGAAAACTTAATTAAGCCTCCGCCGATATGGTTGCCTTGGACTGTTTTTATTTGGAGGTTTTCGGGGAACACTAGTGCTGCTTTTGGATCATCCTCGAGAGTCACCTGGATAACATCTGATACACCTAAGCGCCCCCCCTGATCACGCACAGATTCAAAACTAAAATTGTCAAAAGAGTTCCAAACCCTGATTTGAACAAAAATAACGGATCCGGTAGCTAGCTCTGGAAGTGTCCGGGGATTTGGGCTTGGGCTCAGAAGTTTTCCTGCTGCAACGGTGACCACTGATCCTAGTGGGGACATAGTTAATGGATTTGATTCGGATCCATAGTACAGCTGCGCCAAATATCCATTTTCCTCCACTAGCTGAGCATCTGCTTCATGGACGATGTTTATTTGGCTTTCGAAATTGATTTTCCCCTGGCCAAACAAATTTATTTGCCAGGCGAATACAAAACTCGCAATTCCTATGTAATTTATCAATCGGTGCATCAAGGCTCCTCTCATTTAGTGCCCATTAAGTAATTCGGTATAAATGACTTATGGTTGATAGGAAAATTCTGATTTCCCTGCTTTTGGCACTACTTATTTGAGAAAATTCAGCCAAATGTCCAAAAAATGGAAAAAAAGCTATGTTCGATGGTTTTTTTTAAATGATCAGGGAGCTAAACTTTTATTATGGGGTAGATTTTTAATTTAATCCCTACGGCAGAATACTGAGACATTCCTTAAAAGTATGAAATTTTGGACAGACTATTTCTCCTCCCTTGATGGGTTCAAATTTGCTGAGTTTTTTGAAAAAACGGATTATGTCTGGGAGCCATTAGGGCTAATAAAGCCGTATCTGGATAAATTAGTCGAAACTGAACCACCATCCGTGATTCCCGACCCGGAAAGAAGGCAAGTTTCCGGGCCCGTTTGGATCGGAGAAAATACTAAAATAGAGCAAGGTGCCTTCATTAAAGGGCCGGCGTGGATTGGTCAGAACTGCCAAATCAGACACAATGCTTACATTAGGGAATATTCAATCATTGGGGACGGGTCCGTGGTGGGAAACGCCACTGAGGTGAAAAATTCTATACTGCTTGGTCATTGTGAAGTCCCTCATTTTAATTACGTTGGTGACTCCATTCTTGGCTGGAAAGCTCATCTTGGAGCCGGGGTGGTTTTATCAAACTTCAAGCAAACATCTGGCTCAGTAAAGGTTACTTTTGGTGGTGAAAAAATAGATACCAGGTTGCTGAAATTTGGAGCGATACTTGGAGATGGTTCAACCGTTGGGTGTAATTCCGTTTTGAATCCAGGCTCATTTATTGGGTCTGGGTCCATCCTTTACCCCAACTGCAATTGGCGCGGTTATTTGGGAAAAAACACCATATTAAAAGTGAGCCAGACTCAACAATCAGTTGAGATTCAGTGATATGCTGGTGCTTGAAAACTCCTATCCACTTAATTTGTCAAATTTAGTATCTTGGGTCTGTGAGAATGGAATCTTCCAGGCAATTATTAAGGCTGCCGCAACACAAACGCATCCCCCTATGATAAAGGTTAACTTTAGAGAGAATCTGCTTGCTAAATCACCTAACAAAAGATTTCCGAATGGGGATAGCCCAATGAAGCAAAAAGAGTATATTCCCATTATTCGTCCGCGCATTTCACTGGGAACATTGAGTTGAGTGAGGGTATTTGCTGTGGAATAGGTGGCTATCATGAAAAAGCCGTTAATACCCAAAATTATATGAGCCATCCATAGATACTTAGCAAAAGCCAATAAGCACAAGCTCAATCCAAAACACGTTGCCCCGATAGGAAATATCCATTTTTTCAAATAAGGAGTTTTTAGTGTGGTCAACATAAAAGCCGCAATGAATGACCCGGCTCCATTTGATGTTAATAAGCTGCCATAGCCTTTTGGTCCAAGATTAAACCATTCTTTTGCCATACTTGGGATTAAAGCGATGAACGGTGCTGTAAAAATAGCACTGATTGCCACCATAGGAATGACTCTGCTGACAATTGGGTTGTTCACTATATATTTTAAAGAATCTAGATAGCTGATTTTTATTTTTGCAGTTCTATCGATTTCATCCGTGGATACTTTGTTTTTCAACCCTTTCATCGAGCAATAAGCAAATATGGTAGCTCCGAAAGAAAGAGTATTGATTAGAAAGCACCAAACGGGGCCAAAAACGGCTATAATAACTCCTGCTATGCCAGGACCAATTATTCTGGCTCCGTTAAAAACGGATGAATTGATGAAAAGAGCGTTCATCAGATCTTTTCGCCCGACCATTTCAACTATAAAGCTCTGACGGGCTGGAATATCAAAAGAATGGCAGATTCCAATCCCCAGAGCGGCTGTCCAGATATGCCAAATCTCAAGGTTCCCGGCAAATCCAATGATAGTTAGCCAACCGGCAAAGACCATGGATCCAAGTTGGGTGATTACCAAAATTTTTCTCTTATCAACTTTATCCGCTAAAATTCCGGCAAATAATGTAATAAATGTGACTGGAATAGTGTGAAGAAATCGAGTGATTCCAAGGTCTCTGGTTGAACCTGTTATTTCATAGACGAGCCAGCCCTCTGCCACCAACTGGATCCAGGTACCATTCAATGAAACTATCGAAGCAATAAAGAAAAGGCGGTAATTCGGATACCTGAAGGCAGGATACCAGCGTCTTGAAACCGCTTTTTCTGCCAATTCATCCGAACCACTACCTCCTGCCACGCCACACATATGGTTCCATATTCACCAACAAAGCAATACCTTTCCGTCCAATTTTTTCCCTCAATTGAAGACTCATACTTTGCAAATGAAAAAATGGCTGTAATGTCGTTATCCTATAATCGTATTGATCATTGATGTAACTCTAATCCAAATAACTACGTCTACGTAACAATACTTAGGTTTTAATATTAAATAAACGAGGGTTGGATAGTCAAAATGGGAAGTCTTTTAAATCTAAAAATAATTTTAATCTGGGCAAAGAATGCCATTACTGCCGCCTCGCGCTGTTTAATTTGTCAATTTCAGCAATCCCAGATTCATAATGTTTTCATCACATTACCAGTTGTGGCTTCGATGGGCTGCAGCGCTTCTCATTACCGAAAAGATGCTGAGAAAGATGCCTACAACATAATATCTGATGTTGAAAAGGAAGTTTTCGGTTCCTCTTCTCCATTTACCATTGATACAAGGTTTTCAGACAAAGCGCCTGAAGAAGTTCTTAGTTCCAATCTTATTGATGAAAGTAAAAGCGGAGAGTTGCTCAATCTGACCTTGGACAAAGCTCTTACTCTAGCTGTTGACAATAACCGAACGTATCAGACGCGAAAGGAGCAACTTTTTCTCACCGCCCTCAACCTTACTGAAAGTCAAAGACAATTCGAAGATAACTGGTTTTCGAGATTTTTTGGAAGAAATTCAAGAAATCCGAATGGAGATCGTAATGGATCAG
>CBFHOE010000014.1:74515-87550 GCA_965657355.1 Limisphaerales bacterium | reverse complement strand
TAGATAGATTTGAAGATTCAAAAAGAAAAATTGCTGTGGCGGCAAACCAACTTAAAGCGGACCTAAATATACTTGCCGATGGTTCTCTCCAATCTGACGGTCCAACCGATTATACGGATTTCAACATTGACGATGTTCGCTGGAATTATGGCATTGAGCTCAACCTTCCGATTGACCGGCTGCGCGAGAGAAACGCCTACAGGTCCACATTAATTAATTTTGAATCGGCCATTCGAACATTATCTCTCTCTTTAGATGAGAAACAACGCGAGGTTGAAGTCGGCTTGCGAACATTAAAACAAATTTTCAGAAATTATGAAATTGCATTAGCTGGTTTGCAAGCGGCGGAACAGCAGGTAGAGAGTGCACAATTACTGAGAGCCGCAGGTGATATTACTCAACGTGACCTGAGAGATGCTCTGGATGCTCTTGTGAATCAACAAAATAATGTGACCAACAATATTGTTAATTATCTCACTGCCCGCTTGCAGCTGATGCTGGACATAGGAGCATTAGATACAGATATGAAGGAATTCTGGGTCTCATCAGATGCGATGTTAATCCCTGATGAATTTAAAAATGGCCCGCTTATTCCTGACTCCGAAGCTGGGGAATTGCAGACACCTGAGGAAATTTTTGCTGTCTCTATAAAAAGCAGTCCACAAACGGACGCAGCATCAAAAAATAATCAATAAAAGAAAAAACAATTTTGAATCTTAATCTATACCCTAATGATAACGAATAAAATAAGACGCTTTGGTAGAACAGATGCGGCTCTAGATATGAGAATCATCGTCGGAATCGTAGCAATAATTGTAATATTTTTATGTGTTAAATTCTTTGCCGGGGACGGCGCGTCATCAAATTCCTCAACTGCCTACCATACAGTAAAGAAGGGTGACTTTCTCGTCTCGGTCGTTGAAGGAGGTGAGGTCAGCTCTGTCAAGGATACTGTTCTAAGAAGTGAAATAGAAGGCACTGCAAGAATAATCGATATAGTTCCAGAAGGGTCGATAGTCAAAAAAGGCGATCTTCTCGTGGAACTTGATGCCGCTGAATTCGTTGACAAAATAAATTCAGAGCAAATTGCATTGGAGAAAAGCCAAGCGTTGTATACCCAATCCAAGGCCAATCTAGAGATCGCAAAAAGTACTTTAATGACTCAGTTGAGGAATGCATCTAACACTCTCAATTTTGCAAAACTGGATTTAGAAAAATATTTAGAAGGGGATTATCAGCAAACTATTTTGACCACTTCAAATGAAATCACAGCCACTGAGCAGGAGCTAAATATAGCAAAGGATAAAATGGATAATACCATGAAGCTATACACCAAAGGCTTCGAAACACTAACAAGATTGCAAACTGCTCAAATTGCTTATACCAATAAACTTTTCGCTCTTATTAAATCTCAAAACTCGCTCCGCTTATTTTTAGATTACGAGCACAGAAGGTCGATCACTACTTATGAGTCGGCAGTTGCTGATGCTGAAGATGATCTTCTTAGAGTCAAACTTGAAGGTGAGGGGAACATGGCATCTGCTGAAGCCGACCTCGCGTCGCAGCTCAATACACTTCTTTTGAATAGTAATCAATTAGACCGCCTGAAATCACAATTAGATAAAAGTAAAATATACGCCCCGCAGGACGGGTTGGTGGTGTACTTTGTTTCAGATAACCGATGGAGCAATGAATCCATGATTGAAGAAGGAGCCACAGTCAGAAATCGCCAGGAGATCATCAAACTTCCCGACGTATCAAGGCTAAAAGTCGATCTTCAAATTCCTGAATCCAGCATCGGTTCAGTTCGTAAGGGGCAAGTTGCTTATGTAATCTTTGAAACCAAGCCAGACCAAAGATATAAAGCTTATGTCGCGAAGGTTGGCATTGTTCCTGAAGCATCCAGTCGACGATTTGGTGGCTCTTCGACAAAGAAGTATAAATCCGAGGTGCAT
Organism: Limisphaerales bacterium; assembly: GCA_965657355.1. Classification (GTDB taxonomy): domain Bacteria; phylum Verrucomicrobiota; class Verrucomicrobiia; order Limisphaerales; family JAJOIW01; genus JAJOIW01. The sequence continues at coordinate 85,595 of CBFHOE010000014.1, read as the reverse complement.
CTTGCAGAACCTGTTGAAGGCATTAATCCCGGAATCAGCGCTCAAGTTGAGATCATTTCCACAAACCTTGTCGATGTGATCACCATACCCACACAGTCTGTGACTACATTAAAGGAGAAAACGGTCGTTTATAATTATAGCGGTGGAAAAAGCCAGCCCGTCGAAGTCGAGCTTGGCCTTTATGATGATAAGTATATACAAGTCATCAGCGGAATTAACGCTGGTGACAAAATTCTTTTGAACCCTCCTTTAAACTACGACCCTGATGACCTCGACAAAGCTGTAGTCCGGGAAGGTGAAGATGTCGATACGAAGCCAACCGAAAAGCTTCCCAATGCAAAAGAGGAATCCAGCAAGGCTAAACCCGAAGACGGCGACGAAAAGAATAGGGGACAGCGAGGTACCGCCGAACAAAGAAAAGAATTCATGAAACGCTTTGATAAAGATGGAGATGGAAAATTAAGCGATTCTGAGCGGCAGGCGATGATCAAGCAATTCGGAGGAGGTCAAGGTAGTCGCTCCGGAGGCAAAGGTGGACGCCCCGGAGGGAAGTGACAGAACCTTAAAAATACATCTGACAGGCAATGACAGCATCAAGAAAGAGAACAATCATAGACATTCGAGGGATTAAGAAAACATACATCCTAGGCGAGGAAAATATTGTTCATGCACTTAACGGGGTGAATTTGGAGATTATGGAGGGTTCCTATGTGGCCATAATGGGGCCCTCTGGTTCCGGGAAATCGACCATGCTAAATATTCTCGGGTGTTTAGATCGCCCATCGGATGGCGAATACTTTCTTGGTGGAGATGATGTTGCCACAATGGAAGATGATTTGCTTTCTAATATAAGAGGAAAAAGAATTGGGTTCATATTTCAATCTTACAATCTTATACCCCAACTCACGGTCATCGAGAACATACAAGTCCCTTTGATATACCAGGGAGTTGACCTAAAAGATTATTATGACCGTGCCGTCGAGTTAGCAACTTTAGTCGGTCTTGAAAAGCGACTTGACCACCGGCCAAATCAGCTTTCCGGAGGTCAGCAGCAACGCGTTGCCATCGCCCGGTCACTTATAAACGACCCTCTTATGATTCTCGCTGACGAGCCTACCGGAAACCTTGATTCAAAAACGGGACTTGAAGTATTGGACCTTATTGATCAGTTGAATGCATCTGGAAAAACAATCGTTCTGGTTACTCACGATCCCAAGGTTGGTGATAGATCGCAAAGGGTTATTCATATGAAGGATGGACTCATCGACAGGGATGTCACCAATAGATAATAACCGCGATATTTTTATTGATGAACGCATCCCAACTACAATCGACTATCAATCTCGGTATCAAGAGTCTGCTTTTGCACAAGCTAAGGTCAGTCCTGACCATGCTTGGGATAATTTTTGGCGTTTGTTCAGTGATCGCGATGCTAGCTATCGGTGAAGGTGCCTCATATGAGGCTCAGGAGGATATTAAGCGACTGGGTAGTAACAATATAATCATTCGTTCCGTAAAGCCTCCCGAAGACTCCAATCAACAAAATAACAGCGGTGGATCTTTTGCTGTTGAATATGGATTAACCTTTGACGATAGCTCTAGAATTCTATCCACTATTCCCGGTGTCAAAAGAGTTTTGCCCAAGAGAATTATCAGGGAAAATGCTATTTTCGCCAGTGAAATGGTCCCTGTCCAGGTCGTTGGCACCTATCCTTTTTATCCGGAGATGTCAGGAGCAGAAATTGTCGGTGGTAGGTTTTTGAGTGTTTTGGATGACCGCTTTAAACAGAATGTCTGTGTGATTACTACCGGGCTTTCAAAAAGGCTTTTCCCATATCAAAACCCTCTGAAACATGCAGTGAGAATCGGAGGGTCATATTACAGGGTCGTTGGGATAATTAGAGAGAAAAATACAGCAGACCAGAGGCCACAGTCGGGCAACATGGAGGGCGAAGCCTTGGACAACAATATATACATCTCTCTTGCCACTGCCACTTCTCGGTTTGGTGAGACCATTATACGCAGAACTTCTGGGAGCTTTGAGGCAGAAACCGTGCAGTTGCATGAAGTCACGGTGCAAATGGAAAATGACGATTCAGTATTTACTGCCGATCCTCAAATACGTCACATGCTCAACATCAAACATGACAAAAATGACTACGAATTGATTGTTCCATTGCAACTTCTAATGCAAGCGAGGAAGACCCAAAGAATGTTCAATATCGTTCTTGGTTCTATAGCAGCGATTTCATTGATCGTTGGGGGGATAGGTATCATGAATATCATGCTTGCTACAGTCACTGAGCGAACTCGAGAAATAGGGGTGAGACGCGCGCTTGGTGCGAAGAAAGCGGATATTACAACGCAGTTTTTGGTAGAAACTGTTGTTCTTTCAATTGGTGGTGGACTGATTGGAATTATAGTTGGATTAGTTGTCCCTTCACTTGTTACCTATTTTGCTGATATGAAAACCATCGTGACACCGTGGTCGGTTATTATCGCCTTTAGTATTTCTGGATTCATAGGAATATTGTTTGGTCTTTACCCTGCAAGGAAAGCGGCGGATCTGGACCCTATAGACGCGCTTAGGCACGAATAGCATGCAATGATCTGTCCACTCTCCAGCTTTATTTGATCCACTTTTTTAACTCAGACATTGATACGCAGGAAAAGTATTGGCAGACTAATATAGGTGCCTGACAAACTTGACAGCTGGACTGAATCTGTGGAGACCTACGTTCTTGAGGTTATATTTAACCGCCGTCAGGGAAATAGAGCGGATCTCCTCAGGGGAGTGCTACACGCACTCTCCAAAATATTTGAATCAGCTGTCAAATTAAGACGAATTCTTTATGATATTCGCATCCTTCGCGACAGAACATTAGGTGTGCAGGTCATTGCTATAGGTAATCTGACCGTGGGGGGGACCGGTAAAACCCCAGTTGTTGAAAAATTTGCGCGATCCCTAAAAAATCAAGGCAGAAAGGTAGCCATTCTCTCCAGGGGGTATCGATCCAAGCCTGTTCCTTTATGGGTGCGACTGAGAAGAAAGATCTTGTTACAAGAGGATGTAACGCCGCCACGTATAGTATCTGATGGAAAGTCACTTCTTTTGGATTCACAGTCGGCTGGTGACGAGCCTTACATGCTTGCGGCCAACTTAAAAGACGTCATTGTATTGGTCGACAAAGATCGAGTTAAAGCTGGAAGGTTTGCTATTGAGAGGTTTGGTTGCGATACCCTTCTCTTGGACGATGGTTTTCAATACTGGAAATTGCAAGGTAGGAGGACTGACATCGTACTTATCGATTCGCAACAACCATGGGGAAACAATTTTATGCTGCCTCGAGGTATTTTACGTGAGCCCCCAAAGCACTTGAAGCGCGCTGATACTGTGTTCATCACCAAAAGCGATGGGGATACCAAAATTTTACAAGATCAAATCGGTAAACTTAATCCAACGGCTCGCATTATTGAATGCGTTCACCACCCATTGTATTTTGAAGATTGTTATAATGGCGAGCAAATCAGTTTAGACTTTATTAAAGGCAAGAAGATTGCAGCATTCAGTGGGATAGCCCAACCCGAGAGCTTTGAGAATTCATTAATTAATCTTGGGGGACAGCTCGTTTATTCAAAAAGATACGCCGATCATCATAGATTCTCGCAACAGGAGATCCTTAATGTGATCAATAGAAGCAAAATTCGACAAGCCGAGGTCATACTCACAACCCAAAAAGACGCTGTTCGAATATCTCGACTTGATAGAAGAGATTTAAGAATATTCTTCATGCGGGTGGAAATAAAAATAATAGATGGAGCCAATAATTTTGATGACTGTTTAAACAAGATTTGTTTTACAGAATAACAAAATAACCACGTCAATCTATTTAATCTTGGTTCGGTAAAATATAAACTGATTCACTAGTATCACCCGATTTGGTTGCTTAGTTTCATCAAGTAAGTCAAAAAATAAAATGAGTAGTCCAAAAGAAAACCTTATCAATGCAGGAATCGAATTGCCCGTGCCTCCCAAGGGAGTCGGAGCTTATGTTACTTGGATCAAGACAGGAAACTTAATTGTGACTTCGGGACAACTTCCTTGGAAAGATGGCGTTATGGCTTTTCCAGGAAAATGCGGAAAAGAATTGGACATACCGACCGGCTACCAAGCGGCCCGGTTATGTGCAGTAAACGCCATAGCGCAAATCAATGATGCTGTCGAAGGCGATCTCGGTAGAGTTAATCAAATTGTCCGTGTCGAAGGTTATGTCCATACGGCCCCTGGATTCAGGGGGCACCCCGATGTCTTAAATGGTGCCTCGGATCTCTTCAATGAAATCTTTGGAGATAAGGGGATTCATGTCCGAGTAGCACTTGGCATAGACGAAATGCCATTGGATGCTGCTGTCCAAATAGTAGTTTGGGCTGAAGTTCGTTCTTAACTCAACAAAACATACCCCTCACAGACGATCAGCTCATTATCAAATTAAATGGAAATGAGGTAGGCTTCGTGCCGCTCTGTATCGTAGATCGCCGCAGAAGCCACTCCGCTCAATCCCCCGTATATTTCTCCCGGATTGAGGATGATTTTTCCATCTGAATCATCGACTCTGATTTCTTTTTTGTGATTGTGGCCGAAGCAGACGAGGTCGTAGCCAGGTGCTTTTGCAATAGCATTTCCAATATTATCAAAATGATTAATGGAAATAATACGGTTCGCCAGCTTTAACTCCACGTATTCACCATAAAATTTAAGGTGGGGAAAAGAATTTCCTACAAGCATCATTCGATATTTGTCAGCATCGTTATTTCCAAAAACGATGTGCACCTTTTTACTAAAGCACTCTCCAATTGTTTTGACCACAAATGGGGAGCACAAATCTCCGCAGCATATAAATTGATCACATTCTTTGAGTGCCTTACTCGATTCCTTCAGAGAATTTAAGTTGTCATGTATGTCTGAGAATATTCCGATTTTCATAACTCATAGGGTTTTAAAAATTAGATTATAAATCTTTGGTTTTCTTCGCTGGTAAATCATTTTTAATGCATGTGGTGAATACAAATTTTGCCACCCGATAATAATATATTTTTTTAATTAAAGAACACCATTGGACCTTTAATTTTCAAGCAAGAGGTTATTTCTTTCCAGTTCTCTTGTCTTTCTTGAATTGCACATGTCCATCAAGCATGAGTCGATTTTTACCATCAAAGTGAGCGGCCCTTCCTTTCAGTGCACTTTCTACTGCGCCTATTGATCCGGGAAAATAAATATCCACTGCTAATTCGACTTCCGATGGGCCTGATGGCATACCTATAAATCTGTTGTTAGCTCTTTTAAGATCACCCACTATTTGAAATTCATTTTTCCCCCAGAAATTATCTAACGGCACTTTTTCATCAATACGGTCAAACCGCCACATCCAATACGTTGAAAAAGGATCTGATGGATCTTTTCCTCTCTTTTGAAAAGATTGATTAAAATTCATCAGTCGCGAATTAATGACAGATGGGCATGTCCACACTTTATAGGATTTGAGGTTTAGTAATCCCACAGCCCAGCCTGATCGTGGGTCAGAAAATGGCCAACCTTCCCACGGTTTATATCCACCAGGTAGTTGGGTTTTCAAATTTCTACTATCAGGAAATTTTGAGTTATTGTCGTCGAGATAAATGTGCCAAGCCAATCCTTGCTGTCTCAAGTTCGACAAGCACCCAGTCCTTCTCGCTTTAGCTTTTGCAGACCCAAGGGCGGGAATAATAAGACTAGCTAAAACCGCAATGATTGCGATAACCACTAATAATTCAATTAGCGTAAATGCCCATGTCTTTTTCTTCATCCCGTATACTTGAGAATGTGCTGTTTTTAATTTTTTTAACCCTATAATCATGCGGTGAAACCCACTTCGTATCCAAGATAAATAGAAAACTATACCCAAGTTTCACGAAATCATTGGATTTTCCTGAGAGGGCTGCCATCATAACAACATGATTCTCCATAATTTGAGAAGTTCGTCACTGTTGAAGATCTCAACAACTTTATCCGTGATAATTTTTATTGAAACGGGGAAAACTCAAGTTGAGACAGCCAAAAGACCTAATGCCGATCATGCTGCATTGATTCAGGACTTAAACGATGACTCCATCAAGCGTGGAAGCCGAATTTACCGTGGACTTTGTTTTGCATGTCACGGAACTCCAGACAAAAAGGGAACATTGCCCACTTCGAGACCCTTTTGGAGCGATCCATTTAAGAATGGTAACGATCCCTATTCACTCTACAAAACGATAATGAATGGATATGAGCAAATGCCTCCTCAACCGTGGCTGACTGCATCTCAGGCATATGATGTCATTCATTACATTAGGGAGGAATTTGTTAAGAAAAAAAACCCTGAGCAATACTTTCAGGTAACCAAGAAATACTTAACCCAACTCCCAAAAGGGGTAGTCGATTCAAAATTAACAAAAGAGCAAATTGATTATGCCAAAGGGCCAAAATATTTGAGAATGGATTTTGGCCCGATGCTCAATTGGACCTTTCAAGTTGCCCCTGGAAATATCGCTTACAAAGGAATCGCAGTTAGACTTGACGAAGGACCCGGTGGCGTCAGTAAAGGAAATGCATGGATGCTCTACGATCACGATACGATGCGTGTCGCATCCGCATGGACAGGGGATAAATTTGTCGACTGGCGAGGTATAGCATTTGACCAATCTCACGGAACACATACATCAATTAAAGGGGACATTGCGTTCGTCAACCCTGTTGGACCTGGTTGGGCTCGGCCAAATGACCAATCCTGGGAAGATACACGCTTTCGGGGAAGGGACAACAAACCTTACGGCCCACTTCCTAGCGACTGGGTCAAATTCAAAGGCCAGTATCTTCATGACGATAAAGTTGTTGTCAAATACACTGTTGGTCAAGCAAGTGTCATTGAGACTCCAGATATAGTGGCCACCGACCCCAATCCAATTTTTTCTCGAACTTTAAATATTGGAAAATCAAATCATGACATGTCCATGCGAGTGTCTCCTTCCGAAATAAATGCCTATGTGGCTTCGATGGACGGCGTGGAAGTTATCTCTCGAGATGGCTATAATTATCTAAATATCTCTAAATCAGTTACTCCTTTAAACGTTGAAGTATTATTCGGAAAGGTCGACCTGCAGGCTCTCTATATTTCCAGCCTAGCACGAGGTAAAGCCAAGAATCTGTCACGCCTATTAACTGGTGGGAAATCACGGTGGGACAAAAAAGTGCAAACCCAGAGTATCTCGGGTGGTTCAACAGAGGCCTTTGTAGCAGACGAAATACCTTATCCCGATGTTAACCCTTGGGGAAGCTGGATGAGAATTGGAGGTTTTGATTTTCTCACTCCAGACAGAGCTATCGTCGCTACTTGGCTTGGTGATGTTTGGCTCGTTGATGGCATTAGTGAGATCAAAGAAGGGAATAGGCACAACTGGAAAAGAATTTGCACGGGGCTCTTTCAGCCCCTGGGGGTCAAGTATCACAAAGGAAAAATTTATGTTACCTGCCGGGACCAGATTGCTATTCTCCACGACCTGAACGGAGACGAGGAAACTGATTTCGTAGAATCCTTCAATAACGATCATCAAGTTACTGAACATTTTCATGAATTTGCCATGGGGCTTCAGGTCGATAAAGATGGCAACTTTTATTATGCAAAATCCGCACGGCATGCAAAGACAGCGTTAGTCGCGCATCACGGTACATTACTAAGAGTTTCACCAGACGGTAAAAAGACCGATATTATTGCCACAGGATTTCGTGCAGCTAATGGAGTGTGTTTAAACCCGGACGGCACATTCATCGTCACTGACCAAGAAGGTCATTGGAATCCCAAAAATAGAATCAACTATGTTAAGCATGGCGGGTTTTACGGAAATATGTATGGTTACCACAACGTAACCGATTCTAGTGACGAAGCAATGGAGCAACCTTTGTGCTGGATCACAAATGCTTTTGATCGCAGCCCGGGTGAATTACTCTGGGTTCCCAAAAATGCCGCATGGGGAAATCTTAATGGTCATTTATTAAGCTTGAGTTACGGCACCGGGAAAGTATTTCTCGTTCCTCACGAGGTGATTGATGGCCAAGCTCAAGGTGGGATGGTTAGCCTTGGTTTGGAATTCCCTACCGGAATTATGCGTGGGAGGTTTCACCCCGAAAATGGACAACTATACGCCACTGGAATGTTTGCCTGGGCTGGGAATAAACACAGAGATGGTGGTTTTTATAAAATCCGCCGAACAGAGGTTCCTGCAGATCTTCCTTTGGAATTGATGGCTGACTCTAATGGGTTAAAAATTCAGTTTACAAATAAAATAGACCCATCATCAGCGGTGAATCCAAAAAACTACAAGATCACTACTTGGGATCTTGTAAGGTCTAAAAGATACGGATCTCCTCATAAGAACCAGAAATCGCTTGATGTAAAAAGTGCCACCTTAATGAATGATGGAAAAACTGTTCGCTTGCAAATCCCTGAAATCAAAAAAACATGGGGTATGGAAATAAAAATAAGTCTTAAGTCTGAAAATGGAAAATCATTCAATAGGGTCGTCCACAATACAATCCACGAACTAAAAAATGGAAATGTAAATTTCTAAACATCACCTCGGTCTTTGAATACTCAAGAAATCATATGAATGTCCTTAGGCTCGTTTTTTTAATTGGTTTTTTTTCATCATCAATATTAGGTGAAGATAAGAAACCCAATGTCATTTTTATTCTAGCGGATGATTTAGGGTATAACGAGCTGGGTTGTTATGGACAAAAAAAGATTCAAACTCCCAACATTGATTCATTGGCTGATGATGGAATGAAATTTACCAGGCATTACTCGGGTAATGCAGTTTGTGCTCCATCTCGATGCGTGCTCATGACAGGGAAACATCCCGGGCATGCCTACATCAGAAACAATAGACCGGTAAAGCCGGAAGGGCAGGAGCCCATTCCTGAAGATGAAAAGACACTTGCGGAGTATTTTAAAGATCTTGGATATGTAACTGGAGCTTTTGGTAAGTGGGGGCTTGGGCCCACGCACTCTTCAGGCGATCCCAACAAACAAGGCTTTGATGAATTCTTCGGCTACAATTGTCAGGCTAAAGCACATACATATTATCCTGCCAGTCTTTGGCACAATGATAAAATTTTTCCACTCAAAAACACGCCGCCTATTCCTGGTCATGCGAATTTGCCGAAGGGAGTGGACAAAACAGACCCAAAATCATACGACATGTTTAAGGGGCAGGATTATGCCCCAGAACACATTAACAGACAGGCCCTTAAATTCATTGACAAGCACCGCGATAAACCATTTTTCCTTTATTATCCAAGTATTATTCCACATGTCGCACTGCACGTGCCAGACAAAGAACTTGTTCGATATAACGAGCTTGGATGGGACGATCCTCCATTTACAAGAGATGGGGGCGGTTACACACCTCATTATACACCAAGAGCAGCTTACGCCTCCATGATTACTCTTCTAGACAAATATGTTGGCCGCTTGGTTCTCGCTTTAGATCTTTATGGGATCGCCGACAACACTATTGTTATATTCACCAGTGACAATGGAACAACTCATCTCAAGAAAGAGGTTGATTACGATTTCTTTAATAGTGTTGGACGTTTGCGCGGGCTTAAAGGCTCTCTGTATGAAGGTGGAATAAGAGTGCCTTTGATTGTTAAATGGCCAGGAAAAATAAAACCTGGTTCAACCTCTGAAATACTTTCTGGTTTTGAGGATTGGATTCCTACTTTGATGAGCCTAGTAGGTCAACCTATCAAGAAAAAATCTTCCATTGATGGCTTCGACCTCAGTCCCGCTCTTTTTCAAAAAGGTGATCATGATTCTCTCGTTTCTAGAAAGATTTATAGAGAATTTGCTGGGTATCGCGGGCAGCAAGCTATTTGGTTTGGTCCATGGAAGGGAATACGGCAGGGCTTGAACGTCAAAAATAATTCATCAGCTCTTGATATCCAACTCTATCACGTTGACAGTGATCCTTCAGAATCGAAAAACATTGCCTCCGACTTTCCCGATGTTGTTGAAAAAGCTCGGATCTTGATGAAACGCGAGCACACTCCTTCAAAGCTTTTTCCAATTCGAGCACTTGACAATAATTAAACAGAAAAAGATTTTTTCCTCTCCCGATTATTATTGCCATTTAGTCAATGGACCGAGATGTCAGGTGATTAATTTGAAGCCTGACGCTTGAATCCCGGCATCCAATATTGCTTGGAGGAAGGCGCTCATTTCTTTTTGTGCGGCTACTGTAAAAAATGGCAAATCCCAAACAAGCTTTCCTTTCCCTGCAGCATCTGAGTATGGGGATCTGTATTTCAGGTAATAATCGTGAACAGGAATGTCATCAATGAAGTCATTTTCTAGCATGTCTTGCGACCTCTTATCCCTACCGATTTTATTCAATACGACAATAGCATGAGGTTTCTCAGATTGGGTCACCATTCTGATTCTTTTTACGAGTTCACACTGTTTTTCTGTGACTTCAAAATCTAGCAAGCTCGGGCTGCTTGGAATAACTACCAGATCTGAATCCAACAAAATGCCTCTCGAAATATTTCCATCACCAGCCTTTCCATCTATGACAATGATTTCATCACTCTTTTTTTTCATTATGATGGCAGTGAGGTCTCCATTCGTCTGTATGTTGTGAACGATTAGGTTGGGTATAGCTTGGCCCGCCCAACGTGATGAAGACTGCTGGGGGTCACAATCGCAAAGTATGACTTTTTGCTTTTTATGATTTTTTAGCCATCCTGCCAAATGGGTGACGATCGTGGATTTTCCAACGCCTCCCTTTGTGTTCATTACTGAAATAATCACTGTCTGGTATTCGAGATTTTATTGTTACAGAGATCTTATTCCGGCAGCAACTCTCGGATAGAATTCTCAATAGCATTTGCTTTGGTAATCCACTGATGGAATGGTTCAAGCTTTCTGACGCCGGGTCTTTTGTGGCCTGTTTTCGTTAGCCATGCATCTTTTAATATTCGCTGTTTTTCTTTTATTAATTTGAA
>CBFHOE010000014.1:65255-74415 GCA_965657355.1 Limisphaerales bacterium | reverse complement strand
ATTTTATCATTGAGCTGATTGTTCCGTTCCGAACGAGTTGCGATAGGACCCGAGTTGTATTTATTATCGAAGTATTTTAAGTAATTCTCTGGTATGGCATTATTTTTAGGTAGAACTATTGGGGGACCGTCTATCTCCGCTAATCCCAGCTTATCCAAGATTTGTTCAAAAGTAATTGTGTGTCCCAGTGCATTCATATGAACGCCATCTCTAGCGAGTGAATAGCTAGGGTCGGATATTCTTTTTTGCAATACATATTGCGTCATGGGCGTATTTATATTGATAACCAATTGGTCCGATTGAAATTCATTTTCTAGCGCCAGGCTAAAAGTCTGCAGGACGCTGTCATAACCGCTAAATGGACCACCAATTCCATTCTTGGATGTCCTATTGATAATGGGAAGAGGGTCAAAGGCAGGGGGAGTCACTATAACTATTTCTGCACCAACTCTCTTGACCGTCTCTACGAGCTTTTTATATCTCTCCATATAGGTTACTAAGTTGTTACTAGAAAGTGGCTTGTATATGCCGCAATTCATTCCATAACATGTAAATACGACTTCGGGCCTAACCTGATTCAATACTCGGTCTAGCCGCTCGAAAAGATCTGGCCGAGGAAATCGTCCACCTGCATGACCATCTTCTGAAAGACCAGAAACTGTTTCACTTGATAGCCCAAGATTTAAAATTGTATTCTTCTTCTCTGGAAAACGAGAACGTATAGCTAGTTCAAACAACTCAACGTAATGCCCGCCGTACGTGATGCTGTCACCTAGAAATAATATTTTCTTAGTGGCGATTTTCTCAGCATTCATGCCCTCTACAGCCATCGCTTCTCTCTCGATTCCAATGAGAACTAGGACCAATCCTAATACGGTGGCTGAAAGGTTTTTTGCATGTAACATTGACCTTTTGCTCATAACGCAATGATGAGGATTCCTAATCTTCTGTGCAAGTTATTATACTTGATACCGAGGGGGGGGAAGATGATAAATATAGTAGTATCAACCAACACCTAAGCATCTTAAAATGAAGATTCCCGGACCATTACTGCCATTCTTTCAGCTATGCTGTCTCATTGTTCTTGTTTGCAACAGTGCATTTGTAGCAACGAGTCGACCCAATTTTATTCTTATAATGGTCGACGACATGGGCTTTAGCGACTTGGGATGTTATGGCGGGGAAATTGAAACGCCCAATCTTGACTCACTTGCCGATTCGGGTTTGAAGTTTAAGCAGTTCTACAACAACGGAAGATGCTGTCCAACGAGGGCCGCATTACTGACAGGCATTCACCCCCACCAAGCCGGAATCGGCCATATGACTGAAACGCCAGAAGTTCCGAGTCCCCTTTCGGATGAGCCTTATCAAGGATATTTGAATGATCGATGCGTGACTATTGCCGAAGTCCTCAAAGAATCTGGTTATCATACTCTAATGACGGGGAAGTGGCATCTTGGATATCATAGAAAGGATACTTGGCCGCTCCAAAGAGGATTTGACAAATTCTTTGGGATTATTTCAGGTGCCAGTCATTATTTTAATCCGGAGGGCAAAAGGGGATTAACGCTGATGAATAAGCCGGTTGACGCACCAAAGAATTTTTATGTGACAGATGCGTTCACGGATTACGGAATTGAATTTATTAAAACAGCTAAAAAAGAAAATAAGGACAAACCTTTCTTTTTATACCTCGCCTACAATGCTCCACACTGGCCCCTCCAGGCCAAACCTAAAGATTTGGCAAAGTATGAAGGAAAATATAAATCCGGTTGGAATGAAATAAGTAAAAAACGCCTTCTGCGAATGCAAGAAATAGGGCTCATTGACAAAAAATGGAAGCCGTCCCCGCATGAAGGGCCCATTTGGGATACCCTCTCAGAAGAGCAAAAGCATATATTGGATTTGAGAATGGCGGCCTATGCTGCCTGTGTTGATTCAGTAGACCAGAACATTGGCAGATTAGTTAAGTCCCTTAAGGATATGGGGGAATACGAAAACACTATCCTTGTCTTTCTCGATGATAACGGCGCTTGCGCCGAGGGTGGGATCCTTGGCTCAGGAAATGAAGTCAGTGTAAGAAATCCGCTCCAATCTCGTGGAACCGCAGGGCCTCGTTGCGGACGTGCCTGGGCCAATGTTTCCAGCACTCCATTCAGACTTTACAAGCATTATGTTCACGAGGGCGGGATGGCAACCCCACTAATCGTTCACTGGCCAGCAGGTATTCCAAAAAAAGTTCATGGTAAGTGGATAGAAAATTTTGGATATCTCCCTGACATCATGGCAACATTTTTGGATCTTTCGGGTTCAGATTATCCTTTAGAGAGAAAAGGAAAGTCTATCCACCCTCCTGCTGGCGAATCTATGGTTCCTATATTTAAAGGGATAGATCGCCCTATCCACAGCACTCCTGTTTTTTGGGAGCATGAAGGTAATAGGGCGATGAGAGATGGTAAATGGAAACTGGTATGGGCCAATGAAGGCCCTTGGGAACTGTTTGACTTAGAAAACGATAGGACTGAAATGAACGACCTTTCTAAAAAGTATCCCACACGCGCAGCGCGTATGCAAAGACAATGGGAAGGGTGGGCGAGAAGGACTGGTGTGCAGTTTCAAACCTCCTTCTCGTATTACAGAATGATCGGAAAATATCGGAAGCTGGAAGAAGCTAAAAGCAAGAAATAATCTGCTCACATAATCACTCATCAAGCCATATTGGTGAAGTGGTCGCGAAGAGCTTTCCCAGTGTGCGACAACTCACACTGAAGAAGTTCTTTAGGTGTTCCTTCAAAGACCACTTGGCCTCCTTGTTCTGCTGCTTCTGGTCCTAGATCAATCACCCAGTCAGCTGATTGTATCATTTCTAAATTGTGTTCTATAAACACTATAGTGTGGCCCTCGGATACTGTTTTTTGGAACAATTCTATCAGCAGGCGAATATCTTCAAAATGTAATCCCGTTGTCGGTTCATCAAACAAAAATAATGTTTTTCGTTTATCTGAAGTTTTATTTTTTCGAGATTTACTCTTTTTTGAGATCTGTAGCTCATTTAATTTACGAACCAATTTGAGTCTTTGATTTTCTCCTCCTGACAATGTGTTAATAGGTTGGCCCAGTGATAAATAACCCAGTCCAATCTCGGAAAGTGGCTTCAGGCAACTAATCGCTTTATCTCTATTGGCCGTTTGTTCCAATTTGGATAAAAATATTATGGCATCATCTATAGTGGCATTTAGGAAATCTGAAATGTTCCATTGGTTCTCACCATTATTCAAATAAATTTCCAATATGTGCTTCCTATACCTTCTCCCATCGCAATCTTGACACTTGGTATAGACGTCACTTAGAAATTGCATCTCAATCTTTTCATAACCCACGCCGGAACATTTTTCACATTGGCCTGCCGAGGAATTAAAGCTAAATGCACTTGAACTCAATTCGTGAGATTTTGCATCGTTTGTCGCCGCCATCAATTTACGAATTGGCTCGAAGGCCTTTGAATATACGGCAGGGTTAGATCTTGGTGTTTTACCAAGGGTTGATTGGTCGACAAAAAGAACATCATCAATTTTTTCAATCCCCGAAATTTTTCCCGTGATATTTACCTCTGCCTCTTTAGATGTCATATCTTCTGGAAGTTTTTCGATGTCTGAATCAGGCTTGGCTTCATCGGCAAGATCTGGGAATTTTCCAGATCTTGCCAAAGCTGGGATTAAACATTTCCTAAGCAAAGTGGTTTTGCCACTGCCGCTTACCCCTGTAATCGCGATGAGGTGCTGTTTTGGTAGCTTAACATCAAGATTCTTTAGGTTATTACAGCTTGCTTTTCGGAGGGTCAATACAGCTGCCTTCTTGGAAGATGAATTTTTTCTCAAAAGGGGTTTTGGGAATGATTTTTCACCAGAAAGGTATTTTCCAGTTAATGAGGCTTTATTTTTGCATAATTCCCGGTATGACCCTTCGAAAATAATTTCGCCCCCCCTCGAGCCATTAAGTGGACCTAGATCAATAATGCGATCTGCCGCTTTCATGACGAGTGCTTCATGTTCAACAACAACTACCGTGTTTTGAGTGTCACGGAGTGCTTCCAAAATTTTGATGAGTTTTTCTGTGTCTCTTGGGTGCAGGCCTACACTTGGTTCATCCAGGACAAAGAGTGTGTTAACCAAACGAGTTCCGAGACAAGAAGCCAAACTAACTCTTTCTGTTTCTCCACCGCTCAGTGTGCGTGTGGCTCTATTCAGGTTTAAATAACCCAAACCAACCATATTCAGAAAAATGAGTCTCCTGTGGATTTCCTCGGCTGCGATTCGGATGGGATTGGATTTCCCCTCGCTGGAGCTTTCAACCCATTCCAAACTTAATTTCACTGCCTCTTTTACCATCAGTCCTAAAAACTCGCTTATGTCTATCCACTTTGATTTTGACGGGACTTTAAAATTTAGGGCGTCTTGTTTGAGTCTTTTCCCCATACAGTTCGTGCATGGGACATAGACCCTGTATTTCGAGAGCATAACTCGAACATGCATTTTATATGATTTCGTCTGTAACCAATTAAAATACCCTTTTATTCCATACCATTTGTGAGGCCATTTATTCTCTTTCCCTTTTTCACCATAACCAGGCTCACCGTCTATGATTATTTTTCTTTGGCTTTTTGGTAATTCTTTGAAAGGGATCTGGGTGTTGATTCTCGCCCGCTTACAATACTTTTTTAAATCCCTTTGGCACGATAATCCCGTGCCTGATCTCCAAGGCTTTACCACGCCTTGCTCGATACTGAGGTTTTGATCTGGTATGGCCAGTCTGTAGTCTATGTGGATGATCCTCCCAAAGCCTTTGCATTCTGGGCATGCTCCACTGGGGTGATTAAAATTAAACAAAGCAGGTCTTGCTTGAGAATTTTTATGGCCGCATTGGCTGCATGTCTGATTTCTAGTAAATTTTTCACTCGCATCATCGTGCCAGTCCGGTGATTTTTTATTTGCGCTGTTCCCAATATTTTTTTTGTAAATAAAGATTTTATTCTTACCGAATTGGTAGGCTTGTTGGGTTGATTCCAAAAATCGGTTTTTATTGGCGGGATGAATTTTTATCCGGTCCTGAATTATTTCTATTTCTGAACCTCTGAAATCCCCTTCTTCCAAATTTTCGACTCTTTTGGGTTTTCGTTCTTCATCCGTTCTTATCAGAGCTCGAACATATCCTTGGCGTCCGAGCATGGATCTCATCTCTTCAATGGTTAAACCATCAGAAAGAGTAAGCCGAAAGGTAATCAGTATTTCCAAGTCCTGATACTCCGCTAGCATTTTTCCCCAAACTCGTGTGGGATGGTCATCCTCAATTTCTATTTCGCAATTCGGACAAAAAAGTCTGCTGACATGTGGCCAGATCCCTTTCAAATACTCAGTAATCTCAGTCATTGTTCCCACCGTGGAGCGAGTGGTTTTGACGGTATTCCGTTGTTCAATAGCTATACTAGGTGGTATTCCATGGATTTTCTCGACTTTTGGTTTGTCCATGCGGTCAAAAAATTGCCTCGCATATGGAGTGAAAGTCTCAACATATCTTCTCTGTCCTTCTGCAAATAAAGTCTCAAATGCCAAAGAGCTTTTTCCAGAACCACTCATACCCGTAATAACTACGAGTTTGTTTTTGGGTATGCTTAAGTTGAAACCTTTAAGATTGTTCTGTTCGACTAGCTCCAGCTCTATTTGTTTGTCACTCATTTAAAAATTCCTAGAAATCAACTTGGCAAAGATTTAAGAGGTCGCCGCACTCCCCGTCATTTTGAGCCGGAAGCATTAAGTTAAAATTCTTAATTATATAACAAAATTCTTTGGGGTTTCCTTTATCCACGAGTTTCTGACTCATATTTAAAAAATGTAAAAGGCCACTTAACATTCTTGTTACATTAGAGATAAAGCATAGCTATGCAGCGAACTCTTGCAAATGAGGTGGAAACATAAAGAAGTAAATTTCCAGAAAATCACTTAATTTAAGGCATTTTACCTTTATTTTTCGCCGCTAATTGGCTGATTGGACAAAATGATCGGCTACATTATTTATAAGTAAATCCCAGGAAAGCAGTCAATTTGCTCGTTGGGGACGAAAATTTCCCAAAAAAATTATTGACCAATTTGTGCTCATGGCTGATTATCTTTGTATTAGGGGAAAAAACCCGAAGGATCTATATATGAAAAAGTCACTATTAACAGCAGCAGTTGCCGTCTTTGCAGCTATCGGAGCTCAAGCGGCTGTAGTTCTTGAATATTCCATCAGCTCACTCCCAGGTGGAGTATCCTCACTTTCACCGTCTGTGAACACCGTCGGTGGGTCTAGTCTAGATTACACCGGAAATTCCGATTTCATCAATACTTCCTTGGTCGGTGCTATCTATGCAAATAACCACGCTGCATCTCCAAGCTCATCCGCAAACGGCTTCACTTTCTCCACAGGCAGCAGTTTCAATGGAGATTACACCGGAGCCACTCTTTCCTTTGGTGCTTCAAGTATTGTTGATCCTTACCAGGTTTCATTATACGCAGATGGCGATTTAGTTTCAACCCAATCGCTCCCTGGTGGCGTTGGAACAAGTAACGCAGTTTCTTATGATCTCTCTGCACTAGGTGCTACCACTGGATCAACAAGTTTCAAGGTTGTCTTCTCCGGTGACACCAGCGCTGAATATGGATTTGATTCTTACATTGGAGGCGTTGCTAATGCTTCAAGAAACATTCAGCTCGACGTTCCTACAACTCCAGTTCCTGAGCCACATGAATACGCCATGATAGCTGGTCTCTGTTTGGTTGGATTTGCAGCTTATCGTCGTCGTCAAATGGCTGTCGAAGCGAATCAGTCTTAAAAAGAATTTCCCCAAAATTAATGATCTTTCTAACACGGACCATGCGGTCCGTGTTTTTTAGTTTCTCCAACAAGGACGTGGTATGGTGAACGTTGTTTGGGAAAACATTTCCATGCTGAATATACAAAGAAATGAATGTCAGGATTTTTATCTTATCGACTACGAGCTTCTGTCTTCTTTTGATGTGCTTAGTATTATATCCCTCCAACGGGTATTCAGTTGAAAATTTTAGAATTCAAAAGGTAACTCCAGATAAACTCAGTATTGGTGAGACTTTGCTGCGTAAATTGAACTCAGCACAAACCGGAATCACATTCAAAAATGTCCTTTTTGATGAAACACACACAAGGAATCAAATTACACTAAACGGTAGTGGTGTTGCAGCGGGAGATTTTAATAATGATGGTCTTTGTGATCTCTACTTTTGTGGTCTTGATGTAGACAACAAACTTTATCAAAATCTTGGCAACCTGAGATTCAAAGATGTCACGGAAGAAGCTGGGGTTGCTTGTTCTGGAAGGTATTCAACCGGTGCTGCTTTCATAGATATTAACGGAGATTTTTTTCCTGAACTGATCGTTAATTCGATCGGCATGGGCACCTTAATTTTCTTCAATAACCAGGACGGTAAATTTGAAGATGTGACAAAGGGAAACGGATTTAACAAGAGTACGGCTGGGATGAGTATAGCAGCAGCCGACATGAACAATGATCAGTTTCTGGACATATACATTACTAATTACCGCCTCAATGCACTCATGGATAATCCAGGTACGCGGTTTTCTTTCGACACAGACAGAGATGGTAAGAAATTCATTAGCCATGTTAATGGACGATCTATTGTTGGAACTCCTTCAGAGAATAGATATGTATTAAATGCGCAAGGATCAGTGATTGAATTAGGTGAAGTTGATGCTGTTTACTTAAATGAGAAGGGCAGGACTTTTAAGCGGATCCAATTCACGAATTCCATGTTCAAAGATTCATTAGGGGAGCCAATTAAGCAGAATTTCCAGGATTGGGGTTTATCTGCACGATTTGAGGACCTAAACGGTGATGGACTCCAGGACTTGTATGTGTGTAATGATTTTGAAACACCCGATAGAATCTGGCTTAAAAAGGAAGATGGAGACTTTCACCTTTTGTCGGATACATCATTAAATAGGATAAGCTTTTTTTCGATGGGCGTAGATTTTGGTGACTACAATCGCGACGGCCTTAAGGATATTCTTGTCATTGACATGCTTCCTATTTCACCAAAGGATCGACACAACATTCTCTTGCCGCGAAGTTCCCAATTTGATGAGAAAGCTTTCGTGGGGCCACCTCAATATTCCTGGAATACCTTACTTAAAAATACGGCTAATGAAACGTGGCTAGATGTGGGTGCGTATAGTGGTTTATCTGCAACTGGATGGTCCTGGTCCGTCATCTTCAACGACATTAATCTAGATGGATGGGAAGACGTCTTTATTACCAATGGCGTAGAACGAGATGGAAGAGATATTGATGTGTCTCAGAAGTTAGCCTCCATGAGGAAAAGCCAAAAGTATTCAAACGAGGAAATGTTTGATGCTAGATCTGAATTTCCAACCCTCAATTCACCTGACGTTGCCTATAAAAATAATGGAGACGGTACATTTATAAGATCTCCTTCATGGGGATTTGAAACACGAGCTGTTTCTCACGGCATGGCTCTGGCTGATTTGGATAATGACGGGGATCTTGAAGTAGTGGTAAATCACCAGGACCAGGAGGCTTCGATATTTGTAAATTCATCTCAAGCCCCGAGGGTCCAGGTACGCCTATTTCAACGGCCACCAAATACCCGTGGCGTAGGAGGCATCATTAACTTTACAAACGGTTCATTTAATCAAATACAGGAAATAGTAGAGGGGGGGAGATATCTGTCAGATGACCAACCCATTGCGACGTTCCCGGTGCCTTATCCATCTACTCCATCGAGGATAGAAATATCATGGCCTGATGGATCCCTGGATTCCCTTAACAATGTTCCTTTGAATTCGATTATCACAGCCCTTAATTTAAATAAGAAAAAAGAGAATCCCTCAGAAATTTCCAATAAAAAAGATAGATCCCAAACGAAATCTTTTGTTTTGAAAAATGGTGAGAAAACTTATGCAAAAAATCAATCCAGCTCTGATAATTTTGCGGAGGAAGATCTGAGAGATCCCCATTGGATTTATGCGGTTTCAAATCTAGGGCCACAATTGGAAAAAAACCGCGACAGTGACGAGCTGTCATATTTTTGGAAAGGAAAAAATCATCTTA
>CBFHOE010000014.1:63218-65160 GCA_965657355.1 Limisphaerales bacterium | reverse complement strand
AGGATAAGTTCACGAAATGCTTTTGGAGAGATGGCGATAACTGGATTTTTACCGCATGGCTGGAATTTGAAAAAAATAGAGACACTAGAGAGCCATTTTTTTGTTCCAAGCGGGAATGGAGGCTACAAAAAACGAGAGTTGCCAAAGGTAATCCAAAGCGCAGCTATTCGTGATGTCGCTTCATCTGATTTTAATCAGGATGGTTTGGTTGATTTTATATTTGCGACCGGGTGGGATGGTAGAAGGCAGGGGGATTTTCCCTTAAAATCAGTCGCACCCATATTGTTGATCGGAGATAAAAATTCTAAAAATGGTTTTAAGGAAATTCCGCCCGGGTTATCCGGTTTGAGCATCGGAACATCCACCACTAGTGTGGCTCTATTAACGAATGAAGAAAATGGGAAAAAGGATATCCTACTTCTTAGTGATGAAGGGGAAACATTTCATTTTATAAATGCCTTCTAAGGCTATTTAGTCACCGGCGATGAACGAGATCAAATGAGCCATTTGTTTCTTGGTGATGGAGCTTTCAAAATTTGATGGCATAATACTTTGACTAACAGGTTTTATATGAGTTATTTCATTGCGATTCAATCGAATCTCAATAGATTGCGGCAGCTGAATCGTTAGTTCAGCGGGACCGGCTTCCGTAATAATTCCATGAATAAATTCTTTGTTCGAAGTCTCGATAACACTAGATAAATATCTAGGAGCTATATCTCTGTTGGGGTCAAGTATGTGCACGAGAAGCTTCTCTGCACTCATTCCCCTCAAAGAAGACAGGGTAGGGCCAAGGTTGTTTTTTCTGTTGGAATTGGCATGGCATATGGCACATTGCAAATCGAATATTTCTTTCCCCAATACAGGCGAAGAATTTAATGATAAGCAACTTATATAATCATTAATGACTTTTTGTCGGCCTTTAACGCTGTTGGATTGCTTCTCACCGAAAATATTAATGGCCATATCCTTTATTTTAGAATCACTTGAGTTGAGCCATTTGTTTAATTGATGTGACGATAAATATCTCACGATATCTTTAGATTCCATTTTTGATAAATGATTCAGAAGGAGGTATTCAAAATTTTCCTGAGAAACTGTTTTCGTGGCAATCAGTTTTAAATCACGCTTTAATTTTGGAAATTCATTTACAAGTAGGTCGAAGACCTGTTTCTCTTTTCGATATTGAGCGTATTTTATGAAAAATCCTGTTAATTCTTCATTTCTCATTTCAGATAAATACTTATGAAATAAATGGATGAATTTTTCTGGGTCGGGGTAGAGTGCTAAAAATTTTATCAAACATTCATTTTTTATCTTTGAAGTATTCTGAGCTCTATCAATTTGAGATGATGCAAATTGATAGACGTCATCGAACTGACGTGATTGAGGTGGAAATTTAATAGATGATTTTTCTAAAAGCCCTGAGATAAATGCTGTTATTAGTAAATTATTATGGTTTTTTAAATTGCGATAAAACGTCGTCAGGTCTTGATAATCCTTGATACGAGATGCTGATTTTTTTCCTAGTTGTGCGACTAAATCAATTAATCTATCTAAATTATTACCCTCCAACATCTTTTCAGAAGAAATAATCATCATTGCAGCCCGCTCTGCATGAGGTGCGAGAACATTGGAATATGCTTCTACGATCCAGGATGATCCAAGATTTGAGTAGGGTAACAATGAAATTACTTTTTCAAGCTCAGAGCTATAACCCCCGAGACCATAGATTAGAGGGAGCTGAAACCCAAAATTATGAAAATCATCTAATAATTCCAACTGGATTTCATTAAAAACATTAATTAATAATTCGCGCTTTGACTCATTACTCAGCATCCCTGCCGGTGAAGTAAAATAATTCAAAAATGCTGAAAGAAATTCGTCCCATTCGTTTGGTTTCTGACGAATTACATTCTTGGCCACTTCACTGAGTGCCGAC
>CBFHOE010000014.1:61072-63119 GCA_965657355.1 Limisphaerales bacterium | reverse complement strand
CAGTGAATTCCTAACCATTAAGTGGTGGAATTTGTTGTTAATATTTCCCTGAAATGAATCAATTGCGAAAATTTTTGCATCCAAGAGGTCGGTAATTTCTTTTGGAGCTCTGACTGATAACAGTTTGGCCGCAGTGGATCTTGCCCAATAGTCTTTGTCTGAAAGAAAACTAATTAATTCTTCATTTTTAAGGTTTTTGGGAATTCGTTTCTTCTTTTCTTTGTTAATTTTGGGAACGACTCGATAGATTCTTCCGCGCTGATTTCCATTGTTAAGATCTAAGAAATTCTTAATGCCTGGTGGTAGAGACCATGGGTGCTCAATAGTCTCTCTATACATGTCAGCGATATAGATGCAGCCATCTGGGCCATTTTCGAATTGCACCGGGCGAAACCAGTTGTCTCTCGATGCTATGAATTCGGATTTTTCCAATCCGCTCTGTCTCGAAGCCGATTTATTTCCTGCAACGGACGATATTTCTTTTACATGAACCAAATTGCTTCCCGCGTCGGCAATGAATGCACTCCCCGACCACTCCGGCCCATAGGAATGACCTTTATAAATAGTCAGCCCGGTTGCAGCTGTGAAGTATCCGGAAACTCTTCCTCCACCTTCTACTGGGCCCCCTACGGCTCCAGCTATGCGCCATCGTGTTCTTATTTCTCGCCATGGCTCGTCTCCGCTTATCCTATATACTTCTGCAGCGGCCCCATCCGTGGCTATCGATTTTTTAGATGAGAATTGGTGCCAGTTATGGATGATGGCTTGTATATGATCGCTGTTACTGCAGGTATACTTTCTTCCCCATTTATCAAAGCTCATTCCATATTGGGCTGTGACGTTTTCTGTGCGAATATCTAGTTTTCTCGGGTCGAACGAGAAATCTCTATTATAAAGCTTTAATGGCCTGCCGTTTCCATTACCTACTTTCTGGATCGTTCCTCCATTGCCAGCCGTCGCACCATAGATTCTATTGTCAATACCCCATCTAAAACTATTGACCAATGCCTGGACATTTAATTTATTCTTATCTGATCCAAAGCCTGTGAATATTTTTGTTTGAATGTCAGCTTTGCCATCCCTATTAGTATCTTTTAGCCAGTAAATATCAGGTGTTGCCGCCAAGAAAATTCCGCCGTTCCACCATATTATCGCAGTGGGCCATTTAAACTGATCAGCATAAATCGTACTTTTCTCGAAAATACCATCATGATCCAAATCCTCTAAAAGTTTTATGCGGCCTAACATTTGCTCCCTTCTCTCTGAATACCCTCTCATCTCTATGACATACATTCTCCCTAAATTATCAAATGTCATCGCAATAGGGTCTACAACTTCGGGCTCATGAGCGACGATTTCGATTTTGAAATCTGGATGAACTTCGAAAGTTTCCACAGCTTCAGCCCACGGTGTGGGAAACGATTTTGGGAGCTCTTTTGCTGAAGCTACGGGGCCTTGTGCTTGTGAGCTGTATGAAGATCCAAAAAGAAAAAATAAAAATACGTATAACAGGGATATTTTCATGATTTTAAATCTAAGGAAATTTTTCCCATTTACCTATTACCTGAAAAAATGGATTACATATTCTTAAGGTATAGATAAATGGCGCTCGCTACAATGGCGAGAAAGATAAGTGTTAAAACTTTCCTGTTTCTATCAACCCGTTTTTCGAATTGTAGATTTTGCATTCCCTCAATGTTTCCAGCAGCGAGATACTTTGAGAAATTTTTTCGTTCTTCGTCTTCCGAATTAGGTTCTTCACGGCTTGCATTAATCAACTCATTCAAACTCGACTTCAACTCTGAGGCCTCTTTGTACTCTACAAAATCTTCGGGGGATTTAGCCAAATCGTTGTTTGTGATGGCTGCAGATTTTGTTTCAGTTTTTTCTTCAGCAATATCAGGGACTTGTCCCCGACTTGGTTGTTCTACAGAAGTCTTGTCTTTCGATCCGATTCGGAATTTTTCCTCGTCTCCAGGGTTTTGAAATAACTTAGGTCTTACTTTAAGTTGTTCTAACTGTTGTTCAAAGGGATTACCAGATTGTT
>CBFHOE010000014.1:59774-60973 GCA_965657355.1 Limisphaerales bacterium | reverse complement strand
CGTCTCCAGGGTTTTGAAATAACTTAGGTCTTACTTTAAGTTGTTCTAACTGTTGTTCAAAGGGATTACCAGATTGTCTTTTTGATTTTGAGATTGGGGCCTCACTCTTATCAACAAAATCACCAGCTTTCTTCAGCCTATTAATCTTTTTTTGGACCTGAGAAATTTGAGTCTTAAGAAGCTTTTGCTTCCTCGTTAATGGGTCGCTATTTGATCCAAACCAAGACATAACCTTACTTAGAGTGAGAAGGAGTAACGAATTACCTAATTTAGTAAAAGAACCAAAATGCTCACGACGATAATCGAAATGGCTATTGGCCAAGTTAAGGCAAATCCAAGTTTACATAAATACTGTAAATTATGACTATTCAATGGTAGGCGCTCTAATGGTGTTCCATCGACGGCCTCGGGCATAATGACTTCTTCAGGTCCTGAAATGGCAGATTTAAGAACCTTCGGATATTTCACTAATTGTCTATTCCATTCCATCCGTGCATTTTCGATTTCTTGGAGTGAGTCGTTCAGGTTTTGCTCGAATTCTTCCTCTGTCCAGTCTTTTGAATTAAGCTCAGTAATTTTTGAAAGTCCTTCTTTCAATTCATCTATATTTTTTGCGAGTGTTTTCAGGTCTTGTTCCCGCAGCTTTTGGTTTTCGGCAAGGATTTCGATGCCTCTTGTGAGTTTGACCATAAGCTCCTGCCTGCCCTGCCTAAACTCCAATTGCTTTCTTCTGGATTCCTCTATAAGTAAAGTTTTCTTTTCAAGTCTGTTCTTTTGGTCTTGAAGTTCAGAAATTTTTCTTCGATATGTCTCTGCCTCTTCCCTTAGGTTATTGGGATCGCGTGGATCATATGGAATGTGGGTAGGTGATTCCGGATCGGTCACAGATTTTCGTTTTGGAGGATTACTGTTATCCAAATCACCGTCAATGAATTCTGTAGAATCGAAACTGTTTCCCATGATACCAGATTATAATCTTATAATATTTTCTATTATGCAGGTTTTTCAAAAGTTGACTACTTTCGAATTGCATTGTGAATAAATTTTAATTCCAAAATTCTTGATCTATCATTTGTTGTGTAGCGGTCCCTGCCCAGTCTTTATTTGCCTTTGGACTTGCCGGGCTCGGATGAAGTATCACTCCTAGCCGAATATTTGAACCAGCTAATGACTTTTCTAGTCTTTTTTTAGCATAAGCC
>CBFHOE010000014.1:49971-59675 GCA_965657355.1 Limisphaerales bacterium | reverse complement strand
CCAATACCAATAGCTGTCGTTATCTCTAGTGCCTGACAAACCTCTTTGAGGTGTTGATCACATAGGTCAATCACTGGATTCATCTCTGATTGAGGAATTTTATCTGGAGTTATATTACTACCGGTTTCGCTTAGGAATCCCAGAGGGCAATAGTTCATTACAAAATGGTTTTGAAAAAAATTCTCAGCTCTCTCGAATTTCTTTTCGAATAATCCCCATAGTCTTCGACCGCTTACTTCGCTTCGATTGCATTCCCATCCTATGATAGGTCTTTTTTCGTGTTCTATTTTCGGTTTGTTGATAGTACCTTTGATTTTCAACCAGTCCTTAACTGCTTTTATTTCACCGAAAGGAATCCCAGTTTGCATCATCCCAAAGGGTCCCGGGTTCATGCCTAAGAATAGATATTCTTTACGATCGCCCGCATACTTCTGCAGATAGTCCGCATATGCAGCCCATGCATAATTTAATGGGTTATATGTGACTTTTACAGGCTTTGAAAATGTCATGCCATCCAGCGCAGAGGATAACTTTTGAGACGAGTCGCATATCTCTTTTATTCTCTCCTTTGATTTCCGATTTTCCATCTCTTTCTCAATTAATTATCTACGTTTATATAAAGTCAAGATGTTGTAAATGACCACGTATCGTCGATCACAAAAAAAGTTTTTTTGTGGATTGGATACATGACGTAGGTCATGATGACACCGGATGAGGGTTTTAATTACGAATGACGACGGAATAGATGCAATAGGCATTAGTGCATTGATCAAAGCAGTCGAGAAGACATGTGATGTAACAATTGTTGCCCCAATGAAGCCCATGTCGGAATGCAGTCACACCATCACAACTAGAAATCCCATAAGGGTAGAAAAAATTGCAGATAATCAATTTTCTGTGGATGGTTCGCCCGCTGACTGCGTGAGGCTTGGTCTTCGAGGAATCAGTGAACTCAAGGACTGCCAATTTGACTGGGTTTTAAGTGGTATCAATCAGGGTGGGAATTTGGGTGTTGATCGATACCTAAGTGGAACCGTTGCTGGAGCAAGGGAGGGGACTTTTCTTGGCGTAAAATCTGTTGCCGTCTCTCATTATCTTAAGCGCAGCAAATCAGTTGATTGGGACATGGCATCTTCTTGGTTCTCACAAATCTGGGATAAACTCGTCCAGTCACCTCCACTAGATTTACATTTTTTTAATATCAACTTCCCACACCTAGAAAGCGGCTCTGGTCTGCCTGAATTAGTAGAATGTCAATCCGATAATTTGCCTTTAGATATACACTTTGACCAAGACGGAAGTGGCGCCTACAAATACTCGGGCTCCTATCCAGATAGATTAAAACATCCAGGAAAAGACACTGATATTTGTTTTAATGGTTCCATCAGTTTATCTCAAATCCCACTTTGATACCCAATGTCAAAACTTAACATTTGTTACTCGATAGCTGATCAAGATTTTCATAAGACAAAATCGCTTGGTATTTTTAATCTTTCGGTCGGGCTTCTTGAAGCCCTCTCTAATCATGAAGATGTTGAGAAAATATCTGTTCTTACAAACCCTAGCCAAAGAGTTGTGTTCCCACAGCAATTTGATCATAAATATGAGCGACGCGAAATCATTGGGCCATCTAATAACAAGTTCCTAAGAATTTTATGGGATCAATGGAGAGTTTATGCATCCGGAAAAAAGTCTAAAGCTGATTGGCTTTTTCTACCTAAAGGGTTTATGTCGTTTGTGAGAAAAACTCCAATAAAGACGGCCGCATATATTCATGACGCCATGCATGATCACTATCAAAGAAACTACCCAACAGCCGTTTCGAAAAAAGAGTCCTCTTATTTTAGAAAATCTTTTAATGCAACGATAGAGCGAGCTGATATAATTTTTACTAACTCGGAATTTACTGCTGGAGAAGTTCAAAGAATGGCAACTTCTCTCAATTTACCCATACCTCGCATTGTGCCTTGTGGTATTGGATTCAATCCGGCAGAAAGCCATGTTGTGAGAAAGGAAAATCATATCGTATTTTTAACGGGTAAATTCCCTCACAAACGGACACAAATGGCATCCGAGTTTCTTAACAAATGGCAAAATGATTTTAACAATGATTGGAATGTCGACTTGGTTGGGTCTCTTCCAGAAAATTGGGAGCGGCCCTCAAAGAGTCACTGGAAACATCATTCCAGACTTCCAGACGATGAATTTCACGATTTGATACGCAAAGCTAGGGTCTTAGTTTTTGCAAGTGATTATGAGGGATTTGGTATGCCTCCTGTCGAGGCGGTGTTGCTTGGCACTTTTCCTGTATATTCCTCAATACCCGCTACACTTGAGGTCATGGAAAACAGCGGTTTTCCATTTAAAAATGACCACTACCAATCATTTTGTGAGGCTATGAATAACTCTATCAAAGCTGATGCTTCACTACTTGAAACATGGTCTCATGCTCTTCTCCAAAAACACGATTGGAAGAAGGTCGCAAGAAGAGTTATTTCAGGTCTTCAGGCTACGAGCTGCAATTAAATTATCCCCTTTCTTTAAAATTTATTAGCTAGAATAATTTTTTTTAATTTTCTTTCTGTATGTAACCCGCGTTGGGTCAATGTGGTCTATATTATTATACAGTAACCCTATTCGCTTGAGCCGGAAGCAGATGTTTTTGGGGATTGTATCACTGGGGTTACTGAAACTTTGGCAAAGGAGTCATTGATGGAAACTATTAAAGAATCAAGTCGGCTGGGGACTTTTCTCAAATGGTGTGTTAGCCAGGAAGTTTCAGATGTTCATCTTCAAGTGGGTAAAGAACCGTGGTTGAGAATACATGGAAAATTGCAAAAATCACACGATTCGATGCTTTTGTGTTCTACCAACATGGAATTCTTTAGTCTCTTCGCAGATCAATTTTCGCGAGACACATTAAAACACATCGAAAACGATCGTGAGTTTAATACCTCTTTTTGGTGCGGGGATGAAAGGTATAGAGCAAATTTTTCGCGCCAGACAGGATTGATGAGTTTTTCTTTCAGGCATGTTCCCTATCAGACTGTGAACTTGGATGACATGCAATTACCTGCATCACTCCTTGAACTGACAGCAGCGCCCAGAGGGCTTATTCTTCTTACAGGTCCCACGGGGCAAGGCAAGAGCACTACCGCCAGAGCTCTTCTTCAAGATATCAATCAGAAAAGAGCTCATCGGATAATATCAATTGAGGATCCAATAGAATATTTATTCCAAGATAAGATGTGCTTATTTGAGCAGAGAGAAGTAGGCATGGATACCGATTCGTTTGCCGATGGGATTAGAAATGCAATGCGTCAAGATCCGGACATTTTATTTGTAGGTGAAATTCGCGACTTGGAAAGTGTGTATTCAGCGATTCAAGCCTGTGAGACGGGGCACCTCGTTATTACGACCTTGCACGCTGACTCAATCGCCCAAGCCATTAGCCGCATCATTGAATTCCACCCACTTGACCAACAAGGAAACATAAGAAATCTTCTTTCTAGAAACTTACAGGCTGTCGTCTGCCAGAGGCTCATCCCGAATCATTTCAAATCCAGGACACCTTGTTTGGAATTGATGGTCAACGATGCGACTACTCAAAAAGCTATAATTCAGAATGATCTTGAGACGTTGACCGATATCCTTGAGGTGTCAAACAATTCTGGTATGCATTCATTTGATCAATACCTCATGGAATTATACGTCGCTGATGTCATATCAAAAGAGACACTTTTGGAATATGCTTTTAATGAGCATTCCATAGAACTGAAGCTAAGAGGTATTAAAACTAACCAGGCTATCTTAAAGCCTAACCATCAATAAAGGAGAGGGATTATGTTATTTTTATGTAGATTAGTGTTTGGGGGTTGCATGATTTGGTCTATTCACCTAGCCATTCAGTTATCCAATCGAACAAATATGCAACGCGCCGAACTTCCTGAGATTGGATTTTCAATGGCCGTGCTTTTAGTTCTTGCTTTGCTAAATGCCATTGTCTGGGCGCCATATATTGGAGCAAAAATCGCAGATCCAATTGCTGGAATGTTCACACGTTCAAGCTTCTCATGGCATAGAAGCAAAATATATAAGCATATCCTGAGGCTTGAACATAAAAAGAAGTATAAAACAGCCGCTTGGACTGCCTATTTCTATGGGCTTATGCGACCTAATGAGCCAGAAGTTTTTTACTCTGGAATGCAAAATTCCGTCCCAAGTTCTTATTTGCAAAAGTATTTTGCTGAAAAGGTTTATCAATTTTTAAATGCTCGGAGGTGCCTCGAGGCCTATACTATTTTAAAGAGCTTGGGCTGGGAACCCGTCAGGCACAGAGAGCAGTCAATCAATAGATTGATCATGGTTCATTTTTCACAAAAAAGAGAAAGACCATCGAAATTGGAACTTCTAAGTGCTCCGCCACTTTCTACTTTGGCGAGGAATGTAAATATTACTCTACCAAAAAAAATCACTGAAGGTCACCGAAAATGGACTTAAGGCCAAACTCATTCACATTTTAAAAAATTTAAATTATGGAACGACACTGGTAACAAAAAGCCATATGCCTCAGGCTATGGTTTTTTTATATTAGAAAATAAAAAGTAAAAGGATGACATTTCTAAAATACAAAAAGGCTTGGATTATTCCACTTGTCATAGCCTTTGTTGTTGGAATGGTCGGGCTCTGGTCGCGCACAAGAGTTGGCACTGAACTCAATAATAATTTAGAACAGGAAATAAAAACAATTCTTAATGCGAACGCTACTGCTCTAGAAATTTGGTTGGGCGATCAGACGAGAATGGCAAAGGCTTTAGCTGATGATAATGAAGTTTATGAAACGATGATTGCTATTCTTAGCGACCCTGTCTTGAGTAAAAGAGATGAAGCTCTTCGCGGAAATAATCGAAAATATTTAATGCCATCTCAACTGGAGTTTAATCGCTTAACATCCAACAAGGCATTAGCACTGAGTATTCCTTCAGCAATTCTCGTCAATCCATCAGGTGTCATTGTTGGGGATTCGGGTTCTCAAGGACGATTAGTTGGTCGAAAAGTTTTTGATGATCATTGGCATCAATTCGGTAAACTTTTTGATTCTGGTAAAAGTGTTTTCATTACCCCCTTCAAGATGCATAAAATAGTTGATCCCAAAAAGCGTGAAAAAGTTAATCGACCAGGAATACTTAATAGGAAATACAGTAATACTCAGCCCCAAAAAATGAGTTCTTCATCTCTGAGATCTCGAAACCAAAAAATTAATCCTAGTAAGGTTAATCGTCAGTTTTTCGAAAAGTCACTCATACAAGTCGCTGTGCCCGTGAAGGATGAGGCTAATGATATCGTTGGGGCCCTTTCCATAATTATTGATGCTGATAAAGAATTTTCACGGATTCTTTCGGTTGCACGAACAGGTGAAACAGGTGAAACAATAGCCTTCGATGCCTCCGGTTTAATGCTTTCAACCAGTAGATTCGATGAAGATTTAAAGTCAAAAGGTATTCTTCCCAGTGGAAAAAGTGGATCTGCTTTAAATTTGGAGTTGAGAGACCCTGGGCGATTGGTAAAGGCAAAGAAAGATTTGCCTGAAGATATGCATCGCCAGCCGCTTACTTTTCTAGCAGAACAAGCTCTAACTACCAGAGGGCAGGGCGTAGAGATCGATTCTTTTAGAGACTACCGTGGGGAAAATGTTGTTGGTGGATGGAAGTGGATGCCGCGTCTTGGCCTAGGCCTTGCCTCAAAGATAGATGCAAATGAGGCGAATCGCCCTCTCCATGTGCTTACTTTCGTTTTTATAGCTTTGTTTCTGCTACTTATTTTATTTGCCATTGGGATGGTTACTTTCTCTTATCTTAACATCAGTCTTTACAAGAAATTTGACTTAGCTCAATTGCAAGCAAAGCAACTGGGCCAATATTCATTAGAAAATAAAATTGGAGAAGGGGGGATGGGAGTCGTTTACAAAGCCCGGCATGCATTGCTTAGAAGAGAAACAGCAATAAAGCTCTTATCTCCTGAGTTTGCAGATGCTGATGCTATTGCTCGATTCGAGAAGGAAGTAAAAATGACATGCAGGCTCACACACCCTAATACCATACAGGTTTATGACTATGGCCATACTCCTGAAGGAATTTTTTATTATGCAATGGAGTATCTTGAGGGAATGAATCTTCAACAGTTGGCTGCTAAACTGGGGCCGCAACCCGATGCCCATGTCATTTATATTCTTTCGGCGATTTGCGAATCCCTCAATGAAGCTCATACCTCTGGTCTGATTCACAGAGATATTAAGCCAGCGAACATATTTTTATGTGAAAGAGGAGGCATGGCCGAAGTCGTCAAGGTTTTGGATTTTGGTTTGGTCAAAGAATTTAGTGATGGACTTGATATTCAAATCCAAGACGGACCAGCCAAAAATTATTCAGGAACCCCAAATTTTATGTCTCCCGAATCTGTTGTGGACTCGGAAGAGGTAGATCATTTGAGTGATATATACGCCGTAGGTGCTATTGGGCATTACCTGCTGACTGGAGATCATTTATATCCACAAGCAAAGTCTGTTGAGGATATATTTCAAGCCCAACTCCATGAGCAACCGCTGTCTCCATCTCAAAGATTAGGAAGGGCCGTTTGCCCACAATTAGAAACAACTATTATGGCGTGCTTGAACAAGGACCACGCACTGCGCCCGCAGTCAGCTATTGATCTTTGGAATTTGTTGGCCCAGTGCCGGGAAGTCGGCGTCTGGGATTATCACCAAAGACTAGCATGGTGGAATGAAATCCATTCCAATGAATCTCGAAGTGAGTTTGGGGGGGCTGAAAATCAAAACGATCTATCTGAGTCTCTGAAAATTGATATCACCCAAAGATTATCCTGATCACAGAAGTCTATTCTATTTGTTTATGGTAGATAATTTTGAGAATGCTAAAGCAATTTTCGCAATTGCGACCAATAAAAGAATTGCTGCCACAGGTACAAGAACAATGCCTACCCCGGGATCGCCAGCATAAATTTGAACCCCTCCGAGTATAAACCCTATTGGCATAGCCAATGTGGAAATTTTTAAAAGAAAACTTGCTGCAGTAAAATGGGAATATTTAAGTCTGGGAGCCAGCAGAGTGCAGGAACATCCCAGAGCGATATTGACAATTGCAAAAAGGGTTCCATGAGCGTGCCCCAGAGTAAACATGAGCCTTCTGGTTTCATTGCCAACATTTAGATACCAAGGAACCTTAAATCCATGCAGCGCCTCCAATATAATTCCCGTAGCCAGGAAAGCCAATAAAGACCACCAGCCAAATTGGATATGACTTTGTGATAGCGCCACTAATTTTCCACATTCACCTCCTTCTCGATTGGAAGGAGTCTCATTGCTATTGATCTTCATAAGGCTTAACTCTAGGAAAATGGTGAATACTTAAAAAGATTCATTTTGTTACATTGATGTATCATGGTTCTCGTAGAATGATTCGGAAAAAGTTATTAATACCATCCGATGTGCTTAATTCTAGAGACCAATAGGAATTGTTTTTAGGAGTAACTTTCAGATTTTCCCACGGGCCACTCAAAGAACTCGATTTCTGGATGGTGACTGTCAGCCCTCTTTTGGGAATTGGATTAAATTTTAAAAATAACCCTTCACTCGTTTTCTCTAAACCATAACGCCAACCCTCATATGAATTAGTAGGGTCCGTAGACAAAAGGTATTCCAAAAAATCTTCCGTCCCATCATTGTCAGAGTCCAAGTGCGCTTCCGTAAATCCACTGGTCTGCCTTTTGAAGTGAACCAAATACCACTCTTCCCACGATAAAGAAGGCTGAACAATATCCTTCAAATCACTTTTGATCCACTGCTCCAGAATATCCACCGCTTTTTGGTCTACCAAATGGCTGCCAATTGGAGGCATTTGTCTTGGACCACGAAT
This sequence comes from Limisphaerales bacterium, assembly GCA_965657355.1. Classification (GTDB taxonomy): domain Bacteria; phylum Verrucomicrobiota; class Verrucomicrobiia; order Limisphaerales; family JAJOIW01; genus JAJOIW01. The sequence goes on along the minus strand of CBFHOE010000014.1, from coordinate 51,744 downwards.
TTTTGTGCGACTAATAATCGCTGATTTCTCAGGTTTTCCGGGATGGATCACAAATAATTCATCCTCGGATTCCTCCCTGATGATATCTCCAAATAGTAGTTTCTTTTTCCACAAAGAAGTCGATATCCTTGCATCCCAGTTTCCTATTGCTGGCCCTCCGGGTTGGTGGCACGGAGCACAATTAACATGAAGGTAAGAAAGTGCTTTTTCTTTTATGCTACCTTTTGGATCGTCGAGGGAAACGAGTTTTTTATAAGCTGTCTTTGGCTTCTCACTTGTTAAGATATTTCCTAATACAAGCGCGTCGACTTGGTTATAAATCTTTTGCTGGTTTGACAAGATATCCCGGTTTAATTGGGATGGTTCGAATCCAAGAACACCTCCACTTGCTTTGGAGTGGCAATGAAGGCAGGCACTGCGGCTTGGATAGGTCCACACACGCGGGGTTATTTTGCCGCCCTGCACTATTTCTAGTATTTCCTCAGCCCCCTCCTCTGGGACCAGTGTGGCATCTAATTGATCCTTATCCCACTTGTATGTGGCACCGTATACGTGGGAGTCTGTCTTTCTGATAATTCTTGTTTCAAGCTTTCTTAGGCTATCAGGATCAGCTTCATTTAATTGGGTTTCAAAATGTTTTACGAAAGTTGTCCCGACAGGAATCTTACCATTGCTGATGCTATTTTTATAATGGACCGTCAAGTTACCTGGCGGCAAAACTATCCAGCGTGTTTTTTTCGCTGTATCTGACCAAAATGAATGATTAATTTTATACTCTATTACCCCTTCGGCCGGAGTGGTTGGTTTGAGCGAAGTAAATATCCCGGTGTCTGAAAGTTTCTGAGGTAATTTTTGATTTTGTGGTGTCGATTTTCTCGTCAGTTTTCTTATTTCACTTTGATCAAGGTTTACCCTGGTGCCTAGTATGTCTCCCGTGTAAGGGTTTTGGCAAAAAGAACTTATCCTGGAAACTCCACCTGTAATTCTTTTAGGGCTGACTCTATGTTGATACCCCTTGGCTTCTAATATCCAAATGTTACCACTTAGATAATCACCAAAAATATATTTACCAAAGAGCTCGGAAAACTTATGACCTCGATAGACTATTCCACCGATTACAGAATTTCCCTGCATTGATCCTGACCCATGAGGATAGTCCCAAATTGGCTCCAGGTAACCTATTTTATTTATAATGCCAGGGTGCTTAATGGTCCCTTCGCGATAGCTCCATCCATAATTACCGCCTTTCACAATGACATTTATTTCTTCTCGCTTTTCTTGGCCGACATCTCCTGCGAAAAGCTTCCCTGTCAGTGGATCAAACCCAATTCGCCAAGGATTACGCAGACCAACGGCCCAAAATTCAGTTCTAACTTTCAACGGGTCGATAAATCGATCATCAAACCGAGTCACATTTATAAATGGGTTGTCTTTTGGGATTTTATAGTGACCATAAGATCCGGGGTGTGGGTTGGGTTCTAAATTCTCTTCCTTTTGATCAACATCAATGCGCAAAATTGCCGAGAAAAAGTCCTTCATTAATTTTTGACTATTTTGTAATGAGTCACGAGCTCCTCCCTCATCACCGAGTGACACGTATAGGTAACCATCGGGTCCGAAGTGAATATCACCACCATTGTGATTTCTTCTTTCGTTAAACTGAGAAATCAGCACCACTTCAGAGCTTTTACTTGCCGACGGAGGAGAAGTGCTCTCACGCTGAAATTTTGAAAGCCGCGTATGGAATCCAGTTCCAGTTCCATTCGAGGCATC
>CBFHOE010000014.1:41701-49873 GCA_965657355.1 Limisphaerales bacterium | reverse complement strand
TCAAGGTATAAAACAGAAAAAAGGTCCCGTTATTTTGGTAGTCTGGGTGAAAAGCAATCCCCAGAAGGCCACCCTCTCCAACCTGATTGGTTATCGATGTTAGGTCAATGAAAGTGGATTTTGTATTTGTCCTCATATTCACTAACCGGACACGGCCATGTTTTTCCAAAACGTAAAGGTGATTCGAATCTCCCGGCGCGAATGCCATTCCGGTCGGGTTATATAGTTTTAGAGTGCCAAAGGCATTCTCGCTCATATCCCATCCCGAATTTGGAAGAGCTCCGGGCAGGTTTAGTCCGGGATGACGCGCATAAGGCTCAAACGAGTAGGCATGCGTGTAAAAGACTAAACATGAAAAAAATGCGATTAGCTTCGCAATGCTTTTTAATCCCAATCGCCCTTTATTAACCCTCATTTTTTTTTCTCCATTTTGAGAGAGTTTCTGAAAACAGTCTCGCAGTTGACGAAATCATATCCCAGTTTTCTTCAACCATCCATTTAGTTGGAACAAGTGATGAGCCGACTCCAAGGGCTTTACAACCAGCATCTAGAAATGATTCAGCAGTATCCAGATTGACTCCCCCAGTCGGGACTATGTTAAGATGTGGCATCGGGGCTCTTATACTTTTGATGTAATTCGGGCCTAATGTGTCGGCTGGGAATATCTTGACGTAGTCGCTACCGCATTCATGGGCGATCTGAGCTTCTGTAGGAGTGTAAGCTCCCAGCATCAGGGGAACTCCTTTGCTGTGACATAAATCGATGAATTGTGGCTTGAGGACCGGGGTCACCAAAAACTCAGCTCCGGCGTGGATCGCTTCCCGAAGAACTTCCTCATTCAGAACAGTGCCAACTCCAACCAGTGCATCTGTGGCAAACTCTTGGCGTGCATCCCTGATCGCCTCAATGGCTCCTGGTGTTGAAGTGGTAATTTCCAAGTTGCGCACCCCCCCCTTTATGAGTGCCTTTCCTAATGGTATGATTGATTCCCTGCTCGGAGCTCTTATAACCGCAATGATTCCATTTTTTTCCAGTATCTCTTTCCGTTTCTCTCGATCATACATGAAAGTAACTTTCACAAAATCTAAGCAAAAAGCCAACGCCTATTGGGCCATTCGACTTATTGATAGAGTGTAATGACCATTCGACATTTTCATTGCAGACTAATTATGGTTTGCCTAGGATATGTACTTTTAAATGTGGCTCGGGGCGTAGCGTAGCTTGGTAGCGCGCTTGAATGGGGTTCAAGAGGTCGCTGGTTCAAATCCAGTCGCCCCGACCATCTCTTTTTTTCTCACTTCTCTTTTTTGATTCATCGTATACTTTAAATAAGGTGTTCCCAAAAGCTTCATGGCCTCGGTCGATTTTCTCTCAGGATTTAGTTGACAAGCATAGGTCGTGCAATTATTTACCTAATAGTGAAACTTTGGCAAAATCTCAAAAATTCCTTATGGAAAGGGTGCATTCTTGCATCTGTTTTTGGAATTTTTATGGCGGGTTTTGCCAGTGTGAACAGTGATGTCCACAGTCTTTTCTGTGAAACCGCTCACCCACACCCACATCACGAAATTACCTCTACTCCTAGCACCTCTCAATGCGACCATCACCACCATGAATCAGATTCGGACGAATCGAAAGAAAGTGGTGACCACTTATGTTTGGCAGTCATTATGATGTCAGGTGGTGCTGATTCGTTCTGGATAGACCCCATTGAAGTTGTCGATGCTAACCATTGGCAACTCGCTCAGCGGAGTCAATATTCATTGCTCTATTCTTCCGCAGTTTGGCTTGCATCATCAGGTCGAGCCCCACCTCGGTTTTCTTAACCTACCATCAACAAACGTAAATTAATTCTCAGCGCAGGTTTATCCCAACCCGCCTTGGCGATACACACAATGTTTGTTGCTGAAGACCTGGGAGTGATGGAGATCCATCACTGAAAGTCACCAGCTTTTTGTTCATACCGAACACATCTTATTATTCACCTTAAAAAACTTTACCAACACCTCATGGGGTCATGGGGAAAATAAAAATGATTACCAAAAAAGCCTTCCATGAGGGGAGTTCTAAATTGAGCCACTCCCATCACCAAGGATTTACCCTAATTGAATTGTTAGTTGTGATTGCCATCATAGCTATCTTGGCGAGCATGATTTTACCAGCCTTGAACTCGGCGAAATTGAAAGCGAAGCGAGTGAAATGCATGTCTAATATGAGGCAAATCGGTATTGGATTGAAACTTTACGCCGATGACAACAATGGGGTATTTCCGATAACCGCACACACGGGAGGTATTCAAGAATCCTGGATCACCACATTGAGACCGTATTTGGGAAATGTAGATCAAGTGCGAATTTGCCCTGCTGACCCATTTCGTGAAAGACGTTTTGAAGTCAGAGCAAGCTCATATGTCATGAACGATCAACTGACTGTTTCTTTGAGAGATCCATTCGGTAGGGTGATCCAGGAGGCTCCAAAATTCGACGCCTTAAAAAGGCCCTCACAAACCATATCCACATTTATTATTTCAGATGATTACTCGCTCTCGAATTTAGCGGATCATATCCATTCTCGGTCGTGGCTTTATGAATGGGAAAATGTGACAGCAGATATCCAAGTAGATCGATTTGTTTCAACAACATCGAAAAAAGACCATACGCGGGGATCATCCAACTATTTATTCGTCGATGGCCATGTGGAATCTATCCAAGCTATTTCGATGAAAAAGAAAATCGATAGGGGCGTAAATTTTGCGACCCCACCTGAATTTAGAAAACCTTAAAAAAAGTGTAATGAAAAAACTAATACTAATAATATGTATTTTTGCATCAATAAATATACAAGCATCCAGGGTTCCCTGGAATACTGGCCACGGGGATCTCGAAATAGCCAAAGATTCTTCCGGCACGGGGTTAGTTATTGAATCAGTTGCGGAGTCAAGAATTGACAATATTTCGATTGAGCTGAATGACGATGCAAAACTCATAATACCAAATCTCGAGCAATTTCAATTCTTAGGAGAAGTAGGTGCCCCAATATGGGTAGCCCCTCAAATTGATGAAGGTAATACAATATTTTTTGGCTATAATTCCAACATTGAACCGGGATTTCTTAGCGACAAGGATCTTACTCTAAGTTTTCACTCTTCTTCAGGCCCAGGCGAATTCTTGGCTTGGCAAAATGGCTCAGGTGGGAGCGTAAAAATCATTGCTGACTCAAAAGATGGTTTTAATGAAAATGATTCCCTTTCAATGGTGGCTCCGGCACATGGGCATTTTAATTGGGGTTTCACGAAACCCGGGATTTACAAAATTGGCGTATCGGCTTCTGGTGAACTAGCCAGTAATGGTCAGAAAATTACAAGTCCTGAAGAAAAACTTCATTTTGAAATTAGTCTGTTGAAATCTGGTGAAGTCGACATTGAACTGGAATACGACAACGAAGATTTTGAGCTCATCTATCTAAAAGAGGAGACTGGAGAGGAATTCTTACCATCCGAGGCTGCCTTATTTGCTAGTAAGAATGCCTGGCAAAAAATTCCAGAAAATGAACTTTTCAGTTTTTTAGGTGGTGAAGGCGATTTGGTGGCAATCCTACCTCAAGAAGAGAATGAGGATTTGTTATTTCTTGGTTTAGCATCAGACGAATTAGAGGGCGGGGTTTTTGCGGGAGACTCTGTCAATATTCAATTAAGCTCTGTAAGAGGTCCCGGAGACTTTCATTTATATAGCGTGGATGCACTTTCAGTTCCTTCAATCCTGTTGTCCAGTCGTGATTCGGCTAAACAGGAATATGTTTTTGGTGTCGGCAAGCATAGTCACTATAACTGGGCTTTTAGTCGACCTGGATACTACGAGATTGATCTGATAATTTCAGGTAGCTTACAAGGATCAGATACTGTGGTGACAAGCGATCCCATCACCATGAATTTCGAAATCGAAAATCCTTTCGGAGACGTAGCCATACTGGGATCTGGCGAAGTGGATATCGAAGTTGAATATGAAGATGGCACATTTGAATTGATCCTGATAGATGAGCAATCTGAAACGGAATTTGAATCTAATGAAGTATTGTTGAAAGCAGGGCGTGATTCATGGGGTGTTATACCAGAAAATGAATCCTTCAGCTTCCTGGGCAATTCATGGGACCCGATTGCAATCTTGCCTCAAGTTGAAGATGAGAATTTGCTTTTCCTAGGTTTGGCGAGTGACGAATTAGAGGCTGGAGTCTTTGATGGAGATCAGGTTGAAATTCAACTTATCGGTCTTGATGGACCTGGTGAATTTGCACTCTATTCAGTAGACACATTCGGAGCAGCAAATGCAATACTCTCCTCAGTGGACGAGAGTCTGAAAACATTAGCGATGCCGATTGGAGATCACGCTCACTACAATTGGGCATTCACAGAACCCGGGTACTATGAGGTCAAGCTTGCAGTCAGTGGAAAGCTTGCTGGAACCGAGACAATAATAAGCAGTGAGACAATCGCACTTTATTTTGAGATAGAACCTCAGTTTCAGGCAATTTTGAGTCGTGGCGAAGTGGATATCGAAGTCGAATATGAAGATGGCACATTTGAGCTTGTCCTTCTAGACGAACTTGGTGGTGGCGAATACGCAGCTAATAATGCTGTTTTTCGAGCGGATGCCTCTGCATGGCAAAATATTCCTTCGGGATCGGCTTTTGCATTCTTGGGAGAGCCAGGCCAACCAATTGCCATCCTTCCTCAAAGCGAAGAGGAAGGTCTCCTCTTTCTCGGATTGGCAACAGACGAACTGGAAGCAGGCACTTTTGAAGGCGACAAAATAAATATCAAGTTACAAGAGCTCCAAGGACCAGGGGACTTTTTTCTCTATTCCGTTGATGCTCTTTCTAACCCTGAGATTTTCTTGAACTCAAACAATCCGGACCAGGGTGAATTCGATATGCCTATCGGGCAACATGCTCACTACAATTGGGGCTTCACAAGGCCTGGGTTATATAAAATCTCACTTGTTATTTCCGCACGATTAACGGGTAGTGATGACATTCTCATGAGCGAGAGTATTGAGCTCAATGTCCTTGTTTTACCACCTATGGAAAGCTTGAATCTCTCAATATCTCTTGCTGAAGGAAACGTGAACGTCGGGTGGTCTACTCGCCCAGGCTTCTCATATCAAATCCAATCTGCATCCAGCGTAAACTCAGACTCTTGGGATAACGTGGGAGTGATTGTCGAAGGTGATGGTGAGCCAAAATCACGTGTATATTCAATTGGTGATAATGAATTAGAACAACTCTTTTTCCGAATCATTCAACGAAGACTGAACCCATAAGTCTCGATATTTGAAAGGGGCATTAGGCCAATATTTTAAAAAACATTTGTCCACGTTTCCAGAGGAAGTGTGGACAGTTTTTTTTATAGAAGACCGTTTGAGAGCCTTTTGCGATTATCAGGCTGTATATGAAACTGTCCAAAGCACAGTTTTGGTCTCTCCACCTGCAACAAATGAGGAAGTGACACCTGCCTCGTCACGTGTTGTAGATATTCCAGCTAAATTCGAAACCGTTACTCGTAAGGTAAAATTGATGAAGAAAGACAAGAATGGTACCTTATTCTTTGCCAGACAAATGTGACGCCTGAAGTTATTGCTCGCATTCAGCAAGCTTTCGAATTATCTGGCCACGACCCTAGTCCCGTTAATGAAGAATTAAATGTTACGACCCAGGAAACAGTGGGAAATTACCAAAAAAGAATGGATTGGAAACGGTCGGGATATCTATTGAGACTTTGGACAAGTTGGGTGTCGAGAGATAATCCTTACGGGGCCCCCGACCAGCTTATTTCCACGTATTTGAAAATAATAACCGCAACAATCATCTCAGTTGCTCCTCTTCCAAATAAATTCAAACCTTTGGAGAACACACTCTATGACTTTATCAATGTTTGAAGAGTATGGGTTATCTCTTGGATTCCCTGGTCGATAAGCTACCGCCATGGAGTTTTTAAGCTGCCTCTCATGAACTTGAGGAATTGAACTAAACCTGGTTGGTAAATCTGAAAAGCGAGGCTTTTGGCTAACAAAAAAGGTCGAGGCGGTTCGGGGATTGTTCGTTCTTGGACGATTTTCCTTCCAAATCCCCACCTTGCTCTGGGTCTATGTGGTCTGTAATCTTCGTTTTCGGACACATTTGGATATCAACGAATTTATCATTTTCGTCGAAATCGATTATAAATCTCCCTTGTATTCCAGAGGGCGTGACGTATTTCCTTAGGTGGATCAGTCGGAATTGGAGCATTTTGTTGGACTCCGCTCGTACGACGACCTGGCTGGTGCGACCACGGTAATAATCGAGCAAATCTTCAATACTGAGATTTATTGAAAAATATTCTCTCTTATTATTAGCCATATTACGCTTTAATTTTAATCTCTTTAAATTGGTAAAAGAAATAATCCGCCATATATTGTATCGGTTGTAATTTTAGTAACTGAAGAAAAAATCTCAAAAATCCGACTATCGAACTATTTATTAGAGAAAAGTAATTTCATCTCATCGAATGATTCCGTTACTCTAATCTAGTCTGGGAAATATGAATTTTGTTCGTCTAGCAGCTGCGTGCGTTAATCAAACCCCCTTGGACTGGGATGGTAATACCTCACGCATCATTAATGCCATTGAGATGGCCAAAAATGAAGGTGTCGATTTACTCTGTTTCCCTGAGTTATCCATCTCAGGTTATGGCTGTGAAGATCAATTTCTTTCAAGTTCAACAGTTGTAGAGTGCCTCTCCAGGCTAGACCTTATTCTAGAGCATTGCTCCGACATTGTTGTTTCCGTTGGGCTCCCAATAAATGTGAGTGGTAGAATTTTCAACTCAGCTGCCTTTATTGTTGATGGTGTCATTTTAGGCTTCTATGCTAAACAAAATCTTGCACGCGATGGATTACATTACGAACCGAGATGGTTCGATGCATGGCCTGAGTCAGAAGTATCTCATATTAGTTTAAAAGGCCGTCAGATACCAGTCGGGGATATCCTATTCGACGTCGGTGGTATAAAGATTGGTTATGAGATTTGCGAAGATGCATGGGTGCCAAACCGGCCCGGTAGAAAGTATGCGGCGGAGGCAATCGATATTTTACTAAACCCAAGTGCGAGCCATTTCGCGTTCGGTAAAGATAAAGTCCGAGAAAATTTTGTCTGTGATGCATCAAGAAGTTTTTCTGTTGCCTACATTTATGCCAACTTACTCGGCAACGAAGCTGGTCGTATTATTTACGATGGCCAATGCCTCGTAGCTTCCGATGGCCAAATAATACAGCGTGGGCCCAAGTTTTCATTTAAGGATCATGTCATCACAAAGTGTGATGTGGATCTTGAGTTAAATAGCCTTTCGAAAAGACGGTCCGGGGCTCAGGCCAAATCCAGAAATTCTTCCCAGTTTTTCGCCCAAGCCGGTTACCAGTTTAAACAAATAACTGGTGAGACATGCCGGGTGTATACTGAAAATTGGAAAAAAGAAGAAGTTTGGGCTCGTGCTATTGGTCTTGGGTTATTTGATTATATGCGGAAGACTTATTCCAAAGGTTTTGTCCTTTCTTTGAGTGGTGGGGCAGATTCTACGGCAACTGCTGCCATGGTCTGGGTTATGCGGTCTCTCGCTATTTCGGATATAGGAGAAAAAGGCCTCCGCGAAAAACTAAGCTACTGGACAAAAGGAGAAGTGCCTTCTATGTCCGATCTTTTATTTTGTGTCTATCAAAAAACTCGCAATAGCGGTCCTGCTACCGAAAACGCCGCAAAAACTATAGCCGATGCCATAGGTGCGGATTATGACGTGTGGAGCATCGATGACTTAGTTGTTGCTTACCAGACAATGGTGGAGGGTTCTTTGAAGAGAAAACTAGATTGGCAAACTGATGATCTTCCTCTCCAAAATATTCAAGCGAGAGTGAGAAGCCCTGGTCCTTGGATGATCGCAAATTGCAGATCCGCACTTTTCCTTACGACAAGTAACAGGTCAGAAGCTTCAGTGGGCTATTCAACCATGGATGGTGATACAAGCGGTGGTCTTGCTCCACTTGGAGGTACAGATAAGGCTTTCCTTCTTCGTTGGTTGCTTTGGATGGAAACCCAAAATGGAGATCATATTCCTTCCTTACCACAGGTAAAATATGTAAACGATATGGA
>CBFHOE010000014.1:33927-41602 GCA_965657355.1 Limisphaerales bacterium | reverse complement strand
GCCCACAGCTGAACTGCGCCCGGCCGAGAAATCCCAAAATGACCAAAGTGATCTCATGCCGTATCCATTTTTGGATCAAATAGAAAGGTGGGCAATCAGAGACAAGAGAAGTCCTGTAGAAATTTACAGACTCGCATGTCGAGAATTCCAAAACTATGAAATCCCGAAGATTGGGGCATGGATAATCAAATTCTTCCAGTTATGGAGCCGCAACCAATGGAAGCGTGAGAGACTGGCACCCAATTTCCACGTTGATGATGAAAATGTAGATCCCAAGACTTGGTGCAGATTTCCAATCCTGAACAGTGGCTTTAAATACGAGCTAACCCAGCTGGACAAGATCATTCAAGAGGAATCGAGGTAATATTTTTTAATATTTCCATAGCTCGGAATGGATAGTATTTCAGGTTTCTGTAAATTTTTTTTACCATTTATAAATGGCCAATAGGTGAGTTGCTCAGAGCCAAAAGAAAATTTTCGGATTGCTTTGTCTTAAATTGCTTCCCAAAAAATACTACAATTAAAAGCAGTAGACCCTTTAGCTTCAGATCTACTGCTAGATTTTCTAGAAATTAATGACATACTTAAGTATCTAAATACGAATAGAAATTACGAGAAATGAGATCTATCCAATTATTGAAAAAAAAGAGATTTTTTGAGATTAAAATTCAAGGGTTTACTCTCATAGAGCTGCTTGTTGTCATTGCAATAATTGCCATCCTAGCAAGCATGATTTTACCTGCTCTCTCCAAGGCTAATGAAAAGGCAAGAAGAACCTCCTGTCTCAACAACCTCAGACAAATCGGTGTTCTGATGCAACTATACACTGATGATAACAACGATGTCTTTCCGGCACATAGAAATAGTGGCATCCAAAACTCAGCAGTATTTCCAAATAACTGGTGGGGGATGACGATTATGGGTAAAAATACTCGCTTAAAAAATGCACCAGCAAATTCCAATACAAACCTGTTCCATTGCCCATCGCTTAAAGGCCGTCGTAAAGATCTTGGAATTACCTGGGACTGGAAATTTGATGCTCATAAGGTCGGCTACGGATACAATGCTTTCTTTCTTGGGCTCCATCCATATGGAACTCAATCAGTAAGAATAAGAAGACGAACCATTACTTCAAATCCTTGGTTTAAGCGAAGTCAGGTAAAAAGCCCCGCTATGAATGTCGCTCTTGGCGATACGATGCCCAAGCCAGATGGGTATTGGTCCAGTTCATTGTGGTGGCCATCGTCGGGTTTTGGCCCAGGCGATGCCAAAGAAGGTATAGATCCCAATAGGCATCTTGGGGGGGGGAATGTTTCCTTTAATGATCTTCATGCAGAATATAGAGTTTCTCAATCTATCAACCCCCCTTCTGATCCATATAGAACCCAAACAGATAAAAACGTGGAATTTTGGGACCCTCTGCAAAGGTGATTTTACCCGATTCAATCAACGCTGTCTTATTGGTTTGAAGGCATTAAATATATTTAAGCTTTGTGACTTCTGATTCTGGAAGAGATGTTGTCATGGTCCATGGTATCATGACCACAGGAGGGGTGTTTTTTAGAATGAAAAATTACCTTGAGCGCCAGGGTATGAGGTGTCATGTCATTCAACTGAAACCATACTGGGGAGGGGCGAAATTAGAAGATCTTGCCACACAACTCCAAAAATTTATTGATGATAATGTCCAAGATGGGGGGGATTTGTCCCTCGTCGGATATTCCATGGGAGCCTTGGTATGTCGATACTATTTGCAAGAACTCGGCGGATACAAAAAAGCAAAAAGGTTTTTTTCAATCAGTGGACCTCATCACGGCACTATTTTTGCCTACACTTGGATCGGGAAGGGGACAGCTCAAATGAGATTGGGAAGTACTTTTCTTGATAACCTAAACAAGAAACAGGATATGTTGAAAAATATGACGCTCGTCAGCTACAGAACTCGCTTTGAAAATGTCATCATACCATCCAAAAGTTCTCATTGGGACATAGCGGAAAACGTCATCTGCCCAGTGATCTCTCACCAATGGATGGTTTTATCTAAGCGTGTATCTAAAAATATTTGTTCCAGGATTAAAAAAGATAAATCAATCGAAATCTAAAAATGATTTAACATTCCGGTAGCATATATTCTCAACAAGCGACGATAGCATAGATTCATCATTTGGTATCTCACCTGAGTCCACATCTTTACCCACAAGATTGCACAATATTCTTCTGAAATATTCATGTCTTGGGAATGACATAAAAGATCTTGAATCGGTAAGCATGCCAATAAATCGAGAAAGTAATCCCAAATTCGATAGAGTATTAAGTTGCCACTCCATTCCTTCTTTTTGATCGAGAAACCACCATCCGCTTCCTAGCTGGATTTTACCAGCCATAGACCCGTCCTGAAAGTTTCCGATCATGGAACCAAATATATAATTATCTGAAGGATTAAGATTGTATAAGATGATCTTCGGCAATTTATTCTCGGAATCCAGTCTATCCAAATATCGAGAAAGATTCTGAGCTTGGGGCCAATCGCCAATACTGTCGAATCCTGTATCCGGGCCAATGGTATTGAATTTTCTTGTGTTGTTATTTCTTAAGGCTCCGAGGTGAAGTTGTTTTGTCCAGCCTCTATGAGCGTCCAGGACGCCGAAAAAATGCATCATAAAACTGGCATATTTTTCATGTTCCTCCGGTCCGATATCCATACCGCTTCTGGCATTATTAAATATCTTATTTGCTTCAGTTTCGGTGCAGTCTTTAGCATAGCAATAAGAGAGCCCGTGGTCAGAAACCTTTGCTCCGAGGGCATCAAAATCACTATGCCTTGATTCGAGAACGTCCATTAAATCCTGCAGGGACCCTATAGATCTATTGGATGTTTTTTCGAGTTTGGCGAGCCATGAGTTAAAAAGTTCTGAATTGTTTACAGCTAATGCCTTGTCTGGTCGGAACGCAGGAAGAACTTTAACGTCGATATTTGGATCATTTGATATTTGTTCATGATAGCTCAATGGATCTGCCGGATCGTCAGTTGTGCACAAGGCCTCTACTTTGAATTTTCTCAGGAGACCTCTAGCCGAGTAGTTCTTATCTTTGAGCTGCTCATTTGCTTTCTGCCAAATGACTTCAGCTGTGTCTGGAGATAAAAGCTCATCAATTCCAAAATAGCGTTTTAGTTCTAAATGAGTCCAATGGTAGAGAGGGTTTCTTATCGTATGCGGGACGGTTGCTGCGAATGCTTTAAATTTTTCAAAAGGATCGACCGGTCCAGTGCAAAGCTCCTCGCTGATTCCATTAGACCTCATAGCACGCCACTTGTAATGGTCTCCCTCTAGCCAAATCTCAAATAGGTTTTTAAATTGCCTATCGTGAGCAATATCAGCTGGAGGTAGGTGATTGTGGTAATCTATGATCGGTTTATCGCTGGCGATTGAATTGTATAGATTCAAACCAGCCTTGCTCTGAATCATGAAATTCTCGTTTATAAATGGCATGCTAAGAGGAGCGGGCTTATTTAAAAATTAATACAGGAATACACCAAGTTCATCTATATGAAAAGTGGCTTCATGTGGCGATCAAATATGTTTTCAGCGACGTTTCTTGAAATTGATTCCTCACATGACTGTAGCATGGATAGATAATCATCGCCAAGTTGTGCTGCTACTTTATATCCCACATGAAGTAATTGCCTGAAATGGGTATTAAAAGCTTCACAATTTTGATTATGTCTCAGTGCATTGACATAAACCTCTGACGGCCAGTCTGCCACATCTGAAGGAGAAGGTAATTGAGAGTCATCAACATCAATAACAGATGCATACGGGGCGCACAGCTCTTCTTTCTTATTAAAAGCCTTATTGTAGACCTCTTTTGCCAAAATTAAACCATCTCCCCCTGCTTCTGCCAAACCGATTAATTCTTCTAACCATGTGGTACCTGCAGTTTTAATGTGAAGGCCAGCATCATGTTTTTTTATTGCCTCTTTTATAGGCTGGTAAATAGAAAATTTATCAGATCCAGAATGAACGCTTAGCTTTAGGTTTGAAGGAAGCCCGTACGCTTGGATAGCGTGAGAAATAACACAAAGGTCGTCTTCAAACTCTTTTGAAAATTTGGTGAGATCCCCAACATAATCAACACCCTTATTAAACCTTCCTGTAAATTTTGGGGCAATGGTTTGTACTGGGATTTTGTTATCTGCGATTGCAGCTAAAATAACCAGCAATTCTGGTGGGGTCTGCGGAGCGTCAGTTTCATCCATTGATACTTCTGGTATAATTTGATCGGCTCCCTTTTTTTCGACAAGGTGATTATAGACCGATGCAGCTTCTTGAGTTGCCAACAAATATTTTGAGGCGATCTCCCTGAGTTGGTCCTTTGATATCTCTAGAGGCGACTCAATACCTCTTATTTCTATTGTCCCGATAAGTTCCTGATGCTTTTTAATGAAAGCCTCTATGGAGGCACTATCCGCTGGTGCTCCGATGTAATCGGCTACATCAATAGTATAAAAATCGCAGTATGGTAAGAAACCCTCGACATTTTTTAAATTGATATGATCCGCATCCAAGTGAAATGGTTTTGTCCATCCGCATTCATTTACGGCTTTTACGGCTGCATCGTAAGTGCTTTTTGGTGTGGACCCTATCGTGGTGTGTTCTCGGTGCGATTTATTCCAGACAGGAGCTATTTCAACACCTAATTCCGCAGCTTTTGTAAATGCCGATAACTGAGCTTTGGCTTGATGAGCAAAACGATCTCCTACGCCAAACGAATATTTACCAATGTTCTTCATGAAACCAAACCATATATTCTGTAGCGTTAATTGAAAATCATATTCGATACCCACATGGAAAGTATGGTGTTCTTAATTCGTAATTAACCAAAGAACCATGGTTTCAACCGTCTAAAGAATGACAACCAGGTGAAAACTTAGATTGTTACATTATTGCTTCTAAGCCATATTGTGGCCCCTAGTTATGGCAATTGGCGGACCCATCTCAAAGAAAGGAAACCTTTGGTGAAGATTTTAAAATCCAGTGGCCTTATGGCCGCGGCGACATTAATGAGCCGTATGCTTGGTTTGGTAAGAGAAATGGTCTATGCCCGGTTTCTTGGAGATGGACCAATTAAGGGAGCTTTTGATTATGCCTTTATGATTCCTAACCTCTTTCGCCGATTACTTGGAGAGGGAGCTTTAACTGCTGCATTCATACCCATTTTTAAAAAAAAGGAAAAAGATGAAGGTGAGATTGCGATGTGGCAAAGTGCGAATGCGGTTATTTCAGGGTTGATATTCGCGTCGCTAATAATTATCGGAGTTACCCTCCTTATATTGACGATTGTTATCGATAATCATGACCCCATGACCAAAACGGGAATTATGTTTCGATTAATGCGACTCATGTTTCCGTATATGTTCTTTGTGTGCTTGGCTGCAACTTTTATGGGGATGTTGAATGCCCATGGGTTTTTCTTTATTCCCGCCCTTGGAGCTACTCTTCTTAATGTGGTCATGATAACAACGGTGCTCGTTTTCGTTCCATTCATCCAAGGGGGATTAGACAATAAGATTTTTGGCTTGGGGTATGGTGTTTTGCTGGCCGGTGTAGCCCAGGCTTTTTTCCAACTACCATTTCTAATGAGAAATGGATACAGGCTTAAATGGGTCTCACCGTGGTCAAATCCAGTGGTTTCTGAGGTTATTAAAAAAATGATTCCGGGGACTATCGGAGTGGCAGCTTTTCAGATAAACATGTTGATAACTCAAGGCGTGGCCTTTTGGATGGACGGTCAAACAGGTGAGGGGTCCATAGTTGCCAGTTTTAATTATGCGGTTCGATTAATGGAATTTCCCCAGGGTGTATTTGGTGTCTCATTGTTTACCTATTTACTGGCGACATTATCCGGGCTTGTTGCTGACAAAAATTACGATAAGTTTCGGTCGACACTTAATGAGGGGCTTAACTATTTAAGTTTTTTAAATATTTTTGCCGCTGTATTCACTTTTATAATGGCAGAGCCGATTGTGAGGCTCGTATTTGAAGGTGGCGAATTTACTCGTGGTTCAAGCCAAAGAGCAAGCCTAGCATTAATGAGTCTAGCCCCAAGCTTGATATCATTTTCCTTTGTCGGGAGTTATTCCCGTGGTTTTTATGCTTTAGGTGATGTGAAAACGCCAATGAAAATTAGTATTTTCTGTCTGTTTTTTAATCTGATTCTTTCCTTGGTATTGATCCAGCCATTCCGACAGGCTGGATTAGGCATTGCAAACTCATTTTCTAGTTTGGTTAATTTTGGTCTTCTAACCTATGCTATGCGGTTAAAGCTTAAAAAGTTAGATTGGGGGGACCTTCCAAAGCAGATCGGAAAAATGCTTATTTCAGCTGTCTTTGCTGGCCAGGTCGTTTGGGTTCTTAAAAATTATTTATTATCAGGTGCTGCTGAAAGCGAATCGCTCAATTTCTGGCTTAAAATAATTCATGTTTTTATCCCAATGGTTGTTGGCTTTTCCGTATATTGGGGGTTGTGTGAGTTTCTGAAAATAAGAGCTACTCGCGATATCGCAAAAACCCTTCTGGATGTTATCAAGCGACGTGACTAGTATAATTGATCTGACTCTTCTAATCGAAGTAGCACCAAAGGCAGAAATTCCTCGACCAGTTCATTCTCAACTGGCTTTAGTTTTTTTGACCTTTCTAAATGTTTTTTTGATCTTTCGAGGTCATCGACCATGAGGTAATACCAGCCAAGGATGCCTTGGGTAAAATACCCATTAGGATCTATGGCTACCGCTTTATTGAAATAAGTCTCAGCTTTGTCATTTTCGTAGGTATAAGCGTAAGCCATGCCTGCTCGGAGGTAGGCGTAATAATGAAGCGGGTTTGCCTCGATAGCTTTATCAAGCCAATCAATTGCTTTTTCTTTCTGCTCCAGGTAATCGTTTCCTCCTTCGAAGCAAAGCTTCCTATGATATTCTCCGAGAAGAGTTAAAATTTTATAATTCTTTGGATCAATCTCATTGCCCATAAGTAAAAGTTGGTAACGAGAATCTGGATCTTGAGCTTTACGGGCTCCCATAAGGGCTGATTCAGAAGCATGGAGTATTCGTGCATTCCACATCAGATAACTCCCGAGGCCACAGAAAATGATTATCTGAAAGGCACTCGTTACCCAGTTTGGGGAGATCCAAAACCTTCGAGTTGAGTGTCGCCAATACGAAACAGCAATCGCAAATATGACAGTAAATAGAATGGCGTTGGCTGGAATGTGTAAATTAAAATCTACCAATGAGTGGATTAACATCGTAAATACACCAAGGCAGCAGCCCAAAAATACCGGTTCTTTGTTGCTGTTTTTCTGACCAAATCCTGACTGATCCCTTCTGTTCCCTTTCCAGATTGTCGAAAATTTAAAGCCGAATAAGATTAAAGGTAGCGCAACGAGTAAAAGTCCGATAATCCCTTGATCGACAAGGGTATTTAGGTAGTCGTTATGCACCCTGTCAGCCTTATATTGAAAATCCTCATACCTATATTTAGGAAAATAAGAATCGAAATGATTTGGGCCAATTCCGAAAACTAGGTTCTCTTGCCAAATTTTAACTGCTGGTTTCCAGATCCATTTAAAGCGGATATCTTCAATCTCCCCAGAATCAAGTGTGGTCTGGTCTATCCTT
>CBFHOE010000014.1:32115-33829 GCA_965657355.1 Limisphaerales bacterium | reverse complement strand
TTCACCTATATCATCTGAGGTTTTTGAAAAAAACCACAGTCCGGAGCAAAGCAAAATCGCAACGGCAGCTGTTGCTATTCGCAAATGTGGCCTTCGGACCAGGAAAAAAGCAAAGATCGCGAGTGTGATCGCCAGGCTTACCCAAGCTCCCCTAGAAAAAGAGACGACTACTCCTGCCAGCATGACTAAGCTTGCATAGATGAGTGCAATTTTTAGGGACATATTGAGTCGGCTCAATAATGCCAAGCTCAGCGAAATCGGGATGATCATTTCCAAAAAACCCGCGAGATGGTTTGGGCAGATATAACTACCACTGCCACGACCCCAATATTGCTTCGGCAATTCATAATGCCATACCATTTTTGAATCAGTGACATACTGAATAATGGCCATGATGGAAATACCAGTTCCCATCAAAATAATGGTGAAAATGATGGCATATATCCATGACTGCCTATGAAATTGCTGAATGACACATAAGAATATGCTCGTGGCCGTCATCACCATCAGCCAATCAAGACGAGCAACGTATTCAATTTCTGCTCGGGCATAGCCCCAATAGGTATAACCACAAAAAATAAAGGCAGCAAAAACTGGGGGCAACCAAAGCTGCCTTTGAGAAGGGCGCAAGGCCAATATTATACCGTGAAGGAGAAGCAAGGCTCCAGAAAGACCGCTCAGCCACGCAAAGCCTGACTTGCTCACTCCTCCAACCCAAAGTGGGCCAGTTATGAGGATAGCAAGCAGTATCAGAAAAGCTGGAAATTCAGTGATCCGTGATGTGATTGAGCTTGATCTCGGCATCAGAGATAAGTTTTAAGCCATGACATCTCTTGGATCTGTGACAAATCCAGTCAATGCTGATGCCGCAACCGTCATCGGCGATGCCAAGAAAACCTGTGATTCTTTGTGTCCCATGCGGCCAGGAAAATTTCTATTTGTGGCGCTGATACACTTTTGAGGAGAATTCATTCGTCCGAACGTATCTACTGGACCACCCAGACAAGCTGCGCACCCTGCATTCTCGGTCAGTTTGACACCGGCATTTGCTAGAATGTCCCAAACTGAATCGGAACCCCAAACCGTTGTTTTCAAATCCTGAACAATTTCTGGTGTAGCAGGAACTCCAAATGTGTCAATTTTAACGGACTGCCCTTTTACGACTTTGGCGAAGTCGAGAAAGTCACTTGTTTTTCCACCCGTGCATGAACCAATATAAGCGCGGTCTAATTTAAGGTCTTTTAGTTCTCTGGCTTTTTTTCTATTTCCGGGATCTGGGTGACAGGCCACTGTTGGTTCGAGTTCACTCAAGTTGATAATGCTGTCATAGGCGAATGTTTCGTTTCCGTCTTTTTCAACTGGCTCATATTGGCTTCTAGTGCCATTGAGTTCGCATCTGTGATCAACAAATTCAGCAGTTTTAGAATCAAATTCGAAGATTCCATTTTTTCCGCCGGCCTCGATGGCCATGTTCGCGATTGTCATTCTGTCATCCATGCTTAAGTTCGAGGCTCCTTCGCCATCGAATTGCATTGCTCTGTAAGTGGCCCCGTCAAATCCAATTTCACCAATGACATGTAGAATAATATCTTTTGCCATGACTCCAGGCTGAAGCGCTCCTTCGAGTTTAAAATGCATTGTTTCAGGAACTTTGATCAGTAATTTCCCAGTTCCCATGACGAATCCGGCATCTGTGTTTCCGATTCCTGTGGCA
>CBFHOE010000014.1:4311-32016 GCA_965657355.1 Limisphaerales bacterium | reverse complement strand
AATTGGTTGAATGCTCCAGCCATGCACGTATGAGAATCGGTTCCGAAAAGGATTTCACCAGGACGGGTATGACCTTTTTGAGGAAGAGCGGTGTGGCACACTCCGGCATATTTTGATCCGTATTGTTTTTTTAAGTTTCCTTTTTGAGCGTCGTAGACCCAACTCCCTTCCTCATCGTCAATCACGTCATAGAAATACTTAATTCCCTGTTCTTTGACGAATTCCCTCAGGGTATCCACGTTTCGATTAGATTTAGAATCTGCAGTAAAGATGTAATGATCGGGAATAATGACCACTCTTTCCGGATCCCAGACTTTTGCATTTTCACCAAATTCTCTTTTAAAAACACCTATTGTTCCAGGACCGCATACATCATGGGTCATCAGCGTATCAGTTTTTACCCAAACATTGTCCCCTGCGGATACATTCGATTTTCCAGCTGCTCTTGCCAGGATTTTTTCTGTCAAAGTCATCGTAGGGAATAATTTACCTTGTGACCAAGTTTAAGGCAATACTACGAAATCAATTGTAAATCGGTTTTTCTATCGCAAATTCGTGACTTAGCCTCCAGGGCAGGGCCTTGTATTCTCATGGCAAAATATAAACCCATTCAAAGACATACTGGATAATTCATATTATTGGTTTGGTTTTCAGGTGATTGATTCAAGGGAGCTAGTTGTCCTAAATAATTAATATTCAGTAACTTCCTTTGATTTTGTCCATTGCCAGGGCCTCTTAAACCCCCAAATTTTGAATATCTCTCTATAAAAAGAATGAATTGATCCGATAAGGATATGGGTGATTCTGACTTGATTGCAGTTACTGTAGGTCAAATCGCACCGTTCATTGGTCAAATGAGAACAAATTTCAATCGGGAACTTCTTAAAGAAAGAAGAAAAAACTTTCTAGTCAGTTGCCAGGATTTTTAGGGTTCATTTACTCCCATCATTTCGACCATTCGGTATACAAATATGTGTATGCAAATGGCTATGAGAAGCATTCAACAATTAGGATTTTTGATCAGTATTTTTAGGAAGGCATTATTATTAATAATAATCACAATTTTTTTCATCCCCACGTTTTGTAACGCCCAGGTAGCTCTCCCTAAAAGGGGGCTTTTTACCTTGAAGCTCTTCACCAAAGAGATCGCAGCCAATCTGCCTCCCTACCAGTCTGGATTGATAAAAATTAATGAGGATCTCCTGTCTTTTATTCTTCCAAATGGCTACATGGTCTCTAGTGACTCCAATGAAAAGCAGGTCCTATTCATTTCAAAAAAAACAGGTGCCAGGTTTATTTTTCGCTTTTTTACCAAGGATGAACTAGAGAAGGTCTCGCTCGATAAAAGGGTGCTAGCAGTAAAAACTATGGCCGAAAAAAATGGTGAATCCCTCTCGGATGGTAATTTTTCATTCCTTGGAAAATCCCAGCCATCATTTAAATATTTTCATAATGACAAAAAAAATTTAGTGAGGACTAAAATTTTGCATTGCATATTTCCAATAGGAGAAAGCGGATGCGAATTAATATTAAACTCCTCTGAGATTGATTTTGATGAAACGCGCCGTCATCTCGACCTCTTAATCATGACCGCCAGCCTTGGAGATGCTGAAAATCCACCCGTGATCCCAGAACTTGGTACCAATATTTAGTCAAAAGTTTACCCAATGACTATTTTAAATTCCTTATCAAAAAAGCAAAAAGAGTCTGCTTTCACATTGGTTGAGGCGGTCATAGCGACCGGTCTTTCCGGCATGGCTATCACAGGTCTCGTTCTGGGGTATGGAATAATGGCGCGGCGAGCTGACTACGCCGTTTACTCCACTGCGGCGTCTGCCATTGCTCAGCAAGGTTTGGAACAAACTCGAGCGGCCAAATGGGATACTGTGGCAATTCCTGAAGTCGACGAACTTATAATCGATAACTTTGATAATTACAGTGTGGTAATGGATGTCAGTATGAACGAAGAGGTTGAAACGCGCGGGACTAACTATTTTACCATTCTAACCGTGTCGGATAACCCACCTTATAAAATGATTAATGTGGATTGTGTTTGGTCTCTAAACGGTGGGGCAGACCTTTTTACAAATTCGATCACCTCACTCCGGGCCCCAGACCAATGAAAATCATCTTATCCACACGTAATCATAAAAGGTCCACAGCTTACACACTTCTTGAAATAATGATGTCAACTGGCGTGATGTCGATTGCGCTCATGGCCTTTTTATTTTCGGCAAGTCAAGGTGGTAAGGTTGCAGAACTCGTGGGAGGCAAACTCTCCTATACTTTAGATTCACAATTCTTTCTAAGTAAAATAGTCCCCAACATTCGAGAGGCCAAAAATGTCGAGGTGGGGCTTTGGAGCGCCGGGACATTTACCCCAATAACGGATAATTCATACAGACTGGCTCACGCTATCCGTGTGTTCACTACTACGAATCAAGCAAATTACACAATCTATTATTTAGATCCCGCAGATGAAACTCTTCGAAGGCATAATAGTGGTGATTTATCTTCCACGCGCCTGATAGGAACCGTGACTAATACGACTCCATTTTCAAAAGAAGATTTTGTTGGCAACCTTTTGACAAATGATCCCTCAGTTTATGTCCTTGGTATTCACCTTGAAATGAAGGATGTTGTTTTCGGCGAGCTCATGGGGGACGGGACGTCCCAATTTGATAACTTTCGCCTCTCAACAAAAGTGACCCGCAGGATGGCCGAATAAAGGGCTTATCGATTCCCGAAACTTAATTAGTATGAAAATTTTCACAAAAAATAGCAATAAGGGCTCAAAGAAAGGCTTTGCTCTAATGCTTGTTCTTTTTGTGCTCGGAATCACTATGATGACCATGGCGACATTCATGTACACCACTGATAATGCCGTTTCACTAAATCACAGGAATAACCAATTAAATCGTAATTTAGCCATGGCCGAGGCGGCCACCGAAAAGGTTCTTTCCAGAATGATAAGGGATTACAAAATATCTGGCAGCTCGCTATTAGATTCAAATCTTTCGAGTTACCAGGTTTTTACTCCAGAAGTAAATGACAGTGTGACATTTACCAACTTCACTTTTTACGATGCGTCAGGTTTTTCCGGCAAAATCACTGTTGAAGAAGCAGAGTCAAGCACGTTTAAATCACTATCCTCGAAATACGAGGGCTTGAATGGCCACGTTACAACTTATCGGATTGTGGCGCTCGCGGCTGAGCCCGGTTCGCTATACCCCGACCTCAAAGGTGGTATTCAGCAGGAAGTTGAATTCACCCAAATCCCAGTATTCCAGTTCGCCCTATTTTACAATAATCTCATGGAATTTACTTGGGCGGCTGAGATGGACATAACCGGTCGTGTCCACGGCAATGCTGATATTTATACCGGATCCAGTAATGATTTAAGATTTCAAGGTGACGTTACCTCTGTCGGAGTAAATGAAAATAAAGAATGGATTGGCTTTTCGGAACTACAATTCACTGGCGATGTCAATTTTGATGGAACAAAAGAGATTTCGGTATCTGCTCTGAATGTTCCCATTTCACCTGAATCTGACCCAACGGAAATCCGGGAAATTATAGAAATGCCACCCGCTGGTGAAAATCCACAATCCTGGAGAGGTCAACAGAGAATGTATAATAAAGCTGAGCTTGTCGTCCGTGTCACTGACGGCGGCCCACTTGTCATTGTCAAAAATTCGCTTGATTCAACTGGAGTAGTTATTCCTGAGGAGCAGGTCGAGAGTTTTATAGATACTTCTAAGTCTTTTAGCGACCAGAGAGAAGGTAAGCTTGTCAAGGCTACAGAAATAGATATCAGCAAATTTAATACCTGGGCCTCCACAAATACATTTGTGACCAGCAAACTTGGTGCAGGCGTTCCTCCAAGCATCGTTTACGTCAGTGATGAAAGGACAGTCTCTCAAAGCCAAATCGCTGCCGTTCGCTTGGTCAATGGGGAGCAATTGCCCTCTCGCGGCCTCACTCTGGCGACTAGGAACCCACTATACGTCAAGGGCAACTTCAACCAACCCGACCCCGCAAGATTAAATACGTCCTATACAGCGAATACCGAGCCGGCTTCCTTAATATGCGACGCGATTACAGTTCTTTCCTCTGCTTGGGAAGATGAGAAAAGCAACATAAACTTCAGAGCTAGAAGAGCTAACCCCACGACAGTCAACGCTGCCATTATGACCGGTAATGTTGAAACTTCCGATGGGGCAACCCCAATGAATGGATTTAGCGGTGGAGTACCCAACCTCACCAGGCTTCTTGAGGATTGGAAACATTCTGGTCAACAAAAACTCACAATAAATGGATCCATGATAGCTATGTTTGAAAGTGAGATTTCCAACAGTCAGTTTCGATGGCCCGGATACTATTACTACGCCCCAGAGAGGGAATTCAATCTGGACCGCAACTTTGAGGAGGAAAATGGCCTGCCGCCTGGAACACCTCAGCTAATTTCTGTGATCAGAAAAACATGGGCCCAGGTCGCATCTGAGTAATTCCTGCATTCCTTCGATTTTCATTTGTGCTAATAGGTTGAAACCGGTGCGAAATCGGGTTTAGATATGCCCGAATGGCATCATCTACTAAGTCAACTCCAATGATGGCTCAGTACCACCGGTTAAAAAAGGAAAGCCCGGAGGGTTCTTTGCTTTTGTTTCGCCTGGGGGATTTTTACGAACTATTTTTCGAGGACGCTAAGGATGGAGCTGAAATTTTACGAGTCGCACTGACCAAACGCGGATCAACGCCCATGTGCGGTATCCCATTTCATGCTGCTTCAAATTATATAGGGCGACTTCTCAAGGCCGGAAAAAAAGTAGCTATTTGCGAGCAGGTAGAAGAAGCAAAACCTGGAAAATTAGTAGACAGGAGAATAACCCAAGTACTTTCGCCTGGGGCTCATTTTGATGAAAAATTACTAAGTGATGAAAAAAGTAATTACCTGGTCTCTGTTTTTCACCAAAACAATCATTTTGGTTTAGCGTGGCTTGATTGGACGACAGCGGAATTTTGCGCGACAGAATTTGATTCAATACACGCCGTTCTCTCGGAATTGGACCGATTAATGCCATCCGAGATAATTTATCCCGAGGATGATCCTGTAATTGAGTCCTCCTTGTCTGATTGGAGAACCAAAGCGGAATCATACGATAGTTATGTTTTTAATATTGAACATTCGAAATTTCATCTTCTCGAACACTTCAAGGTCACTAATTTAGATGGATTTGGTATGCAAGCCAAAGACCATGCCATAATTGCCTCTGGCTCGGCGCTTCATTATTTAAAAATATACTTAAGGCGGGAGGTGGGGCATTTAACCCAGCTTCATTACAGACAACATCAAGACACAGTCGTCCTGGATGTTATTTCTTTGAGAAATTTAGAGATATTACAACCCAGCCATTATATAATTGATCAAGGAGCAAATGCCCCGGACCCCACTTTGTTTAAAGCTTTAAACAAGACAGTCACACCGATGGGGGCCAGAAAGCTTCGCGACTGGTTGACCCAACCATTGAGAAAAATAACCTCTATAAATCAAAGACAGGTAGTCGTTGGGAAATGGGTCAACCATCAAGAGCGACTCGCTGAATTCAGAAATTTACTAAAAGAGATTAACGATCTCGAGAGAGTTCTTACTCGACTTACCCAAGGTTCCGGGGGTGGGCCTCGAGATTTAGTGGCTTTAAAATGTGGCCTAATTCAGCTTCCGGGTATTAAGAAATCTATTGTGGAATTGTCCTCTCTTCCCGATCCAGAGCCTGATCAGGTGACTATTTCTCAGGTGGAAAACCTGGATGATGCCTCCTCAAATGATTCAGAAAATAAAGCAAGTGGGAATCTACTCTCACTTTTAGCGGAACGAATCTCTGAATTACCTGAATTGTCCAACCTCCTCGAAAAATCATTGAATAATGAACCTTCGGCAACTTTGAAAGATGGGGGTTTTATTGCTGATGGCTATCACACAGAGCTGGATGAATTGCGAGCTGCTTCGAAAGATGGTAAACAATGGATTGTTGATCTCCAACAAAATGAAATCGAAGAAACAGGAATACCCAGCCTAAAAGTCAAATATAATCAAGTCTTCGGATATTTTATCGAAGTTACCAGGACTCACATTGATAAAGTTCCAGATCGATACCATCGCAAACAAACAGTTGCAAATGGTGAACGGTTTATTACACCGGAGCTGAAAGAAATAGAAAACAAAATCCTGGGTTCCGAAGAGCGGTCTGTAAAATTAGAGCAGGAAATTTTTCATGAATTGAGGGATAGAGTTAAAGATTATCTTAATGAGATTCAAAACACTGCTCAGGCTCTGGCTGAACTAGATGTTTTGTCTAGTTTCTCCGAACAAGCCCTTCTCCACAATTACTGCTGCCCGGAAGTTTTAAATCAAGGGCACCTTGATATAGTTGATGGGAGACATCCAGTCATCGACCAGTCCATTCTCGATGAGCCTTTTGTACCGAATGATTCAAAGCTAGACATTGAGCAGGAACAAATTGCTATTATCACAGGCCCAAATATGGCCGGAAAAAGCACCTATATAAGGCAAGTTGCTCTTTTGGTATTGATGGCTCACACCGGTTCATTTATTCCAGCTTCGTCTGCTCGTATAGATATTGTTGACAGAATCTTTACGCGTATTGGTGCCAGTGACAATCTATCTAAAGGGCAAAGCACATTTATGGTCGAGATGAGTGAGGCGGCTAACATCTTGAATAATGCCACATCAAATAGCTTGATCATTCTCGACGAATTGGGAAGAGGGACGAGTACGTTTGATGGCCTTAGTCTTGCCTGGTCTATTGTCGAATTCCTTCACAATCAAGTTGGAGCTAAAACCTTATTCGCGACTCATTATCACGAATTGACAGAACTTGCAGGAAGATTAGATCGTGTTGTTAATTACAATGTTCAGGTTAAGGAATATAAGGACGAAGTCATATTTATTAGGAAAATTGTGCGCGGCGGTACTGATAAAAGCTATGGAATTCAGGTTGCTCGCCTCGCAGGAATTCCGCATACGGTACTGGATCGTGCTCGAGAAATTCTAAACAACCTGGAAGGTTCGGACTTATCACCGGTGAATGAGACTGTGTCCGATACCTCAACTGGCGATAAGCCGGTTAAGTCCCAAAGACGTATTCTTCGTGAGATTGAAGACCCCGATCAACTCGATTTTTTTTCGCACTTGAAGAAGCAAAAAGAACAATAGTCGATCTGTCAATTCTGATATGAGAAACTCTATCTACAAAATCGCTGAATCTGACGTGGGGGGATCCGAAGCTCAAGTCATCCCTAATTTAGGAGCTTGGTTGTTTAGCTACAAAATCAGAAATAAATACGGCGACCTTGTCGATATATTTCATACCGATCCAGAGCTATTGGAGTTATGGCCTAACAAGATTCATTGCGGCAGTCCGATATTATTTCCCCAAGCTGGCCCTTGCTCCCTAAATCGTAAACCTGGGTTGTATTCTTATGGTGGACGCACATTCTCCATGGCCCAACATGGTTTTGGTCGTTGCTCCCCATGGATGATAGTTTCACACGAAAAAAATTTTATTACACTTCAATTAACTCATACAAAAGAATCCTTAAAAAACTACCCGTTTGAGTTTCTGGCTGAGATCCAGTACTCGATTGAACAAGAGAATTTGAATTGGAGAATATCCGTTCTTAACCAATCAGATCAAAAAATGCCTTTTAGTCTGGGTTTTCATCCTTATTTCAAAATTCCAAATGGGGCCGAAAATTTTTATGTGAATCTTCCTCCAGGAAAACAGGCCATACCAAATGGCTCAATTGAAGAATGGAATCTAAAACAAAATTCTAATCCCCTGGTTCCTGCTGCAAAAAATCTATCCAATACTTATTTTCAAACCAATATCGAACCGAAGAATCGCTCTGCCATAATTGAAGATGTTTATTCCGGAATGAAGCTCGAATTAGATTTTAAATTAGCTCCAGACTTTGATACTCTTGCGATTTGGTCTGCAGGCCCCACTCTGCCATACCTGTGTGTGGAGCCATGGTCTGCATTGCCAAACGCATTGAATACAAAAAATGGTATTACTGAACTGGCACCTGGAGAACGGTGGTCTGGCCGTTTTGCGATTCATACTGTCATCAGACCAAGAAACTAAATAATTTATTAATGGAAAATTCTGCTAATTACACTGACCTTGAGGGTAAAGTTATTGTCATAACCGGTGGTGCAAATGGAATTGGTGAGGCGACTGTAAAAAGTTTTCTTTCCCAGGGAGGCATTGTGCATTTCTGTGATGTTGATACAAAAGCGGCACGACAAAAATTTAAGGGGGTGAAAAACTGTTATTTCACAAAAGTAGATCTGACAAGTGAATCTCAAATATCTAAATGGATTGTATCCATAGGATCTGCTCATAATCGAATTGACGTTCTCGTGAATAATGCAGCTAAAGACCCCAGGATATCCCTCGAAAAAACCTCTGTTGCTGACTGGGATAATTTAATAAACACCAATCTACGTTCATATTTTCTTGTGATCCGTGAGGCTGGTAAGTTTTTTGATGAGGGGGCATCTATCGTTAATCTTTCTAGTTTGACTTTTCACGAGGGGCCGGCCGAAATGTCAGCCTACGTAGCCACCAAGGCGGGTATCCAGGGATTAACCAGATCATTAGCACGGGAATTGGGACCGAGGAGAATCAGGGTGAATACAGTTTCCCCAGGCTGGGTCATGACACAGCGCCAGCTTCAAATGTTTGTGACACCTTCAGTAAAGAAAAGAATAAAATCTCTTCAATGCATTCCCGACCTTATGCAGCCAGACGAAGTGGCTCAAGTGATTTTGTTTTTAGCGAGTCAAACAAGCCGTGGCATGACAGGGCAGGAGCTTTTGGTTGATAGGGGTTGGAAATACTCATAGCATTCCAACGTATTCAATTTGAAATTTTTTCTTCTTTGGCTCCGTATTCTATGAAGGCCACCATTGCAAGGATTCCGCATATCGAAATGATTTGAATTTTTGTGACTGTTTCTCCATCCAGCCATCCCCAGATAATGGCCCCAAAGGGTATGAGGTAGGCAACAAGACCAGCAAATAGGGGACCTCTTTTGCTGATGAGGTAATAAAACCCAAACGTGGCGAAACCCGTTGCTAAAAAACCATTAGCAAACAAAGCTATAATAGCTGTTAATAAGTTCGCATTCGCTTCATCTTTCATAACTGGCCAGGGTAAGACAAAAACTAAAGGAAAGAGGATAAACGCACTCATTGTAAGAACGGTACATGACAAGAGAAGTGGCGGAGTCTCTTTGAACCTTTTCTTTATATAAGTGTTGGCGACTGCATAGCAAAGGGGAACAAGTGATGCTAAAATCATATCCGTTAATTGAGCCTTATGACGTATTGATTCTCCCATTAATACGATAAGAAATATAAAACCACCGGTTACTCCTATTACTTTAAGCGTACCCGGCCATTGATTGAGTATAGGTATGGATACAATCACCGTCATGATCGGCACCAATCCGATCATCATCCCAATTAAACCGCTCCCGTTTCTATCTATTAACCAAGGTAAAATACTGTAAGGTAAAACGGCGCCAACCAACACGGGAATCAATAAGGCAATAAAGTCTCGAGTTTCAAATTGCCATTTGATTTTAGTAGCAAAGACCATGCCCCATAATACGCAAGCCCCCAAAAAAACTCTGGAGAAACTTATCATTATCGGGCCAAATGCCATGCCCGCTTTTTTCATCAATATAAAGTTGCTACCCCATATGACCGTGAGAACAGCAAATAAAAGGTAGGGAAAAAAACTCCCATGAAACACTCTTCTTAGTTTATTTGAGTTCATGGGGGTAATGCCAAATACCTAGTGGTTTTAATCTGATTCGACCAGTCTTTCCCAAAATAAATTTTTTAATACAGATGCTCCACTTGTCGAAAATGTAAGTTTCATTTTTGAGACTTTATCCAAGCATCTGTCCTTGCCTTAAGCTCGGCAACCTCACCTTTTATCTTTCCGCGTTCGTCGCCTTCCATGCGATCAATAAAGAGAATGCCATTGAGGTGGTCTACCTCATGCTGAACACACCTTGAAAGCAGCCCGTCACACTCAAATTCATACTCTTTTCCGTTTCCATTTAAAGCTTTTACTTTTATTTTTCCTGGTCGATTAACCTCTCCATAAATATTGGGGAAACTGAGGCACCCTTCAGGCCCCAATTCACCATCCCCAATCATTTCAATACTTGGGTTAATGAGAACCAACGGCATAAATTCTTCAACATTTGAATCTTTCCCGTTCAGCCAAAGTGCGGATGGTCTATCCTCGATCCCCGATACATCAATAATACACAGCTGTAATGATTCCCCAATTTGCTGAGCTGCAAGGCCGATACCATGAGCTGCTTCCATGGTATCAAACATATCATCTATGAGTTTGTGTAATTCAGGGCCGAATTCTGTAAGTTTTTTCCCTTTTTCTCTTAAAATGGGCTCTCCATATTGGGTTACTCTTAATACCATCCCTTTTCCGTATTCTTTTTATCGTTCTTTTTCTAATTTTAGGATTTCCACAATTCGATCTAAATCATCATGATTGAAGAATTTTATCTCAATACTGCCTTTTTGATCCTTGTATTTAACCGAAACTTTGGTGGCAAATAAGTCGCGAATCTTATCTTCGATATCCGCAATCTCCGGGGGCAACTCTTTCCGTGATTGTGTGGAAGGGAGGACCGGCGATCCTCTTTCTCCTGTAAGTTTTGCCACCCATTCCTCAAGTTGCCGGACAGATAGTTGGCCATCTATGACTTTTTTGGTGGCCTTCTCGACGAGGTCTGCGGAGCCGACCCCAAGAAGTACCTTCGCATGGCCTACGGAAATTTCACCAAGCTTTAAATAGTCTTGGGTCGTTTCAGGCAATTTTAAGAGTCGCATCGCGTTGGATACCGCAGCCCGACTTTTCCCAACTTTCTTGGCGATCTCTTCTTGCTTGAGCTTAAAGCTTTGCGCCAGTTCTCGGTAACCCATGGCTTCATCCAGTGGGTTGAGATCTTCGCGCTGAAGGTTTTCTACCAGCATCCATTCTAATGCCGACCTGTCCTCGCTGGGCCTAATCAGGACGGGTAACTCAGTTAAACCCGCCATTTTGCTGGCTCGCAGGCGCCTTTCGCCTGCTATGAGCTCGAGTTGCCCACTTTCTTTGGAGGGTCTAACAATAAGGGGTTGAAGTATCCCTCTCTCTTTAATCGAGTCAGATAACTCCTTTAACGATTCATCCGAAAATTCTTTTCGGGGCTGTAAGGGCGAAGGTACGATGCTCTCAATTTTTACCTTCATCACGGCATCTCCGGGAACCTCCTGCATCATAGCAGTTTCAGCCCCTGCGGTCTCATCCCGGTTGCCGAGTGAAGAAGTTACTTTATTTTCCTCTCCAGTCTCGGTCTCAGAATCCGTGGTTTGGTTGTTGAGAAGTGCTCCCAATCCGCGCCCAAGAACTTGTCTAGGCATTAACTACTACCTTCTCCAAACTTTAAAAGGTTTTCAAGAACGATCGCCAATTCAATACTTTTTCGCGAAAAGATACTGAAATTTTTAGTATTTGGCTTTTTGCCGCACTTTCGATCCCAAATAATCACTTTTGTAGTCAATTTGGATTGCCATTGATCCATTGATCAGACATTTCCTTAACGTAAAAGCAAATGACGCGTTGACAATCAACCTCTCAAAAGTCTAACTTCTCATAGCTCTAAAAATTTAAATGAAAACACCAAGTATATTTGCAATATTGACCATACTTGTTTCCATCGCCACGGCGGGGCTCGGTTTCGTGTCTGTCGGCAAAGTTAAAGAGGTCATAAAATCCAGAGACAATGCGGAAATGCAGAGAGACACTGCACTCAGTGAGAAACAGGCCGCGCTAGAAGAATTAGATGAAGCCAAGACCGAAATAGAGGATAAGGACCGACAGTTGGCCGACCGTGATCTCCAATTGAAATCTGCTAACAATAACTTTCAGCAGCAACTGACAAGGGCAAATAGTTTAGAGCGCCAGCTCAATGAAATGACCCGCTCCTCGCGCCAATACGAGCGGGAGTTGTCCTTATGGGAGGCCGTTGGCTTATCCATCGACGATGCTAAAAGACTTCGCGACAACCTCCGCGCTGCTGAGGTAAAAATTTCCGTACTAGAGGAAGAAGGGGAAGCATTGTCACGACGCGTGACTATCCTCGACAACAAATTAAAGCTCTATGAATTAGATGATTACGAAGTGAAACTGCCGAACAACATCGCAGCCAAAGTAACGGCCGTCGACCCGAAATACCACTTCGTCGTCATCAACATTGGTCGAAACAAAGATTTGCTTGAGCAAGGCAAGGTTTCCATTTCTAGGGATGGTAAACTTGTGGCAAAAGCCAGAATCACTAAAGTTGACGAAACTACCTCTATAGCGAATCCGCTTGCCGGCTGGAGCATCGACAACATCCAACAGGGCGACAGAGTCCTCACTGCAATTGAATCAATGCAGGAATAAATTCCTGATAAATTAAAACTTAATCCCTCAGTATCAACGTCGGTATGAGTAAATCACTATCTAAGATCGGATTGCTATCTTGTTTAACTGTTTTTGTGGTTTGCTGCTTCACTGGGTGTTCTCAGCCTGACAAGAAAGGCGCAAATCTTTCTGACCAACCATGGGGAAGCGGTTACAATGATTCGGCAATACCTCCTCAATTACTAGAGGGACGATAGTTAAAATTTTAAAGCGCATTCATTTGAGGCCAGGCTGACTCCTGGCCTTTTTTATTGTTACCATTAAAATTGAAGCATAAAAAATATTGCACTTCCTAAAGTCGGGATAGTTTAATGTATGGTAAAGTTGAACAACTTTACTCATAAATATGGCTATTCTTGATATAAAACCGGCAGGTTCTTGCTACTACGATTGTGTTTCTCTTGGTGAAATTATGCTACGCCTCGACCCCGGCGAGGGCCGCACGCGAACAGCGCGTGAATTCAAAGCTTGGGAAGGCGGCGGTGAGTATAATGTTACCCGTGGCCTAAGGCGATGTTTCGGCCTTAAAACTGCAGTTGTGACCGCATTTGCGGATAATGAAATAGGTCGACTCATCGAAGACTTTATCTTACAGGGCGGTGTGGATACTGATTTCATCAAATGGATTGAATACGATGGAATCGGGAGATCCGTTAGAAATGGGCTTAATTTTACCGAGCGCGGTTTCGGGATCAGAGGTGCTGTCGGTGTGCCGGATCGTGGTAACACGGCTGCGTCACAGCTCGAACCCGGTGACATTGATTGGGAAGAAATATTTGGAAAGCGCGGGGCTCGGTGGTTCCACACGGGCGGGATATTCGCCGCTCTATCCGAGTCCTCAGCTGCTGTAGTTGAGGAAGCTGTGACTGTCGCCAAAAAGCATGGAACTGTAGTTTCATACGACTTGAATTATCGGCCGTCACTTTGGAAGTCTATCGGGGGACACTCTAAATGTCAGGAAGTCAACAGAAGAATCGCCCATAATGTTGATGTTATGATCGGCAATGAAGAGGATTTTACTGCCTGTCTTGGTTTTGAAGTTGAAGGGGTGGATGAAAATATCTCGAATATCCAAATCGAAAAATTTCAGAAAATGATCGAATCAGCTGTTGCTGAGTATCCCAACTTCAAAGCGACTGCGACAACACTCAGAGCGGTAAAAACAGCCACCATA
The DNA here is from genome assembly GCA_965657355.1 of Limisphaerales bacterium. Taxonomy (GTDB): domain Bacteria; phylum Verrucomicrobiota; class Verrucomicrobiia; order Limisphaerales; family JAJOIW01; genus JAJOIW01. The sequence goes on along the minus strand of CBFHOE010000014.1, from coordinate 18,267 downwards.
AACGACTGGTCAGCTATCTGTTGGGCCGGTGGAAATTTTTATGAATCTAATCAATATCCAGAATTGGAAATTATGGACAGAGTGGGGGGTGGTGACAGCTTCGCCTCTGGGCTCATCTACGGATTCCTTTCGGCTGGCGATCCACAAAAGGCAGTAAATTATGGTGCTGCTCATGGAGCTCTTGCTATGACCACACCGGGTGACACATCGATGGTAACTGTCAAAGATGTTGAAAAGATAATGTCGGGCGGAGGAGCTCGGGTCGTTCGCTAAAAGTTTTCAATAATTTTTTATTTCAAAGAGGCCTCGCGGCCTCTTTTTTTTGCCAATAATGATTTTTTATATGTTTTTGTATAAATATCTCTGACAATTCAGCTGCCAGTTCAATGACCTTATACTTTGATCATGATTCGGACCGTATCTATTGATCTATGATTGACGATCTTGGAGGGAGAGATTTTACTGTAATCAATCATGAACATTAATGGACTAACTAAATTTTTGACATTATGTCTCGCGAGTTCTGTGTTTTTTATTTCTGGCTGTGGCCAAAAAGATGGAATTGCTAACAATCCAAGTAAAAATGAAACAAGGGGTCTCATTGGTGTCTCCTTGTTGACCCTACAGAATCCATTTTTTAAGACCATAGGAGATAATATCGAAGCCGAAGCTACAAAGCTTGGTTACACTGTTGAGGTTGTCAGTGGAGACCAGGACGCAAAAAAACAATACGATCAAGTTCAGGATTTTATTGTCCAAAAAGCTTCAGCAATCGTGCTAAGTCCATGCGATTCCAAGGCCGTTGTAACAGCTATTCAGGCTGCTAATAAAGCTGGGATCCCTGTTTTTACCGTGGATATTCCATGTAATGAGCCAGGTGTTGAAATCGTTTCCCAAATAGCCACTGACAATTATTTGGGTGGTAAAATGGCTGGAGATGCGATGATTGAAATACTTGGAGAAACAGGCGGTAATGTTTTAGTCCTTGATCACAACATGGTGGAATCGTGCCAGCTGAGAGTCAAAGGATTCACTGAGATTTTAAAAAAGCACAACGAATCATCAGATAACAAAATTGAAGTTGTTTCCACTTTGCCCAGTGGTGGTGCACGTGACGTTGGATTCAAGTCCACAGAAGATGCTCTCCAGTCCAACCCAGATTTAAATGCTATTTTTGCAATCAATGATCCATCTGCTTTGGGAGCATACGCGGCTTTAAAAAAAGCAGGAAAAGAAGAACAAGTGAAAATTGTTGGCTTTGATGGTCAACCCGAAGGGAAGAAAGCTATACTTGAAGGAAAAATTTATGCGGACCCCATCCAGTTTCCAGACAAGATGGGGGTGGAGATAGTCAACGCGATCGTATCCTATTCAAAAGGTGAAGAAGTTGCCAAAGAAAACCTTATTCCACCTTCATTGTATAAAAAAGAGGATGCACAAAAAGACCCCTTATTAAAGAATTAGGGTTTCTCTCGCAGCCAAAATAAACCTCCTCTAACCCAAAAACAAGTAGCCTAAATGAGTGCACTGCTTGAGGTTTCTGGGATTGTAAAAGAATTCCCGGGAGTCAAAGCACTCAAGGGTGTGAATATGGCTGTCGATTCAGGTGAAATTTTGGGGCTGATGGGGGAAAATGGCGCTGGAAAAAGTACCCTCATTAAAATTCTCGGAGGTGCTTTTAATCCAGATAAAGGAAAAGTTAAATTTTGTGACAAGGAGGTTGCCTTCAACTGCCCTCAGGATTCAATGGCGTCTGGAATCGCAATTATCTATCAAGAACTCAATTTAATTCCATACCTTTCCATCACAGACAATTTATTTCTGGGGAAAGAAATCAATAGAGGGTTATTCGTTGATAAACGGGGACAATCAGATAGAGCAAAGTATTGGTTGAAGAGATTAGGACTGTCTCTGTCGCCATCTACATTGGTTAAAGACCTTACGGTCTCCCAGCAACAACTTGTTGAGATAGCAAAAGCTTTGGAACAAAACGCCCGCCTGTTGATAATGGATGAGCCGACGGCGGCTTTGACGGATAATGAAACCAAAAAACTGCATGAAATAACAAAAGAATTAAAAGAGGATGGATTAGCAATCATATATGTCAGTCATCGACTTGATGAAATCTTTCAAATTACCGATAAGGTCGTCATTTTACGAGATGGCGAATTTATAGACGAGGGGCTAACCGGTTCATTTAGCCGGAGTGAGATTATTGAGAAGCTTGTTGGTCGTGAATTGGAATCTGAATTTCCACCTAAAAGAAATGAAATTGGAGAAGTGATTTTTGAAGTCAATGAATTATCATGTCCGCCTCATTTGGAAAAACTATCATTGCGGCTTCGCAAAGGCGAAATACTGGGATTGACTGGAATGATTGGCGCAGGGAGGACCGAAGCCGCCAGAATAATCTTTGGGGCTGATAAAGGGGGCGGTAAGTCTCTACGTCTTCATGGAAACGAAATTAATGTGCAAACTCCGCGGCAAGCGATTGATCAAGGTATTGTATTATTGCCTGAGGATCGTAAGAAGCACGGCTTGGTTCTTGTACATGGATGTGGTGAAAATTACCTTCTGCCTAACCTAGGTAATTTATCCAGTTATCTAGGTTTCGTTAATGAAAAGGGTGCAAAAAACCAATTCACAGAATGGAAAGACAAACTACAAATCAAATGCCATGGCTGGAGACAACAGGCAAGAACGTTGAGCGGTGGAAATCAGCAGAAAATCGTGTTGGCAAAATGGCTAGCTCGTGAATGTGAGGTGATTATCTTTGATGAACCAACACGTGGAATAGATGTTGGAGCGAAATACGAATTCTATAACTGGATGCATAAGCTTTGTGCACAAGGCAAAGCAATAATCATGATTTCCTCAGACATGGAAGAGATTTTGGGAATGTCAGACCGTATATTGGTGATGTCTGATGGTCGTATCAATGCAGAGATAGATAATAATCATGGCTTGAAGGCAGAAGAAGTCCTGAAGTACTCGATAGGTAAAACGAATCAAACTCTTAACTAGATATCCTAAAATCAAATGAAGGAGCTTTACTCAAAATTTGGAATGTCTTTCGTGCTGATTGGTCTTGTGCTGCTGCTTACTTTATTGACTTGGAGTGATCAAGCGCCTTCCCCTTTGAGTGGGGCAAAATCCGTAGCGACGCAAATTAAAAAACTATCTTTGTCTAGTGATGCAGCTGTGTTAATCGTGCATAGGGCCATTCCAGGTGAACAAGAATTTGCGGAAAATCTTAAAACTGAGCTCAATGGAAATGATGTCAATATCGCGGGCACAGTCGAGGGTGATATGCGACAAGCGCGTCTTTTTATGGAATCCCGAATTCAGTCAGGTCTACAAATTGATGTGATTGCCGTGCCAGTAGCCGTATCGAAGTGGTTGTTGTTTGAGGACCTGGCCTCCATTGATGCCCAGCTGAAATCAACCGAACTCATTAGTCCTAAATTAACAAGCGGTTCTACATTTTTATCAGCTGATAATTTAAAGAATGTATTCAGCCAAATTTCAATTGTCGCCATTATGGCTATCGGTATGACCATGGTTATTATCTCTGGCGGTATAGATTTGTCTGTAGGAAGTCTGACCGCTTTTTCTGCTGTTTTCTGTTGTTGGTTAATAGATCATTTTGGCGGAGGAATGGAAGCAGGGGCCGGTTCTTTGGTTTTTTTCTCGTTGGTTTCCATAATTGCTTGTTGTGGTATAGGTCTCTTCAATGGCTTTATGGTCACAAAGCACAGGATACCTCCTTTCATAATGACCCTGGCTATGATGCTAATTGCCAGAGGATTTGCATCCATTATATCTAAAGGGCAAACGATTCAAGTAAACGAGGAATATAATTGGTTGGGAACAGGTGCGACTTTGAACATCCCTAATACTGTAATTCTTATGGCTATACTTTTTGCCATCGCATACATGGTCATGAATAAAATGAGGTATGGCAGGCATTTGTATGCAGTTGGCGGGAATATTGAGGCTGCCCATTTATCCGGCGTTTCGATCAATAAAGTTCTCATGGTTGCCTATCTTGTATGCGGAGGACTTGCTGGTTTAGGTGGGATTATTCTTGCGTCCCAATTCAACAGTGGAGCCCATACATACGGGCTCATGTATGAACTAAAAGTAATAGCATCTGTTGTTGTTGGGGGGACTAGTCTCAGCGGGGGTCAAGGGCACGTTCTCGGAACGTTGATAGGAGCGCTCATTATAGCAGTCATTGAAAACGGGATGAATCTTTTAGGGTTAGATTCTTATGTCCAAAATGTTGTGCTAGGATTCGTCATACTTTCAGCAGTTTGGATAGATAGCCACAAAAAGAATTGACCAAATCTCATCACGCTCCTCGAAGTGAAATCGATTTTTGTAGGAACGAAAAGCCGAACGTCACGATAACCCAGCCAGCGTAAAACCAGAAAAAAGTCCTGCCAGGATTTGTTTTCCAGATCTGAATTGATGCATTTGCCATCAGGAAGCAGGTCCAGATATAAAACGGGTTGAGGAGTGACATAAAAACGTTTCCAATATTTAAAGCATCACTAAATTTAAAAAATAAACTAGCTGACGGTGTGGCCGTAAGGTCCTGGGTTATTATCACAGTCGCCAGTTTAGCCAAAAGGCCTAATGCGAGAGGCGCCGTGGATAAACCAACAGCTTCTAATGATGGCGCAAGGGATGGGAATTGATTTAAAACCACTCTCAATAAAATCCAGAAACCAGCCGTCATCATAGCAAACCTTGCAGCGGTCTCTACAATGGCCCGGCCAGAATTCATTACAATAAAATAAAATGGTTGGATTTTATCCTCCATTGCTTCAACCGCCTTAACCCTAGCTAGTGGCTCAATACCATCCGCCTTCATCTTCTCGTCACTCGCTTTTATATGAGCCTCTTTAGCTTGTTCGAATATTTTAGGCTGATTGAATACAATGAATTGGCTAGTCAATTCGATTCCAATCAGGATGATTACCGCCCATTTCCAACGCCAATCTACCGGGGTCGACTGGGATATTTTTTTTATCGTTTGAACAGGTTTCCAGAGGACGTTTAGCCAATCTATAATAGTTTTAGTCATTCAATTCCTAGTGTGTGAAATTTTTGATCAACATGTCTTAGATGGAAATCGAGGTGGCACATTTCGTCTAATTCTTGCTCGCTGAGCAGCTTTGATATTTCAGGGTCTTTGAGAAGTTGAGATTTAAAATCGGCGGATGTATTGCCGTCGTGTTTTGCTTTCCACGTGTCCATAGCATTTCTCTGGACCAGCTTGTATGCATCCTCTCGTGTAAGGCCTTTTTTCACTAAAGCAAGCATGATTGTTTGAGAGTGCCACATGCCAAGGGTTAGTTGCATATTTCTTTCCATGTTTTCTGGATAGACAATGAGCCCTTCGACTAGTTGGTTTAATTTATGGAGCATGTAATCCAAAAGCACGCATGAGTCAGGAAAGATAATTCGCTCCACAGAACTGTGAGAAATATCTCTCTCATGCCAGAGAGCTATATTTTCCATCGCTGCCACTGCATGGCCTCTAATGACTCTCGCCAGACCGGTTAGTCGTTCACCTGTGATTGGATTTCTCTTGTGGGGCATCGCTGAGGAGCCCTTTTGTCCTTTTGAAAAGAATTCCTCAGCTTCTAAAACTTCGGTTCTTTGGAGATGTCTGAATTCGGTTGCCCATCTTTCTATGGATGCTGCTGTAAGTGCCAGAGCATTCATGTATTCTGCGTGAATATCTCTCTGGATGACCTGGGTAGCTATGGCCGTAGGGGCCAGACCTAGAGATTCACAGATGAATTTTTCAACATCGGGGGCAAGGTGAGCATGGGTGCCAACGGCTCCTGAAACTTTTCCCACCGAAGCTTGTTTTTTGGCATTTTCAAGTCGAGTGATGGCCCTGCCAAATTCATCATACATGAGCGCCATTTTAAGTCCGAACGTGAGCGGCTCAGCATGTATCCCATGGCTTCTTCCAATCATGGGAGTTAATTTGTGCTTTCTGGCCTTTTCGGCGATCGTTTCCCTCAGGCTCTTGACTCCATCGATCAATATATCAGCTGATTCCTTTAGTTGCACAGCAAACGCAGTGTCTAGAATATCACTGCTTGTAAGTCCAAAATGAATCCATTTATTGGCGGGCTCCCCAACGTTTTCAGACACATTAGTGGTAAAAGCTATCACATCGTGATGCAGGGTTGCTTCCAGCTCATTACACCGCTCAATGCTGAATGCTGCCTTTGACTTTATTTGTTCGAGTTCCTGATCAGATACGATTCCGTGTTTATGAATCGCCTGAGCCGCTAGTATTTCAACTTCGAGCCAAATTTCTTTTTTCCTTTGCTCGGACCAAATGCCCTTCATTTTAGGGCGCGCATATCTTTCGATCATTGGGTAATTCTTGCGTCAAGTCTTGCAATCTCGCCAGCGCAAATTTTCATATCTAATCCAAATCCTAAGATTTGTTGAATTTACTGCCTGCTTTCTCCAGTTTTTTTCGTTCTTCCGGCGTAATGGCGTGGATTCCTTTTTCGTTTATTTTATCGAGGATTTTGTTGATTTCATCGTCACCGGGCATATCGCTTTTTGGTCTGGCTTTAGAGCTTGAGACAGGATTGACGTCAATGGTTCGTGGTTTTTTCTTCTTAAAATTGGCGACTTTTATAATTTTCCCTGAGGAATTATTTTTGAGGAATGAGCCGATGGCGAACTCTTTATATTCGTTGTAGATGAATTTAAGATAGGCGAGCGACCCGAGTATTCCACCTAAATGGGCAGCGTGAGCCACTCCGGATCCTCGATCTCCCACCATACCTAGAATACTAATGACTATTCCAACAGGTATGAGAATCCTTCCAGGAAATGAGACAGGCAAAATGAAAAAAAGCAAAACAGTGATGATTTCATGCCCAAGGAGCAACCCAAAAGCCCCCAATAAACCAAACAAGCCTGCCGAGGCACCAACCACTGCCCCTCCTTGGCCTAGAACAAGCATCCAAATTATTTGAAGTAACCCACCAACTACACCGGAGAAGAGGTAAAGAAAAAGAAATTTTTCGGGCGCTAACTGTCTTTCGACTGCTCTACCGATGAAAAATATCGCCAGCGAATTGAAGAGTAAGTGCATGAAATCGCCGTGCATGAACTGAAATGTAATGAGTTGCCAGACATATCCACGCATAATACCCTCAACGCTCAGATAAATATATTCGCGGAATACATACGTTTCCGAGGGAGCCGTAGGTGACGCAAGAGGAGCCGCAGATTTTATGGTCCAATCACCAATCAAGGATTGAAGAAAAAAGCATACCGCGTTTGCAGCAATAATCCAAAGCGTCAATGACCACTTGAACCCACCTCCATAGCTTCCCATGTATGATCTATCAGAGATCGACATATCAATGTAATTTACGCCACTATTTGATCACTTCAAAGAGTTTATTATCAAAGGAATTTTGCTTAGCCCAAAAAAATTAATCTCCTAACCGAGCTCATTCTGAGTGTGAAGCCAGACTAACGCCCGAGATATCGGCTTATTATGGCGGGGTGTCTCATATTTGTGCACATCTTCTCGCTTTTTATCGAACTCAATCCCTTTTCATTCAAATTAAAACCATAAAGTGTTGGTAGAGAGTTGTTTATAAAATATGAACACAATTTGGGCGTCGAATATCCATTCAAGACAGAAGAGTAGGGGTCGATATCTGATAACAGCGCTCAAATTATTAGTTTATTTCATAATGATTTCACTCCAAGAACTAAAAGGATTATCGGTATCAGTGGATCATGTTGCTTACCAAGCAGGAATCTACACCAACCCAGAAAAGCCGCACTGCTTTGCCTATTATATTACCATAATAAACCGGTCGAATATCGCCGTCACAATTCGAGGAAGGAAATGGGTGCTTCGCAATGGAAGAGGAGAAATTAATGCTGTCGAAGGTGAGGGTATAGTCGGTAAATGTCCTAAGCTGAATCCAGGAGATCTTTTCAATTATAATTCTTTTCACCTTCTTGAAACTGAAGCAGGTGTTGCCGAAGGGGCCTATTTGGCTGTGGATAGCGATGGAAATCCCTCCATTGTTCGAATTCCTAAATTCGAGCTAAGCATACCCATGTGACGAAAATGAGCCTTACATTATGAAATATTTAAGATTAAGAGCCCTCATATTTGCGGGCTTTTTTTTTGAGCTCGAGAAATGGGTAGAGGGTCGTCAATTGACACTGGCCATACTGGTTGATAGCCTTCCCGGTCTAAAATTTAAGATGAACTACAAAGATACACTCAATTTGCCAAAGACCGACTTTCCGATGAGGGCATCGTTGGTCACCCGTGAGCCAGAACGTCTGCAGCACTGGGAATCGATTGGCATTCACCAGAAAATGCTGGATAAGAACAGTGGGTGCGAAAAGTTCATACTGCACGATGGTCCTCCCTTCGCAAACGGTGATGTCCACATAGGCACGGCCCTCAATAAAACCCTGAAAGATATCATCATCAAGTATCAGACACTTGATGGTAAACATGCTCCATACGTCCCCGGGTGGGATTGTCATGGGCTTCCAATCGAATTCAAGGTGACACAGGAGATGCGTAAAAAAGGTGAGACTGACACTGATGCTGCGACAATTCGATCTGCCTGTGAGGCTTACGCAAAAAAATTCATTGAAATTCAAAAATCTCAATTCAAAAGACTTGGGGTATTTGGTGATTGGGATCATCCCTATTTGACATTGGATAAAAAATATGAGGCAGATGAGTTGCGACTTTTTGCTGACATCGTTGCTGGAGGATTTGTCTACCGAGGCAAGAAACCAGTGTATTGGAGTATCCCGTGCCACACCGCTCTGGCCGACGCAGAGGTAGAATACAAAGATCATGTTAGCCAGAGTATTTTTGTGAAATTCCCGGTCGTTGGGATGAATAAAACCTTTATCCTCATTTGGACGACTACTCCTTGGACCCTCCCAGCAAACTTGGGGGTCGCATATAACTCAACCTTTGACTATACGGCCTTTCGGGTTGGTGATGAAATACTCATTTGTTCAACACTTCTATTGGACAGTCTCGTTGAAATATGTCAGCTGGAGGATTGGGAAATAGTCAGGACTCTAACGAAAGAGGATCTGATGGAAATGGAATACCAGCACCCGTTTATTAATAGAACAGGGCAACTTTATGAAGGCGACCACTTTGTGGAGAATACGACTGGGACAGGATTTGTTCATATCGCACCCGGTCACGGACTTGAGGATTACGGTGTCGGGTTAGCAAATAATCTTCCCATATACTCTCCTGTCGATGACGGTGGGAGCTTGGCTTACACAGATGATCTTCCTATTGATCGCCAGATGCCCGAATCTTTATTGGGTAAGCGTATTTTACCCAAGAATGGAAAAAGTGAAGCAAATGAAGCCGTAATTCAAATTCTCCGTGAGGGTGATTATTTGCTGCATCTAGAAAATTATCATCATGAGTATCCGCATTGCTGGAGGAGCAAAACACCTGTTATCTTTCGTGCTATGGATCAGTGGTTTATTAATGTAGACCACGATGGGTTTCGTGATAAAGCTCTAGCAGAAATAGATAATGTCGAATGGATCCCCGGGTGGGGCAAAAATCGAATTGTAGGAGCTGTTTCTAATAGACCAGACTGGTGTATTTCTCGACAAAGGACCTGGGGCGTGCCGATTCCCGTTTTCTTTGCCGGTGAGACTTCAATTCTTGATGCCTCTGTCATTCGAAATACTGCTGATCTTGTTGAAGAGTCCGGCTCTAATATTTGGTTCCAGCTGAGCGTCGAGGAACTTTGGGGCAAAGTTGTGCCTGATAATTACTCCGGACCAATTCCAGATAGAAAATCGACAGATACCTTAGACGTTTGGATTGATTCCGGTTCATCAAGTCGAAGCGTAGTCAAAGCTCGCCCGGAACTTTGTCGAGCTGATATGGACGGTAGCGACCAATGGCGAGCAGATATGTACCTTGAAGGTAGTGATCAACATAGAGGGTGGTTTCAGTCCTCTCTGCTCCTTTCACTAGCAGGAAATGGCGCGGCACCATTTAAGTCCGTCCTCACTCACGGATTCATGGTCGACCTCGACCGACAGAAAATTTCTAAAAGTAAGAGCGGTGAATATGTCAAACCTCAAACATCTGAGGCTTATATCAAGGATTACGGCGCTGATATAGTCCGCTTATGGGTATCATCTCAGGATTTTCGAAATGATATTAAGGTCGATGAGAAAAGAATAGCAAAGGTAGCTGAATCATACCGTGGTATCCGCAACGCTCTGAGGTATCAACTATCAAACCTTTATGATTTTGATCCCAAAAAGGATAGTGTCGGTTTTGCTGACATGACACCCCTAGACCGTTGGGTTTTAAACAAAATGGCTTCACTCAATAAGGATGTTTGTAAAGCCTACGACGCTTGTGAGTTTCATACGGTTTATCAAAAATTGAGTCAATTTTGCGCTGTAGAATTGTCGGCAATTTACCACGATCTCGTTAAAGACAGACTATATTCCGATGCATCTACCAGCCATAGGAGAAAGTCTTCCCAAACAGCCCTTTATCATTTAGTCAAAAGATATTCTCAACTGCTATCACCTATTCTGGTATTCACAGCTGATGAAGCCTGGGGATTTATCCCTGGTCATTCTCCAGGGTCTGATTGCATCCACCTCACACGTTTTGAAGAGGGATTAGATTTCAAAATTAGTGAGGAAGAGGAACGCCAATGGACTGTCATGTTTGAGGTCAGAGATAGGATTTTAGGTGTTTTGGAAAAGGCTCGTAAGGAGAAGGTTATAGGCAAATCTCTTGAGGCAGTGGTCGCTATACAGCTTGAAGGTGATGAGAAAATCGTCATTGAAAAAAATCAAGAAACTTTCCTTGAAATCCTCAATATTTCTCAGCTTGTCGTCGTTGATGAGGCCAAAGAAAAAAGCATAAATATCGAAGGGGTCAATATCGAATTCCAAGATGAGCAATCGATTGTCGTGCAGCATCTTCAAGAATTTGGGGCATCCAAGTGCAGTAGATGTTGGCATTGGGAGACTTCAGTTGGAAAAGACTCTGATCATCCTGAATTATGCCATCGTTGCATAGATGCTATCTCAGTATAAATCCCAGGCGACCTGAATAATCCACCCGGCAAAAATTTATTTATATTTTCTCCCTAAAGGCATCAATCGTTGTATCGACTGGAATTTTTATTCTTCATCTTAGGAGAGATCTAGTGATGATGTGCTATCGCCAAAGGCTTCTACTTCCACATCCATTCGATCAAGCATGGACTTATATAGATTGCACAAAGGGGTCGGGTCCGGAGTGTTGATATGTCTTCCGGAACGGATTGACCCGCCTGCCTTACCAGCCAAAATTATGGGGAGGTTGCTAGGATCATGAGCATTTCCATCTGAGAAGCTCGACCCGAAAAGAATCATTGAGTTATCGAGTAAGGTTGACTCTCCTTCCTTGATGCCCTTCATTTTGTTCATCATGTAGGCTAATTGTTCGGAGTGCCATCGGTTGATTTTAGAATACTGCTCTATTGCTTTATCTTTATTTTGGTGGTGCGATAGTCCGTGATGTCCTCCTGATACGCCCTCAATAAGCTCTGCAAAATTCTTATTTGATACATCTCTTGCAAACATCAGACTACTAATCCTTGTAGAGTCTGACCAAAATGCTAGCACCATAAGGTCTAACATCAGCCTTACATGCTCTTGGTGGTCGCCTGGAGCTCCCGCAGGTGCTGCGATATCTTCAAGATGAGAATCCTTTGCTTGCTCCCATGCTCTTTGGTCTTGATTCGTAAAGTACGAGATTCTTTTTTCAATCTCTCTTACCGAGTCCAGGTATTCATCGAGTTTAAATTGGTCATCGCGGCCGAGCTTATTTCGAAGCGATTGACCATCCTCTAAAATATGGTCAAGCAGCAGAAGATGGTCTTGCTGATTTTTTGAGAAATGAGTCTGTTTTCTTTGTTCTATGATTCCAAAGATTTTTTTATATGCTCTGGCTGGCGCTATCTCTCTTGCGACTGGTATTGATTCAGATCTCCACGAAATATAAGATCCGTAAAGTCGTGTAAACCCAACATTAGTATCGATGCCTGATATAACCGGGTCGATGGACAGTTCTAATGATGGTAGCGGAGTCAAATGGCCATGCTCTTGAGCGCATAGCTGATCAATGGAAATTCCACCTACGCTCAAATCCTTACCTGTTGTTTTTCTCACAGGGAGACCAGTCAAGTAATTCGCTGTTTTCGCATAATGACCGTCTCCTCTGTGACTGTGCTTTTTATCGAGTCCACTAAAAGCTATGAGCGAGTCCTTGTGCTGCTCCAATGGCTCAAGTGAAAAGGGTAAGACAAATTCACCATCTTCAGGATTGGGGTGCCAAGTTTTTTCCCAAACCCCATTAGGAAAATAGATACAAGCCATTCTGTTTGGTATTGTGGCCGTTTTTTGCTTTGGAGTATCTTTTGTTATTGGTTCGCCATCCAGAGACATTGCATTAAGAAATGGTAGGCCAAGTGACGCACTGGCACCCTTTAAGAATGTTCTGCGAGGCATGTGCCATTTTTTTTGAATAAAATTCATATCGTAATCTTCAGCGCTGTATTCTTAGTTTTGCTATTCTTGAATTGCGTAGAATCTGTATCTAAAAGGAAAGCTTGTTGCGATTGATTTGATTAAATGTGATGGTTTGTAATCGTTAGCCTCAAATGTTAGGCGACTCTCGCGTATGACACACTCGTCAAATTTATTTAATTCTCTACCTAATGCATAACCGATCATTTTTTTGATCATATGGTCGATAACTTTAATTTTCTTTTTGAGGATAATTTTTTTAAGCTCTCCTGGACCAGAGAATGTTTCACCAGAAGGCAGTTTTCCTGAGGCATCAATTTCACTGCCATGAACTTCTGATCGCCACCTGCCGAGGACGTCGAAGTTTTCAAGACCAAATCCGAGCGGGTCCATCCTGTCATGGCAAGCTGCGCAATCTGGGTTTGTACGATGTGATTCAAGTTGCTTTCTCAAAGATCCTGGGATCTCTGTCTCTTCCGACTCCTCGAGTTCCGGGACATTTGGAGGAGGCGGTGGGACATCATCTCCAATTATACTCTCAAGTATCCAACGTCCGCGCAACACAGGGCTCGTCCTTCCGGGGTAACTCGTTGCCATGTGTACGCCAGCCATCCCTAGCAGCCCACCACGCATTGACGATTCATTAAAGACGACCTTTTTGTAATCACCCGATGACGCTTTGTCTCCCGGTACTTGGTCGTAGGGTATGTCATAAAGTTTGGCTAGAGATTTATTAATGAAAGAATAATTTGCCTCAAGAAAAAGGGTAATTGGCTTATCATTTTTAAACAAATCCGCAAAGAAATGGGTAATCTCTCCTTTCATTGAGTTGAGAAGTTCATTGTTGTATTCAGGGAATTTATTTTTATCTGGGGCTACAGATATTCCCATATCGTTTAAATCAAGCCATTGGATGGTAAATCTCTCCGCCAGGGCAGAGGATTTGTCGTCTTTAAGCATTCTTATCACCTGGGCTTCAATGACATCCTTTTGTCTTATCTCACCTGACTCAGCTAATGACAACAGCTCATCATCCGGTATGCTTGCCCAAATAAAATATGAGAGCCGAGTCGACAATTCATAGGAGCTCAGAGGGTGGATGCCAGGCTCATCCGATTCAATCTCTGGAAGGAATAAGAAATGTGGAGACAGGATGACCCCTTTCAAAGCCAAGCCTATTGATTCATTAAAATTATACCCTTTTTCGGATCCCTTTTCGAAAAGCCTTAAAAGTCTTGTCGACTCATTTGGTAATACAGGTCTTCGAAACGCTCTGTATGCAAAATGGTTGATTACCTCAGTGGCCCTCTCCTTGGCTGAAGCTTCAGGTTTCTC
>CBFHOE010000014.1:0-4212 GCA_965657355.1 Limisphaerales bacterium | reverse complement strand
AGGAATTAATTCTTGGAATTCAGACTGAGCAATCGAAGATTTAAGAAGAGCCTCGACTGCCTTGTCGCTTGCATTTAAATAACTTTCCACATGAAGCGGTGAGGAAAAAAGGGTGCTTCCATTGGTGTCGAATCCTTCGCCGCCAGATCCATCCGAAGGCAGGTTTTTTGCCAGTTGGAGGTTTATACCAAATAAATCGTTCACTGAATTTTCAAATTCATACCGGGTTAGGCGTCGACTCATTACATAACCTTTGTAGTAATTTTGTGTTCTGTCGGACGCTAGTTGGTCGCAATCCAATTTCGGCTTTGGTAATTTTCTTAACCAGCCCATCAGGTTTTGGCGTTCCCCATAATTCATCTCGGGCGCACCACTTGGCGGCATCTCATTTGCTTGGACCCTTTCTAAGACTAATTGCCATAATTCTGAGTCTTTGACGACTTCTTCATATGAGGTGATTTCTGAAAAATCCAAGCCACCTTTGCTTTTTTTCGGGCCATGACATTCATTACAGCTCTTCTTCAAGATGTTTGTGATCTCGTTTGAGTATTGGTTCTTGAGGTCAGCTGATGTCACCAATGGCAAGGCGAATAAAGCAATTGTTAATATCCAGGGCAATTTGAAAAATTTCTTTCGATTATTCATATGAGAACAAGCTACAGAATGCGGTAAACTCAGAGTTTCATTATTTTTTATATACTAACTTAAACAGGTGGATTTTCCAGTGTCTCGTTCACCGGAAAGGGCCGATCGTCGGGCGATATTTATTGGTATTGAGATAGCCCGTAGAATTCCGCTGCATTTTTATACATTAATTTTTCGAGAGCAGCCTGACCTTTGGGCTGAAAATAATGCATGATTATCCTTAGATATTCGGCGTAGGATCCGCCTCTGTCGGTTACCGGCCAATTACTTCCATAAATTAATCTATCTTCGCCAAATGTATTCCACAGAGAATCCAGCACGGGGCGATAGTATTCAGCTTCTTTTGGTGAGGGAGATTTGTGGGATTGTTGAAATAATCCGGAAACTTTGCAAAAGACGTTGGCGTTTTGCGCTGCAAGTTTTAGATCTTTTAACCAATTAGGATCGACTGGCCCGCCGTCAATATCAGCTCCGGCGACATGATTAATGAGTATTTTTAGATTTGGAAGTTTTTTGGCTACCATGTCAATATCCTTGAGAGAAAAATCAAACATGAGGACATCCAATGTTTTCCCCATATCAGATAATATCTGTAAATCTCTCCAAACTGCATCATCGAAAAATTGATCTCCATTCGGCCTAGAGCGCATACGGATTCCAACATATCTTGGATCTGTAGAATATTTTTCTAAGTTCTTTTTAAAGTCATCTGATCCCAGCTTCAAACTTCCCACAAGGCCGGGATACCGAGTGGGATTATTTTTGACTAGGTCAAGAACCCATTGGTTGTCTGATTCCCAGTCACTAGCCTCGACGATAACTGTCGCTGTGAGATGGTTTTTTTCTGCTATCTTGTTGAAATCTTCCACCAAAACTGGCCTGTAAAGAACCTTGTCCGACTCAGGTGGCCAAGGTACCCCAGCCTCTCTCTCTGTATCGTATAAATGAATGTGAGTATCAATAATTGTTAGTGGCATTTCCAAGGCGTTTTCTTTGCCGTGAAATTTGATGCCATGGCATCCGGAAGAAATGATGCAAATGATTGCTATGAAACCTTTGAATATTTTCATGGTATAATATGGATGGCTTTCTAAATACAATAGGTAGGATTATTCCAAATCGTCTAATGAAATACAGATAAAAAAAGAATGTTTTACTTAAACAGTCATCACCTCGTAACAATAATCCTTTCTCATATGTGATATGGTGAAATACGAGACTTGATTATTACATGACAATTCATTCGAGATTATCGCCATTTAACGGTGTAAACAACATCTCGAATGGCATTAGGGCTCGCGAAATAAATAAGTGAAAAGGGCATTAATGATGTCAAAATTTCAGAAATCATGTATAAATAACAAGATAAGTGAGAACAACGATGAGCTTCTTTAATATTCGAATTCCCATTCCATCAGTTATGATGGTTTTATGCTTTGTTCTTTCCTTTGAATTCGTTGGCATATGTCAGGAGGAAGAAGAGGATTTTGATCCAGAGATGGATGAGTTCATCGCCGAAGCCGAGGATTTTCTTCGACGAAATGCGAAATCATTGCACATCTTTCTGATAAACCTTGCTGAGGAAAATGAAGAGGCAGCCATTGAAAAAGGATTAGATATCGTAAGGCGTTTTGAAGTCATGGAGGAGCGTTTCGGTTGGGACGTTGCTCACCTCTATCTGCAGGTGAAAAACACGCAAGCCAAAGCAGCGATGGCGATGGTCAAAATGAACCGAGGGGAGATAGATGAAGACCGAGGTAAGGATGTCATCGAAAAACACATTAATCAGGTAATCCAACTAAATTCAGAGCTGGATAAAGCTAAAATTGATTACTTCAAAGAAAGAGTTGAAGAACTTCAAGAGGCTATTGATTTTCGTTCCGAAGAACCCAGAGAGGCAATAATGGATACCCTAGAAAAAGTAGAGTTTGAGTTTTTTGAATTCGAAGAAGAATTTGAAGAGGAGTGGGAGGAAGAAGAGGACTACCGCCAAGTGGAAGAATATGATGGTCCCATATACACTCCAGCTCCTGGGGAGAAAAATAGTGAAGATCTTTCTCTCAAGAATGTAAGCTATACATTTCCTCGGGATATCATTCCTGTTATTGAAGAATATTGCTTGGATTGCCATGACCGAGAAATTGCAAAAGGAGACGTGGATATTGAATCCATAATCGACCAAAAACCATACGTTAAAAATCTCCAGCTTTGGATTAATATTGCCGAGAGAATTCGCAACGGTGACATGCCTCCAGCAGAAAAACCCCAATTACCAGCGACAGCGAAAAACAAACTGCGTGCCTGGATTCATAATGACATTTTGAATTTTAATTATGATCAAATAAAGAATCCCGGATTTACTACAACCAGACGACTTAGTAGAGCCGAGTTTAATAACACCGTAAGAGATTTGTTCGGGGTCGATTTGAAACCAGCAAATAATTTTCCAATGGATTTTACTGGTACGAGTGGTTTCTCAAATAGTGCCAATACCCTTTACATCCAATCTGCTAACCTAGAGCGATACATCTCCTCTGCCGATTGGATAATCGAAACAATCCAAAAGAAGCATAAAAAAGTTTGGAATGAAATAGCTCGAATAAAAACTCCTAAAGATTCAATCCAAGAATTCATGTTTAAGGCATTTCGAAGGCCTCCAAATAGTACTGAACTGCAGCAAGTTTATCGAGTTTTCCAGCAGCAGATAGAGAAGGGCGCTGAGCCCTCTGATGCCCTTGCTAAAGTTTACAAAACTATTCTGATTAGCCCAATGTTTTTGCTGAGAGGTGAGACTCCACCTAAAAATGAAGGGGTTAAAGATCAGCCCATTCTCAATTATGATCTAGCCTCCAGGCTCTCCTATTTTCTTTGGGGTTCTATGCCTGATAATGAGCTGTTTTCAAGCGCCTCAAGAGGAGAACTCCACAAGCCCGAGAATATAAAACGCCAGGTTGACCGAATGTTGAATGACCCGAAGAGCCTGTCAATAGGATATACTTTTGCTCAAGAATGGCTGGGAATCGATGACATCGGTCCAAGGATTCGTAAAGACCCTATTGACAATCCTTGGTGCACAGAAACATTAATGGAATCGATGAGGAATGAAACATCCTTTTTCCTTCATTCTCTGATTCAAGACAATGCTCCTGTGAGTGAATTGCTCACGGCCGACTACACTTTTCTCAATGAAGAATTGGCCCATTTCTACCGTATCGGCGGAATTAAAGGTGAGGAGATGAGGCGAGTTTCTATCAGGGGTAATTCCAGGGGAGGGTTGTTAGGCCAGGCTTCTGTTCTGGCCGTTACCTCTTATCCTGATAGAACTTCTCCAGTCTTGAGAGGCACTTGGATCCTAAACACCTTGCTCGGCACTCCGCCTCCACCTCCGCCGCCAAATGTTCCCGACCTAGAAGATGTCGATTTTGATCGCGAGGATAGGCCAAGGAACCAATCGTTACGCGCTCGGCTGGAATTCCACAGAAACTCGCCAAATTGCGCAGGTTGCCATTCAAAAATTGATCCTCTTGGATTTGCTCTTGAAAATTTTGCTGAATTTGGACAGCAAAG
>CBFHOE010000013.1:91967-97114 GCA_965657355.1 Limisphaerales bacterium | reverse complement strand
CAGCTTTTTCACCGGGAAAAGCTCATAAAATGTGGGAAGAAGCATTGGAAGATTTGAAATCAGATAAAGCTCCATAACAGTAATATATTAATGTGTTGCGGCCGTCACATAAAATTTTCATTAAATCAAAGAATTTTCACACAAATTTAATGATAAGTTCATCTTATTGTTTCGTTATAAAATCAAAGAAATGATATTGTTTGTTCATTTTTTTTGAGACAGCGAATACAAATTAAAACGAAAAATAATATTTAGAATGTTCGAATTTCTCTAAAATCAATAAAATCAATAAAATCAATAAAATCAATAAAATTAGAAAAGTAAGATACAAAAAATAGGTTGTCCTCCACTTTAGCAAGATCAAACATGTTGGGATTGTTTTAGAATTTTATATATTATGCGCCGACTGTTATTTATCTGTTTATTAATTTCACCGATGGTTTTCCTTTTTTTGCTTGCTTTGGATTTTTGTTATATTAATTTGTGGGCGTGAAAAGTCTATTTGCCTCTCTTATACTCTTATTATCTGTTTCATTTGCGACAAATTCAAATGCACAAACCAAACCTAGCTTTGAGTTTTTTCATATGGAAATTAATGTGAAACCACAGAATGAATCGTCTTTATTGACATTGCTTGAAAACGTCGCGGATTCTCTTCCGTCGGACATTAAAATGACTTTGGGTGAGAATATATTCACAGCAACAGACGCCTCGCACAGGATAAACTTTTCAAGCCAAGACGGTGAAGGTCTCATTGCGATTATGTCACCCGAAAATAACTCGGATCGACTTAAATTTCTTCACGAGCTTAGAAATCTAGTAGAGGTTAAGAAAACCGTTAGGGGTATTCGTTTGTTCCATTTCGGAGGCAAAGATGTTCGACCTGATACAAAAAAAAGATCTTCTTATTATGCTTATTGGCAAGTTAACTCGTCGCAACCTGAGGAAACCGTAAAAATGTTTCAAGTATTCGCAAAAGATTTTGCCCATTTAAGAAAAGATAATTCTGTAGGATTAGGTCAGACCGTTGCAGGATCAGTTGGAGAAACTCATTACTTCTTACATACTTTTGGCAGCTACCGAGAATACGTTGAGATGATGAATACATATATGTCATCAGAAAAATTTCAAAAGCATGTGGCAGCTAAAAAAAGTTTTGAGAGTCCAGTTGCCAATGGACTTGTTAAAATTCTTAAACAGTGGAACTAATTGAGAATAATTTAATTTATCACGTCCCGAACAATAAAGTGCTGGTTGCCAACGCAACCAGTATTTTTGTATTAAGAGTTGGTTGTAGTTTCTCCGTCAAGCCTGACTCTTCCACATGCGCTTGAACTTACCTTGCTTTTGGTGCTGAACAATCAACTCATAGAAACAAGCAGGGGGATAGTAATTTTCACTTTTTGCAATTCATCAATAATCAAGCCATGGTGCAGGCAGGGATATAGTGATCTAGTTAACAAAATGGTATAAAATAGTGTCGGAATGGCACATTTCTTCTTATTCGGGAATAGCCAAAAATGATTGTTTACGTTATAAAAATTTAGCCTTGGTGTAAAAAGGGGTATTCTCTGAACTTAAAGTGTCATTTCTTATGGGGCTGTGGATCACAAAAATGAATAAAACTGCTTAAATTAGGTTATATACAGAATAAATTTGAATACAAAATTCATAAACAACTGTTTATGAGCGCCTTCCCGAAATTTAAAAACATCTATTTAGCACAATCAATTGGTGATTACTTTCATGATTATTACTCAAATCTGTCATAGCCCAAAAACCAAAAAAACCAAGTATTGATGTTTAAACGTTAACGGTCTTGTGTGCATGAAAATTTCATCTATTGCCCTGAAAAAGTGGGAAAATACGTAATAATAGCTTTGAAATAAATTAATTTAAATGGAAGAGAAATAAAAAATGGTAGTCGGTGCACTTTTAAACCTTCCCCCACGCAGTCAATTTTCAATCCAATAGAGGTAAAAAGCGGCCCCGTGCTATGATCTATCAAATACTCAAGGAAATTAGGAGTAAGGTGGAAGCAGGCTTCAAAGTGGAGATTCACTTCCGAAGCAATATTTCTTGAGGCTCAGTGTTGTTTTCGATCAACTCGCTAACCCAGGAAACCCCGTTTATTGCCCGCTTTGATTCTAAAGTAATCTGAAGTCCTAATGGTCAATGACATCAAAACTCGAACAAAGAGAATTAGTACTATCGTAACACTTGGTTTTAAGAAATATGAATCTGAAAATAAACATTACCTGAAGGTGATTCACTTTTTGATGCAGTAAAGGAATAAAAATTTAGATCAGTAAAAAAGAGAAAACTAATGGTTCAAGTAATTCAGTTTTTCAAAGCAGAAATGACGTTAAAATAAAACTGTGTATCAAAAACGCGGCCCTAATTTAAAAAATACAAATATTCAGATTTAGAAAAATGATAAAGGGCCGGCGGAATCCATTATGCTTTTTTAAATAAAGTCGTATTAAAACTATGGCTGCTCTGTCACACGGAAAAATTTACCAAATTCATCTGTATCGAATTTAAAATCGATGAATTCTTCTTCCGCAGTAAAAACATCTCCGAATTGCGTCCAATCAACCATATTATTAGATGATTCAATCTTGTATCTCCTCCCGACCGTCAGTTTCATATTGACCTCAACCTGTGTGACTCGAATGGAAACCACAGGTTTATTTGGTGGTGGCGCGATGGAAATAATGGGGTTTTCGCTGTAACCACTTCCAGGGTTGACAACGTTCAAAGCCACGACGCGACCATCCGTTACTTCCGCAGTTACTATAGCGCCCTGTCCCGTGTCATCAATGAGCGTGACTGCTGGCGGTTGATTATATCCATATCCTCCGTCGATAATGGTTGTGCTAACAATGAATCCATTGACTACTTTCGCAGTGGCAGAGGCCGCCACGACTGGTAGTGGAGGCGGCGCAATGTCAATAGTTGGACTGCTAGTGTAACCGTTGCCCGGATTTTCAATATTTATTTTAACAACTTTGCCACCACCGACGATTGCTTTAGCCACTGCTCCTAAACCACCACCACCATTAATAGTGACCGTCGGGCTACTTGTGTAACCGTAACCACCATCGATTACTTCAGCGCCGACGAGAAAGCCGTTAATGACTTGGGCCCTTACCAAAGCTCCTCTAATCCTCGAGCTAGATTGAGGTTGTGATTCGTATTCGTATAACCCGGCAATTTCGGAGGCTGAAAGGGCACGATTGTAAATTCGAATGTCGTCCAAATCTCCATTATATCCTTGGGCATCTGGAAGACCGCCTATGTAAATAGGATAATCATTTTCTATGGTATGATTCTCATTTTCGATGCCTTCCTTATGCAGTAAATCACCATCCATGAAATACGTGATGTTTTGTGAGTCAACTGTCATCGTAAACATGTGCCATTCTGGTGCGAAGTCAGTGTTGGCGATAACCGCTGCGGCAGGATGCTGAGATACAACAAATCCGATTGCACGGCCCCGTGACAGAGCCAGGCCAAAAGCATTCTGAGCACCCGTGTCATACTTTGCTACGACAAAAGCATCGCTAGGATTATCATTTACACCAGCAAACCAGAGAGAAACCGTAAATGGATTTCTACCAAAATTAAATAAGGCATCATTTGAGGCTGCAAGTTGAGCACGGCCAGTTGAGCCAAACTTCATGGCGTGGCCAGCAACACCGAACCTATCTGGCGTGGCGTCCGGACCTTTTTGGCCGACTTGCTCCAAGTTGAGGCTGTTTTGACTAAAATCTGACCACGAACCATCCGTGAAAGGGTAATAGGCCACCAAGCCATCATCAATTGCTAGTTGTGCATTACCGATTAATGGTAGAACGAACAAAAAAAGTATGACAACTCTCTTCATGTTGGAATACTGAAAATATTCTTAAGCGCAGTCAATAAATTAAAAAACCATCTGAATTTAAGAGGCGAGTGATAAAAAGAGATCCAACGGTTTTGGATTGGGAAAATATTTTTCCGCTTTCGCCAGAAATAATTTTTATAACAAGAGCAGCCGATTTTAATTTAATAAAAAATTTATATAGATTCTCATATAAATTCGTGAAGGTAATCAGATATCTATTCTTAAATTCCTGATTCATTTGATCCACTAACATGCAAACAACGCCTTTGAAAATAATGACAGCATCCTATCTTCAAAACAATTTATGTAGAAAAAATAAGACTCAAATTTTTAGCAAATCATTTACTATAAATAATTATTACTTTTAGCGGCATCTTAATTGGTAGAGTATAACGAATTGTGGTCTGAGCCGTTATAAAATTGATGGCTTTTTGTAATAGACGTTTCTAATTTGATTGCTAATTTGGAGGGCAGTTCGATTTGGTGGCGAGAATAAAATTCGCCATCAGCCTACTTTTATTCAATGGGTGGTGGAGCCAAATATTTTTATTGCCTGACACGGCTGTGACAATTTTAGGTTTTACTATCGCGGACTATCAATAGGGTTCAAATCCGTCAAACGCATAACAAAAATAAGGTTCATTATTCTGGATTTGTAATCCGAAATTATAAATATAACGTAAAATTAGTTCGTTTATTTCAAAACCCAAAATCACCACTTTTGAAATAAAGTCACAAATAATTTTAAAACAACCCATTTAATTTATTTATTAAAAATTCCTTAGAGTAAAAATGAAAAATGTTTTAATTATCATTGCAGTATTAGTAGTTGTCGGTATCGGTGGTTGCATCGGAGTTACAAATCTATTTGTTGGCGCGGTTAAAGACGGGATAGAGCAATGGTCGGCGGAACATGATGAACAAATAGCCCAGCTGGCATCGGGAGAAGCACAGGTGTCGGAATTATCGAAAACCGGAGAGCTTGCTGATTTTTTTAATGCTGACTCTGAGATGACCCAATTAGCGCGAGACGTCAAAGGTGATGAAATCTTTGGTAAAGTAATTGAATGGACCTCTACTGTAGGCGATCTTGAAAGAATAACTGAGAATGTTATTCGAGTGCGAACTAAAGCGTCTGAAGCGAGCCTTAATGGCGATACTCCAAAAGAGGTCCAACCTTGGGTGACAATATATCCACAATCTGAAACCGAAACACAATATCTCATCGGATTAAAAGAGGGTGACTCGATTACATACA
>CBFHOE010000013.1:84245-91867 GCA_965657355.1 Limisphaerales bacterium | reverse complement strand
GGGATACATTACAAGAGGGCTGTTAGTGGATGTGAGTATTGATCCAGCGATTGTGATTATCGGGCCTCAACAAAAAGCAAAATCCCCTGAAATTCAGCCTTCTAGTGGGCAATGATGATAATATAGCCTAATAAGTTCTGATCCTCGATCCCCTAAGGCCCTAGGGGCTTTGTAGGTTTAACAGGAAGAAAGAAAAGTAAATTAAGTTGCATACGACACTTTTAGGTGTTCAACAAAATTTAAATCTAAATAAGAATTTTTGGTAATTTGTCTATACTATTCTATTCTAATTTCTTTATTTATGGTTCAACTTTTTCAGCATTGCACTAAGCATTTCTCAGATAAAATTTTTGCATTTGTGAAACACAAGTCTCTTGATTTTCTCTGATAGAAGACGAGTCGCGCAACCTGTAAGTCAAACCTCGCTAGGTGGGGTGGGGAACTTCAATAAAAGAGCTGTCCTGATAATTATCCGCTTTCTAAATGGCTTCTATTCAATAACTATTGTTGTTTTCTTTTTTGTTTTTGAGCATTTTGCGGGCTACCAGTTACAACGGAGAGCTGTTTTGCTAGATAATGGCTAGATGCGGGGACCAATGTTAGATACCTAAAGTTAGTTATTATTTTTGGCGAATAGACACCAAAAGGTAAACTGGGTAGGTCGTTAAATATCCATATTCTCCATTGCCCTCACTTTCGAATAAAACTCTAAATACTTGAGGCATTAGCTTCATCGAATAGTAGTCCTCGTATCACATAGGCCACAAATTGTAGCTATCACATTTGGGTTTTATGCATAATCTTTGCAATCCATCGAAAGTTGGGCGCCCACTTTTAAGGGAATTCTTAGCCTCTTTACCCTGTAATTTTTTCTAATAAGGCCTATATTGAAAAAATGGGAAACACAATGAGCGATTTTGTGTCCAGTTAATGATCATGAACAAAACTAGTGAATTTTTTATGAGGCTTGGATTCTTATTTGCTATTTCCGTTGGGTTTGCATGTGGAGAAGTTATTGCTGGGGATGAAACCAATGGAGGTCGCCAACCCGCCGGGGCTGAAGTTTACGAAGAAATTGAGCGCCAGGACAAAATTCATGTTCCCAAAGATTACGATTCTGAGAAGCAATACCCATTCATCCTGTCACTCCATGGTTACGGTTCTAACGGCAGGGGGCAGCTCATGTTCTTTCCATTAAGAGAGCTTTCAGAGAAGTATGATTTTATTTACTGCGCACCCAACGGCATAGATAAAAGCTGGAATGCCACAGATGCGTGTTGCGATTGGAAAAATAAAGTGGATGATTCCGCATATCTCCGAAGTCTCATAATTAAAGCCATGGAGGATTATAACATTGATAAAAATCGAATATTCATCACGGGGCTTTCTAATGGCGGTTTTATGAGTTACCGCATGGCGCATGACCATTCCGATCTCATTACTGCAATTGTCCCTTTTGCTGGTGTTGGTTTTTACGAATGGCCGAGTAATCCTAAAAACCCGGTTAGCGTTCTTCACATTCATGGCACTCGAGATAAGACAATAAAATGGGCCGGTGGGGGAAATGGGAAACGAAAATACCCAAGCGTAGAGGATAATTTTTCAAAGTGGAGAGAATTCAATCGGTGCACGAAGAAAATAGATCTGGAAAAGCCAACTATTGATTTAGACAGAAAAGTTCCCGGCAGTGAGACTGAGGCCGTTAGATATGGTTCTGATGATGGAGGTGTCGTGATGGAGCTATGGGAAGTTGTCAAAGGTGGGCATGTGACACCCCCAAGCCGTGATGCTCGTGAAAGAATTATCAAATGGATGCTAGCTAGGACTAAATAATTTTCCTTCCTGACTATCCAATAAAGTAAAAATTAGGTTTCTCGAGCATGGTGTCAAAAGAGCTTTAAGTTGATTTTCACCAAAGCAAACTTCTTATGCATTGTAGTAATTCAATTTCAGCTGAGGCTCCATCCTCCTACTGGATTGGCGCTTCTGAAAACGTTTTAACCGTAAATCTGTTCATTCAAGATTGTTTTACCTGCAGGTATCATTGAATATTTTATCAATTCTTAGTCAATGACTGAGTCCTTTTCATGCCGGTGCCTCCATTCTGTTTTATTTTGGTTTTTATTCTCTTTTGTTTGCCCAACCTTTGCATCCAAATTATGGTATCTTCAGTGATTTGTTTATCTATCAGGTAAAAGCTAGAGTCCAGCCGTTATGATGTT
The DNA here is from genome assembly GCA_965657355.1 of Limisphaerales bacterium. Lineage (GTDB taxonomy): Bacteria > Verrucomicrobiota > Verrucomicrobiia > Limisphaerales > JAJOIW01 > JAJOIW01. Next base: position 89,645 of record CBFHOE010000013.1, on the reverse strand, counting down.
ACACTTTCGAAAGGTATACGGTGTTGTTTAATAATACAAAAATATGCTCATCCGCTTAAAACCTTTTTCCGCACAAAAAAAATTAGGATTTACCCTAATAGAGCTACTCGTCGTCATCGCGATTATAGCCATATTGGCATCAATGCTTGTTCCGGCTCTCACTAAAGCAAAAGGTAAAGCTCAAGGCGTCAGGTGTATGAATAATCATAGACAACTTATGATCGCCTGGAGGATGTATGTCGAAGACAATGAAGACAATCTCCCGTACGTCAAACATGGCCCACATCAGTGGGTTGGTGGTTGGTTAAACTTTAATTCATCAAATCAAGACAATTGGAATGTTAATACGACTCTAAAAAGGAGCATTCTTTGGAGGTATTGTGGAAACAATGTTGGTATTTTTAAATGCCCAAGTGATTATAGTTCTGTCACTTTTGGAGGAGAGACACGCCGACGAATACGAAGTATGTCCATGTTAAACTGGGTTGGTGGTCGAGGGGAAAATCGCCCAATGAATTGGTCCGCAAATAGTGGCGATTGGAGAATTTATAGAAAACTTTCACAGATGAGATCTCCTGGGCCGTCAAGGACTTTTGTTTTCCTGGATGAGAGAGAAGATAGTATAAATGACGGAATGTTTGTTGTCGACATGGGGGGTTATCCTGGCAGGGGTATCCGCTATCGTATTGTTGATATACCCGCCAGCTACCACAACGGAAGTGGTGGTTTTTCTTTCGCTGATGGTCATTCAGAAATGAAAAAATGGAAAGATCCCAGAACAATGGCACCTTTTAAGCGCGGTGTCGCCACGCCGTATGATAGACCATCTCCAAATAATCAAGACATTGCATGGATGCAGGAGCGAGCCACTCGCTTGAGGTAAACGAGCCATACCACCAGCGAATGTTTAATATTCGGGCCCATCGACCAGTGCTTGAGCTAAATAAGGGAGGCTTAGTAATATTGACAACTCGGATATATTCACCCTTGGCCTTGTAGCAACCGTAAATCAATCGCGACTAATTCTGTGCCAAAATTCTAAGATTCTTGCTGCATAGACCTGAGAATTTTTTTGAAAGGTATCCTCGTTTTTTTGGTATCTCTTTGCGGTGCTTTTGCGTTCGATATCCAATTGAAGGAAAAAGGTTTATGTCGCTCTTCAGGTTTTGAGCTGCATGACCTTTCAATACCAGAAAAATAAGGTTGGCAGATGAGGGGACGCCCCATCCTTCCTTCGGAGACGTTTTCGATGTGCAAAAGTCGATATTAATTAACTCAGCGTAAAATTCATAACCTTTCAGACTTAATAGAGAAAGTTCTTCTTATATGAAAAAACTAAAACTTCTTATATTCGTATTTTTGGGGATAATTTCTGTTCGAACTTCCCATTCGCAAATATCTGATTTTTCAGCGAGCCATGTTCCTGGTTCAATGGATATCCAGATATCTTTTTATTTTGATAATGATGGTAGTCAGCTCGGGGTGCCTGAGTTTTCGATCTCTACAGACAGGGGGATAAATTATCGAAATCTTGTAAAGACGTTTGAATCCAAGGCTTCACCCTCACGAGGTATTGTGCCTGGCCCGAATAGGTATATTTGGAAGGCTGGAAACGATTTGCCCGGCGTCTATGTCGATCCGGCATTTTTAAGAATGAAAATTTCTGTCGCCCGCGACAACTCGGCCTCAGTATTATTTCAGAATGAATCGATTCCATCAGTTCGAGTCATAAAACCATTGCCAGCTTTTGAGGTCGTCAAATTCATTGCCGGAAAAGTCAATGGATATTTCGCATCATCTTCAGATGTCATGGTCAAGCCTGGAACATATACAGGTAAAACCTTGGAGGACCTTCTTTCGCGTTTGGACCCAAATGTGTGGTCTCCAGTGTCCGAGGAAGACGAGGAAACAATACCTGATCGACCTAATGAATTACAGGACGGGAAAGCCGTGCCTCCAACAGATAGGGATAACCTCAAATTTGATGGAAAGGAGATTGTGTATTCAGATTTGCCTGAAGTAGGTAAGGGACAACCAATAATTTCGACAGAGTTTCCACGTGATATAAAAGGGATAACAGATACAGGAGAACCACAGAAACCTATGGAGACCCAGCTGGAGGGAAATACTCTTTTCGTGCGATTCCTTCTCTTTCAGGACAGGGTGACATACGGGGGATCACGCCGGTTCAATGGTCAAATCACACCTAATTTTTCACCAGTCATAAACAGCGGTGAACCAATCGAACCTGGATCGACTCTTCTTGATGAGCAGGGTACTGTTTGGGAGCGTGGTGATTATATTGTTGGCTTTTACAACACAAAGGGACTTTATGATATTTCTATCATAAAAAGACCTCTTGAAGAAATTGCTCATGATGCTAAGGGAGAACACAGACTCGGGGTAAACGATCGTGGCTCTTTTGGGGCAGACGTTAATTTGGTTTCGGATTTGCAGCAGGTGGTTGTATGGAAAGCTGAGGTATCAAATAGTCGGCTCCCATTGGGAAATCTTCGTCAGTTGGAAACATATACAAAATCGTTTCTTTCACAAAAACTTGTAGTGTCTGCAAAAGAAGTTTTAAGGTTTGATGAAATACCGCGCCGCCAATCTCCAACCAATAATCCTCCATTAGAGAAGATTTGGAATTCCGGCCCTAAGGGCGATAAATACAATGTCGTCATCACTGGAGATGGATTTGCCAACACGGATACAGATAATCAGAAAATGTTGGACTGGCTAGAAGATCATCTTTTCAATGGTATGTTGTCCGCTGACATTCAGCCTTCCTACATGAACGCGGTGAACTTCTATTTTTTGGATGCAAAATCAGCTCAGTCAGGAATCACAAAAAGTCGAAGTATCACAATTCCCAAGGAAGACATAGGTGACTACACTGGACGCGATGATTACCTCTGGCACAAATCTGCAAATGATGATCAATTTTTCGTCTATCTTATTAACGGAACCCGTCGTAATACCGCGTGGGATTTGGCCTCAGCCGATTGGGAGGCTTGCTGGCGCATTCCAATGGAAGGGTTCGGTGGGCTAACCTCTGCTGTGCTTAATAAGTTTGGTGGTAAACCTGATGAGATTTGGGTTGTTACTAATGACGGTGCGGGAGGCTGTGCAGGTTCAAGCGACGGAATAAAAATTCTTACCATAGATGAAAGTCGACCTGTAGGCACACTTCTACACGAATGGGGGCACACCTTTGGCGGGTTGTCAGATGAGTACACTAAAAATAAACCATACAGCAGCGGTGCCGATGGAAAAATCAATTTGTTTGAAGCTTCTGCCTGGAATGGCACTCGTGCGGGTCTCAAGAGCAACTGGAAAAAATGGATACCCTCTTGGAGGCCTGTTCCAACAACGTCGGGTGACATAGCTATTGGCGATACTGATGTCGGGCTCTTCCTCGGTGGCTTTTATTCTACGAATGGTGTTTATCGCCCCGTATTGGATGGGCGAATGAATAGCAACTCTCCATTAAATTCACCCGTCGGAAATACGGCTATTCGCAATAAAGCATATGGATACAGGGAGCAAAATTTTCGTGAAAATTTCCTTGTCGATGCCAATAACGATGGGCTCACAGACCTTATCGTGCAAGATGATCGTCAAATTGGTCTTTACCTAAGCGCCGATAGAAATGTAGGTCCAGACGATCCTGTGACTGGCCAGCCACCTCGGGGTGTTACGGGCGTTCTAGAACCCACGTGGTTTGCCACAGATATTCTACGCTCTAATGGGCGGTCATGGGAATTCCGTAAAAAAGATAATTTGGCCACTGGTGACTTCAGTGGAGACGGCAATCACGACATTATTGTCCAAAATGGAAAATCTTGGAATATCCCATACATCGGGCTTCTACGGTCCACAGGCAATTCTTATGAGGTGGTGCGTCGGTATGACGGTAACCTGAATGGCTGGCAAATGAGAAGCGATGATCGTGTTCAGCTGGCTGACTTCGATGGAGATGGCCGCATGGAAATGACGATATTCAATGGTAAGAATTGGTCCATGCCCTACCTCGGGATATACCGGATTAATGACAATAACCAACTTGTCTTTCTCCAACGCTTCGATAAATACCTACCTGGATGGGAGATGGGACGTAATGAAAAATTCCAATTCTGTGATGTTAATGGAGACGGCAGAGATGACATTGTTGCAATGAACCAGAGCAATTGGAGCAAGGCGCACATACATGTCTATGTTTCTCAAGGAAATGGTAGTTTCTCACTCAAAGATAGATATTACGGCAAAATCGATAATGGAATTACTTGGAATATTAACCGCAAGGACAAATACTTCTTCGGCGATTGGAATGGTGACAAAATTTGTGATTTTGGCATTTTCAATGGTAAATCTTTTACGACGGAGTTCCTCGGTTTATTTCGATTCAATGGTCAAGGAAAGATGTCCGGACTTCGACTTCATTCGGACTCAATTCCCGGATGGAATTTTCAGGCCAATGACGTCATCAAACCATTCGATAAAAACGGTGATAGCATCACAGACATGGTCGTGTTTAATGCCTACGATTGGGGAGATCGTGAATACCTTGGAATTCTTAGTAATAACGGACAAGGGTCTCTCTCAGGTCGCTGGCAGGAAGGCTGGATTGGTGGATGGAACCTCGGGTCCGTTGACAAGCTCAAAGTGGTTGATTTCCGCGGGGGCAGCGAATGGGACGACTTGTTCATCTTTAATAAGAATTGGTTTGGTATGCTTCGCGGTCAGAAAACTCATTTCTCACTTGAAGCAATTTATTATCGATGGATTCAGAACCAACGATACCACCAGAATAGTCTCTATTGATATTCACCCACTCATGGTTTTTACATCGTGAAATCTTGTTCAAATTATAACATAAACAAAAGGGTGAAAACGTGAAAATGTCCTATTCAATTAGATGGTCAGAGAGCCGATGGAAGTTTGTTTATCCGCTCGCCGTGTGCGCTTTCCTGATCGTCTTCTACCAAAGAGCTGACGCCCAATCTGTCAGCCGTTTAGAAAGATATCTCATTGCTTCTTTTCAATTCGATACGACGCCTGATACCGACAGGGATGGGCTTTCCGATGGAAAAGAATCATTCCAATACGGAACATCGGCCATCTTGGCTGACTCAGATCGGGATGGGGAAAGTGATCTTTCCGAAATTCTAAGGGGAGATAATCCGCTCGATCTATTCACTCCGACAGTTAATCGCGTCCTACATCTGGTAGCTTCCTTGAAATTTGATACGACACCCGACACCGATATGGATGGACTGTCTGATGGTGATGAATCGTTTCAATATGGAACATCGGCCACCCTGGCTGACTCGGATCAGGATGGGGAAAGTGATTTGTCTGAAATTCTAAAAGGAGGTAATCCTTTGGACATATTCATTC
>CBFHOE010000013.1:81120-84146 GCA_965657355.1 Limisphaerales bacterium | reverse complement strand
GAATGTTATTGGCGGGCGGTTTTCTCATAGATACGACACCAGACGCGGACAAGGATGGACTCACCGATGGATATGAACTGAATGTATCTATGACCGATCCCTTCCTGAAAGATACCGATCAGGATAATATTAATGATGGAATGGAAGTTCTTATGGGAACAAACCCTTTAGACATTGTTATTATCAGTCCACCATCGTCGTTAGTCTTTGGAATCCAGGGGATCTCCGATGAGAGTATAACCTTGTTTTTCACTGGCACAGGGAATCCAGTCATTCAATTGTATGGATCCCAAGACCTAAATAACTGGGAGCTCATTGAGACCATTGTCGTCGAAGGAGAAGAGTCCTCTTACTCAAATCAAATTAAAATACCACTTGATTTTGATGTTGAGTTCTTTCAAGCCATTATGACTGAGTAGACCCGAATCTCCAAACGCCCCAAAAGGGGAATTGAAATTCCTAATCAGCCAGGCCTCGGCCTGGTTTTTTCTCTATTACGACTGGCCAACGAAAAATTCCATTCGGCAGGTATCTCGAGATTTTACGGGCAGAAATAAAATTAGATTATTACTGGGCATATTTAGTAACGGAGTAGTTACTTCTGGAATTCTATGTAATCGAGATTCATGAACGGGCCCCCTCCTTTTGGATTGATGAAGATACAAAATACGTCCGACAAAGAATTGGGTGGTGTCACTGGAACAGAAAACGAGCGATAAACATCCCAGCCGCCGGTAGCTTTGAAATTTAGAACTGCAAGAATCGGACCTTGGCGTCCTCCAAGGCGAAGCTCAACCCTGCCTCCAGCAGAGGGTGAGGCAACCCGGAATTCAAGTTTACTGAATTTCTCGAGAAGGACATCTTTAAATACAAGGTAGTGGCCAGATGAAATGCTTCCAATAAACTTGCCTCCACTTGTTTCATCATTGGCTAATATTGTTGTACCATGTTTTGAAGAATGGTGTTCCGCTTCGACCCTCCTGTGGCGGAGTCTGACTTCATCATGCCTCGTAATAGGTGGGGCACCCCCTCCACCAAGATCTGTATATGTGGATTTTATGACCAAAGATCCACCTCCGCTTGCACTCCAGTTCTGTGGTTTTTTCACAGCCATTTTTCCGGAAACGCTCTGCATGGTTGAGGTATAATTTTTGCTGCCTGCGAGGGAGAAAATCCATTTTACCATTTCCTTCGCTTCGTCCGTGGAAAATTGGGCATGAGGCAGCATTGGCACTTCACCCCAAACTTTACTTGACCCTTTTCTGATCCTTTGTGCAGATTTTTCCAAGGCCTGGTTATCATTTTTATATCTTTGCGCAATCTCTTTAAAAGACGGTCCGATAATTTTTTTATCGATGGCATGACAATTGAGGCAGTCACTGTGTTGGATCATGGTGAGACCTGCAGTAAAGGTGCCCTGTCCGCTCTGAGCTGCTTTTTCGACATTCTCTGGCGCCGACTCAAAAATCATGGAATTCCAAATAATCCTCCTAGATATGAGCTCTGCATTTTTAGATGAACTTCCATCTTCAAAGTCGTTTATCTCAGCGATGAAATCCAATGTTTCGTCCCAATCAAAAAAGCCTCCATGGGTTGGTTTATTTATTTCTACGCTGGGCGGATCGTTTCCCACGATTACAGACACGTAAGAGATATTACTTTTAATTTTCCCGTCATCCAATCTTACGCCGACTTTGTATTCTCCCGGCTTATTAAGAGTATAAGTTGTCACCGGGGATCCACTTGAGGCAAATATTTCATCTTCAATAAACCATTCATAAATGTGTTTATCGGCAATATCTTTATCTGAACTGTTCTCTGCTGATAATTTTAATTCAAGTGGGGCTTTTCCCACCATCGTCGACGATGCGATTTGAGCCACTGGGGGCCGGTTCCCTTTGAAATAATCGATTTTCAGAAGTTTACTATCTTTGTTATTTCCCCACGTATCTCCATAATCAAGGACATATAAAGAACCTTTTGGGCCAATTCTCATATCAACGGCTCGATTAATATCGATCTCGGTTAGGAATGGCTGGATTTCAATGATGTCTGAATTTTCATCAAGTCTAACATATTTTATAATCTTTCTTTGCCAGTCATAAATAAAAAGACAATTGTCGAGATGACGCGGTAACTTGGTGTCAGACTTCAGGTTTTCATCGAAGTGATAAACGGGTCCAGCACAAGCCGTGCGACCACCACTCCCCATTTCAGGAAACACCTCACTTTTACCATATGGGTAATAAATCCATGCAGGCGATGGGACCGGCAATAATTGTGAGCCCGTATTTGTCGGCGATGTATTTAAGGGTTTTTTGACGTCGTACTGAAGTCCTATTTCTCCTGTTTGATAATCAAAATCATAATAAGCAAAATTATTGCCTATAAAAAATGGCCACCCAAAATTACCGGCCTTTCTGGCTTGATTTATTTCATCGTAACCCCTTGGGCCTTTTGGTCCATCCCCCCCTGCATCAGGTCCAACTTCACCCCAATAAACATAGCCGGTTTTTTGATCGACATTCATCCTCCATGGATTCCTGCATCCCATGACATAGATCTCTGGTAAACCCATTATTTCACCGCCCGGGGTAAAAAGGTTTCCAGGTGGAATCGTATAACTTCCGTCAGATTGTGGAGTAATTCTAAGAATCTTTCCTCTAAGATCCATAGTGTTGCCAGAAGTGTCCTGAGCATCAAAAACATGCCTGCCCTCCCTTTCATCTATAGGAGCATAACCCTGTGAATTTCCCCCGGGGTGGGTATTGTCGCCTGTTGTGATAAAAAGATTCCCGTCCGGGCCAAATGCCATTGAACCAGCATGATGGCAGCAATCGTCTCGATGCTCTGGGATTTTCAAAATTATTTTTTCAGAAGACTTGTCCAGCCTGTTTCCAGTCATGGTAAACCTGCTGACGTATTGCCCAACATATTCTTTTGATGGGGAATAAAGAATGTAAATCCATTGATTATTATCAAAATCAGGATCTAGAGTGATACCAAGAAGTCCGTTTTCCTGACCT
>CBFHOE010000013.1:76428-81021 GCA_965657355.1 Limisphaerales bacterium | reverse complement strand
TCAAAAATATCGAACGTTGCTGCGACCTCTACCGCCTCGGTTTTGGGGTCGTAAATCTTGAATTTTCCAGCCAGTTCTATGAAAAATACTCTGCCGTCAGATGTGACTTCCAGTTCCAGTGGACGGGGCATTCCTGTCTCGAGCACTGTTGCTGCGAATCTGTTTTCATCATAGGGAACTTCATTGTTGGCAAAAGTGGTTGCTGAACAAATTACCCAGATAAATATACTGCAATGAATGATGTGATAAACACCATAGAAGGGCTTACAAAGCGACATACCATAACTTAATCAAAATCAGTTATGTAAAGACAGAAAATATGATGGTTGAGGCGTTTTTCCCGCAAAATAAAATTTGCCTTCGGTCGCCTGCACTAAAAACATTGATAGTAGTGGATCAAATTTCGTCGGCGTCTTTGAGTGAAATTTTTAGTGCTCTGTGATGGTTTCTGTGGTTTTCAGCTTTGGTTAGAACAAACCAAAGTAAGGAAGTTTTAGTCGGTAGGAGCTATGATCCAGAGGTCCGGCCTACCGACGTTGCAGTGAACTGCTCGAGAAAGCAGACCTCCTGAGAAGATTGAGAAGAAAAGCATCATACGGGTAGCGTTCCACGCAGCAAAAGGGGGGGTCTTTCCAGAAAGACGGTTGCTTACCGATGGCAAAGGATGGAAAATGCGTTCTATCCACGGACTGCGACTTTCCTCACCGTCTGTGAGTCGAGAAAAATTGTTTATCCATGACTCAAATATCGCACTGTTCTCCAATGTCATTTTCATATCTTGATCTATTGTGTACGTCATATTCCTAGTTGGTGTTGGAAGAACAAGGAGTCCAATGAAGTGGAGTATGGTTGAACAGAAGATGAGGTTCAGGGTCGAAGTTGTCGATCCATCCGGAACCCCAACCATGATGGCAGAAAGAATAAGAGACGATATGATCCAAACTAAAGAAACCATCACCCCTCGGTTCCGCCAACCTTTTTTAATGATGGATTGTCTGCGCCTCAAAAGCGCTTCGATGCCCTCCGTGCCTAACTCATTGATCCAAGATGTTGGTATAAGAATTTTCTCAGCACCGGGAATGCCAACTGTTGATCCGGAGAATGCTGTATCTCCTGCTTGAATCCATGAAACTTGTTCAGTTGTTGATTTGAGGTCTATATTAAAATTCTTTATTTCTTTTTGACTACCGATGAGACGCGCAAGATGGTCTTGTGTAGCTAATGCTACCAGACACAGGGTAAATCCGACGATGGCAATGCCTAACAATCCGGCAGCCTCGCCCGCAAGGTGAATTGATACCCAAGCTGCAGTTATGAGGCATGCATGAATGATGCCACCTTTAAGATATTTTAAAAGCGTCGTGTGTGGTTTTTTTCTAAATTTTCGTGGAAGGAGCATTCCACCAAAAACATCGCATGGAGCCATAACAAGCAAATAAATTAGTGCGACAGCCGGAAATACCATGATGTCTGGCAATCCAAGACTACTAATCAGACGGGTTATATGGCTGCCAGCGCCGAACCATAGAGCAGCTGCTGAGGATACTGTTAAGAGACCGACTGTAAACATTCCCAACTTGAGTCTGGAAGAAGCATAAGTTGAAGCGACCCGACCAGTTGTCTCTTCTGTCATATTTTTGTTGATTTCGCTTACGGGCACATCCACTTTTTGAGATTCACTATATTCCAACTGCAAGTCAATCAGTAGAGATCGCTGTACAATTATTGTTTAACTAAATAATTCAAGTATTGAGAGATTTACGAAATTTTCGTTCAGTGATCTAAAAAACGATAAATTGAGTATATCCATAGATGGTACTCAGACCGTGGCCCTTTTTAGTCATTAGGCAGGCCCCCTTCCTTATATTCGAACCGTATATGCGACTTGAATTATCATATACTTTTTTGGAGGCCAATTCCTTTGAAATAATCCAAGATGCCCGCGAGAGCTAAACCTGGCTTTATCATCCTTATCTCATGTTTCGAGGGGGATTTTTTTTGGGGACTTTAAAGTGTCTGGCGTGACTGTCACTTGAACCGAAACGATTTGTTTTCCACCACCAATGACAGACCCTTTGATGGGGCTAACATCTTTAAAGTCTCTTCCAGTGGCGATTGTAATATAATCGGTGTCGCACATTTGTGCATTCGTAGGATCTATATCCACCCAGCCAAACCCTGGTAAGTAAATGGAAACCCAGGCATGAGTTGCATCTGCTCCAATGAGCCTTTCTTGACTTTCTGGGGCTTGGGTAAGTATATATCCGCTAACATACCTTGCTGGAAGATGACATGATCTGATGCAGGCTATCATCAGGTGAGCGAAGTCCTGACAAACTCCTCTCCTCTGTGATAAAACTTGGTCAACTGGCGTCGAAACATCAGTGGCCGCGTTGTCAAATTTAAACTCCTCAAAAATGTCATGGGCCAGGCGAGAACAAGCAACCAAAAAATTATTATTTGGGCGAAAATAAGTATGCGCAAAGGCGCGAATTAATGGGGAATGCGAAGTCGCTTCCGATGCAAAAAGATATTGTTGTACTTCGATAGGAGAATCAATTTGATCAAGATAATCAATAACCCGATCACAGGTTACTGATTGTTTCGCGCTTGGTATGTTTCTTTTGGAAACCAGAACCGATGACTCAGATCTAACCCTTAGTTGAGAGTGTTTTTCTTCTACCGAGAAAAATTCTACTGCGTTACCAAAATAGTCTATGTAGTGATGTTTATTACTTGGAGCTGGAGTAATAGTTGTTCGATGCTCCTTGCATTTCTGGTAGGTTTTGTTCGATGGCTTGAGATGCGCAGCGTGATGGGAGTAGCTAACCGGAAATTCATAATTGTAATCTGTGATGTGTTCGATTTTGTAATTTGTATTCAATTCAGTCGATTTCATCCTATGTCACGATAAAGTATTTTTTTGTAATGAGATCGGAGTATGTGTGAAGAAGACCGAATATTTCGTGATTCAATTCACAGAATTCACTCCGACCTTGGGTATTTGAAAATTCCATGCGTTTTGTTAAATCCGGACAACGAACTTTGCTATATAATAAGTCCGCACAATCCTTAAGCTCGACCATTAATTCCGACTGGTCGAGATCTGGAAGAAAATCTAAATATTTTTTGAGGTTATCAGCCTGGAAGGCGATTGACCTTGGATTAGATTTCTCTCGAACAACTAAATCAATAACCAGGCTTGCCCGCAAATTGTTCAGATGTCTTTGCCTGTAAGTCACTGACGAATCAGAATAATCAAGTATGCCCCTTAAGTTGCCATTATCAAAATTAAATGATTTAGAGAAAAAAACTGTCAGAATTTGATTAAGACCAAAACATCTTTCCAATCTTTTTCCAATACTTAGGAAATACCAATCGGGTCCACGTGTGATATTTTCAGCAATCATTCCTGAGAAGCTGGATAAGACATCAAGAAACTCAATGAGGCATTTATAAATCTTTGTAAAGTCCGACTTTGCCTTAAAATTTTTAAAGTCTTTGAGGAATTTATCAGCCGACATCAAATTACTAGTGGTATTGCCTGAAATTCTCTCTATTACAGTGGACTTTGTTCGGTTAAGATTTTGGATAATTGAGACCAATGATTCCAGATTATTCTCATCCGAAACGAATTGATCAATAAATAGGCCTAGTATGTCATAGAAATTTGATATATCTCCCGTCTCAATATTTATAAGCTCCGATTCCATATCGGGAAGGCGTGAGCACATAAGATATAAAGCCGACTGAATATCCTCCTTATTTGATTCTTCCAAAATAGACTTTAGGACCATAGTAATCGTGCGTGCAATCACTTCTGATCTTTCTGCGTATCTCCCTAGCCAATAAAGGTTATCTGCTAAATGGCTCGAAAGTATGACTGATCGGCAGTTGTAAGAATATTCTGGAGGTGGCGGCGCGACATCGCATTTTCCGGATTCGTCGCTGATCCATACATCTTTGCTGACCCCGCCTTTCTGCATGCTGAAATCATAATCGTGACCACGGGCAGAAACCCTTCCTAAACCACCCGGAAGAATTGAGATAGAATCATCTGGCGATTTAAAAAGAAAAGCTCTGGTTAAGAACTTCCTGGGTTCAATACCATAGCCATTAAAATAAGGCGTGGTTGATAGTGCGAGTGATTGTTGAGCACAAAAATATTCTGGCTTTTCATATATCTCCTGTTTTAAGGAAACCAATTCGTCCTTGCCCAGTTTTTCACAATAAATTGGTCGAAATTGCTTTGAGTAACCGAAAGCGGGTTTAACAATCAGAGTTTCAAGTTTATCGAGAACAAAATCCCTTTCTTTTGATTGCCCACACCACCACGTTGCCACTGAAGGAATCATTGGATCCTCACCTAGTAGAAATCGGCACATACTGGGCAAAAAAGCCATTAAGGCTGGAGTCTCTGCTACGGCACAACCCGGGAAATTACTAACCACTACATTTCTGCTTCTTACAGCTTGCATCAGTCCTGGAATCCCCAGCAAGGAGTCATCACGAAGTTCCAGCGGGTCACACCATTCGGAGTCTACTCGTCTTAAAATCACATGAACTTGCCGGAGTCCTTCAATAGTTTTTAGA
>CBFHOE010000013.1:65293-76330 GCA_965657355.1 Limisphaerales bacterium | reverse complement strand
ATACAATTTTTGATTCCTAACAGTCAAATCAGTGCCCTGGACTAACTCAAATCCCATTGTTTTTGCAAGATAGGAATGTTCGAAATACGTTTCACTCAACGGACCGGGGGTCAGAACGACAATCAGTGGTGATTTAACCCCTTGAGGAGCATGTCGCGTCAGTGAATATCTGAATGATTCAAGAAAAGTTTTTATAGGTAGAATATTTCCTTCGGAAAAAATATTAGAAAAGACCCTCCCGGAGACATATCGATTCTCCATCGCATATCCTAAACCTGAAGCTGCATCAATTCGATCCGACATGACCCACCAATCACCTGAAGATGATCTCGCCAGATCTGTAGCATAAAAATGCAGCGGGCTTTGATCTTCATTGAGAATATTACAGCAAGGTCGCAAAAACGATGGGCTGCCTAAAAGAAGTTTAGCCGGGTAGATTCCTTTCTTTAAAAGCTTCTGTTCACCGTAAAAATCTTTAATGATTTTATTGAGCAGGATGAGTCTCTGTTTAAGTCCCTTATATAAAAAATCTATTTCAGAAGAACTAAAAACAATGGGCAATTGGTCCATCATCCACAGCCGACTGCCTGCATCACCTTGGTTGTGGATATTGTAGGTGATACCATTGTCTTTTATGATATCTTCAAGTAATACTTGTCTTTTTTGGAAGGAATAAACATCCCCCTGATGAATCTTGGGCCAGATATTTTTCCAAGCCTCTTTTATTTGTCCTGAATCTGTGACGAATTCATCAAAGTCACCAGGAGATGCTGAATATTGATTTGAAGAGATAACATCAAATTCAGTCTGTCTATTTATCTTCTCAGCCACGAGAAACCCTCATGAATAAATGCATTTTTCTCAATATGTCCCAAAAGTCCGGAACTAAAAAATATATCTCGGTTTTCCTTTTTACTGAGTCTGGGATTCTGAACTCGGGTCAATGACGGGGAAGAACATGTATTGCTTACTGAATTCTACGGCAATTGTCTCTATGTTTTCGTGAACTTTTTCCAGAAAAGGGTGTATGCCTGATTTAACAACATCATTCAATACAAGGTAATTTAATTCCGATATGAGAAGGCCTGATAATCTTTCCACCTCATTGGAGTAATGCGTGGTTGGGCATTTGGAAATGGAATGAATAGATTTTTGAAATTCGAGTAAACTAAAGAAGACAGCCCTTGGGAAAGCTCTTGAAAGCAGTAATAACTGAATGACGTTTTTTGGAAGAACTCTATTTTTAAACTCTTGTTGGTAAAACTTTAGTGCATTACATGATCGGAGTATGGAGAGTAGGTAATCATCATTTTCCACTTCGCTACCTTTATCTTGGTCGGTTTTATAGACCCAGCTATGAATAAGTCTTCCTGTCTTGTCTGCACGCTCAAGATACTGGCCAGCTTTAATGAATTCATATCCCACCAATCGGGGCACTGTCGTTCCTATAAAACCATTGATGAGATAAACCATTTCTCTGATTTGTAAGAAATGATCGTAAATCCGATTATGACCAATACCCGAGGAAGAATTCTGCCTCAATTTTAGATATAGCCTATTAATAAACTCAAACATTTCCGTGGATATCTGGTCTCGAATCATCCTGGCATTCTCCCTCGCAGAAAATACACAGTTCACAATTGAACTGGGATTCTTTGTGGAGAATGTGAGAAAGTTTGTTACATTCTCATGGGTGTAATCATCATAGGATTGGGCGAATTGTTCCTCTTCGCCTAGAGAGTAGAGAACCGGACTCCAAAACTTAAATGGATCCTCTTCTTGATGACTGCCTGAGTCTAACAAGAGCTGTAAATGAACATCAACAAATTGACAGGTGTTCTCAGCTCTTTCTAAATACCGACTCATCCAAAACATAGAATCAGCCACCCTACAAAGCATATTTAATTCTCCCATGATCTATTATCTTTTTGCGTTTGAGGATTTTGAAACAATCCATGTGTCTTTACTACCCCCACCTTGAGATGAGTTTACTATCAACGATCCTTTTTTTAAGGCGACTCGTGTTAATCCTCCCTTGGTGACATGGATGTCCTCTCCATATAATATGTATGGCCTGAGGTCAATATGCCTGCCTTCAAAATGACCATCACAATATGTTGGATGCCTTGATAGGCTTAACGGTGGTTGGGCAATATAATTTCTCGGATCATTTCTGACCAAATTTTTGCACTCATCAATTTCCCTTTTTGTCGACTTGGGACCGATAACAATACCATACCCCCCGGACTCGTTAACCGGTTTTATGACCAGCTTCTCACAATTCTCAAGAATGTGATTGAGCTCAGTTTTATTACTGGCAAGAAAGGTGTCTACATTTGGAAGTATAGGATCCTCGTCTAAGTAATACTTAATCATTGCTGGCACAAAGGTGTAAATGAGTTTGTCATCACACACACCTGTGCCGATACCATTGGCCAAACCTAGATTGCCACTGAAATGGGCATCAACAAGACCCGGGACACCTAGAACGGAATCCTTTCGAAAAACATTCGGGTCGAGAAAATCATCATCAATTCGGCGATAGAGAACATCCACTTTTTTAAGTCCATGGATGGTTCTCATATACACACAGCTGTTTTCTACAATGAGGTCACGACCTTCAACAATTTGAATCCCCATCTCGCGAGCGAGGAAGCAATGTTCATAATAGGCACTGTTACATGAACCGGGGGTTAAAATGGCCACTACAGCATCATCACTGTAGTTGGGGGAAATATACTTCAGCACGTTCAGTAAGTTCTCCGGGTAGCTGGCGACACTCGAAACAGAATATTTTGAGAATAGACCAGGGAGTACTTTCTTAAGCAGTAGTCTATTCTCAAGCATGTAGGAAACTCCTGACGGGGATCTAGCATTATCTTCAAGAACATAGTACTGGCCATCTATATCCCTAACCATGTCAGAGCCACATATGTGGATGTAGATATCCTTAGGTATTTTAATACCTGAGATTTCAGGTCGGAAATGTTTGCAACCCAGGATAAATTCCTCGGGAATAATTTTATCCTTAATGATATGTTGTTCGTGGTAAACGTCATGAACAAACTTATTAAGTGCAACGATCCTTTGCTTTAGCCCTTTTTCAACTGGTCTCCATTCTTTGTCCGTAATGATTCTGGGAATCAAATCAACCGGGAAGATTTTTTCAGTCCCTTCAACATCATCATAGACTGTGAAAGTTATTCCTTGTCGTAAAAGTGATTGGTCAGCGGAATTCCGCATGTTTTCAAATTCATCTTTTTCAAGGGACTCTAATAACCCTTTTAAAGCCTGGTAGTGAGGGCGAGTCACATCATCTTTCTCAAACATCTCATCGTACATCTCCTCCGTAAGGTAGTCATCAAAATTTAATAATGCTGATGACATATCGGAATCTTGCTGTTGGCTCATTACTAGTCTCGACATCTTCTATTAACGAATAACTTTATTTGGATTTCTTAAATCTAAGGTGTATGGAAATTCTGGTGATATCATTGATGATACAGCATCTATATCATGAGGTAATGCATCATTCGATGTATGCGTAGTAAACCTCATTCCTCTTCTGCTCTCAGCTTCAAAAGCATTCACAGGGAAGTAGCTGGGATTCAATCCCCCCGGATGGTCAACGCTGTAAGCACACGACTTAACAACCTTCTTGGACCAGGTATCATAAAGTTTAAATACCAAAGGTGTATTCACCGGAATTGTCGGGTGAAGGCAGTGAGGTGGTTGCCATGCCCTGTATCTCAGACCAGAAACGTATTCCCCCTCGATTTCAGTTTTGTTCAATGGCACAATTTTGTCATGGCACAATACTTTATATCGATCTCCATTTAGTCCTTTGGTTTTAATTTGTAATCTTTCGACAGAGGAATCAACATACCTGACAGTCCCGGCATTTGCTGCCTCTTCTCCCATGACATTCCAAGGTTCAATTGCCGATCTCAACTCCAGTTCTATGTCTCCATACTGAAGAGATCCGATTTTAGGAAATTTAAATTCTATATGAGGTAAAAACCAATCGTACTCAAAATTCATATTCCAGAAATTCATCTCCTGACAAACCTCCTCCAGGTCTCGGGATATGAAATGCGGTAACATCCATTTGTCATGCAACTGAGTGTTCCACCTGGATAATCTAGGATTTGAGTAAGGTTCTTTCCAAAACTGTGATACCAAACCTCTGATTAGAAGTTGTTGGACCAGACTCATCCTCTCATGTGGAGGCATTTCAAAAGCCCGGAATTCTAACAAGCCTAGTCTTTGAGATAAACTATCCGGCGGGTACAGCTTATCTATACAAAATTCCGCACGATGAGTATTCCCGGTTACATCAATAAGCAAATTCCTCAGAATCCTGTCAATTAGCCATGGTTTTTGCAGGATCTCTTTTTCAAAATTGTCAATTTCTTTGAAAGCGATTTCTAATTCATACAGGGCATCATTCCTTGCTTCGTCTACCCTTGGGGCCTGGGATGTCGGCCCTACAAATGCGCCAGAAAAGAGATAGGATAGAGAAGGGTGGTTTAACCAATATTTAATAAGACTTGGGATGAGTTGCGGGTGCCTCAACAGCGGGCTTTTTAAGGGCGTTTCTCCACCAATAATGATGTGGTTTCCTCCGCCAGTCCCCGTATGCCTTCCATCAAGATCGAATCTTTCTGTCCCTAATTTGCATTGTCGTGCTGACTCATAGAGGAAATCTGTTTTTTCGACTAACTCGCTCCATGATTTAGAAGGGTGGATATTCACTTCTATAACACCTGGATCTGGAGTGATTTTGAAATTCTGAATCCTAGAATCATTTGGAGGTGTGTATCCCTCGATTCTTACAGGGATTTCAAGTTGGTCTGCTGTTTTCTCAATTGCCGTCAAAAGATCTATATAGTCTTCCGTGCATGAAACCGGGGGCATAAATAGATTGAGATGCTTATCCCTGTGTTCAATGCACAGTGCAGTTCTCACGAGCCAATCGGCAGATTGGTTGGGTCCTGGCACTGTGTCTGGGTGAACAGAAGAAGCTGATCTTAAAATTCTATTGCTTGGCTTCGGCCCTTTTTGGTGTCGGAAATTCTTCCATGATTCCAGCCAGGGAGATGGCATCTCCTTATGTGGAGAGTATGCCTCCGACCTCTTGTAATATTGGTTGGCAATATCCTTAAATGGTGGAAGTTCGGGGAGGTCTTCCCAGAAGGCTGGATCCGAGTAGTTTGGAATGCTTTCCTTAACCGCCCAAGGAATAGAGTCTAACGGCAATCTCAGTCCCATTGGCGAATCACCTGGTAACAGATACATCTTCTCTCCTCGAGTGACCCAATCTCCAGAGACCCAAATAGGTTTTTCATCCAGGGTGGCTCTTTCGAGTGGAAGAACATATCCAGTGATGTTATCTAAACCCTGCTCAAAAATTTGAGAGAGGCGATCTCGCTCCTCTTTATTTTTAAGTTTGCTGTCGAATGGATCGACGTTGACTGGTAATCGCCTTTCCTTCCACAGATAATAAAATGCGTCCTCGTAAGCAGGTAAGATTTTTTCTTTCTTAACCGATAGCTTGTCAGCAAGGGTTTTGATGAAAGTGTCGACGTGTTCCGGCTTAACATTAGTCGTTCCAGAATAGGAACTAAGTAACTCTGGATTGCTCCAAATTGGCTCCTCATCCTTCCTCCAATAACACCCTAGAGCCCAACGAGGTAGACTCTCTCCAGGATACCATTTGCCTTGGCCATAATGCAGAAATCCTCCCTTGCCATAATGTTGGAAAAGACGATTCATCAATTGCTCGGATTTCTCTAATTTCTCTTCACCTAGTGCCTCAGATGTCCATTCCGGCTCGTCATAATTTTCAACACTGACAAAAGTAGGTTCTCCACCCATGGTTAGATGGACATTTTGCTTTTCCAGTTCTTCATCGATTTCTGTCCCCAATGACAAAACCTTTGACCAAGCTTCATCAGTGTATGGTAAAGTAACCCTCGGGGTTTCTTTAACTCGAGAGACCGACATTTCGAAATCAAATTCTACCTCACACTTTTCAAGTGACCCGTCAATTGGTGCTGCGTGTCCAGGTTTTGGCGTGCAAGCTAATGGAATGTGACCTTCGCCGGCAAATAATCCAGAAGTGGGATCTAAACCTACCCATCCTGCGCCAGGTAAAAACACCTCGGTCCATGCATGAAGGTCGGTGAAGTCTTCGGAGGCACCCGCAGGTCCATCTAAGCTTTTCACGTCAGGTTTTAATTGAATGAGGTATCCAGAAACGAAACGGGAAGCCAATCCCAAGTGACGAAGAACCTCGGCTAGCAGCCACGCCGAATCCCGACAGGAACCACATTTTTTTTCCAATGTCTCTTCAGGGGTTTGCACCCCTGGTTCCATTCGTATTAAATAGTTTACCTCGCTTTTCAGTATCGAATTGAGGTCCACCAGGTAATCAACGGTCTTTCTCTTTTTCCGGCTTATGGATTTTACAAATTTCTCAAAAAGCTTTCCGTAATGTGACTTTTCCAGATATGGCTTGAGGCTTTGCTTCTGTTCAAAAGTGTATTCGAATGGGTAATAATTTGCACATTCCTCAAGAAAAAAATCAAAAGGATTTATCACATCCATCTTGGCCGTGAGTTGGACCACAACTTCAAATATCTCGGTCTTCTCTCGAAAATTAACCCGGGCCCCAAAATTACTGAAAGGATCCTGTTGCCAATTGATATAGTGGGTTTCTGGCTTTATGCTCAACGAATATCCCAAGATGGGTGTCCTACAATTTGGAGCTGGTCTCAGCCTGATAGTTTGTGCCCCAAGCTGGATTTTTCTATCGTATCTGTAGGATGTTTTGTGTCGAAGTAATATGCCAATTGACATTTCGTGTTATATGAATATTTCCTGTATAAATTAAAGATAATTATCCATTAAAATTAATAATCAAAAATATGAATAAAATAAAATAGATAGATCAACTCTACGGTTTTATTTTTTCAAAATGATGAAAGATTTCCGCACTTCTATATCTGTATTTGGTCAAAGGGCCTGCCTGTAATTATTTAAAACAAGCATTCGGCTTCAAAAAATTTTTTGACTCATAAATAATTTAAGTGTTCAACAATATTGATTTTTATATTCTTTTTTTATTATTAATTTTTCGATTAGGCTTGAAAAATATATATGCATGTCAAAGTCTTTTTAATATATGTTATGCATTTACCTTTCTGGTTTCAGGCCATAGAATAAGAGGTGATACAATGTTTAAACAAATAATATCGGGTATTTCATTTCGACATAGATAAAAGGTTTTATCCTGCTGAAAGTCTTTTTGTAAGTCGTGGTTTATCTTTTTAATAGAATATGTTCGGTCTTTATTTTCATCTAATATGCTCTGCAACGATAAGCAGAATTCGTTTGCAAGTTTATGGAAAGCCTCCTAAACAGTTCCCAGCTTAGTATTTTCCATAGCCCCTCTTTTTGACCAGTTGCTAGTTCGGTGATCTGTTTTGTGTGTTGCCTTATTTCATCCCAATACGAAATCCGTCCCCACATCATAAAGTGCTAAAGACTTAGTTGCGGTAACGGAGGCTTTTTCGCTCGGGAGAAAACCAAAGAAGTAACCCCCACCATGCTTCAATACTTCCTTTTTTCTTTTGGTTTAAAAAATTAAATCAATTGAACGATGCTCAAAAAAGGTAAATTAAAATTAAATGAGCAGAGGCAGGAAGCTTTGAGATGCGCAGCTTGATCTAAATTGCTGGGGAAAGTAGGTGAGATTGATGGAGATAAATAACTTTTCAAGGAAATACGGGGTATGCACAATTGGTGTGATGGAAAGAAGCGTTCTAAAATTTGAGAGGGTGACGAAACTATATGGTTCTTACCCGGCACTCATTGACGTCTCATTTTCAATCACAGCTGGTGAAATTTTTGGTTTGTTAGGGCCAAATGGGGCAGGGAAAACTACGGCAATTTCAATTTGTTCAGGGTTGCTTAAGCCTAATAAAGGAGCCGTAAAAATATTCGGTAAAGACCTTTCTTCCGATTCGCTAGAGGCCCGAAAACTTCTTGGGGTAGTTCCTCAAGAGCTGGCCTTATACGAAGATTTAAAGGCTACAGAAAATCTAATTTTCTGGGGTAAGTTGGCTGGCCTGACAAACGGGGAAGCGAGGGCAAAGGCATCCGACATCTTGGATCAGTTTGAATTGGGTGATCGTGGTCAGGACAGGGTTAAATCTTTCTCTGGCGGTATGAAGCGCAGAATGAATATTGGTTGTGCATTGATGCATGATCCCAAACTTCTATTGCTTGACGAGCCTACTGTTGGTGTGGACCCCCAAGCGCGTGAGAAAATGATTGCCTGGATGAAAGAATGGGTGGGAGACGACAGGTCTATCTTGTACACCACCCATTATTTAGACGAGGCTGAGCGTTTATGTGATACAGTGGCCATCATTGATGATGGAAGGATTATCAAATCAGCTCCTCTTCATGAATTGTTATCACCAGCCGGTGATTCACGGACAATCAATGTCACAGGAGATTTTGAGAATCTATCAGATTCGGAAATTCAGAGTATTAAATCCAATTTTGAAATACTGTCGCAGACATCTGATAGTCTTTCTTTGTTACCAAAAAATGAATTGGGTGCAGAAGAGAGTGTGCATTCCCTTTTTACTCAAAAACTGCAAATTAAAAGTGTGAATTTTAATAGGCCTGGATTTCATGACATTTTTTTAGAATTAACGGGAAAGAGTTTAAGGGACTAATAATGAGAATAGTTTTTACGCTACTCGAAAAAGATTGGATGCGCATTATTAGAAATCCTGTCGCTTGGATTATCCTTTTTGTTCTTCCATTGTTAGTGACATTTATCATGGGGGCTGCATTCGGCGGTAGAAGTGGAGAAAAAGCGCCGACATTAAGGTTATTGATCGTCGATGAAGACCAATCGTTTATCGGCAATCTCCTCGAACAAATAGTCAATTCAGATAATTCAGGTAGCCGAGTAGAAATTGATTTTCTCGATAAGGAGGTAGGGTATGAGACTTTTTTGAAGAATAAGCACAACGCCATGCTAATTATTCCTGATGGATATTCCGAAAGTCTCATTTCTGGGGAACGACTGGATCGCGTGAGATTAATAAAAAACCCAACTCAATCTATTTTGCCTCACGTGGCTGAAGACCTCATTCTCACAGGCATTCAGGTCGTGGACATCTTGAGATCTCCTATAAAGAATGAACTCCGTGAAATCGTCAAAGATTTCAGACAAAAGGATAGAATAGATATTCTGACAGCCAGTCGATTCTTGCTATCAGCAGAAGACAAACTGAAAGCTTACGAGAAAATTTTCCTCGAGCCTTTAATTTCTCTCAATGCTGGGTATTCACTTTTTGATAAAGCGAGTAAAAACCGGGAAGATAGTAAGGTTGGTTTAGTTGGCGCTGAGTCTGAAACTGATGGGAGTTCCATATTTGCGATCGTTCTCCCTATGATGACGAGCTTTTTTCTTTTTTTTGGAGCCGAGTCATCGGCGCGAGATCTTTTTAGAGAAGCCGATACAAAAAATTTATACAGATATATGGCAAGATCCACAAGTATGATGCCATTGGTTCTCTCCAAAGTTATCTTCTCTTTTTGTTTTATTTCCCTTTCCACATTATTTTTATACGGATCAGCCGCTTTGATATTCGGTATACATTGGGTATCCCCTTTGACTATTAGTCTTTTATCTTGCTCATATTCGATTTTGGTTTCTGGTGTAGGATTCTTTTTCGTCGCCGTATGTGGATATGAAAATAGAACTCAACTTTGGAGTAACTTTTTTATCTTCTTCATGGCATTTGCCGGCGGGAGTATATTCTCTGCTCATACTTTGCCTGGATTCCTTTTGAATTACGTTACCCCCTTCCTCCCCAACTTTTGGTATGTTTCGGCGATTCATTCAACTCAAGGGATAGGCAGTGAATATAGCGTGTTTCAGGCAGTCGTGCAGCTCCTAGTGACCGGCGTCTCACTCATTTGGTTTTCTGCTGTAATAATTCAGCGCCGAATCACTCATTATAAATTTGCCCAATGAATAAGACCATCCAGATCGCCATACTTGACCTAAGGGTATTTTTGAAGAATAAAACGTCATTGTTTTGGCTTTTCGGAGCTCCTTTGATGTTTACCGTTTTCACGGGAATCCTTACGGAAGGTAAAGGTGATAAGCCAAATCGACAGCAGGACCCTCTTGTTTGGGTTATTAGCAATGATGAGGGAAAACTTTCCAAATCTTTTGTTAATACTTTTGAAAAAAATGGTTTAAGAATAGCCAAATCACCAAGTTGGAACGATGCTGATGCTCATCTGACAATCCCTCAAAAATTTTCCGAAAACATCCTCAATAGTCGTCAAAGTAAACTGGATTTGAAATTGAAGCCTGGTGTCGGTGGGCGGTGGGAAATTCTCCTCAATGGACGACTTAATCGAGCTATATTCCGATTTAATTCGGTTGCTGCGCTGAACAAATTAAATAATTTAGAAGAACCATTTGATCTTGATGAGATTTACAATGAATCATTTATTGGAGATCAGGAATATGTCGATAGTGGGAATCACGACGTTTTCCTCATTCCAATGGGTTTCGAACATTCATTTGCAGGTAATGCCATCATGTTCCTTACCATGAACCTTCTGATTTTTAGTGCGACTGGTCTAAGCCTTGAAAGAAGAAATGGAATCCTCAAAAGATTGGGAGCTTCCTCTATACAAAAATGGGAAATTATT
This sequence comes from Limisphaerales bacterium, assembly GCA_965657355.1. Lineage (GTDB taxonomy): Bacteria > Verrucomicrobiota > Verrucomicrobiia > Limisphaerales > JAJOIW01 > JAJOIW01. The sequence continues at coordinate 65,575 of CBFHOE010000013.1, read as the reverse complement.
ACGGGGAAAATTATCGGTAGATTTTTGCTCGGTGCTAGTTTTCTTATTGTATTTCTCCTTGCCGGAAAATTCATTTTTAAGGTTTCTCTGAATAAAAACTTTCTAGGAGTTATTATTATCCTCCAAGTATATGCCTTATTCGCCTCTTGTCTTGGTTTGTATTTGGGAAGCATTCTTTCCGATCCAGAAAAAGCTGTAGGTTTTTGTGTGACCCTTTCGATTCTTTTAGCTTCGCTTGGAGGCTGCTGGTGGCCGATTGAAATTGTCCCAGAATGGATGCAG
>CBFHOE010000013.1:61267-65194 GCA_965657355.1 Limisphaerales bacterium | reverse complement strand
GGCCGACTTACACTCAAATCCATGTGCTTTCGGAAAGTGATCCATTGGTTGGCAATTGGCAGTTTTTTACGGAGTATTTCCTTCCTGGCTCAGCCACTCAACCATCTATTCCAGAGCGCCAGAAGGCTATTCCTCCAAGATTTCAAGAATCATCTATTTCAGTAGAGAAAAATGGCTCTCCCCCTTCTCAAAGGTTTACCCATCTCATGGATGGCAAAACCTTCCCATCTAAATCATTTTCATTGGAACTTTGGATAAACGATCATGTCAGTGAGGAAATTGGTTTTTTGGTTAGTGCTCGCCCCAGGCAACCATCGGGAACTAATGGTTGGTTCTTTAATTATCATAGTAAAGGGTATTCCTACAGAGACATGTCATTTGGTCTGGGATCTTTTCCGAAAAATCAATCAGCCTCTAATCAAATAACCTTTTCTAATACTGAAAAAGACGGGTTCAAAGAATATTGGAGACAGATTGTTGCTGTATATCAAAATAAAAAATTATCTCTCTATGTGAATGGAGAATTAAAGGGGCAATCTGATACTCTTTTCGATGCTGTCATTCATGATGATTTTTTCCTGGACGTTTCCGCCTATCTCGACAAAGAGCCATATATGGAAATTGGTAATCTGGTTCACCGCATGAGACTATACGATGTTGCTCTTCAGCCCGACAAAATCAGAAGTAATCTCGAGGAATTAAAAGAGCAGGTCGAAGCTGGGATTCTTTTTGAAGATACGTTTCATTTCAATGCTCAGCCATTCATTGGGGCCGTATCCGAGAATTCGGCTTCTATAGTCTGGGAAACCAGTGCTCCGTCAACCGCCACAATCCGATGGGGGACAAAGATACCACTCGATAAATCACATACGATCAAGAGGCCTAAAAAAATACAGAAGCTAAAAATTCCAGGACTCCAGCCCAATACCCCGTATTTCTATCAAATCGAAGTCGATGGAGGGAATGGAAAGAAAATGGACAGCGGCCTATTAAGTTTTCGCACTTCCGTCAAAAGTGGTGAGCCATTTAGGTTCGCCATCATAGGAGATACCGAAACCCGCCCTCATATCAATCAACAGATTAGTAGGATGATTTGGGATGAACGTCCAAATTTTATCGTCAATATGGGGGACCTAACAGATGGAGGAAAACAAAATGCCAAATTCCAATGGAATTATGAATATCTTCTAGGAATGACACCTCTGGCAAGTCGTGTCCCTGTATTTAGTGTTCCAGGGAATGGGGAAGGAGATTTATATTGGTATCGTCGTTATCACCTTTTGCCGGATGATGAAGTGCCATACGCCTTCAACTTCGGAGACGCCACCTTTTTCATGCTCGACAGCAACAGACGTAGTCGTGAGTTTGCAAAAGGAACTCGACAATACGAATGGCTTGAAAATCAGCTTCAAAATTCTAAGTCGACCTGGAAATTCGTCGCTTTACATCATGCTCCCTATACAAGCGAGGAGAATGACTATGGAAATAGTTGGAGTGAGAGCTCCACACTCGGGGACACACAAGTACAGCAGCTCATACCCCTTTTCGAAAAATATAACGTCGATATTGTTATGTTCGGTCATTTGCACCTTGGAGAGAGAACGTACCCGATTCGCGAAAAAAAATATAGTGCTGATGGGGTCGTCTATGTATTGGCTGGCGGTGGTGGTGGAAACCTCGAGGACTTTTCCCCCAATCCCGCTTTTTTTACTGGAAAAACCCACCGAAACCACCATTACTTCACAGTCGAGATCATTGAATCGAAATTGACTTTGAGAATGCATGACATGCATGGGAATCTGCGAGATCAAACCCATATCGATAAATCAAAATAATAATTAAATGCCACAATATATGAACCCAGTCCACAAGCCTTCGCGACGTATTCAAAACCGAAGAGGTTTTCTCGGAACGGCAATGACCGCAAGTGCAATTCTCTCATGCCCAATTGTAAGTCAAAGTGCAGTCAAAAATCTTAGCAAGAAAGTCACATTCGGGATTATAGCAGATCTGCATCAGGATGTAATGCATGATGGATATGATCGTCTGAATGCATTTGTGAAAAGTATGTCCAGTGTCAGGCCGGATGCTCTTTTACAATTGGGAGATTTTGCTTACCCAAATGAAAAAAATAAGGAAACTATAGAGCTATTCAACAGGGCTCATAAAAAAACTCTACATGTGATCGGTAACCATGATACTGACTCGGGCCATACCATCAAACAGTGTAAAGAAATTTGGGGCATGCCCAGTCGTTATTATGTTGAAAATATCGAGGGGCTCAATTTGGTTGTTCTTGATGGAAACGATAAAGGATCACCATCTCATAAAGGTGGATATCCGTCATTTGTAGGCGAGGAACAAGTCGCTTGGCTGGAAGAGCAACTGAATAAAATAGTCGGGCCAATAATAATAGTGAGCCATCAACCATTAGCTGGTCCTTGGGCTGTAGATAATGCAGAAGAGATTCAGAAATTACTCTCAAAGTATTCGGATAAGATTCTGATTGCCTTGAATGGGCATTCTCACATTGATCATATTTTAAAAGTTGATGGCGTGGTTTACATGCATGTTAATTCTGCTAGTTACCAATGGGTAGGAGGTGATTATGTCCATGAAAGTTACCCTGAGCACATACATAAAAAATTCCCGTGGATAGCCTATACTTGTCCTTACAAAGATTCTTTGTTTGCCACTCTAACAGTCGATCCCGAAAAAATGGCTATTCAAATTCATGGCCGGAAAAGCAAGTGGGTTGGTAAATCACCGGCCGATTTAGGCAAGCAGATGCATCCTTCCCTCGTATCTGGGGAACAAGTCGCTCCTCGAATCAGGAACCGAATAATCGAGCGAACTAAAAAATCCTAAGTTATCCAATTTTAATTAAAAAATATCAAAGTGACACTAAAAATTATGCGTTGCTCGCTTGCTTTACTTTTAATTTGTTTATTGTTTTCACCATTGAGATCTGTGGCTGACTCAATAAAAATTGTGAATTGGAATGTGCTTTATGGCTTTAGTGCTTTAAAGACATTTGATGCCGGCGCTGAATGGTTGGTTGAGCAGTCTCCTGATGTTGTGGCCTTGCAAGAGTTAAATGGTATTTCGGAAAAAAAACTTCGCGAGCTTGCTGGTCATTGGAATCATAAATTTGTGGCGACTAATAAGGAAAGTGGATTTCCAGTCGGACTGACCTCAAAATATCCAATCACCCTCATCGAGCGCCAATCGGTGGGATATCACCATGGATTTTTGCACGTGAAAACCAAAGGTATAAATTATTTTGTCGTCCATTTTTGGCCCGGGAAGTTCCATGAAATGGATGAGATCACCGAAAGAATAAAACCAATTTTAGATTCAGGTGAATACGTCATCGTGCTCGGGGACTTCAATGGCTGCAGCCGCAAAGACAAAGAGTTTCTTGCTACTGTGAAGACCAGAGACATTGAATATAATTACACAGAAAAATTAGAAGCCTTAAAATTCGTCGATATTGTTCATAAACATGATCCAGCAGCTAAAATCTCATGCCCATCGCCAATTACAATCCCAAGATGGTCCGAAAATTTAAAAGTTTTGAAATCCAAGCAGTATCGAATTGATTTCATTTTTGCCGACGACCATCTCGCCAAATTTTCTACCCAGGGAACTATCTCGTTGGATAAGAGAATCGACAAAATTTCAGACCACTATCCCGTTATTGCAAGGTTTTCTTTACCTAAAGAGCCCCTAGAATCTAATTCCCAATAGGCCTCATTTCTCCGAGTATTTTTCTCTGGTAAATAAATGTAATAAATTGTTTGCATTATTGGGTTCCCAAAATATTGCTAGAATATCATCCAACCTCCGATTAAATACATTTACAGATTAATTCGTGGGGGCTTGTGATTGGGAAAAACTGAATATTGTGTGATATTCTGAAAGGTT
>CBFHOE010000013.1:56960-61169 GCA_965657355.1 Limisphaerales bacterium | reverse complement strand
TAGTCGTCACAGGCGGTATTTCTGATGGAACATGGACTGCAAGGTAAACAACTATTTTGCATTAGGAAAAAACCAAAAAGTCCGTAAATACATATAGAGCATGCACTTAGTTCAAGTACATAACTGGTCAATAATTGATGATGTTGGAAGACTTATTCAGAGATCTCTTCTGATTTTTATGGCTTTGATTTCTCTGCTTCCGCAAGCTGGAAAGGGGGAATCCATCGCTCGCTCATGGAATGAGCAACTTTTGAACGCGATTCGCAAAGATATTCCAAACCCAACGGTTCACGCGAGGAACTTGTTCCATTTATCCGCTATAACATATGACATTTGGGCTGCATACGATGATAAAGCAACTGGATATTTGATCAGGGAAAAGAGAGATTCCGCAACATCGGAAACAGAAATAGCTAATGCGATCAGTCGCGCCTCCTACCAATTCCTTCTTGACCGCTATAAGTCCTCGGTTGGACTCATTCAAATCCGAAAGGATCTTCAAGGTCTAATGGAGCAACTTGGGCTGCCGCTGGTTTACTCAGCAAATTTGGCCAGCGATGAAGAAAAGTTTGCTATGCAGGTGATGCAAACATACCTGGATTTCTTCAAAGAAGATGGGTCTTATGAAAATGGTGATGGCATAACTGACTGGGCTTTTGATCTACCCTGGGACTTTTCTTACCACGATTCCGGATACCAATCAGTCAACGAGCCATATCTCATTATTGGGCCATTTCGAACAATGGCATATCCAAACCGGTGGCAACCTTTGGCCTTTGAAACCCGCATAACACAAAATGGATTGGAGGTTTCATCATTACAAACATTTCTTGGAGCCCAATGGGGGCAAGTTATCCCTTTTGGCCTAGAAAAATCTGATCTCAACAATAACGTTTATTTTGATCCCGGTATGCCTCCTCAGCTTGGTGGAGAAGGCGACGCATTATATAAAACCGAGTTTGCGGATGTGGTAAGGTATAGCCGCCTCCTCGATACCAACAATGGCGATCTCATGGACATCTCGCCATCAGGTTTCGGTAATAACACCCTTGGGACGAACGATGGAGAAGGATACACCGTCAATCCATCGACTGGTCAGCCTTACACCCCTAACCTTGTTCCAATTTCAGATTTCGGAAGAGTGCTGGCTGAGTTTTGGGCCGATGGTCCGGATTCTGAAACCCCGCCAGGTCACTGGAATACTCTGGCTAATTATGCTTCTGACCACCCCGAAATTATAAAGAAAATTGGTGGGTCTGGAGAAGTGGTAGATGACCTGGAATGGGATGTAAAATTATATTTTGCTTTAAATGGAGCCTTGCATGATGCAGCTGTTGCTGCATGGGGCTGTAAGAGGCAATATGATTATGTTCGTCCTGTGACAGCCATAAAACATATGGGGCTCCTTGGTCAGTCATCCCGCCCAGATTTACCGTCCTACAATTCCGGTGGATTGCCACTTATCGAGGGGCAAATAGAACTGGTCACAGATGAGAGTTCTCAAGAAGGAGAAAGGCATCACGACTTTCAAGGTCATGTAGGCGAAGTTGTTATTAAAGCATGGGTAGCCGCCGACCAAGAAAATGGAATTGCTACCTCAGGTGTAAGATGGATATTTCCCTCGGACTGGATGCCTTATCAAAGAGACACTTTCGTGACACCTGCATTTCCCGGGTATGTTTCTGGTCACAGTGTTTTTAGTCGTTCAGCGGCTGAGGTTTTAGCTGCCTTTACTGGTAGTCCATATTTTCCTGGCGGTATGGGGTCGTTTACCGCCAAGGCTAATGATTTTTTAGAATTTGATGAGGGGCCTTCAGTTGACGTTGAATTACAATGGGCCACCTATTTCGATGCATCAGATCAGGCGGGCTTATCGCGTTTATACGGTGGTATACATGTCTCCGTAGATGACTTTCCCGGGCGAATTATGGGGTCTCAATGTGGTAAAAAAGCTATCAAACTTGCCCAGCATTATTATGACGGTTCCATATCATCTCGGGCTTTAGAAAAAATTGAGAACTTAGGGATCGTTGCTTTACCTAATGGAAGTTGTAAAGTGACGTTTCAGTCAATCCGCGGATTCCAGTATCAGCTCCAATACTCATCAGATTTGGAGGGTTTTACTTCCTTGACGGCTCCAGTCGTTGCTGAGGATGACACAACGAGCTTAATTGCTCCACCAATTCCTGGATTTGATTACGGATTTTACAAAGTCATTTTGAAATGACTGCTGCCGGCTTCCCGCTTACACTAGAATATCTTTAATGACAGTCCCTTCCACATCAGTGAGTCGGTAGTCTCTTCCGCTGTACCGGTAAGTCAGTCTCTCGTGATCGAGACCCATCTGGTGAAGTATTGTTGCATGCAAATCGCGCACATGAACTGGGTTTTCCTCGGCACTACAGCCAAACATATCAGTGGAACCGTAGGATATCCCTGGCTTTACTCCCCCCCCAGCCATCCAGACTGTGAAGCCATAATGATCATGGTCGCGACCCTTTTTGCCCTCCGATGTTGGTGCTCGACCAAACTCTCCACCCCAAATAACAAGTGTTTCGTCCAAAAGTCCTCTTTGTTTCAGATCAATAAGTAATCCTGCTATGCCTTGGTCACACGCATGAGCTAATTTTTTGTGACCACCCGCGATATCGCCGTGCCCTGTGTCCCATGCAATATCATATCCATCAATAGAATGAGATAGCTGGACCATCCGGACACCTCTTTCAATCAAACGTCTTGCCAATAGGCAGCCCTTGGCGTATTCGCCCGGTCCGTACAAGTCCAAAGTCGCTTTTGATTCCTTAGAAGTGTCAAAGGCTTCCGGGACCGCCATCTGCATTCTGAATGCCATTTCCATTGTCTGTATACTAGCCTCAAGTTGCTGGTCTTGACCCTGGTTTCTGAGGTCCATTTCATTCAATTTTTTGAGAAGGTCAAGTTGGTGCCTTTGGTGCACGGGATTAGTTTCCGAGTTATTTAAATTTTCGAGGACTGCACCGGGTTTCATTTGCTGGATATTGACATACGTTCCAGAATGGGACCCCGGCAAAAAGGAGTTACCCCAGTTTGCGAGTTTCCCTCTCGGTTGGGCTCTTGGGCTCATAGCGACAAAACCGGGGATGTTTTCACTTTCACTTCCAAGACCATAGGTCAGCCAGGATCCTAGGCTTGGTCGGTTGGGCTGAAGATGTCCTACGTTCATCATCATTATGGCGCCGGCGTGTTCTGGGATGTCTGTATGCATGGAGTGGATAAAGCAGATTTCATCTGCCAAACCTCCAATGTGGGGGAATATATCACTCACCCATTTGCCGGATTGCCCATACTGGTTAAATCCAAATGGTGATGGCATCAAACCATTCTTTGTATTTCGAAGCGATTTTTTATCAACGAGTGCAGGCCTCTTTCCCTCGTGTTTTTTAATCTCTGGCTTGTAATCAAAAGTATCCACTTGGGAAGGGCCACCGGGCATAAACAATTGAATTACTCTTTTAGCTTTAGGTGCAAAGTGGGGGCTTCTTGGTGCTATCGATGAATCTCTCAATGATTCAGCTGCTGCAGACTTGATAAGGCCTGTCTGTTGCATGACACCTGCCAGGCCTAATGTTCCTATCCCGGCTCCTATTCGGGAGAGTAGATCTCGTCGACTAATTGGTAATTGAGAGTCTTTTTTCATGATTAGATCTATTAATTAATATTATCTTACATACATTAGTTCGTTAGAACTTAATAAAACCTGGGCGTAACGATTCCATAATACATTTTCGGATTCGTTCGATAAGTGTGCTGAGAAGAATTCATGAGCAACTTCCAATTCCTTGGAATTGGGCTTTCGGCCGAAAAGCGTTTTATAGGTATAATTTATTCTTTTTACCCTATCAGAACTCGATTTTTGGATGTTCTTGCTCAATGCTCTGGCTCTATCCTTCATAAAATTACTGTTCATCAGGAAAAGAAATTGTTGGGGAACAATACTTGATGGTCTTTTTGCTACTGTGGCACGCATGAGCGGAAAATCAAAAAGCCTTAAATAGTTGTCTGTCCGGAAGCGATCTCCATTGCGGCTTACTTTAAAATACAATGTCCTTCTCGGGATATTAATATCATCGTAGGGTAGACCGCCTAATGTGAGGTCTAATTCTTTCGTAACGCTCAAAAGTGTATCTCTCCAGGACTCCGCTTCGAGCCTCCTTTGATTCATCCTCCATA
>CBFHOE010000013.1:55218-56860 GCA_965657355.1 Limisphaerales bacterium | reverse complement strand
TAATTCATTCTCTCCATCTATAAGAAAGACGTCCTCTCGCTGTTTACTCGACATTTGGTAAGAGGCGGAGGTCATAATTAATCTGTGCAGTTCCTTAATTGACCAATTCGATTCAATAAATTTTATAGCCAGCCAATCTAAAAGTTCTGGATGGGTAGGTTTATCCCCTAGATCGCCGAAGTTACTTGGGCTCCGCACTATCGCCTTTCCGAAATGATGCATCCAGACACGGTTGACAAACACCCTGGTCGTCAGTGGGTTTTTCTTACTAACAATGGCTTCAGCTAGTTGCACTCTACCGCTTCCTTGGTCAAATTTTTGAGGTTCTCCCTGAGAAAGAACTTTCAAAAATTGTCTCGGCGCAAGCTCTCCTGGTTTTCTCAAATTCCCTCGTTTTGCGACGTGCATATCTTTGTCTCCAGAATCAGCCAACGAATGAGCACTTTCATATGAGGGTGGGGGGGTCTTTTCCAATCTTGATTTTTCCAGCCTAAGCAATTCAAGCTCATTAATTTCCTTTGGGGACGCTTCTCTTTGTTCTTTTTTGATCAGCTTATTTAAACTATTAATCTTATTATTAATATCTTTGAGCTTTGCTTTATACTCGTTGAATTTATCGACAATTTCTTGGGGTGAAATCGGGGATACTAGGGAGCGCGAATTATTAAAGACACCAGCTAAGGAATAATAATCGATTTGTGGTACTGGATCGAAAAAGTGGTCATGACACCTTGCGCACGAAACTGTCAAGCCCAGCATGCCGCGGGTGAGAGTATCTATGCGGTCGTCCAGGGTTTCAGATTTTGCTTGTGCGACGCTATCCGGGTCGCCTCCATCGCTCTTATACGTCGGGCCAATTGCAAAGAAACCAGTGGCTACTTTGTCCTCCGGGGAATCACCTATGAGATCCCCGGCGATCTGCATCTTCAGGAATTGGTCGTAAGGTAGGTCATTGTTGAGGGCGCTGACGACCCAGTCTCTATATCGCCAGGCATGGTTCATGGCGGCATTATCCTGAAATCCTCCATATCCATCACTATATCGAGCCACATCTAACCAGTGCCTTGCCCAGCGTTCGCCATAATGTGGCGATTGGAGCAATCGATCTACCAGTTTTTCAACCGCTATCTGTATGCCTACATCAGCTTCTTGAAGAAAATCCTCAATTTGTTCATTTGTTGGTGGCAAGCCAATCAGGTCAAAATATATCCTCCGAACCAGAATTCTTGGGCTTGCTACTTTTGAGGGGGTAATTGCTTTATCTGCTAATTTTGCCAGGATGAAATGATCAATTTCATTTTCAATACGGTTTACCTCTGAAATCTCAACCTTCGGAACTTCTGGCTTTTGAATTGCCTCAAATGCCCAATGGTAATTTTGGTCCTTCAATTTGGGCGTTTCCTGATCTTTATCCGTTGCCCAAAGTGATGAAACTATAGCAATGAAGAGGATGTATAAACCCACAATATGAAATGTCTTTTTTGTGGCGACGTAATTCATATTATCCTTATTTTGTGCGGGCATGGTTGTCGTTATGAATCGTGCAAAGTAGCTATCTTGCAAAAATTAAGCGAAATTCCCTCGTAGCTCCAGAAAATTCAGGGTGGCATAATTTTCCTTTCTTCCTGCGGTAAGTCTCTCA
>CBFHOE010000013.1:47384-55119 GCA_965657355.1 Limisphaerales bacterium | reverse complement strand
GATTAAGCGAAATTCCCTCGTAGCTCCAGAAAATTCAGGGTGGCATAATTTTCCTTTCTTCCTGCGGTAAGTCTCTCATAATATAATACGATTCCCTTTAATTCTGGAAAAAGTATGATCTCAAGAATATTTACATGCTCGAGTTTGTTATTGATGGCGAGTTGTTTAAGTTTGGTAGCCGCCGACAATAATGATCATCCAGCCCCCATGCTCACTCCATGGCAGGCCATGAAATCTATTCAGGTTCAAGAAAGTTATTATCTCGAGCTTGCTGCCTCAGACCCTCAAATCCATGAGCCAGCTGTCATAGAATGGGATGGCAATGGTAAAATGTATGTCGCAGAAATGTTGACTTATATGCAGGATATTGATGGGACTGATGGGCTAACACCGCGCAGCAGGGTCACTCTCATGGAAGATACTGATTGGGATGGAACGTATGATAAAAGTACAGTTTTCGTGGATAACCTGCTCCTCCCTAGAATGCTTCTATGCATTGAAGATGAAGTGATTATCCGAGAAACCAACACGTTTGATCTTTACGCCTACAAAGATACGGACGGAGATGGAGTCGCAGACTCCAAACGACTTGTATATAAAGGAGGGCGCCGTGGAGGTAACTTGGAGCATCAGCCAAGTGGCCTAATTTGGAATATAGATAATTGGGTTTATACAACCTATTCCAATCATCGTTTTAGGTACAAAAATGGAATGTTTGAACGTCAAAAAATGCCAGCTGGTTCTGGTCAATGGGGAATAGCAAAAGACGATATAGGACATCTTTATTACAGTACTGCTGGAGGAGAAACTCCGGTTATGGATTTTCAATTCCCGCTTGTTTATGGGCGTATGCGTATTCCTGGTGAACTTCCGACAAATTTTAGAATTTGCTATCCCATTGATAATATTCCTGATGTCCAAGGAGGGCGCAGGCGTATAAGAAAAGACAACTCGTTGAACTGGTTTACTGGCGTCGCCGGACAAAGCATCTTCCGGGGGGACCGTCTGCCTCAAGATCTCTACGGAGACCTCATCATCCCTGAGCCCGTGGGGCGACTCATTCGCCGAGCTAAATTTAATTATGACGAAGGGGTGAAAATACCATCTAATGCCTATGATCAAAAAGAGTTTATGGCGACTGCCGACCCTAACTTCAGGCCCATAAATTCAGCCACAGGTCCAGACGGCTGCCTCTACATTGTCGATATGTATAGAGGAATTATTCAGGAGGGGAACTGGGTAAGGAAGGGGTCTTACCTTCGACCTGTCGTACAAAAATACAGACTCGATGAAAATATCCGGAAAGGCCGCATTTACAGATTACGTCACCCCGATTTTGAGCGCGGACCGAGACCAAATATGCTGAATGAAACCAATGAGAAGCTTGTTCAGCACCTCAGTCACCCCAATGGCTGGTGGAGAGACATGGCGCAACGATTACTAATTGTTCGCCAGGCCACTGATCTTATCCCAGCTCTGAGACTCACCGTTAAGGCGCATTCCAATCCTTATGCGCGACTCCATGCTTTGTGGACGCTTGAAGGATTAAACGCATACATGGAGCAGACTCTCAATGGAGCATTAGACGATGAGGATTGGCGGGTCAGGCATGCTGCTGTAAGAATCAGTGAACCACTACTAACGGATGCTTCAAATGGTTTATTAGAAAAAATTTTGACTCTTGGATTATCAAAAAATGGCAAAGTCGCCTCGCAATCCTTTTTATCTATTCAGTCGAGGTCTGCTGACATTCCAGATGCGCTTCCGCGGCTTCAAAACATTGTAGAGGCTCACAAATCGGATAAATCTATCGCGTTTCTTGGGGGGCGTCTCGAAGAAGCCTTGCGAAAGGTTGAGCTGGATAAATTAAAAAAGATTGAGCGGGAGAAAGAAAACAAGGCGGTTATAGCTGCAGTTGATAGAGGAAAAGGCATTTACCAAACTCTTTGTTTTGCGTGTCACGGTGAAAACGGCAAAGGAAGTCCTGTTCCTGGAAATGATGGTCATACTTTGGCTCCAAGCCTACTCGGTTCGAAGAGGGTGAAAGGAGATCCAGATACCTTGATTCGTATCTTACTTCATGGTCTTACTGGACCTGTGGATGGCAAAGAATATCCGGGTAATATTATGGCCCCAATGGGCAGCAACACGGATGAATGGTTGGCTGATGTCATGACTTATATTCGAAATAGTTGGGGAAACAAGGGATCTAGGATTGTCGCATCGCAGGTAGCTTCTGTGAGAGAAGTTGAGAATGAAAGGGTTAATCCTTGGACTTTGCCAGAGCTTGGAAATATGAATCCGAGCCAATGGAAGGTTCGAGCCGCTCCGAATAACAGGGCTGCTAAGGCTGCAGTTGATGGTAATATTAAAACTCGATACTCGACCAATGAACCAGCAGTGCCAGGTCAATATTACCAGGTTAACTTTCCATACCCCAAGCTTGTCAGGAAGGTCACACTCGATTCGACCCCTTCAGCAAGAGACTATCCTCGAAAATATGAAATATTTTTTAGTGAGGATGGAAAAGATTGGGGCAAACCTGCATTAGCAGGGGAGAGTAGCAGTGCCGTGACTGTTATTAAGGTCCCGCAACCACGAACAACCCGTTGGATGAAAATTGTAAACAAGGGAACTGTGGATGGGTTGTTTTGGTCTATTCATGAGCTAAAAGTTGAATAGCTCATTATCGCGATGAATTTATTAACCATTAACCTATCGAAATTTTTCAGGCTTTCCTGCCCTTGAGATGCAATGCCCTCGCCAGGGTATTCATCATACTCTCAAAACTTGTCCCCATCACAAAAAAAGGGGCGACCTATAATGAAGGTTAATTTCTTTTGGTTTCTGGTTGTTATTTTCAACAACAGGGTGATTCTTTTTCGACCTCTCGATCGAAGGGGTTAGCAATTTGACAACCTGCAAAATGACCAAAATGGGTATCAAAATCACCGATAAGTTTGAAATCATTCTTATAACGTGACTCACTGAGCATTCTAAAGGTATTCCCACAGATCGGCACAACCCTACCTTTGTCAAAAATATTATCTCTATCGAAGATAAGTGAGTTCGGGTAGTAACGTGTTGTTCCCATATACATTGCTGCTTGCCCATGGTCTTCACAGTGGGGTTCCAATTCCGGTATCTTAAAAAGCCTGTAGGTCGCGCTTTGGAACTTTATAGCCCCCAGCTTTTCTTTTATTGCCGTATTTTGAATGGCGAGAGGCCTGTGTTCCACCAGACGAGGATCTCCAAAGCCGCACTTTTTTGCGAGAGCAAGAAAATCATTCCAATACAGCGCTCCAGATAAACATTCTCCATACATTACTGGATCATCTCGTAGCTCTTGTGGGATTCTACGATCAGAGTAAACATCGCTAAAATACATTTCGCCCCCAGATTTTAGTGCCTTATAGACTTGTTTCATGACCTGTTCTTTTTGAGGGGATAAGTTCAGAACACAATTAGAAACGACGATGTCATAAAATGAGGGTTTGATACCTATTTGATCGAGCAATTCAATATTCCCAAGTTTGAAATCGACATTTGGTCGGGAGTATCCAAATTTTTTAGATTGGTAGTCTATATTTTTTGTAGCGATTTCGAGTTGTTCTTCGGTCATGTCGACGCCTGTGACGAAACCATCCGGTCCCGCGAGTGCAGATAATAAATAGACGTCTCTGCCAGTCCCACAACCCAGGTCAAGTATCTTTTGGTGATTGAGTTTGGCTGGGATGACTAAGCCACATCCATAATACCTATTCGTTATCTCCGGGTGTATATTTTTTAAAATTTCCTTAACGTGAGGGGGCGGGGGATCAGTCGTGCAACAGGCATCAGTTTTGAGGTCTTTGGAAGACTCCAAAATTCGCCCGTAGTAATCACTGACTTCTTTGAATTTCCTATTTGAATGGTCCTCACTACCTAAACTCTGAGTCATATGGTCAATATATTAAAACTTAAACATTTGTCTAAGTTTATAAGAAATAATTTAAAGATTTATTCCTTGATGAGATGGCTATTTCCTGAATGTATCTAAAACAATATTGTCCTTGGAAGATGCTGCAGATCTCATTATCATTTTCTCTTAAATTCCGGGCTATCGTATGATGAATGTCCACTTAAATTGTATAATTCTACTTTTAGTAATTTCTTTCCATACAGCGGCTTATTCATCGGACAAGCCTAATGTTCTTTTTGTTGCGATAGACGATCTCAATGATTACATAACCCCTCTGGACTCTCACCCGGGCATATTCACGCCGAACTTTGAAAAACTTGCAAAGCGTTCGGTTACATTCGCAAATGCCCATTGTGCTGCTCCTGCATGCCATCCATCGCGAGTTGCCGTAATGACAGGTGTTCACCCAGTAAAATCCGGGATATATCGTAATATGTTTGGGGCCCATGGTCCCAGGTGGCGACACGAATCTCCAATTCTCGAAAAAGCTGTGGTTTTATCTCAACACTTTCGAGACCATGGATATACAGCAGCAGGTGGGGGAAAAATTTTTCACACTCTTCAATGGACCCCTGGGGATTCTCAAAATGATCCGCAATCCTGGGATATTTATCGTGGTGACCCCTTAGATCCAATTTCAATGGACTGGCCTCGGCCAAATTTAATCTCTGATAGTGATGCTGGGCTTACCTCTGGAAGGCCTCTGGGTGGTAGCTCACAACTTTTTGGCGCTGCTGCTTTAACGGATAGTGATGAGCAGACCGGAGACCACATGGTGGTTGATTGGGCTATCAACCAAATGAATATGGATCGAGAGAATCCTCTATTTTTAGCCGTTGGGTTATTTCGCCCTCACATACCATGGGAGGTTCCACAGAAATGGTTTGATTTATATCCAACGGATCGTATTCAAATTCCTTCTCATCGATTAAATGATTTGGTTGATGCCCGTAGTAATGGTCGTCAATCATGGCATAAATGGGTGCTGGAGAATGGGCAATGGAAAAATTTTATGCGCGGGTATCTCGCAAGTATTTCTTACGTTGATCATCAATTGGGTCGCCTGATTGATGCCTTGGATGCCTCACCTCTAAAAGGAAATACTATCATTATCGTATGGTCTGATCATGGATTCCATATTGGAGAAAAAGAAAATTGGGAAAAATTCGCTTTGTGGGATCAAACGACTCGAGTTCCATTATTTATTCATGCTCCGGGAAAAAGTCATGACGGATCCGAAACTAGGGCGCCGGTGACATTGACTGATCTATATCCGACGCTTTGTGAGCTTGCCGGCTTGCCCATTCCTAGCCAGTGCACTGGAGTATCCTTAATGCCTCAGTTATCTAATCCAGCACAACAAAAGAAGGAGTGTTCATTGACTTCTTTCCAATTTTGGGGAGATGATCGGCCTTCACATGCTGTATCAGATCCGCGATACAGACTTATACAGTATGCTGATGGATTTGAGGAGCTCTATGACTTGCAAGAGGATCCAAATGAATTTGACAATAGAATTGATGACCCAAAATTGAGAACGGTTCGCAACCGCCTTGCTTCAGCACTTCCATCAAACGCGGCTCATATTAGACCCATCCCAACTGACTCGCCATTTCATCAAGGCCATAATCCATCCATAGCAGGAAAGAACATTCAGATATCATTGTCAGTGCACCCGAAAAAAAATCAACCTGATGGAGTATTAGTGTCCCATGGGGGTGAGATTCATGGCTATAGCCTATTTGTGAAAAATAGAAAATTGCATTTTGCTGTCAGGCTTAATGGCGAGTTTTTTCAAATTTCATCAAGACAGGAGGTTCCATCCGTAAATTATTCAGTTCAAGTCAATATGAGCGATACGGGCGAAGTGCAACTTTTTGTTGACTTTGTTCCAATGGCGTATGGCAAGTTTCCTAATGCGATAGTGGTTGAACCAAAAGAACCTAGGAATTTTGGTTCCGACGATCGGACAGCCGTGGGAACTTACACTGCTCCATTTGCATACAAGGGTAGGATATTAAATGCGAAAATTCACCATCATAAAACTAGGCATTAACTCGTATTTGAAATGGAATCCATAATCGACCAACTCAAAGAGTATAAGAAAATGAGACCCATATTTTTAAAACCCAGACCCGTTGCCAAGATTATCGTGTTATGTCGTTTCTGGATTTTATGTCTATTATTATCTTTCGCCTCAAATTCCAAAGCTATTGAAGCTCTTTTTGATCGTGATATTCGTCCTATACTATCATCCACCTGTCTTCACTGTCATGGTCCGGATGCAACCACGCGAGAAGCAGATCTCCGGCTCGATATGGAATCAACAGCCAGACCCGTTTTAGATGAAATTGTCCAACGTATTTTCTCGAATGATCCAGACGAATTGATGCCTCCGCCTGAGAGCGGTAAAGTTCTATCCGAGGAAGATAAGTATTTAATTAAATCATGGGTCGATTCTGGTGCGAAGTGGGAAAAGCATTGGTCTCTGAAACCACTTTCGCGTCCGGAAATTCCGTTGATTGATGATTCTTTACTGATATGGGTGCAGAATCCCATTGACAAATTTATTGCCAGACAACATGTGCAGGTGGGTTTAAAGCCATCACAACAAGCAGGTGCTCGTGCGATAGTTAGGCGTTTAACTTACGACTTAATTGGTCTTCCTCCCGCCCCCGAGGAGGTAGATGAATTTGTTGAGCAATTCAAAGTTGATAAAGATAAGGCTCGCATGGAGCTTATAGAAAAATTGTTGGCTTCTCATCACTATGGTGAGCGTTGGGGGAGGCATTGGCTTGATGTCGTCAAATATGCTGATACCTGTGGGTATGATAAAGATAAACTTCGTCCGAATGCATGGCCTTATCGCGACTACGTTATCCGATCCTTCAACGCGGACAAGCCGTATGCGCGTTTTGTGAACGAGCAGATTGCCGGAGATTCACTCTATCCGGGTTCGAAAGATGGGATTCTTGGGCTGGGATTTATAGCAGCAGGCCCATGGGATTTTATCGGTCACGTTGAAGTGCCTGAATCCAAAATTGATGGCCAAATCGCTAGGCACATCGATCGAGACGAAATGGTGTCCAATACAATGAATACGTTTGTTAGTACAACTGTTCAATGTGCCCGGTGCCATGATCATAAATTTGATGCGATTGAACAAAAACACTATTACAGTCTTCAGTCTGTATTTTCTGCCGTTGACCGAGCAGAAAGAATTTACCAAACAGATCCAAAAGTTGAATCGACAAAAAATCAGTTGAGTAAGGAAATTCAAGATCTCTCAGATAAAGCAGATGCGATCCAAAACCAGATTAATGAAGCAGGTGGAGATAGGCTAGATATACTCAAGAAGACGATTACATCGCTGGAATCAAAAGTAAAACTTGGTCAGAAAAAACCTGGATTCGGTTATCATAGTCAAGTCAGCGATTCTGAGGATGAAATAAAATGGGTTGAAGTTGATCTTGGTAGACCCACCGAGGTGAGGCGAATTGTTTTGCGGCCCGCTCATGACGATTTTAATGGTATAGGTTCTGGGTTTGGTTTTCCGAGAAGGTTTACTGTTTCAGTCTCACTTGATGAAACAGAAAGTTCTTCCAAACTGATTGCTGATTTTTCTAAGTCCGATTTTGAGAATCCTGGACTTAGCCAGGTTGAGATAAAAACCGAGACACGGGCACGGTTTATCAGGGTTTCAGCAACAAAGCTTGCCAAGCGTTCGGATGATTTCATATTTGCTCTTTCAGAGCTTCAAGCTTTCAATGCCGT
>CBFHOE010000013.1:37071-47285 GCA_965657355.1 Limisphaerales bacterium | reverse complement strand
ATTCTTTCGGTAAGCGGGGCTCTAGACAAATCTATTGGTGGCCCTGGATTTTATTTGTTTGCCCTGGAGAAGACCGACCATTCACCTCACTACGAATATTACAAATTTGACCCTTCAGATCCTAGTAGTCACCGCCGGTCTGTCTATAGATTTATAGTACGTTCGCAACCTGACCCATTTATGACAACATTGGATTGCGCTGATTCCAGTCAGAGTACTCCAAAAAGAGAGGAAACATTAACAGCCCTGCAGGCACTCAGTTTGCTTAACAATAAATTCTCCTTGTTCATGTCAAAAAGGTTCGCCCTAAGGCTACAAGAAAAAACTTCTGACATTAGCAAACAAATCCAATTTGGATTTCAGTTGGTGACGGGCCGAGACCCTGACAAACGAGAGCACAAAGCTATGGTCAAGTATGCTGAAAAACATGGTTTACCCAATCTTTGCAGAGTACTTTTCAACCTGAGTGAATTTACTTATCTAGATTGAAATGATGAAGAGAGTGGCCAAAAAATTTACATTCCGAATCAGACATGAATAACATGACTTCACGCAGAGATTTTTTATGGCAGAGTGGTGGTGGGCTTGGCGGTATTGCACTAGCTTCCTTGCTTGGAACTGAGAAGATACTTGGTGGTGGGATTCTTTCAAATGGATTACATCATCAACCTAAAGCGAAACGAGTCATTCAGCTTTTCATGGGTGGGGCGGCCAGTCACTTGGACACTTTCGATTATAAACCTGATCTTATCAAACATCATGGAGAAGACAGTGATTTTGGTGAGCATGTAGAAGCATTCCAAAATGGACTAGGCCCGTGGATGAGATCCCCTTTTGAATTTTCTCAATACGGTCAGTCTGGTAAGTATCTATCCGATGTCGTTTCTCCGCTCGGCGGAGTAGTGGACGATCTTGCCTTCATCCATAATTTAGTTGGGAAAACTGGTGTTCATAGTCAAGCGACATACCTTCAGGCCACTGGTTTTCAGGATCCTGGTTTTCCGGGTGCCGGTTCGTGGGTCAGTTACGCACTTGGCAGCGAAAATCAGAACCTTCCAACTTTTGTCGTCTTACCAGATCACCGAGGTTATGCCTCAAATGGGCCAAAAAACTGGGGTAGCGCTTTTTTACCGACTAATACTCAAGGCACAACTATATTTCCTCAACGGTCCAACCCAATTCCCGATCTCTATCCTCAAGACAAATTTGTTACCAACACGAGCCACAAAGAAGGAATAGATCTTATTAATAACCTAAATAGATCCTACTCAGAACGCCGACCTGCGGATGACCGACTAGAGGCTCGCATCAAATCTTATGAATTAGCGGCTCGTCTGCAGCTCTCAGCAACAGAAGCTTTGGATATTTCCTCTGAACCAGATTACGTTTTAAAAATGTATGGCTTGTCTCAAATTCAAAAGAACTATCCAGCTCAAATTAATATTCCTGAAGAGGTGGAATATTTTGGTAGAAAATGCCTGATTGCCCGTCGTTTAATTGAACGCGGTGTTAGATTTGTACAAATATGGTCTGGAAATGACAATAGTTTTCCAAGAAGGAACTGGGATAGCCACGAAGACATCGAAAGAGATCATGGACCGCTATCCATGGGGATGGCGGTGGGAGCCGCAGCTTTAATTAAAGATTTAAAACAAAGAGGTTTATTAGAAGACACTATTATACATTGGACAACTGAGTTTGGAAGAATGCCAAGTACTCAGGGATCAAAGGGAAGAGACCATAATCCCTATGTATTTACTAATTGGTTAACTGGTGGAGGTTTCAAAGGCGGAAGTATTGCCGGACATAGTGATCGTTGGGGCTACAAACCGGAGGACAGATCTAATCCTACACAGGTCTATGATGTTCATGCCACGATTCTGCACTTATTGGGGATTGATCATCAAAGATTAACAATCCGTCATAATGGCATTGATAGGCGCCTCACCGATGTCCATGGCCACGTAATAAAAAACATTATTTAACTTTTAGGAAGTTCGTGGTGAAGCCTAATGAGATAATCTATCATACTGGGTTGTCCGCCTAGGCTGTTTGTTTATTAGAGGTTTTTGGTGCCGGTCCGCGAATATATTTCCAATCACTACTCGGCTTAAACCCAATACAACGAACTTTAGTTTAATTTGTATAAATCTGATCGATGCGATCACTGAGGAAGGTAATCAGTTGAGAAAATATGGAATTGGTGATTTCATACTCTCGACGTTGCAATAGATGATTCTACATAAATTAATTAAACATCACCTCAAATTTGGGCCGGATGCCTTATTTTATAAGATGCAATCCGATGATGCCATATCTTGGATGCGTAATCAGTCTGTTGAGATTAGTGAGAGGACAAAGATTCTGGATTTGGGTTGTGGTACTGGAGTTTTTGGGAAATCCCTCTTCGATGCAGGTAGTGATGTGGTCTTCTCTGACTATAACAATTGGCTGATTGACGAGCTTCAGGATTGTGACTTCCGTCAGATTGATATCGATAATGAGGACCTAGCCAGGCTTGGCCAATATGATCTTGTCGTCTGTTCCAACGTTCTTGAGCATTTGAAAAATCCAAAGAAATTGATATCAGAAATCGACCGGGTTTTAGTCGATGGAGGAGTCTGTTATTTGAGCTGGACCAATTGGTTGTCACCTTGGGGGGGGCACGATTTTTCTCCTTTTCACTATCTTGGACCCAAGTTGGGCACCTGGCTATTTGATAAATTGGTGGGTAAGAAGAGATTATTAAATCCCTATGAAAATCTATATCCTACTTTTATTGGAAATACGCTTCGCGATATCAAAAGGATAGAAGGATTGAAAATTGAAGCTGTTGTTCCCCGGTATTATACCGAATTCGCCTTTCTCATGAAAATTCCAATACTAAGAGAATACTTTGCCTGGAATTGTGCAATTTTGATAAGAAAAATAGGCAATTAACCTTCGAGATAACTTTATTAATTTCCCCATTCTTCAATAATTGAAAAACCCCAATCCTGGGATCGGGGTTTTCATTGAAATCAACTATTGGTCGTGAAGATTATTTATAGCAATATAAGTTGTTATAGCTCCGGAGTAGAATTCTGTTTTTTACCGGGACAGGAGTTGCTACAAATGAATCACCGAAGTCTATTGAATCGAGTAGCTTAAGACCTTTTTCTTCCAAAGCAGCTACAAAAACTTGTCCATCATTTCGAGCCGCATATAAAACATTATTTGCAATGGTGGGAGATGCGTAATACGGAGACCTTCCCTCTGGCAGATTGTCCTCCCAAATTGTTTTTCCTGACTTTGGATCCATGCAGACCACTCCGCCTTTGTTTCTAAGAAGGTATACTTTACCATTGGCCTCAGCTAAGGCTGGGACGAAAACTCCAACATCTTTCCGGGCCCAAGCTCTATGAGAAGAAGTCACTTCACCCTGTCCACCCAACTTCACGCCAAAAACATTCGCTTGCCTAGGTCTGTCATCTCTACCCACCGGTAAAATGGCGAGATCATCAACAATGACTGGAGATGAAATGGCTGGCCAATAGCCTCTTTTTCTAGGATTAAATCCACCGCTCCACCAGTTTAGTTTTCCTGTTGAACTGTCGTAAGATGTTAGCCTATCACTTCCGAAAACGAGTAAAGATTGCTTTCCGTTTTCTTCATAAAGAATTGGTGTGGTATATCCGTTATTGTTTTCAGGTGGGCATGGGTAATTTCTTTTGGTCTTCCAAGCGAGCTCCCCATCGTGCTTATTAAAGGCAGCAACCCAAGAATCACCTCCGTGAATTCTCGCTATAATGACATGTTTCTCAGTGAGAACTGGAGAACTTCCCTGGTCCCAATAAAGTTCTTCTGGTCCAAAATCTTTAGCTAGATTTTTTTTCCACCTAATATTACCGCTAAGGTCAAGCGATGCAAAATTACTACTTTTAAAATAAGCATATATAGAATTACCATCAGTAGTTGGTGAGGAATTACAGCTGGAGCCAAGAGTTCTATGTTTTTGTGGCTTAGCGGTTCCTAATTTTGTCAACCACTTCTCTTTTCCATCAAAACCAACCGCCATGACAGCGTCTTGATTATTAACAGGTGTCGTTAAAAAGATATGATCACCCCAAGTCACAGGTGTTGATCCGCCAGTCCCTGGAAGACTCAAAGACCACTCCTGGCTGTTTTCATTCAATTTGGTAGGGTATTTTCCAGCATTGGTACTACCATTGGCTTCGGGCCCTCTCCAAGCTGGCCAGGTTTCTTGAGTCTCACCAACGGCTAAACCAGAGCACCCCCATGTTACAGCAAATAAAAAAACAGCAGACTTGATTGGTTTAAATGACAATTTCTCAAACAGATTTCGTTTTTTGTTTGTATTCATAAAGCGCCTTATTTTTTCTAGCGAACCTAATTCCTTATCATCGGTCAAGAACTTGTTGTCTTGATCCGGCCAAAGGCTTTTCAAACCCCACACAGGCTTATTCCTGAAATGTTGATATTTAAATAGAGAAAATCTTAACTAATACAAAATTAAGGTTTCCATTTTGAAAGATCCCAAAAGGGACCATCCGATACAACTTCCTTGTGAAGGGCTTTCATTTTATTCGATAGCTCATTTAGTTTTTTAGAATAAGAATTGGAAACGTCTTGATCTTGCCTTTGGTTCGCTTTGAGATTATATAACTCGAATTTTTCAAACTCTGCTGATTTGATCATAGGCATATCAGGTGTCGTCAATGGATGGGTATGCTTTTTAATCGGATCATCCAAATATCCTAATATGACCCAATCCCCATCTCTTAAGGCAGCCGCTGGTTTTACTCTATAAAAAAACCAAAAAAGTGGAGTCGCTCTTTTGATTGGTTTTCCTGAGAAAAGAGGTGAAATACTTATTCCGTCTAATTTTCTATCTTCTGGTAATGGCGAACGTGTGATTTCACAAATTGTCGGCAATAGATCGAGATGGCTGATGGGTTCATGAGATATGCTGCCGGGAGAAACTCTTCCTGGAAATTTCAGTATTCCAGGTTCTCTGTGCCCACCCTCATAAACAAAAGATTTCCTTCCTCGGAGTCCCATGTTGGACCATTGATTTAATCCCCCATTGTCTGAAGTTAGAAAAAAGAAGCAATTTTGCGATCTTCCTAGAACACTTAAATGGTCTAAAATTCTTCCCACAGCCATATCAACATTTTCGATATTGGCGTAATAGGTAGCTTTCTTTTTCGATATTCCCGAATTCCTTTCCATGTATTTTCTTACCAGATGCTCAGGAGAGGCAATCGGCGAGTGCGGCTCATTAAACCAAATTACGGATAACATGGGCTGGTTTTTATCGAGCTTGGACGACCAAGAAATAAATTCATCTGCTACAATTTGGCAAGAATAGCCTTTGATTTCTCCAACTGCTTCTCCATTACGAATAAAATTGTTGGGATTCCTATGACTGGGGCTTGAGTTATTTGTCGTTCCTAACGAATGGTCGAAACCTTGATCTCTTGGCTGGGGTTGCTTTGAACTATCCCATTCTAGTTGTGACAAATGCCATTTTCCAAAATGACCTGTGGCGTATCCTTGGCCCTTTAAAATTTCAGCGACGGTGATTTCCTCGTCCAGCAAATGCATGGGATGCT
This sequence comes from Limisphaerales bacterium, assembly GCA_965657355.1. Classification (GTDB taxonomy): domain Bacteria; phylum Verrucomicrobiota; class Verrucomicrobiia; order Limisphaerales; family JAJOIW01; genus JAJOIW01. Next base: position 41,670 of record CBFHOE010000013.1, on the reverse strand, counting down.
TTGGTGGAATATAACTATACATACCTATACGACTGGGCATACGACCAGTCAGCATGCCTGCTCTGGATGGGGAACAATTTGGTGCTGCTGCGTGGCAGTCAGTAAACCTTAAACCCTCTCGAGCGAGGTTATCTATATTAGGTGTGTCTATCTCGCTTCCATAGACGTTGAAGTCGGTGTATCCCGAGTCATCAAGCATTACCAATACTACATCAGGCGACTCAGACTTATCTGAAGTTTCTCCCCCAATTGCTGATGGTAAAACAAATATCAGGAGGTTTATACAAGTCAATAGGCGACGGAATTGAAAGACTATCCTTGCGCAGTGTGTCATACAATAACCTTAATCCTGATATATCAGAATTAAGAGTAAATTAATTTTTGACACTTAATTTACTAAAATGAACTCCGAACTAGAACTTTATTGTAAAGCCTGAGAAAGCGACCAAATCTGGTGCCGAATCTGTAAGCCCAATCATGGCCCCTGCATCAAATTGAATATTCTCGGCATAGAGATAAGTTCCACCGAAACTTGCCGATAGCTCCAACTCGTGATCACCAACAGCAGTTATATGTTCTAAATAAACTCCAAATGATTCGCTGACCTCATAGCCCAGAACAACGGTGTGGGTCAGCCCCCACTCATGGCTACCCTCATCTTGGTAAAATCTCCCAAATTCAATCTGACTGCCTATTCCCCATTTATCATTTAAATCCAAAGAAGTGGGCAATATGATTCCAGCTTGTAGTTTTTCGGTGCTCACTTCAGTTCCTGAGGGAAGGACTACAAATGGCATGACTGCAAATCCGAAATCCCCACTGTCATTTCCTATAACATTGTATTTGAGTCTTGCCGTAATATCCGAAATCCCCTCTGTTATCGTTTTTGTCGTTGCTGTCTTTTCAATGTTTCTTTCCCAGGGAACAATAATGGTTTGGAAATCCATGTTATCAGATATTCCGTACTTAAAATTTATCTCTCCATAACCAAATGATTCTGATTTTATTCCATTATCCTTGTCTCGTGTGTAGCTCATAAAACTCGATTCAATCTGAAACATCCCTTTGTCCACTGTAACTGGACTCTCTGTCGCATCTGGCCTGTCGGTCGCCAGATCCCTCACTTTACCTTGCAATTGTCCATATACTGACCCGCTACTCAGTGAATAAATCACCAATAAAAAAATGAATGCCAGCTGCTTTCTCCAATTCATATTTGCAAATATATATTTCCAATGAAAATAAACGTCAATTGGTATTAGTTGAATAAAAATTATTCATGCAATAATAATAATGTTAGGCTTGGCTAATATTGGTATAATAAAAAATGTGAATCTCATAAATTCACATTTTGGAAAATTAATAAATAGAGCTTAGACTAGTACACTATAGGCGGATGATTGAGGCATCAGCTCGACTTTAGCATCTGATTCTAAGAGTTTCTCGGTTTCCATGACTTCTATGACGGCGTCGAGGATTTCGGGATCTTCACTGCCAATGGAGTTGAGAATATTTCCGACGACCTCTGGTCTTTTGGAAGCTGCCTCGGCCATCTTTTCTGAGACCTTGTTGGCCGTTTCACTTTGGATAAGGCCAACTCTATTGTCGCCGTCTTGTTTCATTGCGCTTGTGACTTGGACTAATCTTTTAACGACTTTTTCAGTGATATTATCAACCATTTGAATATCCGTGAAAGCGACCTTTCTGATATAGGCTGATCCAATTCTATAACCCCATTTTTCCGATAGAGGAGAAACAGTCTTCCGGACGTTCCTGCTGAGCGCATGTCTGTTCTCAAGCATCATTTCCATTTCTAAATTAGAAAGAGTCGAAATAGTGGATGAGGAAACATTGGCTTCTAACGAACCTTCAGGGTTAGCATTGACGTATAGATAATCAACTGGATTTATGACTCTCATTTCATACCAAACACCAACCCCCATCGGCGTTCCCTCTTCGGAGTTCACCATAAGGTTTCTCAGGTAGTGTTGAAAAAGAGCCGTGCTGACTTTTTGTTTTTTTCCAAAGAAAGGAATAAGTAAAGCCTTTATACCAAATTTAGAAATTGGAAAATATAGGCCAGCTTCTTCAATTGTTCCAAGGACCTTACCGAATAAAGTAAATACTAAAGATTCACTTTCATTAACGACGGTATAAAGCCCAAACATTTTGGCAATTTTAAATGAAAATGGAATGACAATAATTCCTGCAATGAATAACAATATAAATGGAATAATTTGTTCTATTGGCATGATTAAAACCCTTCAAATAATAATTACTGGTTTGGTGAACTCGCTTTCTGAATTGTTGGAGACGGATTCTCCCCTCTGGGTAAGATAATGCGTGTTGCCTTTGATAGGAGGGGGACCCTCATATTTCTCAGATAAGTTTTAAGAGCACCGGAACCACCTTCTCCCTTAATATTTTTTAGTGTGTCTGCCAGGATTCTTAGAGGTGCCACTTCTGCCTGTGCATTATTGGAAGCGATTTCAACAGCTCGATTGCTCATGGTAATCTGCTGCTCCGCGTCAGCACGTGCAGTGCTAATGTCGGCAGCCACTTGGTTTCGGGTACTATTGATGGCGGACAAAGCCCGGTCTACTTCAGTGGGCGGGTCTATTTCTGTGATGAGAGCGGCGTCTAACTCAATGCCATATCGCCATGATGTTGTCCTACACTGTTGTTCCATGTAGTCATTTAATAATGGAAGGTTTTTTCGAAGGTCATTTATTGATACCCCTTCAGAAAGTTCTTCTGCTTGATTAGCTACCTCCAATTCATCGCCTTTGACTAAGCTTTGTCCTTTTGGGTCAGTGAATGTAGCAATCCTCTCCCGGAGCACAGAAACGAAATAGCCCATAACGTGCTCGAGTGGGCTAACGACACCGAATAGATAGGCATAGAGATTATTTTCATTAACTCTATACCTCAGTTGCCCATTTACTCCAGTGGTGAGGTTGTCTTTGGTAACACACTCAATAGTATCTTGTCTTTTGCTTGGATCCCAAGTGATATCCACAGCCTGAGTTGCCACTGACACTTTGTGCACTTTTTGCCAGGGCCATTTAAAATAGGGACCACCGGGTGGTATGACTTCCACATTTGGGTAATTGTATCTCTCTTGTTCTTCCTCAGGTATATCCGGATTAAGAACTTTTTCCCCCGGAGTCGTATGAGCTCTTCCAAAGGATGTTAATACAGCCCTCTCATCTGGGCGAATTGTATAAAAGCCTGAAAACAAAGCCCTAAACAAAGCATAGACCACAATACCAACAAGAAAAGCGAACAAAAGCATATGATTTTGTATCACATTTAAATTTGGCGTCCCATTACAATATGGTTACTTTTTTATAATAAATGAAAAACCGTTATCCCTGATGACTGCTTATTTTCGTGAATATTCAGATGAGTTACATTCTCTCATTACTTTCACGCCAAGCCTTAATCTTTGGAGTTTTAGATTCCACATTTTCTGTCAGGGATTCTACATCGTTTAAAGTTCTAGTGATTCGAGGAGTCAGGAAGACCATCAATTCGACATCGCTGACGACCTTATCCTTTTTCTTGAATGCATAACCTAACACTGGAATATCACCAAGAAGCGGTATTTTACGCACAGTCTCAGATTCTTCTTTTTGTATAATGCCTCCAAGAACAACGGTCTGTTGGTCACGAACCAACAAGTCCGTTCTGAAACTTCGAGTGTCCAGAATTGCTCCACCCAAAAGGGTTTCCCCTGCTCGCATATTCGATGACTCAACTCTAATTTTCAAAGCCACTTCTTTGTCATTATTTATTTGAGGTGTTAGCTCCAAAATGATTCCGACATCTCTATATTGAAATGTGTCATTTCTACCGCCTTCACGCGTATTTAAACTTCCTTGAATAAAAGGAATCTTTGAGCCAACAAATAATCTTCCAAGCTCATTGTCTGCGACATTGATTTGTGGTTCTGCCAGAACGGTCGCATCAGCATTTTTTTTGAGAAATTGAACAAGCAGATTGACATCAACCGAGGCATCAATGACTCCTGAGCTGGTGTCACTACCGAAAATATTGGAAAAAGTATCCCCTATTCCACCTGTTGCGGCTCCAATAAATGATCCTTCAAAATCATCAGATTCAAAAGTATTCGCACTGCCTGAAGTGAACCGCGTCCCGATACGATCTCTGAGGTCTGTAGATACCTCTAAAATTCTTACTTCAATTAAAACTTGGGGTGTCGGTGCGTCTAGTTCTTTGACGAGCTTGAGAACTTCTGGAAAGAAGTTCATGTTGGATGTAACCAACAATGAATTGGTCCTTGGGTCTGGGACTATTCTCACACGCCCTACGAGCTCACTTACTGGCCGGGATAGGGAAGTTCCGAATCGATTGTTATCCTGCTGCCCGCCCAACCATGGGTAGTAAGCTTTTTCTTCGATTTCTCTTTCTAATTCAAAAGACGGCGTGTTGGACTGATTATTGTTTTGATTGTTGTTTTGGTTGTTTTGGTTCTGTCGATTATTTTGTGTATTCGCTTGTGATGCTGGAGATCCAGCTTTGGCGAATAGAACGTTCACTGAATTTGCGACCTTGACGGCTTCAGCAAAATTGAGT
>CBFHOE010000013.1:32638-36974 GCA_965657355.1 Limisphaerales bacterium | reverse complement strand
GTGGAACTCTCAGTGTAGTTTCACCAGCTTGAGAAGGTATATCCAGTGTCTTTAAAACATCAACAACAGCAGCTGTGTTTTCTGGAGAATTAGAAGAGACGATGATCGAATTGGAATAGGGTTCTGCTGTGATTTTTACTTTTCCAAGTAACCTTCCAGTATTGGTATTACTGCTATTATTTCTCCTGTTATCCCATGGGTCCCAGTAATTTCTTTGACCTGTTGATTCATTGAAAAGCTCATTGAGCACTTCCTCCATATCCACGGCACTAACATATTCAAGTTGGAAAATTTGTGGGGTTAAACTGTCTTCTGAAATAGGCTCATCAAGAGTTTTAATGAGTTCCCCAATCTGCTCCATTGACGAAGGCGGTCCTTGCACTAACAGGATATTTCTTCTCGTGTCAGCCACGAAATTGACACTCTGATCACTTGACCTTCGTTTGTAAGAATAATAATTGTAACGATCCCTACCCGATTGGTTCGTGTAGAGAGTTTCCAATTGGGTAGCTACTTCTTGTGCATCTGCATTTACCAATTGGAATTGCCTTAATACAGTTTTCTGAGCATCTTCTGTGTCGAGAGATTTTACGAGATCTTGAATAGATTTAAAGTCGGCAGCTGACGACATTACTATGAGTGAATTGGATCTTTGATTGGCTGTGATATCAACGCTTAATCCCCCATTTCGCGATTTGTTTCTAAATAGGTCAGATATCTCATCATCCAGGTCTTCGGCATCTACATTATTAATTGGGATAGACCTCACTGTGTAATCCTCAGATTGCTCAACATCAAGGGAGGTCAAAAGCCTATCTAAAAGCTCTATATTTTCAGCGTAATCTGTAACAATAAGTTTGTTGCCCGCTTCATCTGATTGGACCTTTGCATTCTTGGAAAGAAGGTCTTTGATTTTTTTGTCCATTTCTGAAGCCTGAACATTCTTCAATTCAAAGACCCTCATAACAGGTCGCCACCCATTTGGATATTCTGAGTCACTGTCCTCTAAAAGCTCTGGCTGCACTTTTGCGTCTACATTCTCAGGGTGGATAACAATAGTTTTTCCATTCTCGGTTGTTGTTACCCCCTCTAATGATAGAGCATGGTAAAGAAGATCTAATGCTTCCGGTTTTGATAATTTATCAACACTAACTATTGTGATTTTACAATTTGCCTGTGGGTGCTTGATGATACTCTTGCCCGTTGTTTTTGAGAGCCATTGGATAATTGTGTCAATGTTGGCTCCTTTAAAACTGAGGCTGACGAGTTCTTCATTTTTTTTATCTTTTCCGTCCTCCGGACTTGATGCATCGCTATTATCAGTAACCTCTGGATTTTCCCTCTTCTCTCCATCTGTCTCGGATGCAGGCGATTCATCTGAAGCATCAGCATCTTTTTTGTCATCTGGCGAAACTGTTTGGGATTCATTGCTAGATTGTGAATTTTGATTCATCGACGTGCCTGACGGACTTGGTGGTGGTAAATCTTTCTGGCTTTCGTTGTTTTTAGGAATTGAATCAGACTGTTCGCTGGATGCAGAAATGGTTTCATTAATGTTGCTGGCACCGTTTTGCCCCACATTACTATCTTTGCTTTCACTGCCATTCTTTGATTGGTCGCAGGCTGAGAATATGCCGGCACCAGCCAGGCATATAATGGCGATGTTTTTTCTTATTTTATTCATAAATTAGTTATCCTTTTTTTGCATAAGTGATTCGCTTCCGATGCCCGAATGAAGAGTGAGCTCACGAGTTTTGCCGTTTTCCTCAATGAGAGCTCTGTTAATGTCCAGCTTCAGTAATTTTACGTTTTGGTAAGTTTCCCCTATGCTCATAGTTTTATTTCCCCCTGAACCGGTTTGGATAATTGCCATGTCACCAACTATGCCTATGAGCACTGATTGTCTGGGCTTGGGAGGGCTGCCAAACAAACCACTTTTTTTCATTATCTTTATTGAAGTGGCCACCTGGTCACTGGATAAGGCTTCTTTTTGTTGTTTTGCCTTTTTCTCTTCTCGGGCTTTTGTCTGCTCTTGGGTAAGTTTTGGTGCCGTGATAATCTGCTTCAAGTCTATTCCTTGGCTGGCGTAGGAAACAGTCCTTAAAGATAGGAAAACTTTAAGGAGAGAAAGAAACAAAGCCCCCACTAATATAATGGCAATAATCTTGGTGGCGGTACATATTTTCGCGATCCTATTCATTACTCGTTCCTTTCTTCCATTTGGTGAAATCTAAAATACCAATGGATAAATTAATTTTAAGGTTACCTTTTTTGGATATGTCTTGTTTGACTTGCATGCTTTCAATTAAAACCGGATACCCGCTCGTACCAATACCCCGCAAGAATTTGACCATTCCATCATATTTGCCATTAGCCTCAAATTTTAAGGAGGATATATTTCGACCGCTGGTTTCTCGAAGAGGCCCGATTTTGATGCCTGATTGTTTTGCTGATTGCTGGATAGCTTGGCTGGTCTGCCCAACTAACTCATTTGATGATAATCGTCGAACATCAATATTAAGTTTTTTTCGCAACTTTTCGAGCATGAGAACTCGTGAGCTATACGGGGATAATTTTGTTCGGTGATTGGTGATTGTTTTTTCCTTTTTTACAAAGTCACTCCGTTTCCTTTCAAAAGCCCCCAAATAATCTTTGCCATAGAAAGCAAGTAGATAGATAGACAATCCAATAGCAGTAAATTTTATTAATTTTTTTTCTTTTTCATTCATAATGATTTATGAGGAATGCTAGGATTATTCTTCTGTTTTATTTTCTTTGATTAGTTTTTGGTAAGCAGCTTTTACGATCTCAGAAGATGCAAGCGACCCTCTTAGTTTTAGAGAAATATTTTTCTTTTTGCTGTCTGGATTTTGGGATTCAACAACGATGGAAGTGAAAAATTTTGTTTCCATGAGTTTCTTTCGGATACTCGAAATCTGGTCGGCCGATTTGACTGTAGCAGTTATATTCAAATCGCCTCTCCGGTTAAGGATTATTTCAGATAGTTGGAATTGTGGGTCAACTGCGCTTGAGATGATTGGGATCACGCCTTCAAAAGTAATCAGGTTATTGTCTACCATCTGTAAGAAAGAAACTTCTTTATCAACTTCTGGAATCCATTTGACTTGCTCCTGAAGGGCATTCAATTCTAAGTCTATTTGTCCTGATTTGTAGTACGGCTCGATATATCTGAGTGAAAGAACGATAATGATCAGAGAAATACAAATTCCTGACCATTTTTTTAATTCTCTCTTTTGGTAGTATTCCGTTTGTGAAGAAGATATTTCTTCATCATTTTCCATCCAAATACACCGGCTTTTATCGATTGCTTTCTCGGATTTAAGGATGCTTGGGATTGAAATAAGATTCTCGCTTTGGTCATTTGGATTAACAAAATTGGATTCTGGAAACTGATTTTTTATGTTGCTCATAAGAGTCTTTGGCTCAATAGCAATACTATCATTTCCTTTAATCAGGATTGTCTCTGTATTTTCAATCAATCTTATAATGTCATCGAGATGAGATAAATCTTTTGAAATCCAATCAGCCCGTTTTATGGGGAAGTGCTTAACAAATTTTGGGATTTCCTTTTCTACGTGAAGTATCTCTGTGAATTCATTCTCGATGTTGATGACATTATAGCTTTTCGATTGAGTCCTAATATGTCGCGAGACCTCAATCAGAGAAGGCACTAATAAAAAACATATATCTTTACTTTCAAACGAAGGCCAATCAGTACCCAATGCTAATTTTCGAATTAGGGCCACCACGACAGATGTTTTTTGACTCTTCGAATTCGAATTCGAATTCGTTTTCTCCATCTTATAAAACCCCCAGGCAAATTCTGAAAGTGGTATGGGTAATTCTTGCTCCAGTCGAAGGGCAACCATGTCTCTGATCTCGTCATTAGGTAATTCTGGGAAATCGATCTTTCTAAACGAAAACCCCCTAGAAGGAACGCCGAGGTAGCATTCAGGTCGAAGTGAAAAAATGTTTGGCTTTATTATTTTCTTAATTTCAGAGACCAAATTTTTTTCTTTTTCATCTCCCTGTAGGTCAAATCTGACTAAACGCTCAATACCAGAGGAATCGAATATGCGAGCTTCTTCCGGGACCCATTTAAGAAAGACTTTCGGAGATTGGTTCAATGAGTCAGTCAGCATCGCCAATAAAGGGAAATTGCTTTGATCTCTTTTGGGATGGGAGGTTTTTTCGGTGGCCTGGTTCATCGTGAAATTTTTAATTTAAGTTTCTGAAACTCACGGTGGTCATTTCACCGGAATCAATTTTAACTATTGTTTCTAACTTATGTGAGACCTCTGATGATGGGATAATA
>CBFHOE010000013.1:24018-32541 GCA_965657355.1 Limisphaerales bacterium | reverse complement strand
TAGCATGACTTATAATTTTGAAGGTCTCTGATCTGACACATATTTTCTGTTCTATCTTCCTAAATATTTTCTGACCTAGTCCAGGAATTCTCAAAAGCTCTGTGATGTTGTTAAAATATCCGGTTGAAGTTCTTTCTCGAATGATGGCGTCTGCGATTTCAGGGGTGACGCCAGGGAGGCAGGAGAGAACAATGCTGTCGGCCGTGTTGATATTCACACTTCCTTTTCTTTCGCCTTCTTTACTACCGGCTGAGAGTCGGTCTGCTGACTCGATGAGTAATTCTTGCGAGATGAGCCGCGGCCCTTGAGGTTTGTCCTCATCATCATCTCTTCTTCCGCGATTTCGTTTTTTTGAATTGCTTTTGCTCACCTGCCTCACTTTGAGTAAATCAAGAACGGAGTTGAATTCGTTTTGTTTTCTAAAATCTACTATTGTTTTTGCTAGATCTTCTGAGATGCCAGCGACCTGAGAAAATTCAGATTTTCCAGCCTCTTTCACGTTGACTCTATCATTGCCTCGGGCGTCGACTTGCTCAACCCCGCTAAACGGGGTCACATATTGAGCCCAACCCCGCGACAAAATATTGTTTTGATCGTCCAAGGGAGCTCCAAGCTGTCCATCATCCTCATTTGGTTCGAGCGAATTGCTGAAATTACTATCTTCGCCATGCAGTAATATTGGATTCGCTCCCGGGATTAGGAGCACCTCAGCTAAGCTTTCTAACTCCTTGTTCTTTGGCATGTAGCCAGTATCTTCTATGACTTCTTCGGTGTTCTCGAACCCTCCTTCTGATACTTCAGAATCTCGATCTCTATAATCCACTAACAAAGGACCTAATGGTTCATCAAATCCCGGCAACATTTTCAACTCATCAATGGATGCTGTATTGATATTGAGGTATCTCTCAAGATCGATCACCCCATAAACAAATTGATTGTTTAGATCGGGGTCCTCGTAACCAATTCTAATCATTCCACCCCCAAAATCTGATTCTTTAAATTCTGTAACATCTTTATACAAGTCGTCCTTATGGTTGATCCCCTCTTGCATTCTTTGTTTTCTTGACTGATATATTTTTGCTTTCGCTTTTTCCGAACCAGCAAGAGCAAGATAATATGCTTTGACTTTGTCCGTTTGATGTTTGGAAATATTGAGATCTATTCGGGTGGAATGCAGCACGCCTACAACAACTACTGTTAAGATCACTTGTATCCACACCACTCCAACAAGGACAGACCCAGATTTTGGACCTTGCATCGTGTATTTGCCTTTTATTGAATAAAACTGCATTCTAAATCTCACTCCCTCCTTGTGAGTTTTTTGAGTCTGCTTTTGTTGAAGCATGTATGAAAACTATAGTCTGCAAGTTTGCTGGAGCCTCTTGTTTGCTTCCTGGTTGCCTAGTTCTTATCGTTTGACCAGGATTATCTGAGGGTTTGGCAAAGGATAAGCTTATCCTTACAGCACTTGGTATCCCGTACAAATTTCCAGGTAAGAGGAGAGAATCCTGATCTGGTTTTATATTATCAGTCGAACCCCAATCATCATACCATTCAACACCGTCATAATATTCAAATTTTAAATATCTTAGCCCTCTGGCTATCATCTCAATCTGACCTCCCTCAATGGGCTTTGTATCAGGCGTAGGGTCGCGGCGCCTCATAAGTATTAACTCTCCTTCTACATCAGAAGATGTGACAAAATAGCTGACTTCACAAAAATCGGCTTCTCCTGGCCGGCTGTATGAATAATTCTTGGTTGCAAAATCTATATTATCTCCTTCAGCATTTTTTATTATCCTATCCAAGCCAAGAAATTCAGATTCTCCTAACATCGGAGTCGTTGCCCTCAGGTCTTCTGTTATGAGTCTAATAACGGATCTTGCTGTTTGCATATTATCCATCCTCTCGTTAACCATACTTTGAGTTGAAATAGCTGCTCTGAGGCATCCATAAGCTCCCCCTGCTACAATTACAGTGATTGCTGATGTTATGAGGATCTCAATTAGAGTGAAACCTTCACGCGCATGAACTTTTTTGGTGTGATAATCAACGGTAGCGCATGGGCTGATTTCAATCTTGGTCTCCATTTTATCGGTTGACCCTTTTGCGTTCACTTTCCTTGATTCGCTCTTTCTCGTCTTCTTCTGAAAGGAATGACTCTACCTCCAGCGGCGCTTCGAATAGTTTTGTTTTTAAGGAATAAAGAACTTTTCCTTCGCTTCGGTCCTTAATTATGACTGAGATGTCGTATAAGCCTTCCATCTGAGACTTCTCGATAATCTCAGAATAGGTATAGCCATCGAAAGTGCCGTCCCAGTTGCCGGTTGATGTCCCTTCAATCAAAAGTCCATCAGCCCTGATGAATTCAATGCGCTCAGCAGCTAGCCATGCAGCAATAGAGATTTTCTCCGAGTCTTTGTGTGAATAAATTGCTGTGGATAAACCTTCTACCAAACCAGTAATACCGATACCAATTATGAGAACGGCAACCAAGACCTCGACAAGCGAGAATCCATGGTGATGAGACATTTTATGCCTAAGTATCTTCATATCGCGGGCATACCCTTTTTGATGCTCACCCTGGAGGTTAAATGATTTATTTCTATATTTAGAGCGAATCCATCATCATCGGTCAGGATAATAATCACTCTGTCTGCTGTGCCATCAGGATGAAAACAAATTCCAGATTCCAGTCCAGATTGAGATCCCATTTGCTGGTTTTTTATGAAAGCTTCTTCATACGTCGGGTTAACTTCTGGGCTGGCCCTTTTGGCATTTTGGATGCTTACAAAGACACCTTTTTTAATCTCTCCACTAGCCCCATAAACACCATCCACGGGTGTTAATATGAATTGAGCATTGGCTCCCTTTTTTAATGCTTCTACACGGAACTGACCAAGTCCTTGATTAATTTTAAACCAATGTCGCTTGCCCTGTGTCACTGCTTGTGTATGTGCTACTCTGAGTGTTTGAACTATATCTCTGGCAGTCGTCTTCAGTAAGCTGTCCTTATGATTTCCGCTCATTTGCGGGATTATCATTGAACTCATTATAGCAATAAGAACAATCACAACCATCATCTCCACAAGGGAAAATCCCTTTCTTGTCTGGAAAGAAGATGTCGCGTGACAATGTGTGATTGTCTTCATTTAAATTTCTATCTCTCAATCAAGAGAGAGAATCAATTCCAGTTTCCTATATCTGCGTTTTCTCCTTCTCCGCCTTCAACCCCATCAGCTCCAAATGACCATACGTCGAACCCTGGTAGCCCGTTAGCACTTGGTATTCTGTATTGAAAGTCATTTTTCCAAGGGTCCTGTATGATTTTTTTAATGTAAGGTCCTCTCCAAGAATCTTCACCTCCTTGAGGTACTTCCACCAAAGCATTCAAGCCTTCTTCAGCTGTTGGATGTCTGTCCATGTTTATGTAGAACCTGTCCAAAGCATTTGATAATTCAGCGACTTGAGTTTTTGCTGCATTGATTTTTGCATCCGTGGTGGTTCCCATGAATTGAGGGACTATGGTTGCAGCGAGAACGCCTAATATGACAACAACGACCATGATTTCCACAAGGGAGAATCCCGCTTTTTTGAATTTGTTCTTATAGTGTGATACTTTCATAATTTTAAAATTTTAGTTGATGGATTGACTCATTTTGAAAATTGGGAGTAACAATGCGATGACAATAAATCCTATCAAAGCTCCGATACCTAAAATGAGGGCAGGCGCAAGAAGTGAGACGAGAGTTTTGGACCGGCTTCTCATATGTCTTTCTTCAATTTTGGCGACTTTGAGTAGCATTTTATCAAGCTTTCCACTTTCTTCACCGACGGATATCATTTGAATGATTGAAGAGGGGAAAATGCCTGATTTTTTCAAAGGTGCGGCAAGTGAATCACCACCCCTAGTATCTTCTGCTACCGAGGCCAAAACTTCAGCGAGTACTCTGTTCCCAATAGTGTGTTCTACAATTTGTAAAGCTGGCAGCAAAGAGACCCCGCTTCTAGTAAGTGTTCCAAGTGTTCTTGCGAAGCGACTTAAGGCTGCAGATTCAAAAACGGGCCCAATGAGTGGGGATTTCAATTTCATTCTGTCAATGAAGTATAGCCCAGCAGGAGAGCGCAAGTAGCGCACTGAGGGCAAGCCAACTCCAATCAATACACCAATAATCCAAAACCAGTAGCTCTTAATAAATGAACTGACGTTTAACAATATCAGAGTGGGAAGAGGGAGAATATCCATCATTTCCTCAAGCATCCCAAACAATCTGGGCATAACAAATGAAAGAAGAAGAATGACCGTCACAAGACCAAATACTAATACGAATGCAGGGTAGGAAATAGCGGATACTACTTCGCCCCGCATTTCGTCCTCGTGTTCCATCAAATCAGCAAGATCATTTAAAGCAGAATCCAATACCCCAGCTTCCTCTCCGACGCGTACCATACTGACAAACAGATTAGTAAAATATTTGGGCTTTTTGGATAAGGCTTCTGAAAATGATGCGCCATGTTTGATATCTTCCGTTACTTCGCACAATACAGCCCTGAGCGTAGGGTTAGTTGCTTCCTCTGCTATGCTTGAAAGTGCCTGCATTACTGGTATGCCAGCATCAAGAAGCGCAGCTAGTTCTCGGGTAAATCCAGTAATTTCTTTACTCTTAACCCCACTTGATAGAGAAGAATTATTGCCTTTTTCAGGATTTTTTTTCTGATGCTTATCGTAGTCAGATTTGCCGTGAGCCTCACTCAAATTTGATGGGTATAGCCCCCTGTCGCTCAATAGTCTAAGGGCTGCTCTGCGGTCAGTTGCCTCTATGAGTCCAGAAGTCTTTGAGCCTGCCTTGGTGACCGCTTGGTATTGAAAGTTCATTCTTCATGATCTCCTGCTGTCACCCGGATCACTTCTTCGAGCGATGTAATACCATTTCTTGCCTTTTCCAAAGCGTCCTGGCGGATCGATAGCATCCCTCTTTTTGCTGCTTCCTTTATTTCACCGCTTGATTTTTTTTGGATGATCATTTCCCTTAAATCTGAATTTATTGGCAACAATTCAAAGACGCCGACCCTTCCTTTGTATCCAATATTATGGCATTCATCACATCCCTTACTGGAAAAATAGGAATCTTGACTGACATCGAGTCCAGCCTGCTTAAACTGAAGAATTTGAGATTCCTCGGGGCTTTTCTCGTGAATACAATTTCCACAGAGCTTCCGAACGAGTCGCTGAGCTAAAACGACTTCCAGCGCAGACGATATGAGGAAAGGTTCAATTCCCATGTCGACGAGTCTGGTGATTGCTCCGGCTGAGTCGTTTGTATGAAGGGTGCTAAAAACTTGGTGTCCCGTCAGTGCCGCTCTGATAGCAATTTCAGCGGTTTCAGAGTCTCTGATTTCCCCAACCATCACGATGTCCGGATCCTGGCGTAAGATGGCTCTCAACCCTGCGGCGAAACTTAATCCACGCGATGGCCTCACGGGTATTTGGGCTACCCCGTTCATCTCGTATTCCACTGGGTCTTCAATAGTAATTATTTTTTTTCCAGGGTCATAAATGCTTTGGAGAAGCGAATATAAGGTCGTCGTTTTTCCGCTACCAGTTGGACCGGTTGTTAAGTAGATTCCGTGTGGCTTGGCGATGAGTTGCTCTAAGATCTCTCCTCGCTCTTTCCCTAGTCCCATATCCGCGGGGCTTGAAATATTGGAGCTCTTTTCCAAAAGGCGTAAAACCATACTTTCTCCGTGGACAGTGGGCATTGTTCCAACGCGTATGTCTATACGTGAACCCTTGTGTTGTATCTGTATATGCCCATCCTGAGGAACGAACCTTTCGGCTATATTCATGTCTGCCATAATCTTCAAGCGAGATATGACTGCTGCATGTAGTTTTCGCGGAGGAGGGGATTGCTCTTGTAAAATTCCATCAATTCGGTACCTCAAATCCAATTTTTCTTCGTAAGGAACCAAATGAATATCGCTCGCGCGTTCTTGGATAGCAGATGAAAGTATCAAATTAACTAAATTGACAACGGTCGGCTCATTAGCCATGACTTCAATGCTGTGAAGATTTCCATCATCAATGGCTGCCTGATCCTCAGGCGATAGCCCCTCGATCATGCTTTCTACCGTTACTTCATAAGATTCGGAAATTTTGTCTAGAATTTCACTCTCATCATAGATAGCGATATGGACTTCTCTTCCTGTCAGAAGTTTTATGTCCTCTATCGTTGCTTGCTCAGGTGGTGCTGCAGCTCCGACCAGAATTTTGTGGGGATCGGCTTTCAGTGGTATCACGATTTTTTCCTGAACAAAATCTGCAGGAAATAATTCAATAAATTTCCTGTCGATTTCGTATGTTGCTATCGATTTCTCTACTGGAACAACCATGATCTGTTAACTGTATCTTCCGTTATTGTTGCTGACAATTTGACGCAAATCTAATACGGGATAATTTTAGGGCATACATAGGACAAAAACTATTCAACTTTGTTCAAAATTTTCCGAGAGAAAAGAAATTTTTCGTCTAGGCGATAAATGGCAAAAAAATAGACATTTTAAAAAAGTCCCTCAATAGCGGCCAAATTCCTATTTATTTGATTGCTAAACGTGAATCCGAGGTCCGTCCTGACTACAAATACCAAATTCTTCATTTGTTATTTCAAACCATTTCAATCCGTTTGGTAAAATTTAATTGGTTCCCACATTGGTTCAGGCTCCTGAATCTATTTTATTTAATAATCGTTTGATAATTGTCAGAATATTCACATGCTGATGTTGAGAGAGAAAGTCAGGCTGGATTGGCTTGACCATATAATTGCTAATTTGGATAGGGTCTTAATCGATCACGCGCACCTTGAAAGAAAGGCAGCATCATCAGCTATTATGCTGGGAAAATATAAACAGTTATGGCACCGCATCAATGACCTAAATAATATTGCAATCGAGGAACTCCAACACTTTCAAATGGTCATGGATCTGCTTAAAAAGCGCAATATTGCCTTCAATTCGACGGATTCAAGTCCATGGGTCTCTGGATTAATGAAGGAAGTAAGAAGGGGCGTGAGTGGACAAATAATTGACCACCTCTTGGTTGCAGCGCTGATTGAAGGGAGATCATGTGAAAAATTCCAGATTCTTGCTGAGGGTTTGAAGAGTATTGATCAAGAGTTGGCTTCTTTTTACAAAAGTCTCGTAGAGTCCGAGGGAAATCACTACGCCTTTTATATTTTAATGGCCAAGGAAATAGATGAAGAGGAGACCAAGCAGCGCTTAGACTTTTTCTTGGACCTGGAAGCTGAATTGATTAGAAAACCAAATCCTCTACCAATGCTGCACTAGTCTATTTATCTGCTTTATTAGCAGTATCAATTGTATAGCCTTTAATAAGAAAGCGATGAGAAACGTTAGAGTACCATTAGGAGACAGAAGTTATTCGATTAAAATCGGAACCGACCTGCTCAAAAATTCCGGAAAAACACTGAAGTCCCTTGGATTCCGAGGCCCTTGTGCTGTCATTTCTGATGATAATGTTGCCCCCCTCTATTTAGACACTGTCATTAAGTCTCTTTCCGATTCTGAATTTTCTCCTACTGAAATAATCCTTCCTTATGGAGAAAAAACGAAATCTGTGCGCCACGCGGAAAAGTGTTATGACATATTGGCAAAGAACAAGTTAGAGAGAAAATCAGCTGTCATCGCTCTGGGTGGAGGTGTTATTGGAGACCTTGCAGGTTTTATCGCCTCATCCTATTTGAGAGGAGTTCCTTTTATCCAAATACCAACAACTTTATTATCTCAAGTCGACAGCTCAGTTGGAGGGAAAGTAGGCGTTAATCTCAAAGCTGGAAAAAATCTCGTTGGAGCATTTTATCAACCTCATGTTGTCCTCTGTGACCTTGACACTTTGAAATCTTTGCCACGTCGTGAACTCAGGGCTGGTATGGCCGAAGTCATCAAATACGGCGTTATTTATGACTCAAAGCTATTCAAGTTTCTTGAAAAAAACATCGATTCTCTTTTGGCGCTCTCACCAGACCTTATAGGTAAGGTCGTTGCCAAATGTTGTTCCATCAAAGCCGACGTCGTTCAACAAGATGAAAAGGAAGGGGGTCTGAGAGCAATTCTTAATTTTGGGCATACTATTGGACATGCTATAGAAGCTATTTCAGGATACAGCGAATACCTTCACGGCGAAGCTATATCCATAGGCATGGTGAAGGCAGGACGCCTTTCTCAAGAATTAACGCATTTTCCTTCAACCGATCAATCTCGGTTACGGGACCTCCTGCACAAAACGGGACTTCCAACAGAAATTAAACTCACCAAGGCAAAAAAACAGAAAATTATTCAGGCTATGTCTTTAGACAAGAAAGTTCAAAATGGTGAGGTTAGGTTCATTTTAGCTGAGAAAATAGGGAAAGTTCACTTCGGATGTAAAGTACCGGCAAATAATCTCGCCGAGGTACTCCTTTAAAAATTCTCTGGAATATTTTAGATTATCCCTCATTATAAACACAGATC
>CBFHOE010000013.1:17805-23921 GCA_965657355.1 Limisphaerales bacterium | reverse complement strand
TCCATTGCACCTGATCGGTTCCAGGTGATTAGTCAATCAATCAACCAAATAAATTAAACTTATTTAAAGTTAGGAAATCACTATGCGTAAAATCTTTGTCGCTCTCGCACTCTCTCTGGCTGTTTTTAATATGACCATTTCATCATTCGCAGCTGAAACCAAAAAAGAATGCACCGAGAAAGAATGCTCGGAAAAAGCTTCCAAAATGGCATTGGCCACATTCAAATTTGCTGATGCCAAGTGCAAGACATCGTGCAAAGGTGTCGACATGAAGCTCACTTCAATCAAAGGGCTTCAAGCCCCAAAAACTTGCTCGGTATCGAAAAACACAACATTCAAATACGATCCAAGCAAAATGACTGACAAAAAGCTTTTGGCCTCATTTAAAAAAGCTGGATTAAAAATTGAAGCTCAGTTGGTTGATTTCGACATTCAGGGAATGGCTTGCACAGCCTGCCAGTCGAAAGTATCAAAGGCTCTAACCAGTGTTAAAGGTGTCAAAACTAATGCGGTTTGTCACAAAAGCGGGTCAGCTAAAGTTGCTTTCGACCCTGCTGTGACCGACAAAAAGAAGATTCTTTCAGCAGTCAAAGAGCTCGGTTACAAAGTTTCTGTCAAAATGGCAAAAGCTGAGGCTCCATCAAAATAATTCTATTTACATAAAATAACTTACAAAAACCGGGCTAAGCCCGGTTTTTTTGTGACTTTTTTGATTATGTGATGAAATATAAACTCCTGCTGGGCTGTCTGGTGTGCAAACGCGACCAGTCAATGAGCTTTAGGTTTTTACAGATCGCCCTCCAATACTCAATTTTATGAATAATCACCAGCCATTCCTCCCGGTTGGACTTTAAAATCAAGTATTGCAGGGGGGGGATACTTTTCCGTTTTTCAAGTCGTTACAACCCCGACCAAAATAGCTATTCAAAAAATAATGAAAAATTGGAGACTTTTTTTAAATCAGACCATAAATGTTTATATAATCAGACTTTGCCTCAGTCGGTAGAAGCAAGCATTTGATACGTATTCGTATTATTTTAGTTGATTTCGTGTCATTGGATGGGAAAATAAGTCCCGATCTACATTAATTTAGAATTAAAGACAAATCGATGTGCGAAATAACAAACTTTAGCAAGCATAGGCGCGGGATCTCCTATTTGGGAGTGGTAGCGGGAGTTGCGATGATGATACATGCACTTTCAGGTGCCGCTGCAGAGGGTTGGCTCCACTGGCGAGGTCCTCAACAAAACGGAACCACCATGGAGACAGGACTCCCCAATAAACTGGGCGAGTCCATCTGGACATACAGCAAAAAAGGAAGGGGAACACCAGTTGTCGCTGACGGGAATTTATATTCTTGGAGTTACAGTGGGGAGGGCCCGGATCTGCAGGAATTTCTCACTTGCCATAATGCCGAGACTGGAAAAATTAAGTGGCAGCTCGGTTTTAACGATTTCTTGAGCGACACTGTTTATGACCGTTATTCTATTGGGAGTCCGACTGTAGATCCTGAGTCTGGTAACATTTTCATAATGTTCACAGCGGGTGAATTTGTTTGTGTGAGCCCGGAGGGTTCGGTTTTGTGGAGTCATAGCATGATCGAGAGATTCGGTCGGCTGACATTCCCGAATGGCAGATTGGGGGCTCCTATAATCGATGGCGATTTGGTCATCCATCACATCATTAATTCCTATTGGGGTGCCGAAGGTCCGGCTAGAGATAGGTTTATAGCTTTTGATAAAAAAACAGGTGACATAGTTTGGTCTTCAACGCCAGGCGTTGGTCCCAAAGATAGTTCATTTTCATCGCCAGTTTTGGCCTGGGCGAATGGTCGCCGGGTGCTGTATTCCGGAACTGGATGTGGTAACGTGATTTGTCTGGATGTTCGAACTGGTGAACCCATTTGGAGATTTCAACTTTCATATGGCGGAATCAATAGCAGTGTCGTCCTTCACGGCGGCGACAAGGTCATTGCCATCAGCGGCAAGGAGAATATTGACGATTCGAAAACTGGTAGAATGGTCGCCCTCAAATTGGGAACCCAACCCAAAGCCGGTAACAAAGGTCCGTCAGTCCTTACAAAAGCTGACGAAATATGGCGCAACGATCTTTGTATGTTCACAAGTTCTCCAATTATTGTTGGAGACCATGTTTTCCAAGTCACGCATACTGGTGAGCTAGCCTGTGTAGATGCTAATTCTGGTGAAATCTTATCCACATTTAAATTGGGAACTAGTCAGTTACATGCCTCTCCAGTTTATGGGGATGGTAAACTTTACATCCCTATGATAAGCGGCGATTTCTTTATCCTAAAGGTCAATGGTTCTGAAGTTGAACAGTTGGATAAGGTAAAACTCGATGGTCAATGCATTGGAACTCCTTTGGTTTACAATGGTAAGATTTATGTCCATACCACAGAAAAACTTTACTGCTTTGGGACATCCGGCGACAGTGCAGGGCTAGCCAGTATTAAAAAATCATCTGAGGACTGGCCAAAGCCAGGCAAAGCAACCCGGTTACAGATTATTCCTTCAGATATTCTACTCGCCCCGGGTGAAAATGTTAAACTAAGAGGTCGCCTAATTGACTCGAATGGTTTGACCGTCCGTGAAGTTAAATCTGCTAAAAAGTTTGATGTATCCTCATTCATTCCTCCAACAGCAAAGGTGAAATCCAAGATGGACGCTACCTTAAATGATAAAGGCAGAATGGTTGCCGGCGTGGCAAAGAAACCTTCCGCTGGTGCATTCAAGGCCAAACTCAATAACAAAGAGGGTCTCTTCAGAGGCCGCATTTTGCCTTCGATCCCCTTTAATGAAGACTTTGAAGCTTTTGATATCTCCAAGAAATACCCCGAGGGACATGTTCACTTTGGAACGGACTTCGCCTATCCTCCGCTTCCTTGGATCGGTGCCAGATTTAAATGGGACATCCGTGAGATGGATGGTAACAAGGTACTCGCAAAGACTCTTGATCGTGTTTTATTTCAAAGAGCAATTACTTTCTTTGGAGACCCTGAAATGTCCAGCTACACTGTTCAGGCCGACGTCATGACCGACGGTAACCGCAGGATGAAATCCAATGTGGGGCTTATTAATCAGCGTTATTTTATCTATCTCGTGGGCAATGCTCAAATCCTTGAGGTTTCCTCAAACCACGACAGGGTCAAAGAATCTGTTAAATTCCGATGGAGCCAAAAGAAATGGTACACCATCAAGAGTCGGGTTGATGTCAATAAAGACGGTTCTGGCGTAATCCGCGGAAAAGTCTGGCCTAAGGGTGAGGCAGAGCCTAGTGCTTGGACAATTGAGGTAGAACACAAAATTGCCCACAAAAAAGGTGCCCCTGGTTTGATCGGTTTCTCTCCTCAGGCGCGTTATTCAGTTTATGTTGATAATATTAATGTCAATTCGAATAAATAATTCTCACCATCAATCAAAAATTTTCTAACAGATACTAAATTATGAAAAAGCTTATTATTGCCATGACACTCGTCGCATTGTTCCAAGCGGCACCTACAAAGGCTGATGAATGGAAAATGTGGGGTGGTAATGCTTCACGAAATCTTTATTCACCCGCTAAAAATCTCCCCGCCTCTGTCGTGCCGGGTGATTATCTTGATGATTCCGAAGACATAGACATCAAAACTACGGAAAATGTCAAATGGGTCATCAAGCTGGGCTCACAGGCCTACGGAAACACTACTGTAGCTGACGGGCGTGTCTACGTTGGGACAAATAATGAGTCTCCACGGGACCCAAAGCATAAAGGTGATAGAGGGATCATTTATTGTTTGGATGAAAAAACTGGTGACCTCAACTGGCAACTAGTGGTTCCTAAGTTAGGTGCTGGAAAGGTCAGTGACTGGGAATTCCTGGGAATCTGTTCATCTCCAGCAGTTGACGGAGACAGGGTGTATGTTGTCTCGAATCGCTGTGAAATTCTGTGCCTGGACGTTCATGGCTTTGCTAATGGCAATGATGGACCTTTCAAAAGTGAAGGACAGTATATGGCTGGTCCCGGTAAGGCTCCTATGGAAGTTGGAAAGCTGGATGCTGATATCATTTGGGTTTATGACATGAGAGAAGAACTTGGAGTCTTCCCTCATAATATTGCAAGTTCATCCGTTCTCGTTATGGGTGACAAAATCTTCTGCACCACATCAAATGGACAGGACTGGTCACATTTGAACATCCCTTCGCCTATGGCACCGTGTTTGATTGCTTTAGATAAAAAAACAGGTCAGTTGCTCGGAGAGGAAATGTCTGGGATTAGTGAAAATCTCATGCACTGTAATTGGTCTTCCCCCGCTGGAGGAAAGGTGGGCGGCAAAGAGCTCGTTTTCTTCGGTGCCGGAGATGGTATCTGCTATGCTTTCGATACAAAAGCCGTATACGACAAAGATGAGGAACTCGATATTCTTCCTGAAGTTTGGCGCTTTGACTGCGTTCCTACTAAGTATAAAGAAAAAGATGGAAAGGCCATCAAATACCCGGCTGCAGATGGTCCTAGTGAGTTGATAGCAACTCCCGTTTTATACAAAGATAGAGTTTACATCGCCATTGGCCAGGATCCTGAACACGGAGAAGGTGTCGGTCGGTTGGTATGTATAGATGCAACCAAAAAAGGTGACATTTCAAAAAGTGGTTTGATCTGGGAGTATGACAAGATCCACAGAACTATCTCAACAGTCTCAATCGATCCAGAGTCTGGACTTCTATTTGTCGGTGATTACTCTGGCTTTATATACTGTGTAGACGCTGAGACTGGAGAAGAATACTGGGTCTATGATATGAAGGCGCACATGTGGAGTTCTACTCTGGTCGCCGATGGTAAGCTTTATTGTGCTGACGAAGACGGTGACTTTGTTGTTTTGCCAGCAAAAAGAGATTTTGATCCGAAAAAGGACAAGCCAATCTTTGACACATATTTTGATTCTCCTATTTATTCTACGCCAGTTGTTGCAAACAATGTTTTATACCTCGCAACTCAAACTCACCTTTACGCTATAGAAAACAAGGCGAAGAAATAAACAAACATATTTGATCAAGTCACACCAGGTACTCATGAAAAAAGTAGTCTTTGGGATCGTCATATTGTTAGCCGTCATTCATCAAGATTTCTGGTGGTGGGGTGACAAGACACTTCAGTTTGGTTTCATACCAACAGGTTTATTGTACCATGCGATATTTTCGTGTATGGCTGCGGGAATATGGTTTGCTGCAACTAAATTTGCTTGGCCATCGGAGATCGAAGCTTGGGCTGAATCCTCCGACGAGGCTCATGATTCTAAACAGGCTGATGGATTAAAGGAGACACAATCATGAGTCTATTTGATGTCGTTCTTTTGAATGGTGGACTGATTGCCCAGGCTGGAGAAACCGTCCAGGCAGTCAACAAAACACCATTGGTTGTCATATGTTTTTACATGTTATCACTTTTTGGAATTGGATTTCTCTCGAGTCGTTTGTTCAGAGGTTCCAGTTCTGATTTTTTTGTAGCTAGCCAATCCATTGGTCCATTTATGCTTCTGATGAGTGTATTCGGTACTACGATGACGGCTTTTGCTCTTGTCGGTTCAACGGGTAAAGCATTCGGATTGGGGATTGGAGTCTATGGCCTTATGGCTTCAAGCTCCGCACTCATTCACGCGGCATGCTTTTTCCTGATCGGCATTCGGATGTGGGCTTTTGGTAAGAAATACGGATATATGACTCAAATTCAGTTTTTCAAAGACCGTTTTGAGTCTCGAGCCCTTGGCTATTTGTTATTCCCCATATTGGTCGGTCTAATAATACCCTATTTGTTGGTCGGTCTTCTTGGAGCCGGTAGTTACATTGGCGGAATAACAAGGGGAATGTTTCCAGAAGTTTTTTCGGGTAGTACTCCCTCTGGAAGTATCCCTCCTTGGTTAACGGGGTTAGTTATATGCTCTGTGGTCCTTTTTTACGTCTTTTTTGGCGGTGTCCGTTCCGCGGTTTGGGCTAATACTTTTCAGACTATCGTTTTTATGATTATGGGCATAGTCGGATTCCTCGTTATTTCCAAAGGCCTGGGCGGTGTTGAAGCTGCATCTCAGAAGGCATTGGAACACGCTCCGGAAAAGCTCTCGCGCG
>CBFHOE010000013.1:12303-17707 GCA_965657355.1 Limisphaerales bacterium | reverse complement strand
GAGGGATTGATGACTCTTCCACATTTTATAAGTTACATGTTGGTGCCTCTGAGTGTTGGGATGTTCCCTCACTTATTTCAGCACTGGCTAACAGCAAAAAGCGCAAAAGCATTTAAGTTAACTGTCATTGCTCACCCGGTTTGTATCATGGTTGTTTGGGTGCCGTGTATTTTGCTTGGTATGTGGGGTGCTGGAATGTTTGCGGCTGGAGAATTGAGACTTCCTCCATTACCCAACGGGAACCCAAACCCCAATGCGGTATTAGGTGTTATGGTTTCGCGGTTTATGGAGAATCCAGTATTGGTTGGGTTATTCTCAGCTGGTGTTCTCGCGGCTATCATGAGCTCGCTCGATTCACAGTTCGTCTGCGTTGGAAGCATGTTTACCAACGATTTTCTCATTCCCTTGTTTGGAAAAGACAAATTTTCAGACAAACAGAAAGTTATTATAGCCCGCGTCTTTATTGTTTTTATAGTTACCGTTACTTATCTCATATCACTTTCCAACCCACGCAGTGTGTTTAATTTGGGTGTTTGGTGTTTCAGTGGCTTTTCTGCTCTATTTCCAATTGTCTTTGCTGCCATTTATTGGAAGCGGACCACTACTGCAGGCGTCTTTGCCAGTATTATTGCCACAGTTATTAGCTGGTGTGTGCTGGCGCACGATGCTCTCATTATGGGAAAAGAGGCACGATTTGGAAAAGTCGAGCACGGGGAATATCTCGTGGCGGGCGTCATGCCAGTGACATTTATAGCCTTGGCATCAGCTGTAGCCTTGGTCGTTGTTTCACTTGTGACCAAGGCCCCATCGGAAAAGACTATCCGTAAATTTTTCCCATCAATCTCAAAATAGTGCTGATAATAACGATGGATATCTTGCAAAAAGGGATATCTGATTCATTTTAAGCTGAAGTAACAACCTTTTTATCTCTATTTATTAAATGGAAAAAGCATCTGAATCGTCAGTAAAGGACGCAAAGAACAAACTGGATTCTCACCTGAGAGATATCATAAAATGGCACTTTTCACCTGAGACAGGCTGTCCTTTTTGGTTGGACTGGCTGGAGGCGTCTGATTGGAACCCAATTGATGAAATAAAGACCTCTGAAGACTTGGTGAAATTTGAAAATTTCGATGGTGACACACACCTGCGAGACCTACCTAACGACGTCTGGATTCCAAAACAGTACCAGGGAAAACCATTTAGCATTTTCGAAACCGGCGGAACCACGGGAATGCCCAAGCAAAGAATTGGGTGGGAGGATTTCAAAATAGATTACAGTGAGTTTTCTGAACGATTAGACGATAAGGAATTTCCTAAAAATCATTATTGGATGATGGTTGGACCAACCGGGCCACGGAGACTTCGGCTTGCCATTGAACACTTGGCTAATGTGAGGGGATGCGCATGTTATTTTGTCGATCTTGACCCTCGCTGGGTAAAAAAATTGATCGCATCTGGGCAATCCGATCAGGCACGTGCCTATATGAACCACGTCGTGGACCAAGCCATGCTCATCCTCAAAAATAGATCTGTTTCGGCTTTGTTCACAACCCCTAAATTACTGGAAGCCCTGAGTGAAAGGATCAGTTTGGTCAAGGCTGGAATCAAAGGTGTCTTCTGCGGTGGTACTACCATAGATCCTCAATATGCCCGGTTCATAACAGAGGAAATTCTGGAGGGCGAAATTGGTTTTGTTCCAACCTACGGGAATACTTTAATGGGACTAGCGGCTCACCGGCCTATAACATCAGAGGACAATTACTCGATTACTTACCATGCCCCACAGCCAAGAGCCATTTTGCGCGTCGTGGATCCCGAGTCTCCAACGGAAACTGTTGGCTATGAGAAATGGGGAAGAGTCGAACTGACAACCTTAACACATGAATTTTTTATGCCTCGCTTTCTAGAAAGGGATGAAGCACTACGACGTGAACCTTGTGTGCAATACCCATGGGATGGTGTCGCAGAAGTTAGACCTTTTGGCGCCATGACCAAAAAGATTGTAGAAGGTGTTTACTAAAAAATCCTCCATATTTTAAAGGCGAACGGGCAAATGCCCGTTTTTTATTTTTATATTTCAATTGAATATAGTAATTATTGCGGGATGTTGGGCAATTTTAAGGAAAGTGGAGGAATACCTATACGGCTCATTGCTCTCATCTTTTCTATGCTCGTAATGGCTCTCCTCCTTCTTAATTATAAAACAAAGCTTTCGCCTGATTTGCTTTCAAGCCCGGATGGTTTACTTCTTTCCAAATCGGACAGAAAATCTATTTGGGAGGCAGAGCAAAAAGGAAACATTCTATCTAGTGTAGCCTTTAAGGAATTTTCATCGGCATTCTCAAAAGGTAATTCGGTGAAACTGAAAAAGTTTCTTGGATCTGAGTTTGCTGGGAATCTCCTCGTTGACGGAACAAGATTTCAATCCTCCTCAAAAAAATTTGAAGCATCCCGGGAAACGGGAAATACTGAATTTAAAAATATTTCATCATCCGAGTTGGTGGACTGGTTAATTAATCTCAAAAATCAGTATAATGGTTCCCCATCGGTTAATTTTTCCTTGATGAAAATACATCCACAGGAACGGACTGATTCCAAAGGAAAATGGACCGGTGAAGGAAAGTTCATCATCAACGGGCCAGGCGAGGGTGGCTCTTTACAGGAGCATCGAATTTTTTTTGATTGGACTTGCAACCAATTGACTGAAAAAGCCCTGAAAAGAGACGGATGGCTTTCCGGTTTAAAGATTACCCGACTCGAGCATTCACGATCTGACGATTCGCTCTTCAAAGAAGTCTCTAAAGAGCGGGGGCTCGACACTGCATCATTCCATAATAATTGGGACTTGGAACCCGATAAAATGATAGCTAATTCAGGCGGTGTTTATGTCACTGATTTTAATCGTGATGGAAATCTGGATCTTTGTCTCACAGATATTCTTCACCCCTCCAAATTTATCCTCTACAAGGGGGAAAAAGGCAAATTTCTCGATGTGACCCAAGAACTCGGATTGGCTTCTTCTTTTGCCGGTTTGGTCGTTTTTGTCGACCTCGACGGTGATGGATGGGAGGACTTAATTCACCAATGGAATAATTCTCGATTCGGCATCAGGGTAATGAGAAATGTCAAAGGTGAAAAATTTGTGGATGCCACTCATTTGACCAATTTGCCCGAAATTATTTCTGCTGCTGGAGGAAACAACACCCCAACGGGGTATTCAATAACTGATTTTGACCTAGATGGAAATGTCGATCTCTATCTCACCAGAAGTGCTGGAATGAGTTTTAAATCAGGCTCATGGATTGATGGAAAAAGTGGTGCTGTGTCAAACAATCAACTTTTGCGAAATCTTGGAGGCGCCAATTTTGAGGATGTCACTCAAAAACACCAAGCCGATGGCGGAAGACGATCAACAGCCGGTGCCGTGTGGATACATGCAAATGATGATCTTTACCCTGATTTGTACCTCATCGATGAATTTGGTAATGGCCAACTCCTGGCCAACAAAAATGGTCTGTTGAGTCCTTTCAAAATTATTGATCGGCCATCAGATTGGGGTTCCATGGGGGTGACGGCAGGGGATTTTAACAATGACGGTATATCAGATATCTATGTCAATAACATGTATTCCAAGGCCGGAAAGCGTGTTATGGCCAATTTACCAGATGGCGTCTACGATCAAGAAACACAGCAAAAACTCAATAATCTCGTCGATGGTAGTGAACTTTATGTTGGACTTGGTGGCTGGGAATACCGGCCTACAGGAAAAAACATGCACGTTGATGCGGTCGGGTGGTCTTGGGGCCCTTCCATGGCAGATTTTAATAATGATGGCTGGCCGGATATTTATGCCACTGCGGGCTACATCAGCGTTGACCGTTCAAAGCCAGATGGCTGAAGTTGCCTTTGGCAGGTTGTCGTGTCACAACCTAACAAGCGAAGTTGCACAGCTCCCATTCCGGGTGAATTGAATTCGGACTTAGGTGAATTTTGGGTCGATGACCCCTGGCAGATTAATCAATCCCACAACTTGAGTAGTTTTGAGAAAAATCAGTTTTTTCTCAATTCTCAAGGTAAAGATTTCTTAAACCTCAGCCACATTAGCGGGGCCGACAGTGATGGTGACGCCAGATGTGCTGTTGCAGCCGATTTCCTCAATTCAGGTAAATTGGATCTCATCGTGCGGCAGGTTGGTGGGGGTGGTCTCTTATTATATCAGAATGAATTTGCCGACGGCAATTTTATCAAGATTCATTTGCGAGGAAATCCTTCCAATAGTCTTGGGATAGGGGCAAAGGTAAAAGCAACCCTCGAAGATGGTAAAACCTATCATCAGTCTCTTTTTCCGGTAAATTCTTTCCGCTCTCAATCTCCGAATGTTATCCATCTTGGTCTAGGCGAGGCGGAAAGTGTTGAGAAGCTGCAAGTGACTTGGCCATCAGGAAAGGAAATAACCTTCTCAAATATCCAGTCCAATCAAACTTTGCTCATAAAAGAGTGGGAAGAACAACCGAAAGTCATCTCTGAGAACAGCTCCATCCAATAACTCAGTCCGGTGATTTCTATTTGACAGTTGGACTATAGGCGATGTGATTTCACGCAATTTAGCTGCATTAAAATTAAAAAACTAAGCGCTCTCAAACAGAATTTTGATCAACTTATA
This sequence comes from Limisphaerales bacterium, assembly GCA_965657355.1. Taxonomy (GTDB): domain Bacteria; phylum Verrucomicrobiota; class Verrucomicrobiia; order Limisphaerales; family JAJOIW01; genus JAJOIW01. The sequence continues at coordinate 13,041 of CBFHOE010000013.1, read as the reverse complement.
TACCCTTGCACAAGGTGATGAGCTGGTGTTTCAAAAGAGCTTATAAAGCTGGATCTGTCCATGAATAATTCAGTTAGTCAATTGGGGTCCGTGGATGGGTAGGGGGTCCAGACGACTTTTCTATACGGGAACCATGCCTTGCCATTTTCATTGACTATTTCATTACCCTTGAAATTTTCCGCATGTCCGTCAGCGAAGAGGAGGTTGCCTGTGCCGGAATGCCTTGTCGAGAACCTTGAGGCAAATGCATGAGGCTGGCCATTAAAGCCAGATTGATTTTTTGAAAAGGGTTTTTCATCCGGTGCTCCAGCCTCAACCATGAGAGGAGTCTTTGCTGGGAGCCTGATTTGAGTGATCTGGACCATTTGTCTATCGACGACCAATTTAGAATTCATGGCGATAGAGAAAAGGGCTCTCCGTTTGTATTCCTCACGGAACCGAGCCGTAGGGCAATGAAACATGCTTCCTTTGTCATAAAAGCCAGTCGAACCATCCGTCATATATCTCTCTGCATACCAAAGTGCATTTTGCTTATTAATTGTGTTTGGAATCACAATTGGCCAGGCAGCCGCATTCAGAGGGTCAGGTATGCTTTCCCAGCGGTTGTTTGTTGTGAATTTTTCGTCTGGTAGTTGTTCATTGTTGTCTTGGGTGTAAAGAAGCATTCCAATCCCCCATTGACGCATGTTATTGAGGCAAGATATGCGGTTTGCCTTTCCTTTTGCATTGGACAGAGCA
>CBFHOE010000013.1:9593-12205 GCA_965657355.1 Limisphaerales bacterium | reverse complement strand
TGGAAGAAGCATGCTGGCCAAAATAGCAATAATAGCAATAACGACAAGTAACTCGATCAGTGTAAATCCCGAGTCGCGAAAAATACTTTTCCTTGTATCAAAATGTCGGCCTGTTACTGGAATCATACCACTCAATAAATGAACTAACTACAACGTCGGTCATTTTTACTCGTTTTGAAAGTCTCAGATTGAAATTTATGTTCAAAAATAGATGGCAATGAATGGAGAGTTGATCTTTTCCTTCTCATTGGTAAGACTTCATCACTATTTTTGAGAACACCACAACAGGATAAAACAAACATTATATGAAGGCAGTAGCCGTTTACCCAGGAAAACCCAATAGTGTTCATTTAGAGGATGTCCCGAAACCAAGTGTTGAAGATATCCCTGGAGGAAAAGGCGTTTTGGTAAAAGTATTAAAAGTCGGAGTTGATGCCACCGATGCTGAGATAAATGAAGCACTTTATGGCAATTCTCCTGAGGGGGATGACTTTCTCATCCTAGGCCACGAGTGTTTTGGCAAAGTTGAAGCCGTCGGTGATCGTGTCCATCATGTAAAGCCAGGGGATTACGTAACGTGCACGGTGAGGCGGCCTGGTCCCACGATCTTCGATAAAATAGGAAGATCTGATATCACGACTTCCGAGACATATTATGAAAGAGGTATAAATCTTCTTCATGGTTACATGACCGAATATTTCGTAGATGATGCTGAGTTCGTGGTGAAGGTTCCGGAATCGATAAAGCATTTACACGTGTTATGTGAACCTGCGAGCGTTGCGGTCAAAGCGATCAAAGAGGCTATTTCTGCGCAAACCAGGCTACAAGTTTGGGAACCCAAAAAAGCTTTTGTTTTAGGATCTGGCCAAATCGGGCTTCTGTCTACCATGATATTGAGGCTGCGAGGGATTGAGACCTTCACATTAGCAAGAAGTGAAGCTCCAAACCTCAAGGCCCAAATTGCCGAAGACATGGGATCTCGATACATATCGACACGCCATAAATCGCTAGCCGAGCTCTCGGAGGAAGTCGGTAAGCCTGACCTAATCATTGAAAGTACTGGGCATAGTGGTGTTGCCTTTGAAGCTATGGAGGTCCTCAATCTCAACGGGGCACTCGTTTGGACAAGTATCACTGGCGGTGATCGCCAAGTTGAGATTCCAACTGATAAAATCAACCTTGAATGGGTTCTTGGAAATAAACTCCTACTTGGGTCCGTTAATTCAAATTTCCGCCATTTTGAAGAAGCCATTGCAGATTTAGCCTATGCCGAATCCATGTTTCCAGGGGTTGTTGAAAAGATACTGACGCACCCTGTTGATGGTTTAGAAAACTATGCTGAAATGATGCGACTGCTGGTCGAAGATAAATCCGCACTCAAGGTTTTTATGAATGTATCAGAGGATTAGTTTCTAATTCTGGCTTAAATATCACGCAAATCCTTTTTAGTCTCGATCTTGATGAAAATTCCAGTTGGGTTTCCAACGATTGGCAAAAATAAAAAACCAACGGTTCTCATTATTGTTGAGAATTTGCCAGTTCCGTTGGACAGGCGAGTTTGGCAGGAATCAAGAGCGCTTCGGGACGCCGGTCATGAGGTCGTTGTTATATGCCCTAAAATGCGTGGCTATCATAAATCTTCTGAAAACTTGGAAAACATTCAGATTTACCGTCATTGGATATCAGATGAGGCGGGAGGTTTTATGGGGTTTTTTGCTGAATATGGCTCGGCGCTGGTCGGGGAGCTAATATTGGCATTAAAAGTTTGGCTTTTGCACAGACCAAAGATCATTCATTTATGCAACCCACCGGATTTATTATTTCTTGTCGCTTTTCCATTCAAACTTCTCGGTGCGAAGGTTATTTACGATGTCCATGATGCTTGGCCGGAAATGTACGAAGCTAAATTCAATCGCAAAGGATTGTTCTATTGGTTCGTAAGGCTGGCTGAATTTTTGACCTACAGAACAGCTGATGTCGTCATAGCCACTAATGAATCTGTTAGGGATATCGCGCTTTCCAGGGGGAGGGTGAAGCCTTCTCAAGTCTATGTTGTCAGAACGTCTCCTAACATTGATAGGCAGGTCGTCGACCCTGACCCGACACACAAAAAGGATAGGAAATTTCTGGTTGGCTATGTAGGAGTTATGGGAAACGCCGATGGCGTGGAATACCTCGTGCGAGCCGCGGCTGAAATCGTTCACAATCGCAGCAGAAAAGATATTCAATTTCTTCTCATGGGCACTGGCCCTGAATTTGAAGCACTAAAAAGTTTGCGAGATTCCTTAAATCTCAAGGATTTCGTCAGCATGCCTGGCCGCGTCTCAAATGATTTTCTTTTTTCCGCCTTGGAAACTATGGATTTGGGTGTTTCCAGTGATCCCATCAACCCATATAACCACCATTGTACGATGAATAAGGTGCTTGAATATATGACCTTTGGGAAACCTCAAGTTCTTTTTGATTTGAAAGAAGGGCGTGCTTCAGCAGCAGACGCAGCCCATTACGTATCCGAAAACTCACCACAAGCCTTGGCTGACGGGATTACCCACATGATTGACTCTCCCCGGGACCGGGAGAAAATGGGTGCCATTGGACTCCAAAGAATGGCG
>CBFHOE010000013.1:5548-9494 GCA_965657355.1 Limisphaerales bacterium | reverse complement strand
AATAAAACAGACGAAACGAGCAACATGACTTGTCGATCGCGCATTGGGAGGATATTTTTCCTTTATGTCTGAATCAGAACAGACCATAAGCTCATCTCCCATTGATAAAGTTTTTGGGGAACTCAAGACTATGAGGGATTCTCTCCCTCACTTTTATCTCTTCCTAGCCACAATCTGTATTTGGTTCATTCATTTTCATTTTTTGGGAAATTCAGCGCGTGGTTACGTGGATTCAGCGTCCTTATTCGGCTGGCTTGACTGGGTATACCAAGACCCCGACTCTGAATATGGAAGGTATGTTCCATTGGTCGTCCTGTTTTTGATGTACTGGAAAAGGGATGCCTGGGTGCCAATGGATAAGTCGATCTGGCTCCCTGCTTCTGTCCTCATTGTTTTGGGGGCTGTAATGCATTACGCAGGATTTATCACCCAGCTTTCTCGTTTATCATTTATTGGGTTTTTTCTAGGTTTTTATGGGATCATAGGACTGTTTTATGGACTTAAATTCATGAAGGAGGTCTTTTTTCCCTTCTTTTTGTTCATTTTTTGTATGCCTTTGCCTGCTGATTTGGACGGCCTCACCTTGCCATTGCGGGTCTTAGTATCGTCCATGACTGTCTGGTTTTCTGATTCATTTTTAGGAATCGACGTGATTCGGCAGGGAACTATTCTAATTTCCTCATCAGGTGATTTCAAATACGACGTAGCACCTGCTTGCAGCGGAATTCGCAGTCTGACGAGTCTTTTTTTGCTCACAACAATTTTTGCCTACACAGGAAAAATTCCAATGTGGCAACGGATTACTGTGATCCTCTCAGCTATCCCATTTGCAATCATAGGCAACTGGATTCGCTTAACTTCGGTTGTCGCTGTAGCTGAGACATGGGGAGAGGAAACGGGAAAAACAATTGAACAAAATCTTGGGTTCGTCACTTTTCTTGTAGCTCTAGTCGGTGTTATGACTCTTTTGTGGTATTTCGAAAAATCTTCATCGAAAGAAGATGACCTTGATCCCGCGCCGAAAGAATCAGCAATCCAGGAGTAAATGTTTTAATAAATACGCATTATGAAGAAGCCTCAAATAGCATTCTTAGTTGTTTTTATCACAGTAGCTGGGATGAGCCTATTGATTGGTAGCATAGAACAAAATCTCGGAAAACCGGGAGTCATCGTTGGCGAAGGGCTTATAAAAGGGCTGGAGAGTGAAGTTTTAAGAACGAATTGTGTTATTCTGCCAGAAAATGTGGGCTTTTTTAAAGGGCTTGATCAACCTGTTTCAGAAAAAGTGACCGAATGGCTTCCTCCTGATACCACCTTTGGATTCAAGAATTATTTTGATGAAAACACTGATTTTCAGGCTCTTACCCAAGTCGTTTTAATGGGAAAGGACAGGACGAGCATTCATAAGCCTGAATATTGTCTTTATGGAGCTGGCTTTAAAATCGAGAAGATTGAACAAAAATCTATCCAGATGCTTTTACCGACTCCATACACTCTTCCCGTGACCAGAATTCACGTCACTCTCAACCAGAAGCAAACAGATGGTTCCGTAAGAAAAACCTCTGGTTACTATTATTATTGGTTCATTTCAGAAGATCAAATTACGGCTTCACATAAAGAAAGGATCATGCTCATGGTCAGGGATCTTTTAAAGTCTAGAGTTTTAAAAAGGTGGGCTTATGTTTCGTTCCTTGCTGTTGCTCAGCCCGGCGTTGAAGATGCTTTGGATGCCAAAATAATTGAATTAATTCAACAATCTGTCCCACAGTTTCAGTTGACTCCGCCGCCAGAACATCTCAGAATCTCTCGTTCGCACAAAAATTGACATCGAGCTCACCTTAGCGGCGAGCAGTGCGAGTAAGAGGTTTAGTCCACAATGCTGAGAAAGCACCGACAGTTTCGAAATAAAATTCAATGGTTTATAGACGGAGGGATATTCTGTCTCGCCTTTTTTATTTCCTACTCTCTGCGTAACTTCATGCCTGATTGGATACCTGTTGAAAAACTAGGTGGAACTCTCGAGATTAGGCCATTCTCTGATTATTTGCTGCCATTCCTCATCACAATGCCTTTATCGATATTGATTCTGGCCATGGTTGGTTTTTATGATCGACCGCTCTTATCTGGTCGCAGGTTAACAATTATTATTGCTCTTAAAGCCTGCCTCCTCACTCCTATCGGCCTGATCATCATCATGTATCTTTCAAAAGACTATGGTAATATCGCCAGGTCCGTTCCCATCATTTTCTCCTTGGTTTCTTTTTGCTTTCTTTTACTCAAAGAGGAAGTGAATAGATATCTCCTCAATGATTCTATTTCTAAAGGCCATTTCAGAAAAAGGGTGGTGGTCGTTGGCTCTGAGAGCACGATCGGGGATTTCAAAGACTTACTCAATGACAAAGGGCAAACAGAAGTCGAAATCTCAGCCGTATTCGATCCGAAAAATTCAGACGTGCGTGAGCTCCCAAAAACAATTCACGAACACTCGGCCAATGCAGTCGTTATCTCGGGTAAGAACATCCTTCTCGGGGAAATTGAAAAAATCATCCATGCGTGTGAGCTTGAAGGACTGGAGGTCTGGCTTCTCGCTGACTTCATCAAGGCAAATATCTCTCGCACTTCCCTAGATGATCTTTATGGCCATCCAACTTTGGTATTCAGATCTGCACCAGACTTGGATTGGCAAAGCATAGCAAAAAGAGTTCTCGATTTTACTGGTGCCTTGACTCTACTAATCATTCTGGCCATTCCATTAGTTATCGTTTCCTTGCTTGTCAGAATGACATCTCCAGGTCCTATTTTTTTCAGCCAAATGAGAAGTGGATTGAATGGAAAACCATTCAGAATGTTCAAATTCCGCTCCATGGTCACCAATGCTGAGCAGAAAAAACACGAGCTGGCTCAGTTTAATGAAATGTCAGGTCCAGTCTTTAAAATTTCAAAAGACCCTCGTGTCACTCCTTTTGGGCAATTTATGAGAAAATATTCCATAGATGAACTGCCTCAGCTCTATAATGTTTTGAAAGGTGAAATGAGTTTGGTCGGCCCCAGGCCTCTTCCTGTTCACGAAACCCTTGCCTTTGATGATTATGCGCATAGAAGGCGCTTATCGGTAAAACCGGGATTGACCTGTTTATGGCAAATTTCTGGCCGTTCAAATCTTACTGACTTTTCAGAGTGGGTAAGACTTGATCTCGAATACATTGACAATTGGAACTTTTGGCTGGATCTAAAGATCCTGATTATGACTATCCCTGTTGTTTTTGCCGGGGCTGGAGCCAAATGATTTCCCAATCGCAATACATTGCAGATTCAAAAAACACCTAACGAAAACATATGTAATTGGTTTGTTGACGTTAAGTTTTTTTCGGGTTATTTTTACTGATTCCTAGGGGTGAGCAGAATGAAAAACAGTCTTGGTACTTTTTTTCAATTGACCATGGGTTGATAACTCAGTAAAACCACTGCCCGTCCTATAACAGAAAAGTCGCAAGGCATTCATTTCGGGTGGAGCTAGTTTAAAGGAAAAAAGAGGCAGACATGGCAGAGAGTCCAACATTTTTAAGTATCAATTTTGGTATGGGTAGCCTAAAGGTTGCAGAGTTTGATCAGCAGTCTGATGGTAAGCTTTATCTCCGTGATTATGTCATTCGCCCTCTTGGAGTTGAGGGAACTCTCGAAAGTAAACGTGAAGGGGCTCTGCAGAATGCTATTAGTGAAGTTTTTGCAGAAAGGCAGTATGGCTCAGGCAAGGCAATGGTTGTCGCGCCAGGATCACAAGTATTCACAAAGCCAATAAAATTTCCCAAGGTTGACAATTCTAAGGTTTCGCAGCTCATTCAGTACGAAGCTCAGCAAAACATTCCTTTTGCTTTAGAAGAAGCCATCTGGGATAAGCAGGTCATGAGCGGCTCAGACTCTGAGGTTGAGGTCCTCCTCGTCGCTG
>CBFHOE010000013.1:0-5448 GCA_965657355.1 Limisphaerales bacterium | reverse complement strand
CAAAAAACCGATAGTAGAAGGCATCGGTCGAGTCTGCGAATCTGTCAAGCAAGACGTAAGTATCATTGACGCTCCAGCGCCAGCTCTTCTCAATGCCTTCAGGTATAATTACCACGATTACGACGGTTGCTCTCTCATCTTAGATATCGGAGCCAAGACCAGTAACGTCATCGTTGTCGAAGGTGACAATTTCTTTGTTAAACACGTCCCGATAGGTTCGGATAATATTACAAGGGACTTCAGTACCGAATCCAAAATGCGGATTCCTGAGGCCGAACAGATTAAGGTTGAACAAGGATTTGTCGGGCTTGGAGGGGCTTATGCTGAACCCGACAACGAATACCAAGCAGCTATTTCTAAAATTGCTCGCCAAGTCATGACCAGGTTGAGCATTCAGGTCAATCAGGCCGTCCAATTTTTCCAAAAACAACAGAAAGGCTCGAAGCCAGCTCGTCTCCTATTAGCTGGTAGTGCTACGACTCTCCCATACACAGCTGAATTTTTTAATGAAAAGCTGAAACTCGATGTTGAATATTTCAATCCTTTCAGAAACATCGAGGTGGACCCAGAAATTGCCGAATCTCTGGCACCAGTTGCTCATGGTTTTGGTGAAGTTGTCGGAGCTGCCATTCGGAATGGCAACCAGTGTCCATTCGAGCTCAACTTGGTGCCTAAAAGTTCGCAGCAGGCCAAAGACTTTTCTCGCAAGCAACCTTGGATATTTGCCAGCACTGGAGTTCTTGCGGCGACCCTGGGAATACTTGGCCTCTTGTTGTTTCAAATCACCCAGGAAACCAACTCTGCCTCGGAAGAGATACAAACCAAAGTTTCTCCTCTTCAAAGTGATAGTTCGAGACTTCGCGGGGTCTTGTCCGAAATTGGCACCCTAACCAATAAAATTGTAACATTGCAGGAAATAAGAACGCGTCAGGCGATCTTGCCTGAAGTTCTCAGTGAAGTTCGTAAGGTGTTTTTAGAAACAGAACGTGAGATATCAGGAGGAGCCAACAATATGGGGATCTGGGTGCATCAGATGGAATTCGGAGATCTTGCTCAATCCATTGACCCGACCATTACTTCTGACGATGATGAAGAAGAGGAAGCCTACTCCGAGGCCTCTACGGCAGCTCCTGCCATGTCCGCTGAAATGATGCAACTTTACGGTATAGGAGGCGATGCTTACGGAGGCCTTGATATGGGAGGTGGAGCGGATCCTTACGGCAATCCCGATGGCAGTTCTGCTGATGTTGTCGAAGAAGAAGAGGGCGATGGCGTTCGCAAGATAGTCCTTCAGTGTTCAGCGATTAATCAAAGCGCCATAGATCCTGCAGCAAACACCAGATTGGTAACAAAAGTCGTTGAGAACATCCAAAAGAGCAAACTTTTCACGAGTAAATCGGGCTCTGCTGATGAAATTCCAACGGTAAAACCAGATGATCTCACATTTGATTTTGACCTTCACTTGCACCTCTCAAAACCATTATAAACGAATAGATTAGAAACCATGGAATGGGTTAAACAAAACTTAAAGTTCGTCATTGGAATGGTTGTATCCATTCTTCTGATTGGTGGTGCTGGATATTTCGCATACACTCAGTATAACGCATACTCAGCTGCCCAAAATAACTTGTCATCTGTTCGCGGATCCTGGGAAAGTCTTGAGCAGGAAACCCCACACCCTGGAACAGAAACAATACGTAACATTGATGCAGCAAGTAAGGACCTCACCAATAATGTTCAGGTTCTCTATGACAGAACAGTTTCCCTTTTTCAACCCGTGCCTGATATTCTTCTCACTAACGCCACAGATCTTAATATAGCTGTAAATGAAGGTATCTATAGAATGACAAAAGGAGCTGATCTCTCCGGCGTGACGATCAAGAACGATTACAATTTTACATTTCGTGGTCAAAGAGCTGTCGTCAACTATGCTGACTCTACTTCCATACCTAAATATGCATTCCATTTGCACAATGTTGAGCGTCTCGTCGATGCGATTTTCAAGGCGCGCGTTCACTCACTTGAGGGAATTAAGAGAGTCAAAGTTGATGATATCGATGATAACTCATTCGGCATAATGACTGAAGTGGGGATGACGCAAGATGAATTCCTCCTTTACACACCATACGAAATTTCATTCAAAGGCTTCAGTTCTGAACTAGCTTCAGTTATAGAGCATTTGGCTAATTCCAAAGATGTTTACATTGTCAAAGCAATGACAGTAGAGCCCACTGAACTTCCAGTTCGGCCGCAAGAAAATAGAAAACAGCGTAGGAGAATTATGCGACCTAAAGTCACAGCCCCTTCCAACCCATATGGGGGTGGTCGAGGCCAGTTTGGTGGCAACCCTTACGGGGGGCGAGGCGGTGGCCAAATGGCCAATACCTATGGTGCCGGTAACTCGCAGCAATTTGGTAATACTTATGGCGCTGGCCCAGGAACGAGCACTTCTCAATTTGCAAATCAATATGGGCTAGGTAGTAGTGGCAATCCCGCCCGTCCAGGCGGCGGCCGTCCAGGCGAAGCCTATGGTGGAAACCCAGCTCCTCCAAGGGGAGGGGCTTATGGGAGTCAGTTCCCGTCGCAATACGGCATGAATCCATACGGCATGAATCTTGGTGGGCCCCAGCAGCCACAGATCCAAACCCGAAAAAAACAAGTCTCTGAAGAATTTGTGATATCCGAAAACCCTCTGCTTTTTCAAGTTCAGGTGCATCTTGTTCAATATTTCGATGACCCTGCTGCAGTTGAAGCCATTATGTCCTCTGGCGCCAGTGCTGGATCAGGAGACGATACTGGAGATGGATACGATGACGGCTATGATGATGGATACGATGATAGCTATGAATAATGGAGTGATGTAAGGCTCTTCGTGCAAAAGGCCCAATCGATTACATAAAAGAACATCAATTATCAGCAAACAGAACTGAATGAATTTTCTCAAAGACCATTTTGAAAAGTTAATCCTTGGACTAATTCTCCTGGTTTCCGGGGGTGGGATCTTTTTTGTTATCACCAAGATCAATGAAGGCAAGCAGCTGAGCGAAGCCTCTCTGCAGTCACCTAGAATGATGGTCAAAGAGTATGAGCCTGCTAATCTAACAAGTCTCAATCAAGGTCTTTCTGATGCTTCAAATCCTATAGTGGTTGGCATCACAGGTGATCATGAATTACTCAATCCAGTAAGGTGGAAGGAAGTTAATGGTAACATGACCAAAGTAACTGAGTTGGGTGTGAAGAAGCTTTCTGTCGTCAGTGTTAAACCACTAAACAGACGCCTGGAATACCTCCGATCTACAGAATACGGGAAAACGACAAGATTTGTCATCGAGATTACCGAAGAAGGAGCTGAAACAGTTGGGAAGCGGAAGCCTACAAAAAGAACATTTGAAATTGGAAAATCTACGAAAAGCATTCCATACACGCTCACGCGGGTTGATGGCTCTGCCAATGCCCCAGCTAAGTTCTACGTCCAATACAATGATGGAAATTCTGGGACTACAGAAAATATTCAATTTACACCAGAGGAGCCTTATGAAAATGTTGTTGGGTATTCAGCATCATTTTTGTATGAACCCACTGGTAAAAAATATGACGACCAGAGAGTCAACGACACTATCAAAATTGAAAATTCTTCATTTGATATTGTAGCCATAACTCAAAACAAGGTGACTCTCGAAAATAAATCAGGAAAAAGAACAACATTAGACTTTAATAACAATCGTTAATCCCTATGCTACTTGCTCAATCACAAGCGATGCCCATGATCAGAAGGACTACTAAACTTCTCAGTCTCATCTTAGTTATAGCCGGGGTGGCTCTCCAACCATCCCAAGGCCAGCAATCATATGACACAAATAAGGCTGAGGCTGAAGCCATATTACGTGAGGAAATATCAATTCTCCTGTCACAAAAACTCGAAGAAGCAAACGCCAGCGAATCCGAGGGAAAAATTGAAACTGCTCTGAAGCAATACAACGAGGCACTCGCCTACGTAGACAGGCTCGGCGGTGGAGTCGATCCTGCAGACAAGGCTCGAGCAGCTGGTGGCGTAGTCAGGAATGCCTTATTAGTCGCCAATGCATACGTCTCCCAAGGGAATTACCGCGAAGCTCAAGCAACCTTAAATCGTGTTCTCAAGGTGGATCCAAAAAACGCTTCTGCTTTGGCACTCAAGCCCGCAGTTGATCAGAGGCTTGATGCGCTGAAAGGTATGATACCATCAGAGGAGGTTCAGCAGAAAGTTATTGATCATAATAAAACCAAAATTGCTGCTGATACTCTTATCCAAGACGCTAGAGTTTTGATTGACGCGGGATTATATGATGAGGCATCAGACGCTCTTGATGCAGCCAAAGCCATTGATCCAGGTAATTCCAATGTTCTTTATTTCACCAATATTCTTCGTGAACTCCAGAACATCCGCAAAATCCAAGAAAATGAAACTCAGTTCAAAGAGAAAATTTCAGAAATTCAAACTTTAAAGTCATGGCCGGTCAACAAAGATAACCTACCCATTCCAAATTCTTTTGGGACAACAAACTTGATTCATTCCTCCAAGGGACGAAGCAAAATATTAAATAAATTAAATAAACTCATCATCAAGGAGGCTTTTTTCGATGGGATACCACTTTCGGAGGTAGTCACCTTCCTCAAAGAGGAATCAAAAGCAAGAGACGTGGATGGGCTTGGTTTGAACTTCATGATCAATCCATATGTCGATAATACGGTCTTCTCTTCTTTCTCGACTCAAACTGATGAATTCGGTGAGCCTATAGGTGGTGGATTGGGCGAAATTGAGACCGTCGACCTCAAAAGTGTCACTATTGAAATAAGCCCAGCTCTTAATGATATCACCTTCTCAGAGCTTCTCGATGCGATCACCAAAGTAGCTTCGTCTCCAATCAAATGGTCATTAGAAGACTACGCCATCGTTTTCTCTCAAAAAACTAGCCAAACAGCACAGCTCTTCACACGTTTTTACAGCGTTAACCCAAATACATTTGTCCAAGGTCTTGCTGGAATAACAGGCGTCCCATTTGGAGCCGTCCAAACTGGTAGTGGCGGTGGAGCTGGCGGCGGCGGCGGCGGCGGCGGCGGTGGCGGTGGCCTCGGCGGTGGTGCTGGTGGCGGCCAAGGATCTTTCTTCACTATTCCGCGTGCAGCTTTCTCTGACGGTGGTCAAGGATTTGGCGGCGGCGGCGGTGGCCTCGGTGGCGGCGGCGGCGGCGGTGGCCTCGGCGGTGGCGGTGGAGCCGGCGGCGGCGGTGGTATCGCATTCATAACAACAACGAACGAAACTCTTGGTGTTCAAGAGCAGATGAGGACATTTTTCGCAGCTGCTGGCGTTAATCTTGCCCCTCCCAATGCCGCATTTTTCAACGATAGAACAGGCGATTTGATGGTCAGAGCTACAATTGAAGACTTGGATCTCGTTGAAAAAGCAAT
>CBFHOE010000012.1:91534-98952 GCA_965657355.1 Limisphaerales bacterium | reverse complement strand
GGTAGTCATTGGAAGTCAGCGTTTTATAGAAGATTTCGTGAAGAGCCATAAGGCTATAGTGGGTGAGAATCGAAAAAGCCTGGGCACCGAAATCAAAGGGTGCGGGATCTTTTCTTTGAGGAATGTAAAATAGTTAGAAAATTATTAGTTAGCTGAATAATTTAAATTATCGACCATTAATCGCGCCAGACATAAGTATTTCACGCGTATTGACCTCTAATTGCTGAGATGGCAGTGATGGACTTTGAGCCCTGCAATTTTAGCTGCTTGGCACACTCGTTTAGAGTCGCTCCCGTAGTCATAACATCATCAAGTAAAATGACATTCTTATTAGTGACCTCATAAGATTGAGGCCCAGGAGAGAAGGCATTTTTGATATTATTGAATCTTTGAGCACGCCCGAAACCGGTTTGTGTCTCGGTAAATTTAATTCTTTTAATAGACTTGTATCTCACTGGTATCTCCAAGGATTGAGCAAGATACCTAGCAATAATGTCAGATTGGTTAAATCCCCTTTCCTTCAAGCGCTTCGAATGAAGAGGGACAGGCACAATAATGTCCCAGCCATGAGGGCAAGATTGGCCTTGAAATAAAGCCTTACACCCACACAGCATTATGCGCGCTATTGTTCTTGCTAACCAAGTCGCTTGCCGATATTTCAATTTATGGATGAGTTTCATTGAGTTTTGATCGGCAAAGAGTACGGATTGGGCATAATCGAAATGGAATTTAAGGGGAGCGCAGTGGCAACAGTCCATAGATACAGTATGAGCTGAGGGGTTGGGAAGGCCGCATTTTAAGCATCTGTGGTGAGGGATAAAATTTAGGTTGCCAAGACAAGATTGACAGATGTAAGAATCAGGAAAAGCCTCTTTTGAGTCATTGCAAAGGCGACAGATAGGGGGAAAGGCGACTCCCATTAATTGGCTAGCCATTGAGCTGATGAAATGAGAATTGAGGAGCTTGTCCATAGGTAGAAATAGCGTGCATGAAAACGCCCAGTTTCCGTATAAGTGAGATTTTTGTAATTTTAATTATTATACCACTAGAATGGGAGGAATAGTTGAAGAGTTAGGTAAGTTTGGACGATTCACACTGCAGGAAGAAATCAACCGCGGTGGGATGGCCAACATCTATGTGGCGACCGATGAGAACAACGTCACATTTTCACTAAGACGACTTCATTCCAATGGTATGTTCGATTTTGCCGGTCGTCGACAGTTTCGACGCGGGTGTGAAATACTCTCAGAAATTTCAGGGCATGAGAATATTATTTCCTATAAAGAGCACGGAAAAGCGGATGGGACAGATTACCTCTTAATGGAATACGTGGAGGGCACCAATTTAAAAATTCTTATGGCTCGAGGAGACGAGGTCTTGCTGGACAATGTGGGCAATATTCTCATAGACATGGCCACTGGATTGGAACACATGCACGAAGTCGGATATGTCCATCTCGATTTTAAACCAGAAAATGTTTTAGTAACACGAAATGGGGCTGTCAGAATTGTTGATTTTGATATGGCAATAGGGAAGCCCGACACACCGAAAAAGCTTCCGAAAAATGGTGGGACACCGGCCTACATGCCACCTGAACAACTATTGAATTCGGGGGTGGATCACCGAAGTGATCAGTTTGCGTTTGGGGTTGCAGCGTATGAAATGCTTACTGGACAAAAGCCATTTCCAGGGGAGACACCAAAGGCTATTTTGAGAGCACAGGTAGACAGATCTAAATTTATTAATCCAAGACAAATAAATTCGGACATACCACTTGAGCTTGAAAAAATAGTGACGAAATGCTTGGAAAGGGAAATGGAGAATAGGTATCCATTCACATCTGTACTGGTTCGTGATTTGTCGACTGCACTTTATGTTGAGTGATTATTTTATTTTATCTCAGAAGCATAAATACTAAGAAATTCCTTAATGGTCATAGAGGCCAAACGGCTGGATTTATGCCCCATTTCCAAAACTTCAGAATGTTTTAATTCCTGGGCATTAAGCCCTGCGGCCCAATTGGTAAAGCAAGACAGGGCACACATATTGATACCGAAATAATTTCCAAGAATGGTTTCGGGGACGGTACTCATGCCGACAGCATCGGCCCCAAAGCTTTTAAACATCATTATTTCCGCTGGAGTTTCGTAAGAAGGTCCTGAAACAGCGACGTAATTTCCTACTCTTGGCTCACAGCCATTTCTGGAGAGCGCTAATTCCAGCATGTGACTTAGTTTTCGATTATAAGCCCGAGACAAATCAATGAAGCGGGAATTAGGATCGTCTACAGGCCAATTAGCAAGAGGATTGACTCCCATGAAGTTTATATGGTCCCTAACAACCATGAGTTCACCTGGTTGCCATTTATCATTTATCAACCCAGCAGCGTTAGTGAGTAAAATATCCCTGACACCCAATGCTGCCATTATGGAGATCGGGTATGATATACTGCGAAATGAGTGACCTTCATAGAAATGTAGCCTTCCAGAGGAAACAATTAGATCTACTCCCAGCGCAGATCCGGAAATAAAATTGCCGGAGTGACCAGCAACACCGGGCACGGGAAATTCCTTCAATTGTGAAAACGCCATATCTTTGATGGATTCAAAGATTTCAGCAGGAGGGGTAAAACCACTCCCAAGGACTATTCCTAACTTCGGGGCAAAAGAATCATCAGGTTTGATAATCTCAGCCCAACTTTTTATCTTTGTAAAATCTGGGTGTGACTCTATACCCGGCATGGTTGTATTTATATGATTTTAAAGGTTATGATGACGACTCATAATTGGTGAGAAACGAATAATTTTATCTAGAGCCCAGTTTTAAAATGAAAAAGGCATTAAGTGATTCCCAAAAAAGGAGATATGCCAGACATATAATATTACCTGAAGTCGGTGTCGAGGGGCAGAAACGCCTGCTGGCAAGTAAAGTATTGTGCATAGGAGCTGGCGGCTTAGGATCGCCAGTCTTGATGTATCTAGCCGCAGCAGGAGTTGGTGAAATTGGGATCGTTGAATTCGACCATGTGGATGAAACAAATCTCCAAAGACAGATAATTCATGGCAATAGCTACATTGGAAAACCAAAAGGAGAAAGCGCAAAAGCACGACTTAAGGAAATAAATCCTGAATGCCGGGTCAAATGGTATGATACGACAATCAACAAGACCAATGTCATGGATCTTGTGGGGGCTTATGACGTCATTGTTGATGGTACGGACAACTTTCCAACGCGCTATTTAGTGAATGATGCCTGCGTCCTGAGTGGAAAACCAAATATTTACGGCAGCATATTTAGGTTTGAGGGCCAGGCGAGCATTTTTGCGCCAATGCTGGGGGGGCCTTGCTATCGGTGCTTATTTCCAGAGCCACCACCACCAGGAGCGGTTCCAAGCTGTGAGGAGGGAGGAGTTCTTGGTGTCCTACCGGGAATTATTGGATCGATTCAAGCAAACGAAACCCTGAAATATTTGCTCAATGAGGGAACTCTGATGTTAAACAAATTACTTATTTTTGATGCAATGCGCTGTGATTTTCGAACAATCAATATTCGGAGAGACCCCAACTGCGCTATATGCGGAGAAAACCCGACTCAAACGGACTTAGTAGAGTATACCGGTTATTGTTCCCTACCCCATTTTTCTGAATCGCCCAACGAGATGGATGCGGAGGAAGGTGAGCTCTCAATAACGGTTCATGAATTCAAAGAGATAATGGATCAAAATGATCCATCCCTTGTCGTCTTAGACGTCCGCGAAAAGCAAGAGTATGAAATTTGTAATATCGCAGGTGCTCATTTGATACCATTATCGAACTTTAGAGAAAATTCTGGTCATCTTAAACGTGATCAAACCATCCTCGTGCACTGTAAATCTGGAAAACGATCTATGGAGGCCGTAAAGCAGCTGAGGGAAAGAGGATTCAGAAAATCATACTCCGTGGAAGGGGGTATTCTGGCGTGGGCGCGTGAATTTGATTCGTCAATAGTCACATACTAGAGTATGATGGAACGTAGCGGAATGGCACTTTTTACATTCTAGCAAAATAATTTTATTCCATTAATCGAAATCCATGCAGCCTAGAAGAATAGCGAGAGAAAAAGCGCTACAATTTCTTTTCCAATATGAGATCAATCACCCAGAAGATCTTGATGACGCCTTGAAGACTTTTTGGGATAGCCAAAGGATGTCTGCAGCAATGAAGAAGATTTCTGGCCCAACTTACGGCGAGGAAGTTGAATTACCTCCAATTACTTCAAAAGATTTAGTCATTAGAAATTTTGCAGAAAGTCTTATTCGTGGAAGTATTGAGCAGGCAGAGGCTTGTGATAAGCGATTAAGTGTTTATGCGAAAAACTGGAGTCTCGAGAGGATAGCGACGGTGGACCGTTCTATTTTGAGAATAGCCATTTTCGAGATTCTCGAATGTGATGATATACCGCCTAAAGTCACCATCAACGAGGCTGTCGATTTAGCCAAAAAGTATTCGACCGAAAAATCAGGGAAATTCGTAAATGGAATACTAGACAAAGTAAAGTCTGATGCTTTGAAGTCTGAGGATTCGAATCGTGAGACAATTTAGTTTGTTTCTTCGTCTAAATGACATTTTAATGAATGGAGCCGACTTGTAGTCAATGACCAGAGCAGCATGTACGCGGATTTACATCTTCATACATATTTTTCAGATGGAACTTTCTCCCCCGAAGAGGTGGTCGAGAGAGCGGAGCAGCAGGGACTAAAAGCCATCGCAGTCACCGACCATGATACTTTAGATGCCTGCCCGCGAGCAAAAGAAGCGTGTGACGATCGCGGGATTGAGTTTGTCTATGGCACAGAGCTTACTGCGGAGATAGATGGATCGGAAGTCCATGTTCTCGGATATTTTTTGAACATTGAGGATCCTCAACTTCAGAGCCAGATTGAATTATTTCGAAAAGCAAGGGTGGATAGAATTTACAAAATGGTGGATTGCCTTAACAAAATGGGTGTCCAGATGGAGGCTAAAGAGGTTTTCGAGATCGCGAATTGCAAATCACCGGGAAGGCCACACGTCGCACGCGCTCTGATCAAGAAAAAGGTTTGTCCAAATTACGAGGCGGCATTCAGTCGATTTCTATACAACGATGGACCGGCCTGGGTTCCAAAGACCAGATTTCCAGCCTCTGATGCTATCGACATTATTCATAATTCTGGAGGGTTGGCAGTATTAGCCCACCCTGTTCTCAACAAAAGAGATGATCTCATCCCAGAATTGAAAGACCAAGGTTTGGATGGAATTGAGTGCTTTCACACCAAGCACTCTGGTTTTCAAGCCAAGAAATATTGTCAAATAGCCAATGATAATGACCTGCTGATTTCGGGTGGAAGCGACTGTCATGGATTCAGCAAAAATCGTCCTCTGATTGGTAAGATAAGGTTGAACGAAGATTATTTTTCTCGGTTGCGTGGTGCAGCACAATCACACTCCGCGGCCGAGAGTTGACCAATCACCTGCCATAAGCGACATTTAAGACCTTTTAAATATGCCATCATTATTTCAAAGACTAAAACGGGGTCTTGCCAAAACTACAAAGAACTTCACTCATGAGTTCAAAAGGATCTTATCTGGTTCTCCTAAACTCGATGCAGACACACTAGAAGAGCTCGAAGCTCTCATGATTCAGGCTGACCTTGGAAATGCCACCACCCAAGAAATCCTCACAACTATCCAGAAAAATTATGAATCGCAGGGAAAACTTGGTCCTGACGCTTTTGAGGTCACCCGAAAATATTTAATAGATATACTTGAAAGTTATGATTCCAATTTTCCGCTGCAAGAGGATGGCTTAACAATTATTTCTTTGGTGGGTGTCAATGGTACGGGAAAAACGACCACAGCCGCACGACTTGCACATATGTATAAAAACAGTGGGAAAAAGCCATTCTTTGCAGCATGCGACACCTTTAGGGCGGCAGCGATTGATCAGTTAAAGGAATGGAGCCAAAGACTTGATGTTCCAATTGTTGCAGGTGAATACGGAGCGGACCCTGCAGCAGTGGCTCATGACGCCATCACGTCTGCAAAAAAACAGGGAGCAGATGTTCTACTTATAGATACGGCTGGAAGACTACATACTAAAACCAATCTTATGAGGGAATTGGAAAAGGTATACCGAGTGATTGACAAGCAGGTCCCAGGGGCTCCACACCACTCGGTTCTGGTATTGGATGCGACAACTGGAATGAATGCTTTGGTCCAGGCGAGAGAATTTCATAAATCAGTTGAACTCAATGGGCTCGTCATAACAAAACTAGACGGAACTTCTAGGGGCGGAATGGTCGTGGCTATACAGAAAGAACTTGGAATACCGGTTAAATTTATTGGTGTAGGTGAGCAACCAGAGGATTTGCAGGCATTTTCGTCTGAGTCATTTGTCGATGCATTATTTCCGGAAGAAACGGGATAAAATATATCGCGGGAAATTTCTATTTATGAATCCAAAAAGGAAGTGATTGGGCTGGTTGCTGAGGCATGAAATTGTTTGTGCCCGACACCAATTTCAAAGGCTGCACGCCCGGCCTCTACGGCGTTACTAAAAGCTACAGCCATCCGGCAAGGGTCATCGGCAACGGCAATTGCTGTATTCACCAAGACTGCGTCTGCTCCTAATTCCATGGCTTCGGCGGCATGGGATGGAGCACCGATACCTGCGTCGACGACCACAGGTACGGTCGCTTGTTCGATGATGATTTCAATTTGATCTCGTGTCTTTATTCCTTGATGAGAACCGATGGGCGCGCCCAATGGCATGACTGTAGCGGTTCCCACTTCTTGTAAGCGAAGTGCAAGTACAGGGTCGGCGTTTATGTAAGGTAAAACAGTAAAACCTTCCGAAACAAGCTGGCGGGCTGCCTCGAGCGTTTCAATAGGATCTGGGAGTAAATAACGTGGATCGGGATGAATCTCGAGTTTCACCCACTTGGGTAAGCCAGCGGCAGCGGCTAATCGGCTGAGCCTCACGGCCTCCTCCGCATTCATTGCTCCGCTTGTATTCGGCAAAATAAGGTATTTTTCGGGATCAATAAATTCCAGAATGTTCGCGAATGGGTCCTTGCTACCAGATAAATCAACCCGTCGAAGTGCCACTGTGACAATTTCGGTTCCACTAGAATTCAAAGCCTTACCCATCGCCTCCGGAGATGAAAACTTCCCGGTGCCGAGCATTAATCGTGACTTAAATTTTCGGCCACTTATCACCAACGATTCATTTTTGAGTTCTTTTTCCATTTACTCACTTTCAAGATCTACACAGCCAGCTGAAAATATTCAAAGATAATTATAAAATTTGCCGAATTAATGTGATGCAAATTTTTTCTCAAGCGACCTAGTTTCCAAATGTTTTACGATATTCAATGGTTTGCATTGGGTATCACCAGCGTC
>CBFHOE010000012.1:83035-91436 GCA_965657355.1 Limisphaerales bacterium | reverse complement strand
TCATGAACTACTTCTAAGACAATAGGCGATTTTGCCAAGGGCGCATTACAGGAACTAAATACGTGAGATAGCATGCCTGACCCAACTTCCTCAACTTGTGCTTCGACCTGTTCACGAGTAATCCTTTCTGGCTGGTCTATGAGAATTGCAATAATTTTCATATCGTGGTAATCACTATCCCAGAGACGAAGGGCGAGAAGGTGGTCTTTACCGACTTGTTTGGCAAGCTTTCTTAATACCGTCAGACCTATCCCATAACTTTTGAGGCCATCTTTATTACCAAAAAGTCTATCCCAATTTTTCATTCCCCGAGGGTCTTTATTATCCTCAAGCAACTTTTTTACTTCAGATTTTTTCATTTATAATCTTCAACTCATATGACTCGGGCTTTCCTTTGTTTCCAGAGTTATGGCTTTCTCAGCAGATATCGAGAAGGGTAATGAAGTAGGTTGGATTGAAATTAAAATATGTGTGTTACTTCTATTTAAAAGGGAAATAGAACACCTCGATTACTCCACTGGGTGCCCTATTTTTATACCATACCCATGGTATTTTGGATTTGGTTCTGTGATGAATAAAATTTGATGAAAAGGAGCAAAAGCAGAATAAGTTGATCGAGGCAACCCATCGACAAACGCGAAAAAACCAAGTTCTTTTTCATCGGGCACAAATGGTGATATCACTGGAATAGAGCCAGTAATGGGATTTGCCGCCTTTGGCAGAAATTGAACCTGGCCGGAATGATTGATTAAACCATTGAGTAGTAGGCTAAATTTTAACCTAGAAAGATATTCCATCTTTCGAGCTTTAATCCAAACGACTGAATGATTCCATAAGAAGATTTTACTCTGCAATTCCTTACTAATTTCACTAAATCCCGCAAGAAAGTTTTCCCATGAATCCAGAGCTATGAGTTCACCTAATTTTTTGTGAAGAATTCTGATTTCGCTGAAGTAGCTCTCAACTTGCTGTGGAGACCTGGATAGGAATTCAAGTGCATATTCTCTGCCAACCTGAAGTTGGATTTTTGTAATAATTTCATATGCTTTTGCCGGGTCTTTTTCTAGCTCTGATGCTGGAACTCCTTTAAGTATGGCTTGGTCGACCGGATCGACAAAACCCTTCAACGTGTAAAAGGCCATGAAAAAACCTTTTGGGAGTAAATCAAGATTGGGCTCTCCATTTGTTGAAATTGCGTATTCCTGTAGTTCCTTTGTTTTAGAGATAAACCATTCCAATTCGATTTGAGCTGCGGTGTAATTTTGAGCTACCCAAGAATTACCAGAAATAATATGGGGCATGAGGTATGAGATAAATTTGCCAGCCTGTTCAGATGAGATGGCGTGAAAATCATCTATGATGACCTGGCAAAGTTCATCCCGGATTTGCATTGCCAAAAGCGCCCCAGGCAATGTTTTGTCCAGGAAAACATCATCCGCTAACTTAAGTCCTATCTGAAGAATCTGATAAGCCGTTTCTACATCACCCTCCATGATAGAACGATGAACCCACCATTGAATAATAAGTGAGGCGTGCTGAATATATTTCCAATGCTCTGCCTCTAAATCAGGAAACTTTGAAAAATCTATTAGCCAGTCTAGAGAGGCCTCGTGGAACGCTGCTTGCGATATAGAATCTAGAATATTAAGGAGTTGATCATATTCTGGTGACTCATATTCAATATCATAATACTTGGTCAACTGGTCAGGAGAAAAAATTACGAGTTTACCGTATTTTTCACGATCCATTAAATTAAAGGATTCCTGGTATTTGGTAAGCCGATTAGTGATTTTGGAGTCTGGTGAAGTTATCTGTGGTCGAGGCTCCACAACTTCTACGGAAGACGTGTCATTGGTATTAGTTCGCGTTTTTGGATTCGTTTCAACTTTTTCCACATCTCTTGGATTCGTTTCAACTTTTTCCGCATCTCTTGGATTCGTTTCAACTTTTTCCGCATCTTTTGGATGACAGCCCACAAAGATACAGGAAAGACATATGGTTATTACAAAGAGCATAAAACCACTACACTTATTTAAGAACGTAATTGCCTGATACATTTTTGTCATTACTACATTAACTCCAGCAGAAATAATAAATAGGAAAGATCATTTTATTATTTTAGTTTTTGTCTTTTTTTTGCAGTGCATCCCAGGTTTCTAGAGATAGCCGGGTCTCTTTCACATCATGGACTCGAAATAATTTCACACCTTTTGAGTGCGCCCAGATAGCCGTAGACAAAGAAGGTATTAGTCTCTGATCGACCTCCAAACCAAATAACTTACCAAAAAGAGATTTTCTCGATACGCCTATTAACTGAGGGCAGGAAAGTGAATGAAAAGAATCGAGATGGGAAAGGAGCTCCATATTGTGTTCTAGTGTTTTGCCAAAGCCAATACCGACATCAATAACAATTTGGGAGGTTTCCACTCCCATGTCACACAGCTTTGCAATAAGGCTTTCAAAAAATTTGTAAACCTCACCAACAGGATTTTGGTATTCCGGTGCCAGTTGCATTGTTTTTGGTTTCCCTTTCATGTGCATTGCCACATACCCTGCTCCAGTTGATGCGACCAATTCCCACATTCGACTGTCCTCACGATTTGCTTCTACATCGTTGATAATGTGAGCTCCTGCTTCAATAGCTTTTCTGGCGACTTCTGTTTTTCGAGTATCCACTGAAATTACCAAATCTGAAATTTCTGAGAGCTTGGAGATAACTGGTATGACCCTATCTAATTCTTCATCGAGATCCACTTCATCGCTCCCCGGTCTCGTTGATTCTCCTCCAACATCTATAATTTGTGCCCCTTGTTGATGCATGAGCAGGGCTTGATTATATGCGGCATTGAGATCGAGGTAATTCCCGCCATCGGAAAATGAATCAGGAGTCACGTTAAGAATTCCCATTAAAATAGGCTTGCCCAATTTTATCTCCCTATTTTTTATTTTCCAGTGGAATTGCATTATTATCCTTTCTTAATCGATATCCACGCGGACATGATTGAATGTCGCCAAATTCATGAGTATTATTTCAGAAACTAAAGCTATGAGCCATAATATGATTTATCCAAGGAGCCCGAGAGAAAAAATGGACGGATGGGTCCATTTACCACGGTTTATAGACAAATTGCGACTATTAGTGAATGAAAGACTACCAGAAGACTACCAAGCAAATATAGGCAAGGGTTTCGACGGCATGTGGTTGAAAACCGCAGGGGTTGATTTTGAAAAATTTAGAAAACTAGTGATTGAATCACTAACGGATGGCGAAATCTGCGACTGGGTGCGAGACAATGTGAAAAAATCTGACGCGGAAAAAGAAGCATTTCATCAGGAACTTTTAACGTATGGAACATATGGAGAAACTTTGGAAAGACTCATTATGAGAAAAAAAGAGTCTGGCATGGAAGACAGGGACGACATTCGGTGTATGTTTGATTATATTGATGCTGACGAAGAACGGACCTAAAAATGGTTAGCAGAACAAAACAACTTCCATGACAGGATCATGAAAACCTTTAAAAGAAACAAAAAATTAATTGCGGGTTCGGGGATACTTACATGTTTTTTAAGCATTTTATTTATTGCCTGCAATGCGGAAACCACACAATCAACTAAAACTGGCCCAAGAGATATCCGAGAAAAGAAGACTAGCATGAAAATATCAGATAACCTGGTCAAAGACGTCATTGTTGTTGAAGATTCAAATACAAATGAAAATCCCGATGTAGCTGAGCCAAAAAATAAACTTGAGAAAATCACGCTCGGGGGTGGCTGTTTTTGGTGTGTTGAGGCAGTTTTCCAAAGAATCAAAGGGATTGAAAAATGGAGTTCCGGCTACATGGGCGGGAAGAGCAAAAACCCCACCTATGAAGAGATCTGTACGGGCTTAAGTGGACACGCGGAGGTCGTCCAACTTGAATTTGATCCGGAGATCATTTCACTAGAGAAAGTTTTGGATGTTTTTTGGCGGGCACATGATCCAACGACTCTAAACAGACAGGGAGCGGATATCGGCACCCAATACAGATCAGTGATATTTTACCACAATGAGAACCAAAAACTTATTGCAGAAAAATCATTGGAAAAGGCAGAGCAGGAAAAATTATGGCCAAATAAAATAGTGACCAAAATCACCAAAGCATCCGATTATTATTTGGCTGAGGACTACCATCAAAATTACTTTAATCTCAATCCTGGTAGAGGCTACTGTCAGGCTGTCATATGGCCAAAACTTGTAAAATTGGGATTGCCTTTTAAAACCGAAGAATAATATGTCCTTTACCCCAGTTAATGGGCTGGTCTATGTTACATCAATCCCCATGAATTTTAAGAAATTAAATCTCATCAAAAATCTCTCACCCTTTGCGAGAGGATTCGTAGCACTGATTTTTTTCATCTCACTCAATCAGTCGATCAATGCTCAAGTTTCAGCTGACAAAATTGCTTTGATTGAGAAGGCATTGCCTACGAAAGCATCAGCCAAGCCAGCCAAACCACGCATGGTGCTGCTATATTCTCGAACGAACGGGTTTCGCCATGGATCCATTCCAGTCGCTGTCGAAGCTTTAAAAATGCTGGGTGCAAAAACCGGCGCCTACACTGCATTTCACTCCGAAGATCCAGCTTTGTTTGAACCGCAGCATCTAAAGCAGTTTGATGCAGTCATAATGGTGAATACAACAGGCGAAATTTTTAGACCTCGCAAATGGTCTGAAAACGAAGCGACCAGAAAAAAAGAACAGGATCGAGAAAATCTACTTAAAAACAGCTTGCTTGAGTTTGTCAAAAATGGAGGTGGACTATCTGGCGTTCATTCTGCAACTGACACCTACAAAAATTGGAGTGAATACAATATTATGATGGGTGGTGCTTTCGATGGCCATCCATGGCATACCAAAGTAAGGCTCAGAAACATTGATCCTAAACACCCACTAAATAAGGTTTTTGAAGGCAGGAATTTCGAAGTTGCCGATGAGATTTACCAATTCAGAAAAGATACCGCTGATCCAGCGAGAATGAGGACTCTATTAACCCTGGATGGGTCCATAGTCGACCTCCAAAAAGGAAAAAGGAAAGATGGTTTTTATCCGGTAAGCTGGATCTCTCAATATGAAAATGGCAGAACATTTTACTGCTCACTCGGACATAGAGATGAAATTTACTGGAATCCTGCGGTTCTACAACATTACCTCGACGGTATCCAATTTGCATTGGGGGACATAGAGGCAAGCGCGAAACCAAATAATTTTTCTCTTAAGTAAAAACAACCGGAACAAGACCTAAATTGGATTGTTATTCTACCAAAAACCCGCTTCGAAGTGGGTTTTTATTTTTTATGTAGCGAGTTCTTCCTCTGGGACAAAACCTTGAATGCAGTTCCTGGTCCTTCTTTCAGTTTTAAATAGGCTGACCTTGCATGGTCTGAATCGTATGAATCATTTACGATTCCAAATTTTTCGAGAAATTGCTCTTGATTTTGAAACTCGACATTTTCGAGACTGAGATCTTTTGACCATTTTTCTAAATCGCTAAAGTTTACGTCCGCAGTTATATCTTGTTCTCCGACTCTCGAATAAATCTCATTACCGTTTATATGCTGGTGTTGGAAGTAGCCCCTTATAGTCCCGGAAAAATGCTTTTTGTAGACATCGGGAAATCTATCTCCGTAATCAATGGTTAATAGGCTACCTTCTTTCATCCTTGGGATCCATGAATAGAGCCATTCACGGTAGGTCAGGTGGACTTCACATCTCTGACCATGAGAAATTTTTTGGTTTGGCCAAAGCAGCAACTCTGAAATCGTAGAGATTCCGTCCAGTTCATGACTAGATACAGGCCGAAGCTTTTGAAAAAGAGAATGGCCATCAAAATCCAAATAAAGTTTCATCCACCTGCCCGGACCAGTTTGAGCCGAGGATGGACAAGGAATATGATTGGAATCCCACTGGAATAGCGTTGCAGGAAAAGCATCTACGAGCTCATTGCATATAAAATGAAAGCATTTTGTCGCCCGTAATAGAGAGTCCATGTCTGGGTGCCATTTAAATCGACCGACCTTTTTCAATTTTTCTTTTTGAACCGATACTAATGCTGGAGATTTTTCGACAATATGATAAGTGCAGTTGACTCTCCATTTGAATGGTAAATTTTTAAAAACAGCCTTGGCCAACGACCCATTCCCTGCCCCAGCCTCAACACAATGCCACTGAAATTTGAAATGATTTTTTCTCTCTAATTCATGAACAAGCCATTTAGAAATAGCCGCGCCAAGGTCATCATTAAGGGTTGCTGATGTCGAAAAATCCCCACCTCTGCCAACTTCTTTAATATTAGTTGTATAGTAACCAAAGTTTTCGTCATATAAGGCCGCAGACATAAATCTTTCGAAAGAGAGTTCTTGTCCGTGCTTCCAATTTTCGAAGAATCTCTCCCGTGCTTCTCTTCGCCTTTGACGAATTAATTTCTGTTGAATTCTTTTTGCCACTGAATGTGGATAGCATAGCAAAGGCATCTTATGAGTCAAAGAAGACAAAAATTTCTAATTATCCTTTGATCATATTTGCTTATAAACGATATAAATGACCTTCGGTCATGGACGAACGTGAAAATCAACTAAGGTCCCTATTAAAACATCATTTTGGATATGATGAATTTCGTCCTCTTCAGAAAGAAATACTTATTGAATACCTCCAAGGGAAAGATGTTTTTGCTTTATTACCGACCGGAGGAGGCAAGTCTCTTTGTTATCAGTTAGCAGCGCTGGCGAGGGAGGGCTTAACGATTGTCGTTTCGCCATTAATATCTCTAATGAAGGACCAGGTGGATGCCCTCCAAGCGATAGGAATACCTGCCACATTTCTAAATTCCTCTGTAGGAAAAGTGGAATCGAGAAAAAGGTGGGACGGATTACAGAGAGGTCAATTTAAGCTTCTCTACCTTGCTCCTGAGAGACTCCTTAATAGTGGTTTTCTTGAATACATGATGAATTGGAATATTTCAGGTTTTGCCATTGATGAAGCACATTGTATTTCTGAATGGGGACATGATTTTAGGCCGGAATATAGAAAGCTATCCAACTTGAGAAATTTATTTCCGGATATCCCATTCATTGCTCTGACGGCTACAGCTACAGACCGAGTTCGAGATGACATTGTTGGTCAACTTAAATTAAAAACCCCCAAAACCTTTGTTGCTTCATTTAACAGGGAAAATTTAAATTATAAATTTATCCCGAAGCATAGGGCCCCCATGCAGGTTAGAGATTTGATCGAGGAGAGGCCTAATGAAAGTGGGATTGTTTATTGTCACTCGAGGAAATCAGCAGACTCATTAGCAGAAAAGTTAAGAGAAAATGGCATCCAAGCCTTAGCCTATCATGCAGGTCTGACAAATAAACAAAGAGCTCAAAACCAAGAAAAGTTTTTAAGAGATGAAATCCAAGTTGTTTGCGCGACGATAGCTTTTGGAATGGGAGTTAATAAACCAAACGTAAGGTTTGTCATCCATGCTGATTTACCAAAAAATATTGAGAGTTATTACCAGGAAACAGGACGAGCCGGAAGAGATGGACTTCCAAGCGATTGCCTTCTGCTATTTAATCCAGCAGATATTGTAAAATATAATATTTTTCTAGATGAGAAATCCCCAAATGAAAAAAATATCGCAAAAGCGCAGCTTCAAAAAATGGTTCATTTGGCTGAGAGTCGTGAATGTAGGAGGAAAGTTTTACTCAATTATTTTTCTGAATCATTTGAAAAAGAAAACTGTCAATCTTGTGATAATTGTTTAAATCCCCCTCAAACGTTCGACGGGACCATTGCTGCAAAAAAATTTCTCTCTTGTGTATTCAGAATCATTCAAAGAAGTAATTTTTCGGTAGGCATCAACCATGTTGTAGACGTTCTTGTGGGCGCTAAAGTGGAAAAGGTTAGAAAGTTAAATCATGATTCCTTGACAACTTACGGCATTGGTAAGGAATTCTCGAAAGCTGAATGGGCTTCGATTGGCAGGGAACTGATTCGATTAGAATTAATTTATCAAGATATCGAAAACTTCTCCACGCTATCACTCACAAGTGATGGTCTAAAATTCTTAAAATCAAAAGAAGCTTCATTGGAGCTAACGAGCCCGAAATCAGATGCCATCAAATCTCCAAATAAGCATACCAAGGGGTATATTGAGTGCGATGAATCCCTTTATAAAAAATTAAGAGATTTGAGAAAATCGATTGCAGATGAGCTCGATGTTCCAGCTTATATTATATTCTCTGACGTAGCACTTCGTCATATGGCGAGAGACTTACCAAAAACACCTTCCGAATTTTTAAAAATACCAGGAGTCGGAGATAAAAAACTTGACGATTTCGGGCAAGATTTTATGGGAGAGATTGTGGACTATT
>CBFHOE010000012.1:56759-82937 GCA_965657355.1 Limisphaerales bacterium | reverse complement strand
TTCTTAGGGACAAAGGCTATTTCACATCAAATAACGTCAAGACTGATTATAACTCGGGTCATGCTGATAAGATCATTGAAGCGAGTTGGGATCAAAACAGTCATACCGCCCACTGGAGAAACCGAAAAGATGAACAGCCGTTTTTCTCCATTTTCAATATCATGACGTCCCACCAAAGCAGATCAATGGTATGGTCAGAGAAAAAATTTAAAAATGATGTTCAGTCCAAATTGACCAAAGAAGAAATCCACGATCCAACTTTAGCTCCAATACCCCCATATTATCCAGACACACCTATTATAAGAAAAACAGTGGCTAGATATTATGATTGTGTGACGGCTATGGACAAGAAGGTAGGCGAGCTTCTTAAACAGCTTGACGAAGATAATTTACTTGAAGAGACGATCATATTTTTTTACTCGGACCATGGTTCAGGTATGCCGAGACACAAAAGAATCCCATTGGATTCAGGTCTACACGTTCCCCTATTGGTTAAGATTCCAGAAAAATTCAAAAGCCTTGCGCCGCACAATAATGGTTCATCAATAAATCGACTAGTAACTTTCGAGGATTTTGGTCCAACAGTCCTTTCGCTTCTTGACATCTCACAACCATCCTACATGAAAGGCATCCCATTCTTGGGCCATAATAACGCGGCCCCAAGAAAATATGCATTTGCTCACAGGGACAGGATTGATGAGGTGATTGATATGAGCAGATCCGTTAGAAGTCATAGATACCTCTATGTCCGAAACTATATGCCTAACCTATCCTGGAACCAGCAAAGCGCCTGGCCAGACCAAGGCGAAATCAATCATGAATTCTACAAAATAGGAAAGGACGTACAAGGCCTCAAATTATCTGCTGCCCAATTTCACTTTGTCGGGCCAACAAAAGCCAAAGAAGAACTATATGATTGCGTTGCAGACCCACAAAACCTTTTCAACCTCGCAAACTCTCCTTTACATAAAAAAATATTATCCGAAATGAGAGAGGCTCATCGTGAATACTTGGTAAGATCAAAGGACCTTGGTTTTATTCCGGAATTAGAATTGGCTCGTATCGCCTCAACAAAACCTCCTTACGACTGGGCTAAAGAAACAAAATATTCCCCTTTAGGCCACATGGCTGCGGCAGATTTAGTTGGCACAACAAATGTTCAAAAAATAATTAAATCAGCAAATTCTAAGGATGCCGGAATTTCCTATTGGGGAGCTATTGCCCTGTCATCCTTGTCGAAACTGAATGGAAAAGCAATTACCACTCTTAATGGGTTATTAGATTCACAGCACGTCAACATCTCCCTCACCGCTGCTTCAGCATTGATCAGGCATGACTCTGGGGACATTGAAAAGGCATTCGATACATTAAGAGGGCACCTCCATAGTGAAGATGATTTGACAGTTCTTTTTGCGGCAAGAACTACCGAAATGTTGGGACACAAAGCAAAGTATTTGATTCCAGACATGAAGGCGGTAGAGAATAAATATACAAAAACCACATCCGATATTGTTTGGTATATCCAATTCTCTACTACTGGGTTCCTTTCAAGAATAAATGAGCTGTAGTTTTCCTAACCCTAAATAAGTGTCTGAATATTTATGACAGAATTTTTGAAAGAACATGTGCTTCTTCGACGCCAGTCAATCGCATATCTAGTCCCTGAAATCTATAACTAAATGCCTTGTGATCGATGCCTAGTTGGTTGAGCATGGTGGCATGAAAATCATGAACACTGACCACGTCTTCAACCGCATTATACCCAAAATCGTCCGTATTTCCGTATGATAACCCTGGTTTGATTCCACCGCCAGCTAGCCAAAAGGAAAACCCTTTTATATGGTGATCTCGGCCTGGGTTGTTTCCACCGCCTTGTGACATGGGCGTTCTCCCGAATTCCCCACCCCAAACCACTAAAGTATCATCAAGCATTCCTCTTTGCTTGAGATCTTTTATCAAAGCGGCGGAGGCTTTATCCACGTGCCTAGCTGTCGTTAAGACTCCATTCTTCACACCACCATGGTGGTCCCAACCTCGATGATAGAGTTGAATAAATCTGACTCCACGTTCAGCCATTCTACGAGCTAGAATACAGTTACTTGCAAAGGACCCATCACCGGGCTTTGCACCATACATTTCAAGCACATGTTGTGGTTCTTGTTCAAAATCAACTAACTCGGGCACACTGACTTGCATTTTGAAGGCCATCTCGTATTGAGAAATACGTGTTGAAATTTCGGGATCCCGAACCTCCGCATTTCTCCGAGAATTAAGTTTTTGAACGGCATCTACTACCTTGCGCTGGGCACCTAGAGAAACCCCATTAGGTCTTGATAAATACAACACAGGATCTCCTTTGGAATGAAAGTGCACGCCCTGGAATTGACTAGGCAAAAACCCGCTATGCCATTGGCGACTAGCTATGGGTTGGTCTTGCCCCCCACCACTTGATGTCAGGACTACAAATCCGGGCAAATTATCGGCATCAGCTCCGAGTCCATATAAAACCCAAGAGCCCATACTTGGTCTACCCGATATTTGTGTACCAGTATTCATAAAGGTATGGGCAGGGTCGTGGTTTATCTGCTTTGTCGTTAAGGAACGAACAATACAAATATCATCTGCTATGGATTGGATGTTAGGGAGTGCATCAGAAATCATTTGCCCCGAATTGCCGCTTGGTGAAAAAGTATGTTGCGGCCCAAGGCATTTTAGCTCCCTGCCCTGTAGTTGCGCGATAGGCTGCCCTTTAGTCAAACTTTGAGGCATGGGTTTACCGTGCTGTTCGGCTAATACTGGTTTGTAATCTAAAGTTTCCAAATGGGAAGGACCACCCGCCATACATAAATGTATAACTCGCTTGGCCTTCCTCGGGAGGTGGGCAGGATTTATGACCCCATTCCACTTTTCTGATTTAGCGTCTTGCAAGAGAAGGTGACTTAATGCCATACCTCCTATCCCATATCCAGTATTTCTCAAAAAAGTTCGACGTTTTATTTGAGAGGCCAATTCTTGGTTAATATTCATGTCGGGTCGAATGGGTTAAGTAAACTGCTAGTTATCTTATTTAAATTAATATCGCGCCATAGTTTCGTACAGATTTATCACTGTCCGAGCGACACTTGCGAGGGCTGCTTTCTCACCTGCATTTTCTTCATTAAAATTAATTTTAGAATTCCCTGTCATCAGAAGTGCTTTTGCATCTTCAAAATTTTCTCTAAATCTTTTTTGTTCGTTTTCATACAGTTCAGAGAGAACGGATAGCTCCAATTCATCTGGAAATCTAGAAGTGGCTCTGTGAAATACCCTGGTAATTAGGTTAGTTGGAAAGGACATTTGAGAATAAGAATCTGCATGAAACGCTCCAGAAGCGGATTCGGTTTTTGCACCATCTATCAAAGCGAGGGGTAGTTTATCGGCGGTCTGCTTATGATTTACTAAATCGACTAATGACTGATTGGCTAATGCATTAGCAGCTTCAACAAACTGAACATCATTGAGCAGTACGAGTGCTTGCTGAGGTGTGTTGGAGCGGGCCCTCTCAGCCGTGCATTCTTCTCTACTCGGAGCGTCAAATGCCAACATAGCCGGGTGCAAGAAAGTTCTACACCAAAAAGTATAGATTCCTCTTCGATATAGTCCTTCACCAGAGTCTGCCTGATATTTACGCTTTGGAAAATTGAGGTGCTGCCAATACCCCGCAGGCTGGTAGGGCTTTGCGTTACCACCGCCGACACTGTCGACTAATAAACCACTGACGGAGAGCGCCGTGTCCCTGACGAATTCCGCATCGATCCTGAAACGGGATTGACGCGCAAAAAGCCTATTTCCGGGATCGTTTTCTGCAAGCCAATGGGTAGGTTTAGATGATTGTTGATAGGCTTTGGCCATCACCAGCTCTCGAACAAACTTTTTAATATTCCAACCACCATCCTTGAACTGATTTGCAAGGTAGTCAAGTAACTCGGGGTGCGTGGGTGGCTCCCCTTGTCCACCGATATCGTCGAGGTTTCTTGATAAGCCATGGCCATAAAATAATTTCCACATCCTGTTAGCAAAAGCACGAGCCGTCAGTGGGTTCTGGTCATCGGTTATCCATTGAGCTAAATGCAAACGATTCGGTCTAGCTGCTGCCGCGCTATCGCCGGCAGCAAATGCCTTCCCTTTGGGAAGAAAAGCAGGTATGGCAGGGGAAACGACTTCACCAGTTTCGTCGAGCCAATTTCCACGTGCTAATACTCTGGTCATTCGGGGCTCAACTCTTTCGACGACAAGCATCGACCTTAAATTTGAGGTCAATGCCTTTATTCGTTTTTCCAACCCAGAGACCGCCATTCTGTAATCTTTAAATAGAGAGGAGTTTTGCCGAGCATAGTTAACGAGAGTAAGAAGAGAATTAAGCTGTAATTTAGAATTATCACTGCCAATTTTAGCTATAGCTCCTGCAAATTCTTGAGGAAGAGGTTTCAAACCTTCCAGCTTTTTGATTGGTTTTGTCAAAACGCTAAGTCTAAATCTGCCAATGTTGTGCTGGGCATGATCGGATTCGTGTTTGAGAAGGACCTCTAGTTGAGAACCATCAACAGCGGTAACGTTTTGGGTAAAAGGAAACAAAGCTTGTCGGTCTGCAAACTTTTGCCACCCTTCCACAGCCCAACCAGTTTTGGGATTGTTATCAATTGTTCCAGCAATAGGCCATCCGCCCTGTTCAAAACTGGCGGATGGTTTGGCGAGTTTTACCGGAGTTCTTTTCCCCTTTCGGACCGCGTAGACTTCGACACCTGAGAGTACAAAATTGCCATTCGCCCTGGACAAACTTTTTGACGCAAGTGATTCATGACGAAGAGCCTCTAGGTATAGCCCATGGATTTGCGTCTCCTCATTAAGAGGTATGACAACACTGTATGTATCTTTGGCTGGGTTTTCGCCTTTTGACAGGAAACTACCATCACCAAGATCTTCCAGAATCGCGCCACCTGATGATGTTACTTTTAAAGGCTTGATGAGCTGCACGAATGGGTCGCTACCTTCGAATTCCTCCACTAGCTTAATCCCATCTTTTTTGGAAAGAGCAATGCTCTTATCCAGACCATCCCACTCACCAATAGCGCAGAGCATCACCCTACCGTCACCACTTAGATTGAAACGCAATTTTCGCGACAATTTAGTATCAACAAATGGCCTAAGACTAATAACCATTGGATGACCATTGGGCGAAAATTTGTCATGATCAAAATTGGATAAGACCTCTTTTTCACCCAGTGAAATAGATAGTTTTGAATTATCTCCGTTGATAATTCTGACGATAAAGAAAAATTCCTTTGGGGTCTGCTTGATATTTAGTTCGCTTTTTATTTCGACAGCCGTGGTAACTAAATCCGAAAACCCTCTCTGATATTGACCTTCATCGAGTGCAATAACTTCCGGATTACCGAAAGAATGAATCCCCAAAGCTTTTGATAATTTGTTTTTAATCTCAGAATCGCCAATATTAACCACTTTTGTTTCCTTGGGTATTGATGCTAGGGAATGGAATTGCATGAGCCCCAAATTTTGATCTTGAATAGCGATTGATCTTAAGTGCTCCAGTTCTTGATCCAATGAATGGATTTGATTCTGCAAGCTGGGGTCTGGAACTTTAAAGTTGGGTTGTTGTTTTCCTACGGCAGGTTCTTTGATATCGTCGAAAAAAGCGGCCAACGAGTAAAAATCTTTCATAGTAAATGGATCATATTTATGGTCATGGCATTGAGCACACCCCATGGTTGTTCCTAGCCAAACACCAGACACATTTCTGACTCTGTCAGCCGCATATATAGCTCTATATTCTTTAGCTTGGGCTCCTCCCTCTTCTGTTGTTTGAAGGAGCCTATTGTATCCGGAGGCAATTCTATTCCATGGATTACTTTGATCGAGTAGATCACCTGCTAATTGCTCAATTGTGAATTGGTCGTAGCGTTTGTTAAAATTAAAGGAGTTAATAACGTAATCTCTATATCCTGATACTTCCCTGTGGGTATCGGAGTGGTAACCAATCGTATCGGCATAACGCACAAGATCTAACCAAAATACGGCCATTCTTTCGCCGAAATGAGGACTGGCTATCATTTCATCAACTATCTTTGAGTAAGTTTCTTGGGTTGGGTTAGAGGAGTATTTTTCGACCCACTCAGATCTTGCAGGCAGTCCTAATAGATCGAAAGACAGCCGTCTTATTAAGGTAGTGGGATCAGCTGTTGGAGATAGGTCCAAATCTTTAGATCTCAATTTCCTCAAAAGAAACCTATCAATGTCGCTCAAATCAGAATTATGTATTGAGGAAGTTACATGAGGAACCTCATGGCTCGCGATTGGCTGAAATGACCAGTGTTCTTGGTAAGGAGCCCCACTTTCAACCCATTTCTTTAAAGTTTCTTTTTCAAGCGCACTCAATTTCTTTTGGGAATCTGGAGGAGGCATTACCGAATCAGGATCGTCTGAGAATATACGCAGTATAATTTCACTCTCCTTTGCATTTCCCGGAACAATAGCTTGGATCCCATCATTATCCTTGATGGCATCCTTTCTAATGTCTAGACGAAGGTCGGCCTCACGAGTTTCAGCATCTGGACCATGACAAGCAAAACAGTTATTGGAAAGTAACGGTCGAATGTCTTGGTTAAAATCAATAGCCTGAACAGAGGAAGGTGAAGTCACTGTTAAGATCAATGAGGCGCAAAAAAAGGAAAGAAGTGATTGGCAAGCACTTGAATAATTTCGAGCACCAGGACTTAATAAGAGCTTCATGCTGAAAGATTGACACAATTTCCAGCAAAATCCAATATGATTTCGCCAAGGATTTCATCGAAAAACAGATCAGATTGGAGGTAATATTTTGTAAGTTAGACAACCTATCCTAGTTTTGCGAATGGACTATGGAATTTATCGCGCCACCACCGATCTCTAAATCGTCTAATTGGATTAATTGAGTTTCACCGCCAGCCCAAATTATCTCAATGCGATCGAATGAAGGTGATTGCCCCAAGCCGAATGTCATTATGGATTCTGATTGTGATAAATATCCACGAGTTGGTGTTACAAATCGCTTTTGTATAGTATCGCTGCCCTGATACAAAATGACTTTGGAGCCAATGGCGTCTTTGTTAACCTTTCCACTACCTATTAATTTAATTCGCAAGGACTTATTTTCTCCTGAAATGTTATTTTTCAGAAGCATTGGAGCTCCATTAATTTGCGTAAACACTATGTCTAAATCACCATCTTTATCAATATCTGCATAAGCACAGCCCCGACCGACAATTGGTGTAAAAATATCCCCTCTAGCATTTTCCTTTTGAATATTAACAAACCCGTTGCCTTGGTCATTCCAATATAATAAAGCTGGTTGTTTGTAGGTTTGACTCTTTTGGACTTTCACGACGTCCTCATCCAAATGCCCGTTGACAGAAAGAATATCCTGCCATCCATCCAAATCATAATCCCAGAAGAAGATCCCAAATTTTAATGACAACCGGCTGGTAGGGCCGATTCCCTCCGCTATGGCTTCGTCTGCGAATAAAAGCGACTGCCCTTGCGTTACGTATAGAGAAGTCATTTCATTGGTGAAGTTACCAATGGCAATACCAACGTCATTTGAATTCCTGTAATTTGCAACATCAATCCCCATAGCTCCGCGTGTATTTCCATTACTATCAAAAGCGACACCACATAAGGATCCCCTTTCTTTAAATGTTCCATCACCTTTGTTAATGAACAAAAGATTTCTGACGGTGTCGTTAGCCACCATGATGTCAACCCAGCCATCATCATTAAAATCAAAAGGTGCTACGCCTAAAGTTTTGGAAACTGGAGCCATTGTGGCATTATTTCTGACATTGATATTCGCAAGTTCACTGACGTCTTCGAAACTTCCATTTCCTTTATTTTTGTAAAGACGAGCAAAACGCCCCTCAAAATCAGTGGGCGGGCCATATGCTCGCGTTGAACCATCGATGGTAAAATTAACTTTTAAATCTATCTCACGATTCCATTTGACGTAATTTCCGACAAACAGGTCAAGTAATCCATCGTTATCATAATCAAAAAAAGTCGCAGCAGTACTCCATTCATCCTCACCACCAGAAGTTCCGGAGGACTGTGTGACGTCAGTAAATTTCCCGTTACCTAGATTTCTAAACAGGACATTCTCGCCCACTGCAGAAATAAAAATATCAACAAATCCATCGTTATCATAATCACCCAGTGCCAATCCCATCCCGAAAAGTGGCTGATCTAATCCAGATCCTAAAGTGACGTTGGTAAATTTGACTGGTCCATTTTGGGGAGTGTCATTTCTGTATAACTGGCTAGTGGTTGGTTCTAGTTCTGTATTTTTCTCTAAGTCCCATTTCCACCATGTCGAATTGATGAATAAGAGATCCTGATCTCCGTCATTGTCGAAATCCAGAAAAGCAACGCCCCCGCCCAAGCTTTCGGGAAGCATTTTCTCACCAGTAGCGCCGTTGTTGTGGATAAAATCGATTCCTGATGATTGAGTGACATCCTCAAACGTAACAATTGGGGTTGAAGAAACATTTTCTTCTTTTTGCACTGGCGCAGAAATATCTGTCCTGGTCACTTCTCCTTTGCCCTCGGGCCTGTTGATCAAAAAGAACACAATCCCTGCGATAGCGAATATCATGAGGAGTATCCAGCCAGAAACTTTTAAGGCCTTGGCAATGATACTATCGTCGGATGACACTAATTCTTCATTTTCATTTTGAAAATTCCCCATAACTGGACTTGATCATAATCTATGCTCTATTATTGGTCATGCACAATATGAGGAAGGAGATTAACTGCGCTGATTTTCACCTTTGCTTGGTGCTGATGGAGTGGCCAAACTAGAAAAAAATGAGACACACAGGAAATTCGTCCAAATCCAAAGGCAAAGTAAAATACGTGAGATCCATTGGTCCACGGCTCAGGATTTTGCTATATGTGGTTTTCGGCTTGGTATCTCTGTTAGGAGCTAACTCCTTCTATTTGGCTGGTGTCACTTTTTTAGAATGGGTTAACAAGCCAGTTATCTACCAAAATTACTTCTATCAAATAATGTTTTTGGGCCATTTAGTTTTGGGCCTTGTCCTCATTATTCCCTATTTGATTTTTGGAATTCTTCACATGAAGAATTCTTCAAACAGACCAAACAAAAACGCCGTGAGAGTTGGTTATGCTCTCTTTGCGGCTGGCATCATTGTTCTCATAAGTGGAGTCGCCCTAACCAGAATAGACTTATTCGGTATAAAAAATGTCGGACTTAAAAACCCCGAAGCGCGGAGCATGGCATATTGGATTCATATCATATCGCCTGTTCTTGCTATTTGGCTCTATGTTATTCACCGCTTAGCTGGCCCTAGAATGAAATGGAAACTAGGAATCAAACTTGGTTTAGGAACAGCCATTTTACTGGGAGCAGCTATTTTGCTACATGGATTTCACCCGAAAACTAATGAGCTGAAATCAAGCGAGGGGGAAAAGTATTTCCAACCTAGCTTGGCGAAAACCTCAACTGGCAACTTCATTTCAGAGAAATCACTCATGATGGATGATTATTGTCTGAAGTGTCATGAAGATATTCATGACAGGTGGTATCACAGTTCTCATCATTTTAGTTCATTTAATAATCCATTTTACTTATCTACTATCGAAGAGACCCGTGATGTATTGATGAAACGGGACGGCAATGTGAAGGCATCCAGGTGGTGCGCTGGTTGTCATGACCCAGTTCCATTTTTCAGCGGTAAATTTGATAACCCGGACTATGACATCATCAATGATAAGGCAGCACACGCTGGAATCACCTGTACGGTGTGCCATGCCATAACGAGTATCGACTCCGTGAAGGGAAATGCCGACTACACTATCTCTGAACCAATCCATTACCCATTTGCTTATTCAACTAACAAATTCCTTCAATACGTCAACAATCAACTTGTGAAGGCAAAACCGGCGTTTCACAATCGAATGTTCCTCAAAGACTTCATGAAGACGGAGGAATATTGTGGAACTTGTCATAAAGTCAGCCTTCCGGGCGAGCTAACACACTACAAAGACTGGATGAGAGGACAAAACCACTACGACTCATTCATTTTGAGCGGCCCGGGACATGGGGCTCGCTCATTTTACTTTCCTAAGCAAGCGTCGGAGAACTGCAGCTCATGCCACATGCCATTGCGAAAATCCAATGATCTGGCGGCAAACTTTTTTAATCCTAAGGACAAAAAGAATAGATATGTGCATGACCACTTATTTGCTTCAGCTAATACGGCTTTGCCATATCTCCGAGGTGATACAGATATTGTTAAAGCCCACGAAGAATTCAGCAAAGACTCCCTCAGAGTGGATATTTTTGG
Organism: Limisphaerales bacterium; assembly: GCA_965657355.1. Taxonomy (GTDB): domain Bacteria; phylum Verrucomicrobiota; class Verrucomicrobiia; order Limisphaerales; family JAJOIW01; genus JAJOIW01. The sequence continues at coordinate 72,543 of CBFHOE010000012.1, read as the reverse complement.
AGTGAAGGATGGTGATAATATAAACGCCAAACTTATTGCTCCACTGCGGCCGGAAGAACCTATCCTCGAACCAGGTAAATCTTATCTTATCGAAATAGTCATACGAACTCTCAGGCTGGGCCACATATTCCCTCAGGGCACGGCTGATTCGAATGAAATTTGGCTGGATATCAAAGCGAAAAGTGGCAATACCATCATCGGGCAATCTGGTGGACTCGGCAAATTTAATGAGGTTGACCCATTTGCACACTTCACAAATGTGTACATGCTCGATAAGAACGGGAACAGAATCGACCGTCGTAATGCCCAGGATATCTATACACCGTTATATAACAACCAGATGCCACCAGGGACGGGCTTTGTTGTTCATTACAAATTAAAAATTCCTGATGAAATTTCAGAGCCTATCAATATCAATGTCGACTTAAATTATAGAAAGTTCGACACCATTTATTTTAACCATGTTTACGGTAATGACTATGACGTATCAAAGGGTTTTGAATTAGTTAACGATCTACCCATAAGAAAAATAGCTTCCGACTCAATCACACTAGGGGTTAAAGGAGAAAACCAAGACAAAGAAATTAAACAAAGTCCTTCTGAAATTCTCGAATGGGAAAGGTGGAATGACTATGGCATTGGGCTCCTCCTGAGAGGAAAGAAAGGAGCAAATAAAGGTGAGCTTTTGCAAGCCGAGAATGCATTCAAAGAGGTGGAAAAATTAGGACGTCCAGACGGGCCTATCAATCTCGCTAGACTTTATATAAAAGAGGGAAGACTAAACGAAGCAGTTAGCGCTCTGAATAGAGCTGTTAATTTTAATCCTCAGCCTCACCAGTGGATAGTTGCCTGGCTCTCTGGGCTAGTGAACAAACAAAATGGAAACTTAGAACTAGCCGCCAAACAATTCAGAAGTATCCTGGAGGATGACTACCCTGAGATGAGAGAAAGAAAACTGGATTTCAGCAGAGATTACATCGTTATAAATGAATTGGGTTTAACACTTTTTGAACAAGCTAAAAGCGAGCGTAGAAACCCGGAGAAACAGGGACAACTTTTCAACCAAGCCATCTCGAGATTTAATGATGTGCTCGAGATCGATCCTGAAAACCTCACTGCTCATTACAACCTGGCACTTCTTCATGCTAGAACCGGAGATTCGCAAAAAAGTGAATTCCACTTCCAAAAGCACACCACCTACAAACCTGATGACAACGCGAGAGATTCCGTTGTCAATAAGGCAAGGGCTAAGAGTGAGGCCGCCAATTTAGCCTCGCAGGCAATTGTCATTTATGACCTTCAGAGGGAAGGTTTTACAAATTTCAAATAGTGTTTTAAGCCCTTATTTGTTTAATTCATTCCAATAGATTCTTAGGTTATTGGAAGACCTTCCTGAAGCTACAAAATCAAGATCCCCGTCGTTGTCAAGATCAGCAACTTTAATATCTTCAGCAGCGAGGCCGCCTTCATCAATCCATTGGAATTTCCATTGACCAGTTGAGGCTTCCAGTGTCGCGATTTGGATTCCATAGGTTGCATTTCTTAATTTGTTTCTCCAACCAAAAATTATCTGGTCGTACCCAGAATTGAGAAAATCTCCCGTGGCGACAGCATGCCCTCCACTCATTTTGGAAAAAATAATTTGCCGACCATACGATTTATCTGCTTTTTGTTTGTAGAGAACCAAATTGTTTCCGTGGAAGGATTCCACAGTCACGAAGTAGTTTTTTGACTCTGGAAGCTTTCCGTGGCGAACTTCACTAGCACCGATAAAATTTTCATGCCCGACTTCTTTTCCTGCGAGTTGCTCATTTTCCCATCGTCCGTTTTTCCAGTCAGCCAAGAAAACTCCCTCGGTGGCACAAATAAGTATTTCGTTTTCAGGGTCGGAATCCATTTGAATTGGGTCGACATTGTGAGTCATGTGTAGATCTCCGTTCACAAGTGTTCTTACCCAATGGCTCTCAGGCCTCTTAGGCCAGGAATAGGCCTCGATTTTAACTCCTACGCCCTTTCCTCCTTTGTTTCCTCTCCCATGGAGGGGGACCACCAGGAGTTGATTGGAATTATGCGGACCTTTTATCCAGCGAACGCGGTGAGTAGTGGGTTCGTGCGGCAGTCGAATCGGTGACCAGCTTTTTGTTTTATCTTCCTGCGGAATGAGATAATGAAGACTTCCACTATTTAAAGTGTCTCCTGGATTCCATTCAGCTCCGACAGCTATTTCTGCTTTCCCGTCACCATCTAAATCGAGAGCATCCACGCAAACATGGTCTCTTTTTGTTAAATTGTGAGCAATCCGGTGTTTTTTCCAATCAGGGCTTTTATACCAATAGATATCGTTTTTATCGCAAAGTACAATATCTGTTTTGCCATCTCCATTAATATCGGCCAGTGAGACACCGTAACCTATGGCGACATCGCTATCGATTTCCTCAGTCAGAAAACCGGCAGCCCCGTAGGAAGACGATGCAGCTATGGCCACGACATGAAATACTGCAATTTTAAAAAGAGAAAAAAGTGGTTTCATGCCTCCACTTTATCTCAATATATTGGTTAAACAATTTTGAAATCGTCCGAGAAGGTGCAGTTTTAAAAATTGCAAAAAGTCATTTTCCACTTTCGAAGCGGATGCCTCATGTTACCTTTGACCAAAATGGAAGAAATTAGATTATCTAGAGATTGCCCGGCAATCACCATCCCCTCTGGCACGGAAATCACCCTTCCTGAAAATACGGAGGTGGTCATCACCCAATCCTTAGGTGGTTCCTACACCGTTCGGGCGCCAGGCGGCCTTTTTCGGATCCCGTCTGAACATACAGATGCGCTGGGTATTGAAGTTAAAAAAACTGGCACCGATAATCATCCTGATGATTCGAAGCCCCAAGTCCCAGCAGATGAGCAAACCATTTGGGAAGCATTAAAGTCGGTGTTTGATCCCGAAATCCCAGTCAACATTGTAGATTTGGGATTAGTCTATGATTTGGTTATTAAAGAAGAAGAAGACAAACGGGTAGTTTACGTCAAGATGACACTGACGGCTCCGGGTTGTGGGATGGGTCCAGTTATTGCACAAGACGCACAAGATAGAATTATGGCACTTGAAGGAATTCACGATGCTTCGGTCGAAGTCATTTGGGACCCGCCATGGCACCAATCCATGATTTCTGCGGAAGGCAAAAAGATCCTAGGCCTAGGCTAATACTGGCACTTATCGAAAATATTTGACACCTGTTTGCCATTAAATCATATTCGGTCTTCCTTTTAATGGATGGGGTCGTAGCTCAGTTGGTAGAGCACCACAATGGCATTGTGGGGGTCAGGGGTTCGACTCCCCTCGGCTCCACCATCCTAATCCCCCCCGGACTTGCTTATTCATCTACAGGCTCCAGGCGGTATGTCTGCTTCGAGGCCACACGCCCAAAAAACTAAGTTAGTTCACGGCATTAATCCTTTAAATGTGAGCCTGCGATATCAAGCCTGAAAAAAATACCTTCAATTTGTTGAATTTTAGGGCAATTGTTTGACAATGATCGCATGAGCAGTTCCCACGAATACCAGAGCAAAATTGATTTCGGTAAATTACCGCAAGTGGCTGGACTTTGCTCATTGGAGGAAGCAACAAGACCTGGCCTTGCCGTTGATGTTTGCGTAGAGAGATTAAAAAGAATCCATTATTCATTTCATCGGATTTGGAATATTTTCGTCTCGAGACTTACAGCAGAACCAATCTATGAGTTAAAAATGTGTTTCAGCCATCATTCTCATCTATGTGCTGAAAAAATTTCTGCCATTAGAGACAGAGTGGCAGAAATGCGGCATCCGCCACTCGGTCTGGAAAAAATTCCAGACAATCATTTGGAGGCATTCTATGACGAAATACTCTCTGCCCCAGAAACGCACCAACTCATAATAGGAATCTACAAATGTGCTTTACCTAAATTAAAAGACGCTGCCAAATTGCATCTTCAAGAAACCCACCCTCTAGCCGATGCACCTTCTAGAAGAATCCTCACCTCGATGATTTCAGATATTGAGGATATGGTCACCTGCGGAAATGACATGATCTCGGCATTTAATGCCCACATCATAAATGACTTTGAATTAAAAGATTGGGAAGGGACACTTGGTTGTTTTCTGTCCTGTGCCGGCGGCATCTTAGGGAACGAGTCTAAACCTGAGGCCCCACCAGAAAGAAAATTTGCAAAATCGGATTACAATTACGATTTCTCTCCGAAACGTGACATTAGATTTGACGACCCATACAACATGGGAGTGCACGCCGAAGAATTCTTATACGATCCAAGTTTCTCGGCTAAATCGAAAACTTTGATGATGTATTTCAAAAGGCTGAGGGAGATCGATGTTCCAGAAATGATGGCTTCAATTATTGCAGAATCTAAAGAGAAACCGTGGTTGTTTCACCAGGACATGACTCGGCAGCTCTGGGATGAAGCGAGACATGCTATGATGGGCGAAGTTGGATTTCACAAGTTGAAAATAGATTGGCCCAAGTTTATCAAGATCAATTTTACATGGTCGAAGGAGCTTAATGAACAATTATCAGCACGAGAACGCCACGCTGTGCTCTGGTTTATTGAACAAGGACTCATGTCCAAGACCGGTAAAAGATACGAGTGGGAAGTGGGTAAAATCTCAGGGGATGCACTTTGTGAATTATTCCAAGATTTTGATTGGGCTGATGAAGTTCTTCACGCGCGCATAGGCCGCGATTGGTATGTTACGGATTTTGAATCAGTAGACAAGGCTGCTAGATTCGGGAGCCAATGCTGGGATAAAGTCGTTTCGGATTGGGAGCAGTGGGAAAAAGAAAAACTTACAAAACACCGTAATTGGTGGCCAGAACTCTATCTTGAATTTTGTAAAATTTCGCAAATCTCGCCAAACCAAAAAGAATTAAATTTTTCAAAGTCTTATCGAGATACTAGAGCTGATTTACAAAGAATATCAGCGTCCGGTTAAAATAATTAAGTCTTTCAATTTTGGTTCTGGCAGGATGAACGAGAACTTGTCACTATAGAACTATGAAATCCCCGACATCGTTTTTGTTCGTGCTTCTTTGCACAGTAGTATTGGGAAATTTAGAGGCCGAAGCAAATGATCAACCTAACTTTATCGTCATTTTCTGTGACGACTTGGGCTACGGAGATTTGGGAACATATGGCTCGAACAAAATTAGAACACCCAATATCGATCGCATGGCTCAAGATGGAATGAAATTTACAGACTTCTATTCCAGCAGTCCCGTTTGCACACCATCGCGATCGAGCTTAATGACAGGATGCTATCCTAGAAGGATAGGCATGCACGAGGATTTCACGGGACATTGGGTTTTAATCCCAGGAAGCAGAAGAGGAATGCATCCATCCGAGCTGACAATGGCTGAGGCCTTGAAGTCTGTAGGTTATAAAACGATTTGCGTCGGGAAATGGCATCTTGGGGACCAGCCAGACCACCTCCCCACATCTCACGGCTTTGATGAATACTTTGGCATACCCTATTCAAATGACATGCAATCAGCCGGTAGAGGCGACCCTCCCCTACCTCTTGTTGAAGGAACAAAAGTGATTGAAGCACCCGCAGACCAATCACAGCTCACGAAGAAATATACTCAAAGAGCTTTGCAATTCATAAATGAGAATAAAGACCGCCCATTCTTCATCTATCTACCTCATACTTTTCCTCATCTTCCACTTTTTGCCTCTGAGAAGTTTAAAGGAAAGAGTGCTAATGGTATTTACGGAGATTCTGTTGAGGAAATCGATTGGTCAACTGGGCAAATCCTCGACGCACTCGAGAGGAATAATCTAAGCGAAAGCACCATGGTTATCTTCACATCTGATAATGGTTCAAATGGCAGAAATGGTGGATCAAATGCTCCATTAGCGGGAGCAAAAGGAAGCACAATGGAAGGAGGTATGCGAGTGCCGATGATCGTCCAATGGACAGGTAAGATAAAACCAGGTTCCATTTGCCGTGAATTAGCAACCATGATGGATCTCTTTCCAACTTTTAACGCCATAGCTGGAGGGCCTCGACCATCTAAAAAAATTGATGGATTCGATATATCAGACCTTCTTTTTCAAAGATCGAAGGCAAAATCTCAATACACTGAATTTTATTATTACCGGCGGCGACAACTTCAAGCAATTCGAAGCGGACACTGGAAATATCACCTCCCCCTTGAGAAGACTTTTCCTCAATGGACGTCCCCAAAAAATGTAGGAAAAGGCAGGAGAGGCAAACTGATCAATCTTAACGACGACATCACTGAGAGTGTAGACCTTTCGCAAAAGCACCCAGAATTAGTTGAGCAATTCAAACTCAAAGCTATCGAGGCATCGCGAATGCTTGGCAATGAAAATATACCAGGTCTCCAACAGCGACCGGCAAAAACATTGGAGACTTCTCAAGTTTTAAGATTGAATTAAATTAGAGGGGAAATTATGCCAAATCGATTGGGCTTTTAATATCGTCAAAAGTATTTATTTTTTGTTGATATTGGCTATTATTTCAAGATGTTCATCTTTCGGAAATTCTATCACTGGATTCTCCAGAGCTCTTTTATTATTTCCATTATTGTTTTATCGTCACCCGCAATAGGTAAGCCGACACAAGAGCACGTCAGTTTTTTCGAAAGTAAGATTAGACCGGTGCTCATAGAGCACTGTATCGAGTGCCACGGTGAAAAAAAACAAAAAGGAGGCCTTAGACTGGATTTCAAACAGGGCTGGCAAATTGGCGGAGACTCCGGCCAAGCTATTTATCCTAAAAAGCCTGAGGATAGCCTAGTTTTTAAAGCCGTTGAATACGAAAGCAAAGAATTGGAAATGCCTCCTGACGGTAAGTTGTCCGGTCAAGTGATTGACGACTTCAAAGCGTGGATCTCACATGGGGCGTACGACCCAAGAAACAACGACTCTCTTTCCAATCAGAAAAAAGAAACTATTTCGATCGAGGAGGGAAAAAAGTTTTGGTCTTTTAGACCAGTAAATGTTGAGGAGCCCCGATTGACATCCAAAGACATTTGGCCGATCTCTAAGATCGACTTTTACATACTTGAAAAACTTCAGGAGAAAGGAATACGTCCAGTCCAAGACGCCTCACGGGAGGCACTCATTCGTCGGATTTATTTTGATTTAATAGGCCTCCCTCCATCAGCTGCTGAAGTTGAATCATTTGTTAATGACAAGAGCCAAACTGCCTACGAGGTTATAGTCGACAAACTTCTCTCATCCTCACACTTCGGAGAGCGGTGGGGAAGGCATTGGTTAGACGTCGTGCGTTTTGCAGAATCAAGTGGAGGAGGTAGAACTTTGCTCTTTCCTGATGCATGGAGGTATCGAGACTATGTTATACAATCATTTAACAATGATCTTCCTTACGATAAATTTGTCCAGGAACAAATAGCTGGAGATTTACTCCACTCCGATAATTGGCATGATGAGGCTCAAAAGATCACAGCGACATCATTCCTCTTATTGGGGCCAACGAACTACGAGCTACAGGATAAAGATATACTCGAGATGGACATTATTGACGAGCAGATGGACACACTCGGGAAATCATTTATGGGTATGACATTAAATTGTGCTCGGTGCCACGATCATAAATTCGACCCTATTCCAACGGCTGATTATTACGCCATGGCAGGAATATTCAAGAGCACTAAGTCGGTCGTTCATAATAATGTTTCGACATGGAATAAAAGGCAACTTCCTGCGTCCCCTGAAAAACTTACTCTTGCAAAATCATTCCAACAAAAAATTTCATCTTTAGATTCTGATCTTAAGAAACTAAAAGATGAGCAGAAGATACTGAATAATGAAAGTGTTAGAAATTTCAACTTTGGTGAGGCCATTATAGTTGATAATTCTGAGGCGATAGTTAATGGCACGTGGAAAAATTCTACAGCAGTAAAAGGATTCATCGGTGATGACTATATTTTCACTCAGATGAGTCCAACTGAAACCCATTCGGTCACTTTTAGACCTAACATCCAAGAAAAGAGCAAATACGAAATTTTTATTTCTTATACTTCATCGGGTAATCGTCACTCAAAAGTTAAGGTTAAGATTGAGCACTTTAATGGGAAATCAGAGATTAGTGTAGACCAGAGCAAAAAGGGCACCCAAAGCGATACCATTGAAAAGCTCGGAGTTTTCGAATGTGCGCCGGAGAAACCGTGTGCCGTGCGTATATCTAACTCTGGTGTCAAAGGCGAAAACAAAGTAGTTATAGCAGATGCGATAGCATTTAAACCTATTCGAGCTGCCAAACTTGCGAAAACCCAAGAACAAAAAAAGGAAACCCTCCAAAAAATCCAGGCTTCGAAACTCGCTAAAAAAATTAAATCGATTGAGGACAAGATCAAAGAGCTAAAAGATATGAGCCCGGCTTTGCCCACTGTGATGGCAGTAGAAGAGTCAAAAAAAATCGAAGATATCCCCATTGCAATAAGGGGCGTCGTAAGTAATAAGGGTCCAATAGTGCCAAGAGGTTTTCTTAAGGTTGCGTCTATCGAAGGGCACTCGTTTGTTCCAGATAATTCAAGTGGTCGTCTTGAGTTGGCCAGGTGGATCAGCAATGAAAATCACCCGTTAACTTCTAGGGTTATGGTCAATCGCGTTTGGTCATGGCTATTTACAGAAGGAATTGTCAGAAGTGTGGATAATTTTGGGACGACCGGCGATAAACCAACACACCCAGAACTGCTCGATTATCTTGCTCAAAGGTTTATTGACCTTGATTGGTCAGTTAAAAAATTAATTAAGGAAATAGTGACTAGCCGAGTCTATCAATTGGGCACACATATAGATTCCAATGCAAAATCCCAGGACCCAGACAATAAATTATTGTGGCGGATGCCTCGCAAAAGACTTGATGCTGAAAGCATACGAGACGCTCTGCTCTACTTTTCAGGAAGCTTAGACTTAAAAAAAGGGGGATCAAATATCAAAAAAGGAACGTCGATTGAATATGGATATGTTTTTGATACGACCAGACGTAGTGTGTATATACCGGTTTTTAGAAACACCCTTCCTGAGATTTTTCAGACATTTGATTTTGCTGACCCCAACATCCAAACTGGAAAAAGAACAGCAAGCGCAGTTGCTCCTCAGGCACTTCTCATGATGAACAGCCCATTCGTTATCGAACAAGCCAAGAAAACTTATAAAACATTTAAAAACCAGGAAAATGTCGTTGATATCGATAAGCTTTATTTAAAAATCCTAGGAAGAAAACCTTATTTAAATGAAAAACAATATATCACAAGTTTTGTGGGTAATTCCACGGGGTCGACAAGAGAACTGAGATGGGAACAAGTCATACTCACTTTGTTTCAGTCGATAGACTTTAGATACTTAAACTAATATAGTATTTTATTAGGTACATATTCCGATGAATACAATGATTAGCAGAAGACAATTATTGAAATCAACTGGTTGCGGTTTTGGATATCTTGCAGCTGCAGGGCTCGCGGCGCAAGATGCTTTAGGCGCACACGTGATGAATTCTTCGGCAAACCCACTTGCAGCTTCATTGCCGACGACCAAGCCTCGTATTAAGCGTGTCATCTTCTTGTTCATGCAGGGAGGTCCAAGCCATGTGGATTCATTTGACTACAAACCCATTCTGGAAAAGCGCGATGGAGAGATGCTCGAGTTTGATGATGCCAGAACTCTCGCGAAAACCAGACAAATTAAAAAACAGCGTGTCTTTAAGAATCTTTGGGAATTCAAGAAATATGGGCAATGTGGGCAATACGTGTCTGAGCTCTTTCCGCATATTGCTCAGCACGTCGATGATATTTGCTTTCTAAAAGGCATGCACACCGAGGGCGTTGCGCATGGTCCTTCAACTCTTTTTCTTCATACTGGATCGATAAATATGATTCGACCCTCTGTCGGTTCTTGGGTGATGTATGGGCTTGGTTGTGAAAATCAAAACCTCCCAGGCTTTATTACCATTCAACCATCAATGGGAAATGGAGGGCCAAGAAACTTTAGCAATGCCTTCCTACCAGCTGTCTATCAAGGAACACAGATTGGAAGAGCTGGGACTCCTGCCGAACAGGCAAAAATAAAAAATCTGTTCAATAAATCTTTCGATTATAAATCACAAAAGTCGCAGTTCGATTTGTTGCGAGCCATTAATTTGGATCAAAATGCCCAATCTCCTGGGGAAACCGAACTTGAGGCCGTGATAAACTCATACGAACTTGCATGGAGAATGCAGAACAATGCCCCGGAAATACTAGATTTTTCCAATGAACCTGAGCATGTGAAAAGCATTTATGGTATCGGGGAAAAAGGGACTGATGATTTTGGAAAACAGTGCCTAATGGCAAGGCGCTTGGCCGAGGCTGGAGTTCGATATATCCAAGTCAATTATGGGGACAATTCCAACAACCCTCGCTGGGATCAACACTCCAACATGCCCAAGCACAAAGAGCATGCTTTCAATACAGACAAGCCCGTTGCGGGTCTTATTCAGGACCTTAAGCAAAGAGGGCTTTTAGAAGATACACTCGTCTGGTGGGGTGGCGAATTCGGAAGAACTCCATACGCGCAGAATAATGGAACCGGGAGAGATCATAACTCTTACGGTTTTACATCCTTCTTTGCCGGAGGAGGATTAAAACCAGGGTTCAGCTTCGGTGAGACTGATGAGTTTGGGCACCATGCCATAGCTAACAAAGTTCATATGCATGATTGGCATGCCACCCTACTCCATATGTTCGGACTAAATCACGAAGAGCTCACATACCGATTTGACGGGAGAGATTTCAGACTCACCGACATCCATGGCAGAGTCGTTAAAGAAATCTTTAGTTAGGCATATGATATTCCTCCTCTTTTGGATTCTATTTTAACCATAACCTCGGTGGCATATCATTTGGCTTTATAAAGTTTTGGATGAAGAGGCAGGTAAATGACATGGCCAGTATTTTATATTTAAGGATAAAACCAATATGCAGTTACCCAGTATTTTATTAAAAGCACTCATCGTTTGCTTCGCCTATTTTGCGACCATGTCCAGCAGCCAAGGGGTTGAGAAGGGCTTAAAATCGCCAAACATAGTTCTGATAATGGCTGACGATTTGGGTTATACCGACTTGGCATGCTATGGGAACAAATGGGCACAAACACCCAATATTGATCGATTAGCCCGAGATGGAATTAAATTTACCGATGGTTATGCTGCTTCACCAGTCTGCACCCCAACCAGAGCCTCAATTATGACGGGACTATCTCCCGCAAGATTAAAAATTACTAACCACGCACCGGGCAATCCAAACTACATTTCAAAGACATCCGGGCTAAAAGGTGCCGATTGGACAACCTTCCTCCCGCTTGAAACAAATACGCTAGCTGAGAGGCTCCAGAATTCAGGATATAGAAATGGATTTATTGGCAAATGGCATCTTTCTCACATAAAAACTAATGGTCGATTTGATAAATCAAAAGAGCTTAGCCTGAGGCCTGAAAACCAAGGCTTCGAACTCAATGTTGGAGGATGCAGCTACGGCGGGCCTCCAAGCTTTTTTGAGCCCTACAAAATCCCAGCTATTACACCAGTAAAAGACGGCGACTATTTGCCAGACAGACTAGCCGATGAGTGTATCAAGTTCATTGATATGGATAAAGAAGGGCCATTTTTCTTATGTTGGTGGAATTACTCAGTTCATTACCCAATCGAAGCGCCTCTACATCTCATTGAAAAATATAAGCAAATTCCAGGTGTGGATAATCCAGCTTACCAAGCTATGATCGAAGGAATGGATATGTCCGTTGGTAGAGTCATCGATCATATTGATTCATCAGGTCTCGCTGAGGATACTTTGATAATTTTTACCTCTGATAATGGATCATTGTTTAATGTGAATCCTCTGAGAGCCAACAAGGGTCATTTGTATGAGGGAGGTATTCGTGTTCCTTGGATTTTTAGATGGACGGGCAAAACACTAAAAGGAAGAGTAGAAAGCACTCCTATAGTTTCCATGGATCTTTTCCCAACGCTACTTGGAGTCGCCAATACAAAAATAGAAAAGGATTACGTTCACGATGGAATAGACCTTACCTCTTTGTTGGTATCGGACAAAAAAATAGAAAGAGACTCTTTATACTTTCACTATCCAAATTTTGCATTTCACAAAAAGAATAGGCTGGGTAGTGCAATCCGAGAAGGCGGTTGGAAACTGATTTATTTTTACGATAAAAGTGAGTCAGAGTTGTTTGATCTCAAATCAGACTATATTGAATCGACTAATGTGGCAGCAGAGTTTCCCGAAATCGCTACGAGACTAAAAAAGAAATTGTTGTCCTGGTTGGAAGAGTCAAAAGCTAATTTACCAACCAAACCATAATTGAATTTTTCAAAAAAATTGATCCGATCCTTGCGGAATTAGTATTGCAAGCCCATAGTGCTGCCAACTGTGTCATACAAAACTATTCTGACTCATCCGGGGAGTGCTCACAAAGATGATTTTTTGGCGTGTTGCCTTTTGGTATCCAAATTTAAATTACCTATTACAAGGAGGGAGCCTCATGTCGAGGAACTGGCAAACCCGGGTATACTCATCGTTGATACAGGACAGAGCCATGACCCTGAAGCTGGTAATTTTGATCATCATCAGTTTCCACGAGATCATGCTCCCATATGTGCTCTTAGCCTTGTCTGCAAAAACTTAGGCGTTTTTGATTCGGCTACAAAATACCTCGACTGGTTTGAAACACTCGAGTGGTTTGATTCCAGAGGGCCAGAAGAAACAGCACGTTGGCTGGGTGTTTCAAGATCCACTCTGAATAAATTGACCTCGCCCATAGAAATAACTGTTCTAAATCTTTTCTCCCAGGCGAGTTCAGTAGAAAAAAATTCTATGCTCTGGCAGCTCATGGAAAAAATAGGTAATGAATTCCTCTCTTACCTCAAGGCACTCGAAAAAAGACTCCATTTACTGAAAACCCGGTCTGAGATTTGGAATTTAATTGCCAAGGAAAATCATAAAATCGAAGTGCTCTTTCTCCATCAAGCTGAGAACTTTAATAATCCATCCTTAGGTATTGAGCAATATGTGAAAAACATTGGGCTTACTGATTCGCTCAAGGCTTTGGTTTATCCCGACCAAAGAGGATCCGGGTATACCTTAAGCAGGTATCATGATAACCAATCATTAGATTTCTCTCAGCTCCAAGAACAGACCGATGTTCACTTTACCCATAAGCGGGGCTTTGTTGCTAAAACATCCAGCGTAGATATCACTCGCCTTAAGGACCTCATCAGACTTGCATCCGTTTCATCCTCTAAGACAACCATGTAGAATGCCCGGGATTATTGGATCAAGCGTTTTTTGCTTACATCGAAAGTTGGTATTAGTATGTTCCCATTCGAGGAAAGTTCCATCTCGGTTCTCTTTGAAATGACTTGAATTTGGTAAAGAATGCCATCGAGACATGAAAAAAGAAAAAGCACTCGCCAATGACGAGTGCTTTTTCTTTTCATTATGAAAAGTTGAAAAACGAGCTGGTTTAAGAATCTTCAGCTACGACTTTAAGCTGAAGTTTGCTGTGAATTTCCGGGTGTAATTTGACTTCAACATCAAAGTCTCCCAATTCCTTGATAGGTTCTGGGATGTTGATTTTGTGTCTGTCGAGTTCAAGCTCGAAATCTTTAGCTAGAGATTTTGCTATGTCGGAGGATGTGACAGATCCAAAGAGCTTACCATCTTCACCAGCTTTGACACGGATGAGAACGATCAGGTTTTTGATGGATTCATCCAACACCTTAGCTTCTTTGAGCTCCGCTGCTTCTCTTTCAGCGCGTCTTTGTTTCAGTGCTTCTCGCTGGCGTTTGGTTGCGCCTGTTGAGAGAACCGCCATTCCATGAGGAATAAGGTAATTTCTAGCGTAACCGGCTGCAACTGTTACCTCGTCGGACTCAGCGCCCAAGCCATCGACGTTTTTCACAAGTATGATATCAAGTTTTGCCATTTTATGGTCAGATCAAATGTTATTATTTTAAATTATCAAAATGGGACGTCGTCATCATCATCGGAATAGGATCCTTGACTCGGTTTCGTCGAGCTGGGTGGAGGCGCTGAATATCCCTGTTCACTACCCCCGTTCCCTCCAGAAAACTCCTGATCGCCACGAGATCCTCCGCCGTCAATAAATTGGAATGATTCAAGAATGACCCCGAGCTTGGACCTTTTTTGTCCTGATTGCTTATCTTCCCACGAATCCAACTTTAATCGTCCTTCAACGTAGAGCGGTCTTCCCTTTTTTAAATATTGACCAAGGGTCTCAGCCTGCTTTCCAAAGGCATCTACATCGATAAATGTTGTTTCTTCGTTTTTTTCTCTGGATTCCTGGGACCGCCAAGTCCGATTGACCGCTAATCCGAGTTTCGCAATAGCCATACCTGAAGGGGTGTACCTGACTTCAGGGTCTCGGGTAAGCCTTCCCATTAGAAATACCTTGTTCAGATTAGCCATTGTCGTTTTTTTATTTAAATTGCTTTATTGTTTTACTCAAGCTGGCTGTTCTTCGGAGGAAACCTCAGTTTCAGGTGTGGGCACCTCTTCGGCTACAGGTTCTTGAGGCTCTTCCTCTTTGACGTCACTAGGCCTGAATGAACTCGGATTTTTGGTAAGGAGAATTCTAAATATCGATTCGTCAAGGCGGAACCTTTCTTGGATGGAATCCGCAAACTCACATGTCATCTGGAGCCAAATTTTCACGTAATGCCCAGAGTGAGTATGATTTTTCCCTTCTCTAATGAATGTTGTGTGCCCCATTTCCTCGATATCAGAGATTTCACATCCCTCTTCTTTCAGATTCGAAATGAAGGTCTCGAGCATCGAATCACCGAGGTCTTCTTTACCGTTTGTGTTCAGGATGACAAGGATTTCGTAATTTGTCACAGCGCTTTAATATTTTGTTTTTGTTTATAATTGAGCAAATCTAATCAATTTTGAGTTACTGAGCCATTAAATTTTTGGATAGCCGACTGAGCATCTTGAGTGAGCCAGCAATCTATTTGTTCCATAGCCTTTCGTTCAACCTTATCTTTCAAGTCCAGCTCATTTTGATGAAATTTATCCAAAACATAACCAGCTATCTGTTTAAGGTTTTCACCCCTGCCGATTCCTAAACGCAACCGAGGGTGTTTGGTCGAACCAAGTGATTTTGAAACAGATTCCAAACCATGGTGTCCGCCATCCCGGCCATCGATTCTGAAACGAATCTTTCCCAAAGGGAGATTAGCATCGTCCAAGATGATCAGGATATCATTCAACTTTGCCTGGTAGAAGCTTGAAACTTTTCTAACTACCGGGCCACTTAAATTCATGTAAGAGAGTGGTTTTATTAAAACCACCTTCCTTTTGCCGATTTTAACCTTGGTTAGATCAGCGTTAAATTTTTTTTCAGTCCTAAAATCGGCATTGTGCTTACGAGCGATTCGATCTGCAATGTCAAAACCAAAATTGTGACGTGTATTCGCGTATTTTGATCCCGGATTTCCCAATCCGACTACAACGACGAACGAATCTTCCATGCCAATGGTGCGCCGAAGTTGGAATACTCACCGGGTTTCGAACTGAGGTTTCAGCCCCAAGGTAAGAACACGATGAGAAATTACAACGAATACCTGTTAATTGGATTCACTATTTTCCTGGCCAGTTTTGCTACTGACTCTTGGCGGAATGATCGTCATAATTTGAATATTCTCGGGTTGTAAATATTCAACACCCTCGAGA
>CBFHOE010000012.1:54796-56660 GCA_965657355.1 Limisphaerales bacterium | reverse complement strand
GTTTTGCTACTGACTCTTGGCGGAATGATCGTCATAATTTGAATATTCTCGGGTTGTAAATATTCAACACCCTCGAGTTTAGGGAGATCTTTGACGTAAAAAATGTCGCCTACGTCCATGTTCGAGATATCGACTTGGATCAAGGTCGGGACACTGCCTGGAAGGGCCTTAACATTGACTCTATCAAGGATGATCCCAAGTGTTCCCCCAGCATTTTTCACGCCAGTGGCTTCTCCAAATTGCTTAATCGGAACGGAAATCGTTACGGGGCGCTCATCGCTGACCTCCATAAAATCCACATGGAGCACGTTACCTTTGAGAACGTGGTATTGGACGTTTTTTAGGAGAACTTTTCGCTTTGGTCTATCATTACCTTCTATCTGAATTTCAGTGATAATCACATCAGAGTCAGAAGTCTTGATGAGTCGATCGAAGTCTTTTTCATTGAATTCGATGCTGACAGGTTCAATGTGGTAACCATAGACAACACCAGGAATGCTCCCTTGGCTCCTGAGCTTTTTAACTCCTGAGGAACGCGAGAGAGTGCGAGTTTGACATTTTAGTTGTTGTGTTTCCATTTCGAAACGGATCAAAAATTCTTTCTCGGGAAGCAAATTAAAACGGTTAATCCTTCATTCGATATTCGAAGAGTGAATTCACAGATAGATTGTTGTGAATACGATTAATCGCTTCTCCCAAAATTCCCGCCACGGAAAGCGTTCTAACAGGAACACCCTCGTAATGCGGGCGGAGAACTGTATCAGTTGTGATTAGTTCGTCAATATTAGAATTTCGAATTCTTTGGACACCTTGCTCATTCAGTAGAGCATGGGAAACCAGGGCGTAAACCTTTTTTGCTCCATGCTTGGCCACTTCCTCAGCCGCTCTGGTTAATGTTCCTGCAGTTTCCGTAAGATCATCAACGATGAGAACATTTTGCCCCTCAACCTCCCCTATCATGGTCATGGATTGAATCTCGCTGGCATTCTTTCTCTGTTTGGCAAGCATAGCTAGACCAGTTTTGAGCATCACGGAGTAGTGATGGGCCATTTTAATTCCACCGACATCTGGGCTGACAACCATCAAATCTTCGATGTTTTTGGATTTGATGTAGTCGTACATGACTGGGGCGGCGTATAGATGATCCACTGGAATATCGAAGAATCCCTGAATTTGCTGTGCGTGTAAGTCCATAGTCAGGACTCTATTTGCGCCGGCCGCCGTCAGCAGGTTAGCCACCATTTTTGCGGTAATGGGCACGCGAGGTTGGTCTTTTCGGTCCTGCCGTGCGTATCCATAAAAAGGTATTACAGCTGTAATTCTTGAAGCACTTGCCCTTTTCAGCGCATCAATCATGATAAACATTTCCATGTAATGATGATTGGTGGGGTGAAAAGTGCTTTGAACAACAAAAACGTCCTGACCTCGGACGTTTTCGTCGATTTTCACAAATGTTTCACCGTCAGGAAAAGCTTTGACGGTACATTTTCCAAGTGGAATGGATAGAAAATCCACAATAGCTTGCGCAAGAGGTCGGTTGGATGAGCCACTGAATACCTTCACCAGGAGTTAAATAATAAGGTTTTTTGATTATCTAGGTCGAGTGGAAAGGTGAACAAATCCTTAATTTCATGAATCCGAACATGAATTGGATTGCACGATCACAGTGAATCTAAAGCCTGGATCAAGTCCTCTTTTTTAAGAAAAGTGGGTAAAACTATTGGGTTTTTTGTTGGATCTGCGGGGTAAAGCAGGTTTAAGGGAACACCGCCCCGTTGAAACTTGGCGAGCTCTGACGTGATATTTGGAGGCTGCAATGTGTAATCCGCTTTCAAGGTAACCACATTTTTTTGCAAGAGCTTTT
>CBFHOE010000012.1:43101-54696 GCA_965657355.1 Limisphaerales bacterium | reverse complement strand
CTTGGTTTCTTTGACGTCGATGGCTCTTTTTTTATTTTCTTTGCAATTGACGCACCAAGTTGCGGTGAAATCGACCAGAACTGGGAATCCTGATTTTCGGGCAGCTTCGATAGCCTCAGGGCTCCATTTTCCCCAAACGATGCCATTTTTACTCGAGAGCTGCGGCTCTATGGATGTTGTCGCTTCACGGGATTCTGAAATTGGGTTACGCCAGTTCAATCTATCTTCGAGAGCAAAAAAGTAGCCACCGACTGTGAAAAAAATGACAAAAAGCCAAGCAAGACTTCGCCGCTTTGTGTTTTTTTGAATGAAAGTGCCTAGGATCCATGAAGAAAAAGCAACGCATATGATAAATAGACCAACCCATAAAATCCCATCTGTCCCATAATGGATTTGATTGAGAGTTAGAATCCAAACTGAGGCCGCAGCCATGGGAAATCCCATCGCGACTTTGAAATGGTGCATCCACATCCCAGGCTTAGGTAGTAACTTTATGAGGACTGGAAAAAGACTTGCTAATAAATAAGGTGCCGCCAATCCGAAACCCATCATCAAAAATGTGAGAATCATTAACCAAGGTGGTGTGTTGCTTGATAGGGCAAATCCGGCAGCAGCAGCTAGCCCAGGCGCCATGCACGGGGTCCCAAGCAGTGTTGTAAAACAACCACTCCAAAACGAACCGGCTAGCCCTGGTCGCCCTGCATATTTTCCAGCGGCACTCATTGCCCCACCGCTGACAACGATTTCAAAAACGCCAAATAAATTGAGTGCTATCAATGCCGTTAAAAGGGACATGGCGACAACAAAATATGGACTAGTAAATTGAAAACCAAAGCCCATCTCTCGGCCAGTGGCGCGCAAAAGAACCAGAACCAAAGCCATAAATAAATAACAACACAAAACACCTACCAGGTACATTATCCCATGCTTTTTGATTTCTTGAGGATTCTCATCTCTCATCTTCACAAAGCTCATGAGTTTGAGGAAAACTACTGGTAATACACACGGCATAAAATTGAGAGCGACACCGCCAAGAATTGCAAAACCAAAAGATGAGACGATAAGTTTTAATGTCGGCCCGTCACTTTTTGATTCACTATCTTGAGCAGTTAAATTTCGGCTTTGTGTATCACCGGCCTCGGCATTTACGGGTGTGGAAGCGACGTTCGAGCTTCCACCCTCGGATACTGGAGAGGCAGGTGCACCGACAAGTTTAACCTCATCGATTTCATTGTTTACAAAGTCAATGGAAGTAGCATTTGTATTTTGATTCTGATCAGAATTTCCCAGACCAATGCCTATACCAGAGTTACCCAAAAAACTATCAGGAGAAACGGTATTGAAACCTGAATCAAGTATTTTGAATGGGTCTTTTGGCTCAGCGGAACTGAGCTTATCTTTTATAACTTGGCCTTGTTCAAGTGTTTTCTCAACTGACCCAATACTTAGCGAGACTTGCACTGAGGCCATCTCTTCAAGTTTCTTTTCGTCCTTAAAGGCAACAATGCCACTGAAGCTTGATGGCCATTGGCCTTCGTATTTAAATAAGCTGCCCGTAAACACCATAGAATCATCGGTAGCAACTCTGGTTGCATGATTCACTGTTAATTCAAATCCGTTAATTCTGTGAGGAAAAAAATCAGGTGTTAAATCGATAAAACCCATCTGATTTGGAATTTCAGCAATGAAGCTCCTTCTATCTGGCTCGTCACCGTTCGATACAGTCCATTGGAATTTCCCATTGTAAATAGGCTGGTTTGGAATCAGTCTTTTTTGGGCCTTTTCAATGGAGGCTTGAATTCCGGCTGATGGTTTGGATATGGCACCAATGACAAGATTTTGAGACACCTTTTGATTTCCAGGCACACAAAGCTCCTCGCACTCCAACCATTTTATAGTGGCGTTCAGTTCGACATTTTTGGAAGGTGCGAAGTCATTAATAGATAAGGGAACAACGAGGTAAATAACGCCAGAGTATCCGTATGTGATAAATTCGTTTTCACCATACTTTCTGGGAACTGGCCATTGAATCTCGCCAGCTTCAATGAAGTCAGGTAGTTCCCAATCAATAGAAGTAGCCAAGCCGGCTTCTCCTGGGTTTTTCCAATACGTATGCCAATGACTAGGCATAGTCATTTTGATAAGAGCTGTAAAACTTTGCCCCGCAGTCACCTGTTCATGACTCAAAATTAACTCGATCTTGGTCTGAGCCTTTTGCCCGAAAGACACATCGGACTGCATGAAAAAGATGACAAAAAGAAATAGGATACGATGAAAATATAAATGAATAGAGTTTGCCATGGTTATTCCCATAATTGGTTGGAGTATCTTAGTGCCTGTTTTGTTCTAAAATTTTTAGACCGCTATTGTCAGATTTTAAGAAATGCAATCCCGCATTGGGCATAACTTTGTGAATGGCTTCTCCGATTCGCTCGACATTTTTTGTAGCAAGCCACATGAGAGTACTTCCTGACCCTGAGATCCATCCTGCATGCGCTCCGGCTTTTCTCCCTGCCTGCATACAAGCATTGAACCCCGGGATAAGTTTCTCCCGGAAAGGCTGATGAATTGGGTCGTCAAAAAAACCTTGAAGCTTATCCGGCTGAGCTGTAGCCAGGAGTGCGCTAACCATGGTAGAGCGATTTATCCCTCGAACGGTGTTCTCACGGGAATATGAATTGGGTAAAGACATTCGTGCTTCGTCGGTTTTAACCTCAAAATCGGGGATGAGAGTAATAAATGTATAATCTTCAGGTAATTCAAATTTAGCAAAATTCAACTTTCCATCACTGTCGATGCCAGCAGCACAAAAGCCCCCAATCGCAGATGGTATTGCATTATCCGGGTGCCCTTCTATTTCGGCAACCCATTCACCAATAGTCGGGGCTGCCAATTCCAGTCCATGAAGGTAAGATAAACCTGCGATGGTTCCCAATCGAAGAGTCACACTGGAGCCTAGCCCACGAGCGACAGGAACATCCCCCTCAATATGCACATCAATGAGTCTTGACTCAGTGCCAGTTTTTTTTTCAAAAACCTGACAGGCATTGGATAACATACCTTCAGCATCAGCTCTTACAGATTCTGGGATATGCGATGTGATATGCGCAACCGGGCCATCTTTTCTGTCACTGAATGAAAGCGTCAGCCTATTCCTTAGGGAGATGGCAACACCCAATGTATCAAAACCGGAACCTAGGTTTGATGTTGACCCAGGAATGCTTACAGTTATGCATTTCGTTTGATTCATGGTTTTAGGTTATGCCTTAGAATTTTGTGTTAGTTTTTTCCAATGTATCTTCAGGCTTTGGCTTTCGACTGATTAAATCAGCAATAGCTTGGCGCGGGGATTTTTGCTCGTAAAGCATTTCGTAAATTTGATTGATGATTGGAGTGTCCAGGCCATGTTTCTTTGCTAAGTGAAAGGCAGCTTTACAGGTTGGCACCCCTTCAACAAGGACACCCATTTGAGAAGGAATTTGGTCGACTGAAATCCCCTCACCCAATAAGTGACCGTAACGTCTATTTCTGCTATGATTGGAAAAACAGGTTGCCATTAAGTCTCCGAGTCCGCTTAACCCGAGAAATGTTTCTTTTTGCCCGCCAAGGAGGACACCTAATTTTTGGACTTCAATAATAGCCCTGGTGGCTAATGCCGCTTTGGAGTTATCCCCAAAGCCCAAACCATCAGAAACTCCCGCAGCAATGGCGATGATGTTTTTTAGAGCGCCTCCCAGCTCGACTCCGTGAATATCTTGAGATGTGTATATGCGAAGGAACGGTGTATTAAATAAATTTTGGACCTCCTCAGCAGAATTCAGATCTTCGGAACCGACGACCATGGCTGAGGGTATGAACCTTCCGATTTCGTCAGCAAATGTTGGTCCTCCTAGGGCTGCTAATTTTGCCATTGGACAATGTGATTTAATAAGAGCGGACACAGTTTGACCCGTTTTAATGTCCAGCCCTTTCACTAGACTCACTATTAATCCCGCGTAATCGGATACTATAGGTAATACTTCATTGAGAGATCGAGATGGGAGTGCTAGGACAATTATCTGTTGGCCATGCACCGCACTCGATAAGTTTGGTTCGAACTCAACAGATTCCGAAATCGGAACCCCAGGCAAGTAGTGAGGGTTGGTTCTGGTATCTCTTAGTTGCTCAAGCTTATCCGGTTTATAATCCCATAGTTTGACTTGCCGGCCGGCAGATGACAAAACAACTGCCATAGCAGTCCCAAAGGATCCAGCACCCAAAATTGTGACACCCCTACTTTTTTGCATCTTCAAGATTTTTTTCAGAATTCTTTTCTGTTGGACCTTTTTTCTCGAATCGGTTTTCCGTGCCGTTCAAGAGCCTCACTATATTTGCTTTATGCCTGACTATGGCAAGAGCACCTAATATTGCCGTTGACCACACCAGGACCGGGTTTCCATCATCAATAAAATAAACGATAAATGGCATTAAAAAAGCGGCTAATATGGAGGCGACCGATACGTATCTTGTAAGTTTGAAAATAATGCCCCAGGTAGAAATTAAAATAAGGAAAGTCCATGGGGTTAAGCCAAGCAAAACGCCAGATGTTGTGGCGATCCCTTTTCCGCCTTTGAATTTTAGCCAAAAGGTAAAATTGTGTCCTAATATTGCTCCAACGCCTGCGATAAGCCCTAACAAATCCGGGCTGTTCGATTCATTGTTAAGGAGCTTGGATGCGAGTATCACACCCAGAGCTCCTTTCGCTAGATCCAAAACAAAAACAAGAATCCCCGGTTTCTTGCCTAAAACTCGGGAAACATTTGTGGCCCCAATATTCTTACTTCCCATTTCCAGAATATTCACCCCCATATTTTTAGCCACGAGATATCCAAATGGAGTAGCACCACTTATGTAACCAAAAACCAGGGCTAGAAGATAACTAATGAGCATAGACGCGTTGAAGTTAGATACTCCAGAGTTACCCATCAAGATCTATTGTGAATTCAACCGAGGTTTTACTCATTAAAAATAAGAATTTGGAACTAAAAAATACCGCATTTCCTTAGGTCTTTTAGTGGAAACGTTTCCCGTTTCATGCCATGATCTCCCACCAATAATGGACGACTCAAATAAATTAGTAGAACAAAGGCGCCAAAAACTTCAGGCCTTGAGAGAGAATGGCTTAGACCCATTTCAAAATAATTTCGATCCATCAGAGAAATGCTCGGACGTTAAGGACGACTACGAGGAAGGCAAAGAAGTCAAAATTGCAGGTCGAGTTATTGCCCAGAGGGTCATGGGAAAGAGCATGTTTGTGCACCTCTCAGATCAATCAGGGAAAGCTCAATTTTATGCCTCTAAAAATGACCTTGGCGATGAAGACTTCGCCACCCTGAAATCTGTGGATCTTGGCGATTTTATTGGTGTAAAAGGTAAACTTTTCACCACCAAAACAGGTGAGAAAACAATCCACACCTCTGAGTTTGTTTATTTAGCAAAAGCTTTACGCCCACCTCCGGAGAAGTTCCATGGGCTTGTCGATACTGAAATTAGGTATCGCCAAAGGTATTTAGACCTCATAGGAAACCCCGAAGTGAAAAAAATATTTCTGTTGAGAAGTCGTATACTTCGTGAAATTAGAAATTACCTTCATGAAAAGGGATATGTGGAAGTAGAAACACCTATGATGCAAGCCATCCCGGGGGGAGCTGCAGCACAGCCTTTTGTCACTCATCACAATGCTCTGGGATGCGATTTCTACATGCGAATCGCTCTAGAGCTCTATCTCAAGAGACTTCTGGTCGGTGGAATCGATAAAGTCTTTGAAATCGGAAGAAATTTTAGAAATGAAGGTCTTTCGAGAAGGCATAATCCAGAGTTCACAATGCTGGAAGCTTATCAAGCGTATGGGGACTACAATTCTATGATGGACCTCGTCCAGGGTATGGTTTGCCACATTGCTCAATCTGTCCTTGGGACCCTTGTGGTGGAGCATAAAGATGCAGAAGGCAATGTAACCAAAACCATCGATCTTACGCCAGATTGGAAAAAAGTGAAATACAAGGATCTCATACGAGAAAAAACCCAAGCTGATTGGTTTGAAATAACTCCAGAGGAGAGGCGAGCTAAAGCAATAGAATTTGGGGCTGAGATCCATGACACCGATGAAGACTTTGAGGTCACAAATGCTATATTCGAGAAGTTCATTGAACCAAATCTTATTCAACCCACATTCGTCACACACCTTCCCAAGCAACTCGTTCCACTGGCTAAAATTTCCCCTGATGACCCGACTACAGTAGAAGTTTTTGAGTGCTGCATTAATGGTCAAGAGATAGCTCCCGCTTACTCGGAGCAAAATGATCCCATCCAACAAAGAGAAAGCTTGGAACAACAGGCTGGAGGGGAACAACAAAAACTGGATGAAGACTTCCTTGTAGCTCTAGAACACGGGATGCCGCCCGCAGGAGGCATGGGAATGGGAATCGATAGATTATGCATGATGCTCCTGGGCCAAGAATCAATCCGAGATGTCATCCTCTTTCCTCAATTAAAACCTCAAGATAGGGCCTGAAATGAGATAAAAATAAGTAACAAACTTTTTTTAAAAAAAAGCCCTCACCATTGATTGGTGAGGGCTTCTGCATAAATAAATGGGTCGTTAAAAGCTAAATTACTTCTTTGCTCCCTTTTTAGATCGCTTGAGACGGCTATCTTTTTCCTTAACTAAGAGAGCTTTTTTGCCAATCCTATCTCGTAGATAGTTGAGTTTCGCACGTCTTACTAAGCCCTGTCGCTCAACGACGACCTTGGCGACGCGTGGAGAATGGACAGGAAAAACCCTTTCCACGCCCTCTCCATAAGAAATTCTTCTCACGGTAAAAGTAGCATTGAGTCCGCGGCCACGGCGACCAATGACGACTCCTGCGAATATCTGAATTCGCTCTTTGTCACCTTCAACAACCCTTGTGTGCACTTTTACGGTGTCGCCTACATTAAACTTCAGCTCGTTTTTGCGAAAATCGGCTGATTCTATTTTTTCTAATATTGCCTCGTTCATGGCGGTGTCAGTTATTTAATCTTTTATATTTAAATCCGGGCGAAAGGCACGAGTCCTTTCAATAGCTTTTTGCTTTCTCCATTTCGCGATTTCCGCGTGATTACCGGAAAGAAGAACTTCCGGAACTTCCATACCGCGGAAGCTGGCGGGCCTGGTATACTGGGGATATTCCAGCATGCCTGACGAAAATGATTCTTCAATTGAGCTCTGGTCGTCCCCCAAAACCCCAGGGATAAGCCGCACGACGCTGTCGATAACAGCTAGTGCTGGAATAGCCCCATTGGTGAGCACAAAATCCCCGATCGAGATAACTTGATCCACGAGTGATTCGACTCGCGCATCAATTCCTTCGTAGTGCCCGCAAATCAGAATGATATGCGAAAGCTTCGAAAAACTTTGAGCCAACTTCTGGTCGAATCTTCTCCCAGAGGGTGACATCATCAAAACCTTAGACCCTTTCTCTTTAAGAGAATCTACCGCCTCGAAGAGAGGCTCTGGCTTAAGGACCATCCCGGGTCCACCGCCAAATGGGCGATCATCAACGGTATGATGCTTGTCATGCGTGAATTCACGCAAATTAATTAAATTTATTTCGATCTTACCCTCAGATCGCGCTCTCTGAATAATACTTTCGTCCAGAGGCCCCTGAAACATACCAGGGAATAGACAGATGACGTCAACTTTCATGCCTTCTGTCGGAAAAGGGAACCTTTTCGTTTAAATTTTATTCAGCAGCCTCTTCGTGCTCATCTTCAACTAATTCCAAACCAACGCGTTTACCATCTTCGGATGGTTTGGCGTGCATAAGGATTCGAAGTGCGTTGATGGTGCTGCCATTTTTCCCCACCACTCTTCCTATATCTCCAGGGTTTAGCCTGAGCTGGTAGACGACAGAACGATCGTCTTCTTCTTTTTCAATCTCAACCTCATCAGGAAAGTTGACCAACGGTTTGATAACCAGCTCGAGGAAATCCTTCATTATAGAATTTGAATCCAGGGAAGTAGATAAAATGGTTTAGGCAGTGGCAGCACTGGCTGATGCCTCTTCAGCAGCTTGGCTCTTTCGAGCCTTTTTAATCAAGCTGGAGACGGTTTCTGATGGCTGAGCACCGCAGCCTATCCAATAATCAACTCTATCGAGCTTAAAATCATAGTTGATCCCTTTTTTCATCGGGTCATAAGTGCCAATATTTTCGATAAATTTGCCATCGCGTGGGCTACGAGAATCGGTAACCACAACACGGTAAAACGGGGCTCCTTTTTGACCCATTCTTCTTAATCTAATTTTAACTGCCATATATTTGTTCTTTTTCCGCTGGTTTTGACTCGGATTCTCGAATTCTTTCCTGATCGAGAGACCAAGGGTCAAGTGAATTATCAAACCTGAGCATAGAAGGCAAGAACCTTTCGCAAGATTCTTCTCTTATATCACCAAAATCTGATTAATTATCCTGAGTGAAAATTGGCGCTGGAGCCTCGCTAACACACCGAAATCCTGTATGTATGAGCCCAGTGTCAGGTGCAGATTTCATTCTGGCTGTCTGCCTATATCCAACACAATAGACGTCGCTGCAAAGAAATGAGCCCCCCCTTGTTACCTTTTTTCTGACGTGAGGTTCCTGCGGGTCATAACTCGACGAGGGACCTTTGGGGTTCTTTTTTGGACTGGAGAGGTAATAGTCCGGGCGGTACCAGTCCTGAGTCCATTCCCATAGGTTCCCCCCCATATCATAAAGACCATAACTATTTGGTGGAAATGTCTTTACTGGACTTGCCGCGAGAAACTTGTCCTCTAGAGAATTTCCATTGGGAAAGTCACCCTGCCAAATATTGGCCTTCCACTCACCTCCGGGTTTCATTTCATTGCCCCAAATGTAGCGCATGGTTTTCTCCCCTCCTCGTGCAGCAAAGGCCCATTCGGCCTCGGTCGGGAGCCTTTTCCCAGCCCACTTGCAATAAGCCTCTGCATCTTCATAAGCAATGTGAACGACAGGATAATTATCTTTGCCTTCAATAGTTGACCCAGCGCCGGATGGCTGCTTCCAGTTTGCACCGGGGACATATGTCCACCATTGAAGGTGGTTTTCATAAGATGTCACCGGATGATCAGGAACTCTGAAGCAAACAGATCCCGGAACCAATGAAGTGGGATCAATTTGAGCAGGATCCATTCCCTCAATATCTTCGACATTGGGCTGTTTTTCCGCAACGGTTATATACCCAGTCGCCTCGACAAACTTTTTAAAATCTCCATTCGTAACCTCGGTGGCATCCATCCAATACCCACTGAGTTCAACTTCATGGGCAGGTCTTTCATCTGGTTTACCAAGATCATTTCCCATAATGAAAGTACCTCCTGGGATAAAGACCATACCATTGGTTTTCCATTGAAAAGCCACTTCATCAGTTGGCTCTTCTTTAACTTCATTAGTATTAGTTAGCTTGTCAGTGAGCACAAAACCCAGAGCTATCAGGCACCCGACAAAGACATACGCCATATTACCCAAGCCTTGTTTACCAGTTTGTTTTTTTGTCATTTTTCTGAGGCTAATTAGATTATATCACAATCACTAGGGATTAGAAGGCAGCAATAAATTTACTGGCTTGAGGTCCCGCGGTGAGGGAGTGAATTTTCTCAGGGAATAAAAAAAGCATTGAATCTATTGAGACTTGAGAGCTATCCGGGATTGTAGGATTTCGTGTAATTGTTTTGTGACTTCAGGAAACGCGGCAGCCATATTCTCGGTTTCCGCCAGCTTTGAGTGATGATCATATAATTCCACCTGTCCACTTTTGTGAGCAATGAGTCTAAACCTGTCCGTTCGAATAGTGCTGGCCCTCGTGTAGGAAACGGCCACATCCCCAGGCAAATCTGGGTCGTTTAAAATCCTTTTTAGCGATTGTCCATGAAGATATTTTGGCATATCGATTCCGGTTATGTCACAGAGAGTAGGAAAGATATCAATCGTTTCTACAATCCCATTAGATTTTGCTCCGGGTTTTTTTATCCCGGGGTAAACAACAATAAGCGGGCTCCTCAGTGATTCTTCAAAGAGTGAATGCTTTCCCCAAATGGCATGCTCGCCCAAATGCCACCCATGATCACCCCAAAGAACGATAGCGGTTCGATCATATTCCTCAAGTTTCTTGAGTTGGTCGATCAATCGACCAACCAGACTGTCTGCGTAAGTCACACAGGCCGCATAGTGCTTGCGAACTAAAAGAGAAAATTCCCTATCATTATTAGGGTTTCGCCCCCATCTATTGTATTTCATGAATTCACCCGAACCATGCCATGTTGTTTTGCCCTTGGGTTTATTTGGATGGGGGACATCCGGCAAATCAGCGTCTTTGTAGGGTTGATAATATTTTTCTGGAGCACCAAACGGAAGATGGGGACGGATGATGCCAACCGCTAGGAAAAAGGGCATCCCCTTTTGTTTTCTATCTGCTGAGAGTTGCTTCATCTGACTGAGGGCCTCGTCTACAATCAATCCGTCCGGATAAATAGAGTCATCCCCCTTTTGAGCCTGAATGAGATCCATCTGCTTAGCGTTCACTCTAATCTCGCCGTGAGCAAGTCCATGCATTGCTCCTCTGGGGTGTTTCCAAGGCCCCGCAGGAAGTATGTGCCTATCCCAGGAAAGAGGCATCTCAAGTTGCGAATCATCATCCCAATCCTTCCCCCCCCTGCCTCCAGGGTGGTGGGAAACTTTACCAACACTGACAGTAGTATACCCACGCTGGCGAAACCAAGCTGGCATACTTGGAGATACCGAGTCTTTGTCTTTGAGTAATTTTGCCCCCCGCGAGAAAAGGGCTCCGTTTCCATAAGGTCCATATCTCCCCGTTAAAAGTGTATACCTTGAGGCACCGCATGTTGGAGCCTGGACGTAATGTCTCGTAAAAGCCCGCCCTCGGCTTGCTAACTCGTCTATGTTGGGAGAATGCACATAGCTTTTACCAAAGCTATTTAGTTCAGGCCTGAGATCATCCACACATATCATTAGAACATTTAAATTCTCGGCCTGTGCTGAACCATGAGCAGCTGCAAAGAATATTAGAATCGTTAAAGATCTCAAAATATGCATAGCAACAAGACTACATTTATTACATATTCTGCAAAGCGAATTATTCAAGAGACCTCTAAACGCGGAGATGTATTTCTAGAAATTTAAACGACTATCAAGTTTAAAAATCTGTCCACTTACATTTTTTGTCTTCAAGAGAAACAAAATAAATTCAGCTGATGCTTCAGGTGTTGTAAACTCCCCGATTGATTGTAAATCAAGGTAATCTTTTATAGTCTTATCAGACAGGCCCTTAGTCATAGATGTTTCCATAAAACCCGGCAAGACAAGATGAAACCTCATACCCAGGCTTCCAAACTCTTTGGAATAGGCAGTGACCAACCCTCGAAGGCATCCTTTAGATGTTGCGTAGGCAATTTGTCCAGCAGAGCCGTGAGCACCAGCATGGGAGCCAACAAAGATAAAATGCCCTGCAACATTTTTCTCACACATTTTTTGGATACCCCATTCCGTAATTATTTTGGT
>CBFHOE010000012.1:28477-43003 GCA_965657355.1 Limisphaerales bacterium | reverse complement strand
CAGAGAAAAAATTTACATTGAACTGGTTATCCCATTCTTCCAGGGTAGTTTTTGCTATAGGGCTTCCATGGGTAATTCCAGCAGCATGGATTACCCCACCAAGAGGATGCTGTATGTCGACAAAGGCACTATCTAACTGCCCCTTTAAATTATCTAATTCCAATAAATCGAGGGACAATTTAATTAATCTTTCATGCTTGAAAGATAAAGATCTTTTATGGGTGAGGGCAAAAACCCAAGCCCCACGATTTAACAACCCTCTAACGAGTTCGCTCCCTAGGCCACCTGCTGCCCCTGTAACTATATAGACAAGATTTTGTTGGGTTTTGCCCACACCTTGTGATTCTAGAGATATTTTAAATTAGAAAAGGGGAGTAAACGCCTCTTCCTCTGCTTCTACTTGCAGGATCCTAAAGACAACTCTGCGGGTGGCATCCCATTGTTCCTTTGTCCGCGGTGCTGACTCCAGAGCAAGATCCCCATCGCGATCATAATTTACGGTAGGCGTATTAGGTTTCATGACGCCGTGCCCAATCACAGCAAACTGGCTAACATCAATTAAAACACCTTTGCCACCTGCATAACTAACAAGACTCTCCCTAACCGAGTTAGCCCGGCTTACAGAAAGATTTTGAGCCGATTTTTTATACCTTTCTAAAATAATTTTAGGCTCATTATCTTTTTTCTTTTTGAGGTATCCCATGGGATCGGAATGCCCCTCCAAAGTCATCAAAGCACCTCCGTATGTTGATATCAATTCAATCGCTTTGTCGAATTCTTTGCTATAGAGATTAGGTGGGAAAATCTTTTGATTAGGGGCAAAGAAAATTTCAAAAGAGAACAACTCACCTTTGTCAAGCCCGTTGGAACTCTGACGCCTTGCAATCAGTTTATTGACCGCGTCAGGATTGAAATGCTGCTTTACCTCTATTTCCATTGTCCCACCTGAGCTCAAGCTTTCAAAGTCGATTGGCGATAGCCCGATCGATTGTTTAGATGATAACAATTTTAATGACACAAAAGCTGATTGGATTTCTTCATTCAATTTAGCCGCTCTTCTGGGATAGTTAGAGTCAACGAAAAATTGGTAGTTACCAGCTATTCCTGCAAAATCAGCTTCGTAATACATTTGCTCCATGTCATTGAAGGCGTTTTGATCATCAAGGAGAAGTGCTGCACTTTTCCTCATGAGCTCTTTCCATCTATTGCTTTTAGTTTTGCTAAGGTTTCGAGCTTCTGCTTCGGCATCGATGAGAGCCTTGACGAATCGATTAACAGTATCTGGATACTTCTTTAAAAAGTCTTTTCTCACAGCATAAACATCTGCAATAACCCGATCAGCAGTTTTTGTGGACATGAGAATTTTTCCTCCTTTGACGGAACCCTCAGCCCCGTTGCCTATATTTCCGCCAGAAGTAAGAATTTGTGCATCGGGCATAATAACCATAGCCCCATCAACGGATGAATCGTTAGTAAGAGCCATTGCCGGACTGAAAGAGCGCGCGTCAACTTCAAATAAATCTGGCACCCACTTCCATGTGATATCTTGAGGAGTTAAATTAGCACTTGAAAGCACAGTTGTGAGATAATCGATGTGAGGGCCGAAGGATTGGATTGCGATTGTTTTTCCTTTTAAGTCTGCCGGTTTCACTATGGTGTCTTTAACCACGATCACATCGCTTCCTGCAGACCAAGTAAGCTGGTATATGATTACCATTTCAGCATTTGGGTCGCTATTCGTGACCTCGGCAGCCGAGTTAATCATCCCGAGGGTTCCTCGCAAGAATGGGGTTTCAGCTTTGAGATAGGCTGCCAATTGTTTGAGGAATTGGTCTTCCCTAAAAAGCTCGATGTTTAGTCCTGCCTTTGCAAAATGACTCGTGCTGGTTGTTTTCTTGGACATTCCGTTGGCGAGAATTGTTTGTATATCACCGCCCCATGCAATCATCGGTACCTTCAATGAGCTGCTTCCACCTCGCCAAGGTCTAATATCAGACTTCAAAGCCTCACTCACCTTTTGGAGTTTTTGATAACTTTGAGCCAAAGCACTGTGCTGTAGACCACTAAATATGATTCCAGCCAATATTGAAAGCGTTGCGAATTTGAAATACTTCATAGTTCTTCTTTTCTTTTTCAGGTTATATTTGGCGATTTACTCTGGCATAATTTGACAAAGATGCCATTGCAAATTTTTCCCATTATTGTAATTGGTAGGCATTAAAATATTTATTTATGATCCAATCTGGCTGCCACCTATCTGGCTTGCGAGATTTGCCTGTGAGATCAATGACTTTTGGATTGGGGGTGGAAACTTCTAGGATTTGTTTGTCGCCTACCAATGACTGCCACTCCACAAGCATTGTCCTTAACTTTTTCCGAGTATCTTCTAAGTCAGGGCGATCAGCCAAATTAATCATCTCATCAGGATCAGATTTTAAATCAAAGAGCTGAACGTGGTTTATTGGAGGATAAAATATTATTTTAAATTGTTCGTCGCGGCAGGACCTCATGAGATTACGAAATGGCAAAAAAACGGATTTCCTGTTTTGACTCATATCTCCATTAATGGAAGGCCATAAGCTTTGAGAAACCAATCCAGGCTCGACTGCAACGCCAGCGTATTCCAGGACAGTAGGATACAAATCGAATAAATAAGTGAAATTATTTCTCTGAGAATTTTGGGGGACCGATTTGTCAACGAGTATCAGAGGACATTTCATGCTGTGTTCGTAAACACTCTGTTTTCCTAAAAGACCGTGGCTTCCCATGGCTAGCCCATGATCGGCAGCATAAATGACCAAGGTATCCTCCCATAATTCCAATTTATCCAGTTGGTCTATGATCCGACCAATTTGAGAATCCATGAATGAAATAAGGCCATAGTATTCTGACAATTGCTCACGAATAAGGTCTGGAGTTCGGGGCCATGGTCCCAGATTTTCATCTCGACCTCCATCCATATGGCCATTGTTAAACGGGTGCTGTGGAAGATAGTTTTTTGGTAATGGGGGCCTCTTATTGGCATACATTCTCTTATATTTCAAAGGTGGCTGCCTGGGGTCGTGTGGAGCTGTGAATGCACAATAAGCGTAAAATGGTTTTTCGGGGTTTCTGGATTTTAAGAACTCAATCAATGCGTCCGCAAATAACTCGCTAGACATTTTATTCCCAACACGTTTATTGATTAGTTTTTTTCTATCATTGCTTATATCGACAATGGGAACTTTGGCATGATTCGACATCCCCCCCATCATCACTCTCTTGCCCGATTGAAAGCCTCTTAGAATGGATTGGCTCCCGTTGTGCCACTTTCCAGTGATGAACGTTTGATATCCATGAGCACCCAAAGTTTCGGGTAAAATGGGAGTATTTTTGAGATCTGTGGTGATCTGCGTCCATGCTTTACCACTGTGCACCATGGCTCGACTAGGCACACAAACAGCACCGCTATTGGAACCAAAACAATAATTTTGTCGAAAGCTCGTCCCCATCTTGACGAGCCTGTCCAAATTGGGCGTGGAAATATGAGGGTTGCCAAAAGCGGAGATTGTATCTTCCCTTTGATCATCAGCAAAAAGAAAAAGAATATTCTTCTTCGTCTCCTGCGCAAAGACACTAGAAAAAAACAAAATGGACCAAATGAGGGCGAACCCGCATGCACGTCGTGCGATTAGCATTCCTTTTGGACGGAAAATCATAAAAAATATTCAATCGGCATCTTATAAAGAATCAATACAAATCAAAAGATTTCCATTCTGGACAAATGTGATGGGTCTCACCCAGTATTGAGAAATGATCACAATAAAAAGCACGCAAAGATCTAAATGTGTGGAGATTAAAGTATTTTCCTGGCTGTTAATTTCTATTATTGGATTATTCTCCAGCCAACTTTTTGCCAAATCTCCCAATATTCTCTTCATTTTCGCCGATGATCAGGCTTTCAGTACAATCAGGGAGCTTGGCAATGAGGAAATCGAAACTCCCAACCTGGATAGACTTGTGCGTCAAGGGACGACGATGACCCATGCCTATAACCAGGGAGCTTGGAATGGAGCGGTTTGTATGGCCAGCCGAATGATGCTTTTAACGGGTCGCTATCTGTGGCATGCAAATAAAGACTACAACGATGCCGATACGCTTTATCGCAAAAAAGGCAAAATGCTTCCTCAGGTGCTGGAAAAGAAGGGATATGAAACCTATTTTTCAGGAAAATGGCACTTAAGAGCAGATGCGTCTAAGGCCTTCGGAACAAGCAGGCACATCAGACCAGGAATGCCTAGAGACGTTAAACAAGGCTACCACAGGCCTGTGATGGGCAAGGAAGACGTCTGGAAGCCTTGGGATAAAAAATGGGGCGGGTTTTGGGAAGGAGGAACCCATTGGAGCGAAGTCCTGGGAAACGATGGAGTAGATTACCTCAAAAATGCATCTAAGAGTGAAAATCCATTCTTCATGTATTTGGCTTTCAATGCTCCACACGACCCTCGTCAGTCACCAAAAGAATTTGTGGATAAATACCCACTGGACCAAATCTCAGTTCCGAAAAATTTTCTACCTGAATACCCTCTTCTCGTTGGAAGCAATAAAATTCGCGATGAAGTTCTCGCTCCTTTTCCGAGAACTCATTATGCCGTCAAAACTCACATTCAAGAATATTATGCGATCATCACCCACATGGATCAGCAAATAGGGCGCATGCTGAATACGTTGGAAAAATCTGGCCAGATGGACAACACTTACATTTTTTTCTCAGCGGATCATGGTTTAGCCGTTGGCCAGCACGGATTTTTAGGCAAACAGAATATGTATGACCATAGTGTCAGAGTTCCACTCATCGTGGTTGGTCCCGGAATTAAGAAAAACCACAAGATTAGTACGCCTGTCTATTTACAAGATATCCATCCTACAATTTTTGAACTAGCCGGAGCCGACAAGCCTGAACACGTCGAGTTTCGAAGTTTTGCACCACTCCTAACTGGTAAAGGTGAGTATCAGCCGTATGACGGGATTTATAGCGCCTATGTGTCACACCAACGCATGATTTCAAAAGGCAACTTTAAATTAATCCTTTATCCTAAAATAAAGACAGCGAGAATGTTCAATCTGAAAAAAGACCCTCTAGAAAAAATGGATTTATTAAAATCGCCTTCCAAAAGGCATAAACAAAGAGCTCGATCTCTCGCGAAGGTCCTTCAAAAATGGAACAACGAGACAGGGGGTGATTCAGATTTCTCTCAAGACTTCCCTGAACTCTACTAAAAAGCCACTCTACTCAGGCAACAAAAAAGCTGGCATAAAAATGCCAGCTTTTTTGTTGGAAATGGTCAACTTTATAGCCTGAAAGTATCTTTTTTCTTGAGGCAAAATCCAATGAATTTCAAGAATGCGTATAAGCAAATCAGGTTCAGAGGCAAATGGTCTGGCTGCAGAATAAAATGGACCAGCCCCGAGCTATCCAATGCTGTATGCCCCGGATGAGCTGAAAGACTGCCGCTGGTTAGCAATATTGTTGAAAATAAAGCGATAGAAGAAATCTTATTCATTTAATTTTGTCTTTAGTCTTTTCGACACAACGACAATAACCATCATTCCGTGACAGAAGCAAGGTTTCTAATATTTGTTTCCATTACAGATATAAAATCACCTTCTTCGGGTCTATCGCCGCAAGGAGAATAAGTGAGACTCGTAATGCCAATTGAGTCGAGTTTTTCTCTCGTTTTAACAAGAGGCTCACCCTCCCAGAGAATATATTTGATCTCATTCTCATCGCTTTTTCTTTTTAGCTCATCCCATTGACTCTCACTTGGAAACTCTCCGGGCTCCAAATGCAGCTCAATAATATTGATTCCGTAAGCTTTAGCCAGGTACTGGTAGATGGGGTGAGATCCAAATACAGCCTTTCCCTCCATGGTTTTTCCAATTTTTTTGAGCTCTGAATCCATATCGGCTATTGCGGCGTCAAGAGACGTGAAATTGCGCTCAAGTGTGTCTTTAGAGGCAACCTTAAAATCTATCAAAGCCTGGAATACCGCTTTTAAATGTTCTCTGGCCAGATTCATATCCAACCAGGTTGTTATTGCTTTGTGGGTATGCGAATGCTCTCCTTCAGGGCCATGGCTATGAACCTCTCCTTCAACTTCGATAAGGGAATCTTTAAATGATGCTGATGTATCTACGATCTTGCTCTTGGGTAGAGATAAAGTCTTGGCCCATTTTTCATACTCGGCCCCATTAAAAACAACCAGTTTGCTTTCCTGGAGAGCCGAAACAGCTTCCTCGCTCGGTTTCCAGTAAGCGGGGTCTCCTTGGCCTGCCCATGGCATATCTGGAGTAATTTCTCCTGAGGTCAACTCAGAAACCATATATCCCAATGGGTAATTTGAAACGAATACCTCATATCCGAGTTCATAAGTTGATTTTGAGCCTTTTCCAGTTTCACCACAACCGATTAATCCAAGGCAAAGAACAAATAATAATGAACCAAATTTCATTGGTGAAATTATTCTGAATCCCCTCATATTCAAGCAAGGAAATTAATGTAAATATTACAACGCGTGTCAGTTATTTATTTTTGGCACCGCCGTATTGTCATAAAGTATAAGAGTGATTTTAATTGAATTCTCTTTTACTAAGTGGAATTGATTAGTCCCTTGATTGAAGCACTTACATTTTTTTGGTTTCTCTTCCGTGACGTCTGTCTTCCTATTGTCGTATTGATAAGTATAGGCATCATTCTGGATAAAAAATACAATCTGGATCTTGCCACTTT
Source organism: Limisphaerales bacterium (assembly GCA_965657355.1). Taxonomy (GTDB): domain Bacteria; phylum Verrucomicrobiota; class Verrucomicrobiia; order Limisphaerales; family JAJOIW01; genus JAJOIW01. Next base: position 36,234 of record CBFHOE010000012.1, on the reverse strand, counting down.
AGTTAAATTAAACATTCATATTTTTGTTCCTGGCTTCATTTTCGTAAAAGTCGTTGAGAGCTCAACTCGCGAAACTGAGTTACAAGGCACTAGTGTGGTCTTTTTCACCTTATCCGTGATCGCGGCAACCTTCGTGATCGGTTTTTTAATAACTGTTTGGCAAAACTGGGAACCTTCAAAATCAAGATCCTTCTTTCTCAGCACCATGTTTTATAATTGTGGGAATTGGGGTATACCCATGATGGCATTGGCCTACCCGGAAAATGGAGCGAGCATTCATATTTATGCGCTGCTAACCATGAATTTGTCCACTTTCACCATTGGGATGTTTTTAGCAAGTGGGTATGGGAGTAAAAAACCCTTTGCTGAGATTGTCCTTGGACTTTTCAAACTAACTCCGGTTTATGCTATTAGCCTTGGCATAATCTGCATAAAATTTCAAATCCCCGTCGCTGATTGGAAATATATTTGGGCCCCTTTGCAATATATAGACAGAGGGCTCGTGTCTATTGCCCTGGTTACCTTAGGCGTCCAATTATCAAAAACAAGCCCTCCTAAAGTAGATAAATTTATAGGATTAGCGTTACTTCTTAGATTGGTTGTGGGGCCCTTGATTGCCCTTGGGCTGACTGTTCTTTGGAAACTCCCGCATTCGATAGCCGCTATCCTAATACTCGGAGCAGGTGCTCCAACGGCTGTGAACACAGCCCTATTAGCTCACGATTTGAAGGCAGATAGCCGATACGCGGCAGCTGTAGTTTTTTACTCTACATGCATTGCTATATTCACAGTCACCGCGATATTAACCATCCAAAGGTTGTTTGTGACACCAGAATGATAAGAGGAATTTAGGGGTAACTTATGAAGATTTAATGTGGCTCATTTCCTTCAGGAAACGGAAAAGCGACGTTTGTATATGTTGAGCCTTTTATAGAAATTTCAGGAATAACGACTTCGAATTCGGTCAACTCTTTAATCACGTCATCTTCAGCAGCAAAAAATGACGTATCCCCGACAGTCTCACCTGTGGAATTCGAAGATTGCGCCATAAATTTAAGCTCTCTTTCCGTTCCATCAGATGAAACTTTCATAGCAATCTCGTTTGAAGAAATCCTAATAAAATTTTCCATATGAGCATCCAAGATATACATCATCATTTTGCTACTAGAATTATCAATTAAAAGTTCCAGGTGAAATTCTTCATTACCCAAAACAACCGGAACCCCACCATGCGGCGGCTCATGATGATGGTGATGACCGTCATTGTGGTTTTGGTTGTTGTGAACAACTTTATCTCCCCCGCAAGCTGCAACCACTGCTGTTAGGCAAAAAATCAAATATCGTAAAATTCTCTTCTGCATGAATCCAAGATGATAATTCCTCGGTCATTTTCAAGAAAAAAGAAATTCTACACTGTTGTGCATCCTCCCAAATCAGCTTGCAGTTCGTTGTGACGGATTTTCCAGGGAAAAATGTTTTGAGTAAACATCTTGCTCTGTGGACAGACAAAAATAACATAACACAGAAAATCAAGCTTGATTGTATCAATATCAATATATTGCTAAAATTCAGGGCGAATAAAGGGAAAATGAAAGGGGTTTGGATCACGACATGGAGAGAGCTCACCGAACTAGCTCGAAGTAAAAGTAGTTATAATGTCCGAATCCTTTCAGTGGCCATACCTTGTCTTATTTTATTTTCTATTCTGTTTCTAGATCAACGAGATATTGATGCCTCTAGCGGCAAAGAAGTTCTAGGAGAACTCACCATCATCTGTTCCATAATAGCTTGGCTTGTCGGTGGATTCAGTGTGTTTGACTCTATAAGTAAAGAACGAAGGGAAGGAACACTGGGGCTTCTTTTGATGACACCATTAAAACCTTTGGGGATTATTTTTGGTAAATGGCTCTCTAGTTCTATTTGTTTCCAGCTAAATATCCTGGCACTAATCCCTGTATTTTCTGTTCCATTCCTGGCCGGCGGGGTGGGGTTTTATGAAGTTTTTATTGCAACGTATTCGATTTACATCACGTTTCTTGTATCGAGCAGCGTTGGAATTTACATCAGCTCTTTGTTTAAAGCCTCCAGAAAAACTTTTTTAGCAACGGCTTCATTTCTTTTTGTTAGCCCCATGCTTTTCTTTGTTTTTGGAGCAATACTTCCATTAAAAATCTCACCATTTAACGAGATGATATTTTTTCCTCAAGCAACCATTGGATATATTTTCAATCAAGGGTTTGGAGGAGGGATTCTTCCAAATTTTGGAATCTCAGGAATCGTGATATCTAAATTCGCAGCCATTTCTATCCACGCCATATGCTGGTCCTCTATGAGTTTTTTCATTATCAAGCTCTCAAAAGATTCACTCATTAAAAGGTGGCAATTTGAAATTCAGCCCCAAAAGAAGGTGTCCAAGACGAGGCTTGTATTCGATAGATGGATTGCCTGGGCTTCAAATCCTGTTCACAATTTAAAATCAATATCTTTAAAAGAGTCCAAGCCAATCAAACATAAGCCGACTGGCAAGATAATGGATCACGCAAACCCGATCTCTGTCTTTTGGAAAAGAGATATCAAGACTCCGGCTTGGCAATTATCAATCTACGCCACTTTTGAAGCCTTGTTTTTGCTCATGCTTATCGTCGTCGTTTATGCTATGACGATTAATTGGCCTCCCATGTCAGCCATCGCAAAAGCCAATTTTATATGCAGGCCCGCTTTCGTGCTTTTACCGATGGCCTTTATTTTTGAGTTGATCTTTAAACTCATTGCTGGCTTTGAAATATGCAGAAAAATTAATGAAGATTCCAAATCTGGGGGAATGGAACTAATCCTCACAACCCCAGTCAAAGATTCCACGTTTATTCAGGGAATGATGACATCGTTTTCCCATATGATCAGCAGATACAAATGGACTGCCAGATTTTTCTATATATGTATCATTCTTCAATTGTTTATTTGCTCCTCTGTGATTTTCTTTTTATCGCCGACTGAATTTAGTAACGTATTAAATGCATTATCTAAAGAATTGAGACATTTTCCCATCACCTTAACATTTGTCATGTTGACGATGAATTTTTTGGACTGGAATCAATTACTGAGATATTCCACCGGAATTGGAATCAGTAAAAAGACCATATCAGGATGTATGACGAGTATTTTTACAACAATCATACTTTTTCCAGTTATTAGCTTTATTTTGCTTCTATATATTTTCAACCAGATCTTACCGATAGCCTTCAGTAGTCAATTACTGGGCTCTCATGAATTAGGCGCACACCTTTTGTCGTTAGGAGAATGGTTTTATTTCCTTGCTTTCTTTTTAGGATGGGGATTTTTAAAATATTTTTCCACTCAACGTGTCATCGAAAAATCTAACAAAGGAATAGAAAAATTCAGAAGCTTCTATTTTAAATATAAAGTCTAGATTTCATTCATTTCACCAATCACTCAAAACAAATAACCGCGATTTAATCGCAGTTGTGAACTTCATTATCATTGGTCGCAGGATCAAAACTCTAGACCTATCAGAGGCTTTCGAGAGCATTTAACAACATCCCATGTATACCTCCAAAGCCACCATTTGATAAAACAACAAATAAATCACCATGACTTTTCCTCGGTAAATAGTGGTTGATAATATCATTTGGCGAGGGGAAAAAACCTGCTTGTTTACCTAGATTATTAAGATCAAGAATAACCTGCTTTTCATTCAGCCTTTCGGAGGGATCTAACTGTTCTTTACGTGCAATTTCAGCTATGTAAACAAGATCAGCAACGCCAAGGGCGACGGGAAGAGATTCTTGAAAAAAGTGACGACGTGTCGTGTTTGATCTAGGCTCGAAGCAAGCAACAATTCGTCGATTTGGATAAAGTTTCTTTAGCGCGGATAGCGTTTGTGCGATTGCTGTTGGATGATGAGCAAAATCATCAATGATTGTGACACCAGCCGATTCACCAAAGACTGTCAACCTGCGTTTTATACCAGAAAATGTATCCAGGGCGTTTTGAATCTCGGTATCTTTTACTCCACATTGTCGAGCAGCAAGAATCGCGGCAGAAGCATTTCTCATATTAAACTCTCCAACAAGTGGAACACTGAAATAGGACCCACCTAAATCGAAAGAGGTATTACTCGTAGATTCTTGAGCAGGCGTCAAGGTATATTCATTGCTATCTGAGATCCCAAAATATCGGACTGGGCAAAATTCTATGTTTGTAATAGATCTTACGTTTTGGTCGTCTCCGTTAGCGAGTAGCAATCCATTCCTTGGAATCAAATTGATAAAATGGCGAAATGTTCTTTTTACGGCATCCAAATTTTCAAAAATATCCGCGTGGTCAAATTCCAGATTATTTATGATGGCGATGTCGGGTTTGTAATGAATGAACTTACTTCGCTTATCAAAAAAGGCGGTATCATATTCGTCTCCTTCCAAAACAAAGTATTCGGAATCAGTAAATCGAGCACCTTTCCCAAAATTTCCGGGTATACCTCCTATAAAAAACCCAGGATTGAGTCCTGCTTTTTCCAATATCCAAGCTAAAAGTGATGTCGTTGTCGTCTTTCCGTGTGTCCCCGTAACTACAATACATTTTTTTGAAGCCAAAAATTCATTAGAAAGCAACCCCGCAAGTGACGTGTATGCCAACCGCTTCTCGAACACTAATTCGGCCTCTGGATTTCCTCGTGAGATAGAGTTGCCAATAACTACAACATCTGGAGTTGGGTTTAAATTATTCTCAGAAAACCCCAAGTGAAGAGGAATATCATTTTCCTCAAGAAAGGTTGACATTGGGGGGTATGCATCTCGGTCAGACCCAGTTACTTTACAGCCTCGATTTTTTAATTCCACTGCTACCGAGGCCATTCCTGTCCCGCAAAGCCCAACAAAATGAAAATGCCTATTTTGACTCATTGGTAATTTATTTCGTCTAATGCAGGGTGATATACGAGAATATTATAGATTGTTTATTTTTTTCTCTAATAACTCACCAACTACCGCAGGGTTAGCTTTCCCCTTGCTTAACCTCATCACTTGGCCTTTTAAAAAATTAAGAGCTGCTCCCTTACCGTTTTTAAAATCTTCAACACTTTTAGGGTTTGCCGAAAGTGCCTCGTCACAAAAAGCTTCAAGTGCCCCGGAGTCGCTGACTTGCGCGAGCCCCTTGTTTTCAACGATTTTTGCGGGAGAGGTTCCTTTTTCAAACATCTCAGCAAAAACCTCCAATCCGGCATTTCGACTAATTTTACCCCCCTCAAGCAAGCTCAGGAGTTCGATAAACTGATTCATATCGAACTTTAACTCATTGACAGAAATCCCATGATCCGTCATTGCCCCTCGCAGCGTATTGACAATCCAATTGGCAATATTTTTAGGTTTTTGATCTTTTGAGGCTTTGGCGACTTCCTGAAAATAGTCTCCTAATTCGACATCCGTGGTGAAGACGTCCGCATCGCCTGACGAGATATCGAAATCTTTTATCAATCTCTTTTTTCTGGCTAATGGGAGCTCTACCACCTTTTCTTTTACCTTCTCAAGCCACTCATCTTTGACGACAAAGGGCATGAGGTCAGGACACGGAAAATACCGGTAATCATGAGCGTCTTCTTTAGTTCTCATGCTTTCTGTTATTCCAGCAATGTCGTCCCACCTTCTTGTTTCTTGGATCAGCTTTTCTCCATTCTTAACAGCTTCAATCTGCCTTGGTATTTCATGCAGAAGAGCTCGACGCACGCCCGAGAAACTATTCATATTTTTTATTTCAATCTTCTCACCAAGTTTTTTTTCTCCTACAGGCCTGACAGAGATATTAACGTCACAACGGACCATTCCTTTTTCCATATCACAATCGCTGATTCCCCCGTATTCCAAGATGGCTTTCAGTGCATTAAGATATTCGTAAGCCATATCAGCACTCGTTAAATCCGGTTCAGTGACGATTTCTAATAACGGAACACCCCCTCTATTAAAATCAACTCCCGACTCTTTATCAAAGTGGAAACTTTTGCCAACATCTTCCTCTAAATGGGCCCTGTTTATCCTGATGCGTTCAATTTGACCGTTCAATTCAAATTCAACATAGCCATTTTGAGTAGAAGGATAGGCCAGCTGCGTGATTTGGTAATTTTTTGCGCTATCTGGATAAAAGTAATTTTTCCTGTCAAATTGGGCTTTCCGAGGAATTTCACAATTGAGCAAAAGCCCTGTTAGCGCTGTTAATTCCAATGCTCTCTCATTAGCCACAGGCAGAGCACCGGGAAAACCTAGACACACTGGACATACTTGAGTATTGGGATCTCCGCCGTATTCATTTCGGCAAGAACACCACATCTTTGTCTCGGTTTTGAGCTGAACGTGAGTCTCCAAACCTATGACTGCTTCATATTCCATAGTTCACTTTTAATATTATTCCAGGTCGAGCCCGGTCTTAAAATCGGGCTCATCGATTATGAATCAACCTCGGCACAATAATCAGACCGCGCCACTCACTCAACAAAAACCCTCCTATTTTGGGCAAATATTATCGATACCGATTTAATGACCTATTGCAAAGATTTTACCATTGTGCGCACCTCCAATTTGCAAAATGCTTGAATTACGAGAATGGGTTTGTTTCAGGCGGTGGAGCAAGCCTACTAAATCTATCAGAAGTTGGATTCTGCCGAATTTGTATTAGTGGGGGAATATTGCCATTCTTTTTTCCAATAATCACACATCTCCAGCCCCATTGATGACGCTGTTACAATAGAATTGGTTTTGCTTCAATTGCATACTCTTTTTTATTGAAAAAATAATGGAAACATCTTGGCATTCACGCAGATTAGAGGAAATAAACCACCTCGAGCTTTGCAGTTTTTACTGGTTCAAAATATCTCCCGATGATAAAAATTTTAATATGATTACAATGCCTAGCCTTACTATCATCATGACCTTCGCATTCGGGGCGATAATTCCTATTATCTTTTTATATATCTTAAATAAATTCCTGGGTGACCGTAAGTAGACTTCGTAGTAGATTGCCCTAATTGATTTGCTGTCAATAATAGTACGGGCAAATCCACTTTTTATATTGAGCTGGGATGTGAGGAAGAAGTTATTCACAAAGAGACATTTCATGAAATCCGTGGCGGCTGGCTGCGGATTGGGAATGCTACCTCAAATAACCGCTGGGACTCCGGAAACATCCCCAGTAAATAAAAATCCAGCTAATTTTCAAGAAGCGCCGGCAGCACTCCCTTACAAAGGACCGAATGTGGTCATCATAAGATTTGGAGGCGGCGTCAGACGCCGAGAAACAATCGATCCCGTCCATACCTATGCTCCTTTTACGCAAAAAGTTCTTGGCAAGCTGGGGACGACCTTCACAAATATGTATTACGACCAGGAAGGTCACTCTGAGGTTGGGCACGGACAAGGAACTCTAAATATACTTACAGGTCGTTATTCCAATTACAAAGATGTTAACAATAAATTCTTGGGCGAAGGGTTTGAATCCGAGCACCCAACACTATTCGAGCATTTACGCAGAAAATTTGAGATTCCAAAGCATCAGACGTTGATCATCAATGGTGAAGACAGGACTCAAGAAGAGTTTTATTCATCCAGCAATCATCACCTTTTTGGAGTGAGGTTTAAAAGCGAGGTCTTAAGTCTCTATCGCTACAAACTATATCTATTAGAAAAGAAATTAAGAGAGTTAAATCAAAGCCACCCGCACTATCAGAAGGTATTTAATGAGGCCACGAAAATGCG
>CBFHOE010000012.1:20093-28379 GCA_965657355.1 Limisphaerales bacterium | reverse complement strand
GAAATCAAAATTATCGCAGCGGCGCCACATTTGATCAGCCATCAAAAATCATTTCTTTCTGGGAAGAGTGGGAATCCTTTTTCGGACGCAGTGGTCTAAAAAACCCAAGAGGGGATCGCCTACTCACAGAACTCACCAGTTGGGCTCTGAGCAAACTCAAACCGAGAATGGTAATGATAAACTACAATGATCCTGATTATGTTCACTGGGGCTATATGGCTCATTACACCAAGTCCATATCCATTATTGATCAGGGAATAAAAAGGATTTATGAACAATGTCAAGCGGATGAATTTTATCGCAACAATACGATATTTGCCATAGTGCCAGATTGCGGACGTGAGACAAACCCATTTGTGAAAATCCCATGCCAGCATCACTTTAATTCGCGAGCATCGAGAGAAATTTTCAGCGTATTAGTGGGACCAGGAATAGCTAAAAATACTATTGTGGACCGAATGACTGAACAGATCTCGGTAGCAAAAACAATTTCATATCTTTCAAACTTCAACATGCCTAGCTCCAAAGCTGAAGTCCTAGGTGAATCTATTGCGTAGCACCATATAATTAGTCTCATATCCATTAAAAGATCATGTATCATTTTATCTTTGGAATCCCGCGATTATTTGCGAAATGGTGCTGGTTAACACTTCTGAGCCTAGGAATACTCTCCCTTTTAATATCTAGCTTCGGAACGATATGGATCATTGCCTTGTCCCCTTTTGTAATCAACGGATGGCTTGTCACAATAACAAGAAGAGGCGCATTAGATTATGTAATCTCATTGCGCCAGTCCCTAAGTAAAAAAAGAATCAAATCCAGCGACGAGCCGGCATTGAGCAGTGAAAACATAGCACTGAAAAAAGAATGGCATAAAGAAAACAAGTCAAAGATTCGATACGGTGTCCAAAGAAAGGGGATGACAAACAGCGGAAAAAATTCTCTTTTCTCGTGGTTTACGGAGAAATTCCGCCTTGGGACCCACGATTTTAAAGTGGGCTTTAAGAATTGGGCTGGGGTTTGGGTTTGGACTCTTCCCGGTCTTTCTTTGATGTGGTTTGGATGGTATTCCGGGTGGCAAATATCATTTAATAAAATATACGAATATTCAGGGGTCGGATTCACCTTGTCGACGAGCGGGTGGATATTAATGGCCGCCGTGATGCCTCTCGTCGTGATGGGCATGTCGAGGTATAGTTTAGCAGAGGACTGGAAAGTTTTTTTCCAAGCAAAAAGGAACTGGCGGTGGGTGAGAAGAGCTGGCTGGAGAAACCTTATTATCGCAGCTATTTTTGTTATTAGCAGTCTGCCTTTTGGAATCCTATACGTGATTCTTTATTTTTGGCCGGATATTTTAATGCAAACATTTCCAGAAACATTCAATGCAGACGGTGGATTTTCGGGCGATCAAGTAAAGCTTCAAATTTTTCTTTTTTATTTTGGTGGCACGTTTCTATTTCTTTTACCGACCTGGATTGTTTCTCGCTATTTAATTGGGCATTATTACTACGCGCCCACTTTACTGCATTGGTTAAGACATAGAAGGGTTAGACCTAATGAAATCAGCGAGGGTGAAGTTCTGTGGCTAGAGAGGTGTGGATTTTTGCCGCGGAATTTAATAACCGATATAAATCATCAACAAAAACGAGGGTTTTGGTCTAAAAGAATAACACCGCCTGCAAGAATATTTATTATATTAATGTCTGGTTTACTATGGTTAGTGTTTTCTTTTCTCATAAGTCTCGCTCAATTTGCGAGGTATTCGGGTCTCGAGGGTTGGTTCAACCACCCCCTTATTCACAACCCCCATTTTTACTACACTCCTGGCAGTTCTCAAGACAGGCCTGACTCTTACAACTTAGAGGAGAATCCTGCGTTTCAAGATGATTTCAATTATTCAATTGATTGAGAGTCGACAATTTCTTTCTAATGACAAAGCTTTCACTACAATAAGGATAATCTCATTACACAAGGACCAAACTGATGACAAAATCAAAATACTCGGACAAGTATCATTTCCTCGCCCTGACTCTGATCATTATTAGTTTTTTATCCTTTCAAAAAACATTCTCTCAAGCCGCATATAACGAATCAGAAAAGCGACCAAATTTCCTTTGGATTCTTTCTGAAGATAACAGCAAGCACTTTCTTAAATTATTTGACAAGGACGGCGCCGAAACACCGAACATTCAATCTCTTGCTGATAATGGGATTATATTTAATAACGCCTATTCTTGCAGCCCAGTTTGTTCCGTAGCGCGAACTACCTTAATGACTAGCGTTTATGCTCCGAGGCTAGGCACTCATTTTCACAGGAAAATAAAACCTGTAATACAACCTGACCAATGGGAGCTATTCCCATCTTTTCTCCGAAAAGCAGGCTATTATACAACGAACAACAGTAAGAAAGACTACAATCTTATTGAGAAAGGCCAAGCTTGGGACGTGTCTTCAAGAAAGGCACACTGGAAGAACAGAAAGCATAAAGGACAACCCTTTTTCCACATGCAGACTTTTGCAACATCCCATGAAAGTTCATTACATTTTTCACAAAAAAACATGAACGAAAATAAAACAAAAACAGACCCTGAGAATGTTTTTGTTCCTCCAATGCATCCAAAAACCAAAATTTTTAAATATACTTACGCGAGGTATCATGACCGAATAAAAATAATTGACGGTTTAGTAGGCAAAGTAGTGAGCGAACTTGAGGAGGCTGATTTACTGGAGGATACGTTCATATTTTATTTTGGAGATCATGGCGGAGTTCTGCCGGGCAGTAAGGGGTATATTAACGAAAGAGGAGTTCATATCCCTTTGGTTGTTCGAATACCCAATAATTTTAAGCATTTAGTAAACCAAAAAGTTAATAGCTCCATAGATGGGATGGTCAGCTTTATTGATTTTGGACCGACTTTACTTCATTTAGCCGGTTTATCTATTCCTGAATTCTGCGATGGAAAAGCTTTCATGGGTAGAGGAATCAAATCACGCCAAATCAATAGAAGAAACACTGCCTTTTCCCATGCGGACCGCTTTGATGAAAAATATGATATGGTTCGTTCAATAAGGGTAGGGAAATGGAAATATGTGAGGAATTTCCAGAGTTACTACCCCGATGGATTGCAGAACAATTACAGATATAAAATGTTGGCGTTTAAAGAATGGCGCGAACTATTTCATGCAAACAAATTAGATAACGTAGAAGCGAGATTTTTCATACCCAAGCCAAAGGAGATGTTATTTGATCTTTCGAATGATCCTTATGAAATAAAAAATCTAGCCTCGCTGGATTCGAATGGACCGAAATTGAGAGAAATGAGGAGAGAGCTCAATAATGTAATGGCATCGATAAATGACCTGAGTTTATTTCCTGAAAGTTACCTAGTGGCGCATGCGCTGGAGAATCCAATTCAATTTGGTGAGGCAAACGCTTTTAAGATAAAGAAATTGCTTTCCGTAGCAAACCTACCTCAGCGTCCATTTCACAAAGCCAAAAACCAGCTTTATAATAATTTAAAATCAAAAGACGCCCATTTCAGATACTGGGCCATAAGTGCTTGTTCTGAGTTCGGCATGGATGCAATAGAATTTTCAGCCTTGATAAAAGGACTTACCAAGGACCCCGACCTGTTAGTGAGAATGAAGGCATCTGAATTTTTGGCTATTACCACAGGAGAAGATCCCAAAGACGTCATTCAAGAGATTCTAAAAGAAAGTGAGTCCCCTACTCTAAATCTTATTGTTTTGAATTCAGTCGTGTTCTTAAGAGATCATTTGGGAATACAGGGCTGGAATATTTCCGAGAAAACGGTACCCGCAAGGAACCCAGAAGTCAGTAGAAGATTAGAATACTTGAAGTAAGAAACCATTTTTCGAAAATAATTGGGTGCGAAAGTTCGTATTTAGATACCCAAAACACGAGCAAAGCCACTTGCGGGGTTTGATTGTATCAAATATGATTGAGACTCATCAATGACACCGTTATCCCAAAAACAGCTAGGGGAATTCCACGATTCTGGATATTTACTGGTTCGTAATTTATTTGGCAATGAAGAAATATCCTTGTTGGGCGAAACAGCTCGCAACGATCAAATCATGGATAAATCCTCGTCCACAATGGACGATGGAAAAGGAAACGACGTGAGACTTGCCCTATGGAACCATCCCGGAGATGGAATTTACGGGATGTATGCTCGATGCTGCAGAATAGTCGATTCAGTGGAGCAAATATTGGGTGATGAGGTTTATCATTATCACTCAAAAATGATACTTAAGGATGCCAAGGTTGGCGGAGCCTGGGCTTGGCATCAGGACTATGGATATTGGTATCAGAATGGCATTTTGTATCCCAACCTGTGTAGTGTCATGATTGCAGTAGATGAGGCTACCAAAGAGAATGGATGCCTCGAAGTATTAAAAGGGTCGCATAAACTGGGCCGAATCAATCATGTATTGTCTGGAGAACAAGCAGGGGCTGACCCCGAGAGGGTTGCGGAAATTACAAAGAGGTTGGATCATGTTTATGTGGAAATGAATCCGGGTGATGCCTTGTATTTCCACTCAAACTTATTGCATTGTTCTGCTGCCAATAATTCTGATAAATCCAGGTGGGCGATGATTTGTTGTTACAATGCAAAGTCTAATGATCCATACAAAGACTCCCATCATCCCAGATACACAAAATTAAATAAAGTGAAGGATGATATGGTATTAACTGTGGGTAGAGATGACGCACAAAGATCGAGAGTTGAGTTTGCAAACTTGGTTGAGGAGGACCAAAGTGCAAAAAGTTTAAATTAAAGGTAATAATTTAATCATGTATAAAATGAAAAAAATCTGGTTGGTGTTTTTGGTAAGTTTACTGGTCTCGGCAAACCTCATCGGGGCGGACAACTACAAACTGTCACATGAGTCAACCACTCGAGCAAAAGGTGTTAAGCGAGGAAAAGTAACAGCTTTCGAATTTGAGGGATCGAAAATCTTCCCGAGCACCAAGCGAGGGTGTTGGATTTATGTCCCTGCGGGATACGATGGCTCAAAGCCTGCAGCTCTCATGGTATTCCAAGATGGCCATGCCTATGTTTCAGAAAGTGGCCAAATAAGAGTTCCAATAGTGTTTGATAATTTAATACACAGTGGAGAGATTCCTTTAACGGTAGGCCTTTTCGTAAATCCAGGGCACCGAGGTAAAAACCCACCCAACGCCAACGGTTGGGGACGCCGCGATAATAGAAGTTTGGAGTATGATTCTTTAGGGGCAGACTATGCCAATTTTTTGATTAAGGAGCTCATTCCTTACACTGAGAAAAAGTTTAACCTCAAACTCACAGATGACCCTGAGCTCCGGGCAATTTGCGGCATGAGCAGTGGTGGGATATGCGCCTTTACTGCGGCTTGGGAGAAACCCAACTACTTTAAAAAGGTTTTGTCTCATATTGGTAGCTTCACAAACATAAGAGGTGGCCATGTTTATCCTGCATTGATTAGAAAAGCTGAAAGAAAGGATATACGTGTCTTTCTTCAAGATGGAAGCAACGACCTCAATAATGTCTTTGGGAGTTGGCCAATAGCGAACCAGCAAATGGCCTCAGCTCTAGGATTCTCAGGCTATGATTACAAATTTGTGTATGGCGATGGGGCACATAATGGAAAACATGGCGGGGCTATTTTCCCAGACTCTCTGAGATGGTTGTGGCGAAATGAAAAGAAAACAGCGACTGAAAAAACGAGAGAAATCTTGGATGATACAAAAGAAGGGAACTGGCAAATGGTAGGGTCTGGTTATAAATTTACGGATGCAGCATGCCCTACCCCCGATGGTGGCTTTTTATTCAGTGACCTCCAAGACAATACGCTATATCGAGTCAGTTCAAACGGTCAAAGTGTTGAACCTTGGTTTGAAGGAGCACCAAGAATTAGTGGAATGAAATTTGGGAATGATGGGGTATTGTATGCAGCGAGACAAGGAAGTGACGATGAAAAAAGCATTATCGGAATAAACCCGGCGACTAAGAAATTCGAGACAATCGCAGTAGGCGTTAAACCGAATGATTTGGTCGTTTCAGATGGGGGTTTTGTTTATTTCACTGACACGGGTTCAGGAACAGTGGTCATGGTCCCTAGAAAAGCCAGAAATATGTCTCGTCCATCTCCAGTCGCTGGAGGCATCAATAAACCGAACGGCATAGGATTGTCCCCAGATCAAAAATTTCTCTACGTCAGCGAATATGGTGGGGAGTTTGTCTGGGCATTTATGATCGGTGACGATGGCAAACTTGAATCGGGTGAAAAATATATGACTTTAGAGAAACCTCACGACAATGAGTCAAGTGGCGGTGACGGTTTGTTTGTAGATGGTCGAGGAAGGTCCTTTATCACGTCCCATGCAGGTATACAAGTGATGGATGATACCGGAAGGTTAGTGAGTGTCATTGAAAAACCTCAAGAAGGACCTACAGTTAGTTGCGCAATAACTGGCTCAAATGGGCAGTGGCTTTACGTTTGCAGCAAAGATAAAGTTTTTAAGCGGAAACTAAAATGGAATAACTAATCATCCATGATGCGAGGAAATGGATAATGAATTATGGAGCTAAACAAAGCTCATTATTTTTATGTGGGCTTACATTAATCCTCATTTGGGCCAGTCATGCACATACGGATGAAGTGCTTAACGGCTTTGGGGAGTTGGGCAAGCAGCCTGAGGTCAAGGTTGAATTGGTATCCGAAACTAAGTCGACTCGACCAGGTGATATTCTTTGGCTTGGAATTCGTTTCACAATTCCAAATGGATATCATACTTATTGGCGTAACCCGGGGACAGTGGGGTTGCCAACATCTATTCAATGGAAACTTCCAGATGGTTTTGAGGCGGGGCCTATTCAATGGCCTTTGCCAATAGTCAGTAAGATGGCTTCCTATGAGGTTTGGGGATACAGGAAATCTGCCTTTTTAGTTATTCCAATTACGGTAGGAAAGGAGGTCGAGCAACCGTCTGAGGTCACATTGAAGGCGGGCTTGCAGTGGATGTGTTGTCACACCCAGTGTTTTCCCGGTTTTAAGGATCTAACCATCACTTTACCTGTTTCTGGTTCAGAGCCTGAAATAAACAAATCATTAACGAAAGAATTTTCTTTGACTCGATCGACTGTGCCAGTAGGTATGGATGTTTGGGATGTTTCGGTTCGGAAGGGAAATTCCGACGAAGAAATATGGATTGAGGTTCATTGGAATGGGATCCCGGAAGATGTACCCGATTTGGGGAAAGTTCATTTTTTCGGATACGACCGGGTAGTAAGCTCTTCACTTCCTCAGAGTCAAAGCTCCAAAAAGGGCGAACTGCAGATAAAAGCTTACTTTGAAACTTTCAGTCCCGATGAGACAAACACCTTGAATGGCATTTTAGTATCGGAGAATGGATGGACCAAAAATCCCAGCAAAAAGGTTATAGCTTTAGAAATATCTGAAAAGATCGAAAACTAGAAAGGCCCTAATCTTTCTGGTAAAGGATCCATAGATAAGACTGAGGCATCAAAGCATTTCTGCAAGAGTTCCAGTTTCAAAGCAGTATGTTCACCACTATCCCATAGATTTTGAAATTCATCAGGATCATTGATTAAGTCATAGAGCTCCCCCTGCCCTGTTCCGTGGTAGGATATGATTTTATAATTGTTTGTTCTTACCATTGTTCCGTATGAGCGGTGGTGGGTCCATGCGTTATAATATTCACTATAAACATAATCCCTGAATTTATGAGGGTCGGATTCTCCCGTGCAAAGATCTATTAGGGTCTTGCCCTGAAATCCAGGTTCTTTTTTTATTCCAGCTGCATCGCACAATGTTGGCGCAATATCTATGAGTTCTACAAGACCATCTACTTTCAAATTCTTTTTGAATAATTTTGGGAAACTCATAACCAAAGGAACATGAACCGCCTCCTCGTAAAAATGTGGACCTTTCAGGTAAAGTCCGTGGTCACCAAGCATTTCACCGTGATCTGACATGAAAATAATTAGTGTATTCTCCCATTGATCAGTTTCTTTCAGAGCATGGATAATGCGGCCGACTTGATCGTCAATGAGCTCACACATTGCGTAGCAAGCTGCAGTGACTTCACGTTTATCACTATCAGTCATGTTGGCAACATCAAAATAACCCGGTTCATTATGTGCCCAAACGCTATCTAATTTTTGATAGTCAGATTTATTTTCTAATTCTCCTTTCTTAGATTTAGGAAGCGGAAGAATATCAGGATCATAATTTCTGAGATATTCTAATGGCGGATCG
>CBFHOE010000012.1:18580-19994 GCA_965657355.1 Limisphaerales bacterium | reverse complement strand
TCTAATTCTCCTTTCTTAGATTTAGGAAGCGGAAGAATATCAGGATCATAATTTCTGAGATATTCTAATGGCGGATCAAATGGGTGATGGGGATCAAAGCAATTAAAACTAAAGAACCAAGGTTCGTTTTTGTGCCTAGTCAAAAAATCTATAGCAATCTCAGCGCACCAGGTTGTTTGATGAAATTGTGCTGGAGGTCCGGGCTTTACGTAATTCGACCCTTCCGAGGTGTGCAATTCTTCCCATGAAACCCCATTTTTCTCCAACCATTGAGAATACGCATTTTCGGGCCAATCGGGCTGGGGGTGGTGAGACCAGTAAAACTCCGCGTAACCGTCGTCAATTCTTTCTTCTACTCTTTGGTTTGCACAACTTGAAAGGTGAAGTTTCCCAGCTAGCCCAGTAACGTATCCAGTATCCGAGAAGACTTTACTGATGAGCCGCTCATACGCTGGCATTTGTTGACCGTTTTGTCTGCAGCGCGTTGTTCTTGGATATCTGCTTGTTAAAAATGAGGCCCTGCTTGGGGTACATACTGGACTTTGACAGTATGCAGAGGAAAAAGAGACACCCTCATGCATTAAGGAATTAATGTGCGGAGTTCGGACTTGAGGATTACCAAACCCATTGACATTATCGAACCTTTGTTGATCCGTACACAACCAAAGGATATTTGGCTTAGAATTTCCCTGCATATGTTTACTATGGCATCAATACAAGTTCTATAAAAGCGCAAGCTGATTTGAAAAAGATAATAAAAGGCAGGCGAAAAAAGATAACTTAAAATTTATTTGCTGCGGAAGATGGTTGTCCCGACGGCATAAAAAAAATGATTATTCATTTTTTTAATTTTAGGTTTCGTCAGCCAATATGTGCCGCCAAACTGGTTGAGATATTTAAATCCTGAGGCCGTGGTCCTTACGCAGGTAGGATCCAAAAAGGCTTCTACTAAGCCAACTTCAGTAAAATCTGCAAATTTTTTGGATAGCCCAGTTTTCCCAGGTAAGGAACCCGAAACAAAATTATCCCAATACCATAGCATATACCACCACCCTCCATCATCAGGGCTGACAGCTTTCCTGTAAGCATCTTTGGAAAGCTTCCAAAGATTATCTTTTTCTGGCACAAAAATGGACCTTTTCAAACCAGGGGCTTTCATAATGAGTTCTAGGGCAGCTGGATCATACTCGGCGTTGTAATGGTTTGGAGTCCACTTTTTGCCGGCTTCGCTCGGCTCAGCACCAATAAGCCAAACGTGTATACGGGAGGCAAATTGAGGTCTAATTTTCAATGCTAATGAGAGATTTGTTAAAGGACCTGTCATGATAACGTGCAGTCTATTGGCAGGAGTTGCCATTGAAGCCTCACGAAGAATAAAATCCCGAGCTTCGAAATTAGCTTTTTTCATTTGGCT
>CBFHOE010000012.1:13678-18484 GCA_965657355.1 Limisphaerales bacterium | reverse complement strand
GCGTGCAGGAATGGAGCTGTGAGGAGCCCCTGAAAATACTTTGGTTTTTAATTGCAGTTGAGTTTGGAGAAAGTCCAAAGCCCAAAAATAGGCTGCATCAAGGGATTTTTTAGGGGACAGTTGATCCATTGTAAAAGGGGCAACTGTGAGACCTCTCAAATCAATTTGATTTGAATAAATAAGCCTGAGTATGGCCGCAAAGTCCGATATGCCATACCCAAAGGTTCCATCGAGAATGACTTTCTTTTTGACTCCATTCTCAAATCGGTTAACCCAAGTTTCAAAAGCACCACGTATATTATTTGATAAGCGTTGTGCGTCCACTGATGCATATTGCTTTATTTTACCTTTATTATTTTTCTTGAAAGATAATTGGTATTTTTTTTCTTTATCTATAGTTTCCGCCTCAAGCAAAGTTGGCCGGGAGAAAATGGATGGGTCCACAGAGTAACTTAATCCAACCATGCAACTGTCTTTCCATTTATCTATTAATTTAATGTAGCCTTTTTCTGAAAAAGGATTCCATAAATTTGAGAGCAGCCAGGAATCGGAAAATCTCGAATTGACAAGGTGAGATGGATGAAAAGAGAGTTCGATTTCCTGGAATTCGTCATCTTTCTTTTGTTCTCGAGGTGAGGAATCCGTAATCCATGAAATAAATTCCACCTGAGATTGCAGAGCGATCCTCCAAGCAGCCTTATCTCGCTTAACTGAAGGAGATGGATTTCCCAAACAAAAATTACCAACGACAATGAAACGGCTTTGAGTGGTTTTATCAAAGGAGAGAATGTGAGCAAGTGAACTCAATTTCCCCTGTGCTACATAAAATATCTTTTGTTGCTCAGGGAGATTGATTCGCCTGACAACGCTCAATAAACGGAGAATATCTGGAAGTAATCTAATGTTGCCCGGTTCAAATTTTAAATTTGGGTTTATTGAGTATTTCAATGTGTGAGTTTTGGCTCCCCGGTAAATCTGAGGGTGATTTCCAGAATGATAGAGGATTTTGTTGGTCAGATTTTTCAATCTATTTATGACCTTTTCTGAATCCCCTTCTCCGTCCTCTGTTACAACAAAACCAACGAGATTTATGGCACCTAAAGAATGAAGCACTAGAGCGTATTCATCAGCCATAGTCACTTGGTCATCAACTATATCAATGAGGATAGCCGGCCGCTTAGATGCCGCTTGAGCACCCCATTCATTAAAGAATAAAGTGAAAAATAAAATGAAAAGTAATTTGTGGCATCGCACAATAATAAAGTCCATTCTGATTATTCAGGAATCAAGATTGAGGGTCTGATTCCACCTAATTAAAGACGTATTGGTGAAGAGCTCCTTACAATTTACGAATGAAACTATATTAAAAACTTGTCCCTTTGAGTAGAAAAAACAAAAATGAAGTTGTTACATGAAAAATTTTATATTTACCACAATATGCGTCCTTATTGGTGTGCTCAACATACATGCGAAGGATGAGAAGATAAAAGTGCTGATTATCGACGGGCAGAACAATCATCGATGGCAACAAACGACACCTGTCATGGTAAGAGGTCTAAAAGCGGCTGGTATTTTTGATGTCCATGTCGCTACTAGCCCAGCAAAAGGAAAAGACATGAGTGGGTGGAATCCGAAGTTCTCCGACTATCACGTTCTCCTTTCAAATTATAACGGAGATGCCTGGTCTGAGAAAACTCAAAAAGATTTTCTATCTTATGTTGAAAAAGGCGGCGGATTGGTGGTCGTTCATGCCGCCAATAATTCTTTCGGGAATTGGGAGGCATACAATAAAGTAATAGGCCTTGGTGGCTGGGGGGGACGCAGCGAAAAAAACGGTCCTTATATTTATTATACCGACTGTTGTCTCGTGAAAGACTCAAAACCAGGAAGAGGAGGCAGCCATGGGCGTCAACATGAATTTCAAGTCCAAATACGCGACTCTTCGCATCCAGTAACGAAAGGCCTTCCATTGGTTTGGCTCCATACCAAAGATGAATTATACGACAGGTTGAGAGGACCCGCAGAAAATATGCATATTCTTGCTACTGCCTATTCTGATCCGAAAACCAATGGAACCGGACGACATGAGCCCATGATGATGACTATAGATTACGGAGAAGGACGGGTTTTTCATACTCCCATGGGCCATGCTGACTACTCAATGAAATGTGTTGGGTTTGTTACTGTCTTGCAGAGAGGCACAGAGTGGGCTGCAACGGGAAATGTGACCATCCCAGTTCCTAAAAACTTTCCGGGCACCCAAGAAACCGTATCCTTGGACTAAAAAACCTCAATTACAAAAGAACTCAATGAATCAGCACGCCTATAAATGGTGTGCTTTTTCATTGCTGAGTCAAAATTTGATTAGATACTGTGTTGAAGTTTTCGAGTAAGGCGGTCTAATTCGGAAATCGAGATATTTCCTTTATGAATATGTTCCCAAGCATTGTGTCGGATTGGTCTCCAGCCATAATGCCATGATTTTTGTCTGAGCTGCCCCGCTTTCAGGCCTGGTTCGAAGAGTTCAGTTAGTTCATCATTAGGTATAAAAATTTCATAGATACCGATTCGGCCAACGTATCCTTTCTTATTACACTTCGGGCAGCCGGGTGATTTGTAAGCTTTGACATCGCTGAGCTCAATATTAAGGGCTTTTGATATTTCCTCGCGAGTAGGGTTAGAAATACTTGAATCGGGCAATCGACAAGAAGGGCATAATTTTTGAGCTAGTCGCTGAGCAACAGAGGCAACAAGGCTTGAACTTAACAAATGGGGATCGACATTCATTTCCATTAAACGAGTCACAGCAGATATACTGTCGTTCGTGTGGAGTGTGGAAAGAACGGTATGACCTGTTTGGGCGGCTCTTACAGAAATATTCGCTGTTTCCTCATCTCGTATTTCACCAACGAGAATGACATCTGGATCGTGGCGTAAAACAGAACGCAAGCCTTTGGCGAAAGTCAACCCGATCTCTTCCCTGATGTTTATTTGTGAAACTCCTTCCAGTTGGTACTCTACTGGATCTTCTATGGTTATGATCTTGCGACCGACAGAATTCATCCTATGCAGCATGGCATATAACGTTGTGGTTTTGCCGCTACCAGTAGGCCCTGTGATGAGTATAAGGCCATTAGGAATTTCTCCCATTTGGAGAAAAACTGGTTTTTGAGAAGGGGTCAGGCCTATATCCTCGAGCTCCATATGCAGATTTTCTCTGCCCAATATCCTGAGGCATATTCCTTCTCCATAATTTGTAGGTATCGTTGAGAGCCTTAAATCCACTTCTTTTCCGCGACTTGTTAATGTCACTCTTCCATCTTGAGGCACTCGTTTTTCTGCTATGTCGGCATTAGCGAGAATTTTTAATCGAGAGACTACTGCAGAATAGACCTTTCTCATGGAATCGGGAACGGGCATAGCCTCCAGCATGCCATCTATTCTGTAGCGCAATCGGACACTTGATTTATAAGGTTCTAAGTGAATATCTGTAGCTCTTAGACGAAGAGCTTCTGCCAATATCTGATCGACGAAGTCCGCCATACTAGCATCGATCTCACTTGATGAACTAGAATCAGCCAGGTCATGTACGGTTCCAAATGGCGATTCTTCATCTTCTTTTTGCTCTCCAAGTTTCTCAATCATTTCAGCTCCAATGCCAAAATGATCTCTCAGGATATTCTGAATTTCAGAAGGAGGAGAAATGACAATTTTTAGTCTTTTGCCTAAAACCAACCTAAGATTCCCCTGCTCACTCAGAGGCGGAGGATCAGAAAATGCTATGCTTAACTGACCTTCCTCATCCTTCAAAGGTAAACATCTATAATGGAAAATTAATTTTGAAGGGAACTGATCTAATAGCTCAGGTTTTAAATTGTTTTCCTCAATGCGAACAAAATCCAGGTGTGAGATATCGGCCAGTGCTTCGTAGACAACGTCTTCCTTTAATAACTGAAGATCGGCTATTGAACGAGCAAGGCTCTCAGATTGCCTTATGGATCTCTTAACAGCTGATTCCAAGTTTCTGGCAGAGAGCAAACCATCTCTTATTAATTTTTTTCCAAGTTCATTATCCTGGATACTGAGCTGCATGGCGTAATTCCTATTCAGATGGCAGAGCTATCTTTAATTTAGAAGTTGAGTTAAAGGGTATGGAGAAAGTCATAGGTTCTAGATCAATTGTTTTCAAAGTAATGATTAATTGCTTCTGATCAGCTTGCGAGATGATGAGCCCATCAGGGAGAGATTCGCCTACCTTGAGTTTATTGAGTTGTCCATTCATTTGCACATAAACTGAATCCTTCCCATTGCTATTTGTCATCAGCCCCGAATACTTAACTTCAATTTCTTTGAATTTTGGCTTCGGCTTAGGCTTGGGCTTGGGTTTCGGCTTAGGCTTAGGCTTAGGCTTAGGTGGTATGTATACTTTGGTAAAAAAAGGATTGTATGAAGCATCTAATTTTTTCAGGGCTACTGTATTTAAGATGTCCATAACATTTTCAACAGGAGCAATATAGGTTTCGTTTGTAGAGGCAAAGGCAGGTGCCTCCACTTTTTGAGAAATGACGACACGGCCATCCTTTGACTGGAGCGTTTTAAGACAAGCAAATGTGGCTGCTACAACGAGTAGAGCATTGATCAAAAACGGTTTAACTAAGTCCTCTTTCATTCTTGCAGATCTGGTAAAGCGTTGGTGTTTGATAAGAAACCGTGAATTGTTGTGTCCAACATGACTTTCGATGGGACGGCATCAACCCTTCTCACCAAGACGCTATCAAGAATAAGTGCCGGTTTTCCGGGAACATC
>CBFHOE010000012.1:2490-13579 GCA_965657355.1 Limisphaerales bacterium | reverse complement strand
CATATCGTATCGACTAAAAAGCTCACCATCAGTTAATGGAATCCAGCGCAAAAATTCCATAACTTTGCCTCCGTCCCCAGATACCTTTATTTTAAGAGGTAATTTAAACCACAGTCCCTGATCATCATTTGATGCATTGGTAGTTGTGATTGGTAAGGACTCTAATGCAAGGATTTCAATTCCACCAAGGCGGTAAAGCAAATCGAAAACATATCTCATGGTTTCCAGGTGAGCCCAGAGTAATTGTTGATACTCTTTTTGTCCCGAGAAGGCGGGAAATCCTTCATCCAAATTTGCTGAAATAGAAATTTTCTTTTTATCTGCCTCGGATGAGTAAGTACTGATAAGATTATATCTATACAATTCATATTCAGTATTCTGAAAATCAGCCTCGAGTTTATCGTTTATTTGCTTTGGATATCTAAAAAGATCAGAGAATTTATCTATAAGTTCGTTTAATTGACGGTTTTCAGATCTAGCCGAGAAATAACTTTGACGAATATCCGAAGCCGAATATCCAAATCTAGAATTTAATACTATTTTAGATTTTTGCTTATTTAAGTTCTTTTCAAGCTGACTGACGTTGTTAGATAAAGGCCTGAATACAATAAAATAAATCAGAACGCAGACGCCCGTCATGAATAAAAGCATCACTCTCCAACGTTCGAAATATTTTTCAAATAACATAAATCTTGGGAATCTATTATCTTAAATTTGGAGGTAAGTTTTGTTTACTATTCTTGTTTTTGTTCGTCGAAGTGGTCGATGATTTCATGACAAATTTATTCGTCCAATTTTGGGAAAGCGAATATGCCTCGTAACCACTCCAATCCAGACGCAAAGTAAATGTTTGATTCGAAATAAAAAACTCAGGACCTATCCGAAAGGAATGGTCATCCTCAGGTAACTTATCGACATTCCCGAAAGGCTCCACATTTTTGAGCTTGGCCACAAAAGTATTTAAATTACTCAATGCCTGTTCCGCATTTCCCTTCATGACGATTTGACTAATAAGGCCGGGTGTCTCCGTCTCGGAAAGTGCGCCGAGCTGATTATCTCGACTTTGAGCCGCCTTGGTCGATGACGATGACGATTGCTCAACGCTGTTTGTGGAGTTCGAATTCTTTGACAGTTGATATGATCTTTTATCTTCCAGAAAAATAATCCAAGACTCGGTTTCTTCTTGCGCCTCTTTAAGAGTTAATAAAGCTCTAGACCAATCAAGGCTCGCTCTATATTCAACTAGAATGTCTTTTAAATTACTGACATCGGCAAATCTTTGATGCATTAAACCATCAATTTTTTGAACCTGATCCAGTGATCGATTTATAGCTCTAAGTTCGCCGTCAAGACGAACATATGACTTATACTCATTCAAGCTAAAGTAGATAATCATGACCATTATCCCACCAATGGCTAGGATGGACAGGAGGTTTGACAAAAATTGAATTGATTGGACGTTTCTTTTTTGCCGAATGTGTGGAGGCATTAAGGAGTGTTTTTGGCTACTCCCTCCTCCTGGACCTAGCATCCCGACATATCGGTGAAGCGGAAGATCCGCTTTTGAGTAGACAGTTCCCTTAACGAATTCCCATGAAGAGATTTTAAATTTATAGACCTCACCCAGGTAACCTACCATTCCTGGTATCTGAGCTCCACCACCTGAAAGAAAAATATTTCGACTTCTTAGTTCTTTTGATGCGATTTCTTGCTCACCGAAATGAATCTCCAAATGGCTTATAAGTTCATTAACCCAACTTTCTATAGCTGACTTTAGTGGGAGAGGAGTTGTATCAGCTTCAAGAAATAATTTTTCTTCTCGTTTTTTAGTTTCAGCTTGATCGAAAGGTATGTCGAGATAAGAGGAAATGACTTCAGTTAAAGACTCTCCCCCAATGGGAAAACTGCCTGAATAAACCGATTGTCCCGATTCGACAACTACAACAGTTGTCGTAGTGGCACCTATATCCAATAAGAAAGCCGTTTTATCATTTCCTGAAAAATGAATAAATGATTCTGCTAAGGCGATTGCAGGTGTCGTGACTCGAATTAAATTTGTCTCATGTACTCCAAGTCTTTGGACTTGGTCTTCGACATCTAATGCCCTCACCATGCTCAACACCCCGGTATTCGTGTATCCTGGGACATTTTTGACATTTTTGATTTCCCACAAAATTTCCTCATCTTCGCCAATATAATGCCACCCCGAGAGCTCTCTTAAACTTGCGTGCGTGAGCTCGCGGCGAGGACCTAATGTGAATCGTGTGAGCCTTGAAAAACTCAAATGCTGAGGGATGATGAGAACAATAGGTATATCTCCATAGGATTCAAGAACCTGTTGCAATTCAATACTGGATTCATCCTGGCTCATAAACCCACCATCAACAAAGTCAATGAGGCGAAAATCCACGACTTTTATGGCCTTTCCCTTGCGCCTAACATGCAAGATTTTAATGTCACAAGTACCAACATCAACGATGAGATTTTGACTTGTAATATACCTGGCGAAATCAATTAACATGAGTATTTGGACCTATTATATCAGCTGATAGCAAATCTACTGTGCGGGAACTTCCTCAGAAGCAGACACTTCATTTTGCACTTCAGGTGAAGGCGTGGACCCGCTTTTCGGGCCGGTATTTCCACCCTCTTTGTTTTCAGGAGAGTTGAATAAGGGATCTTTGCTATAATTAATAAACTCACCCGTCTTAGCTATGACGGTCGCTTTAACAAAAATCAGGAGATACCGAGGCTTATCCAATTCCACTCTTCTTCTGAATGCCGCACCGAGAACAGGAATCCTACTCAAAATTGGAACTGATTCGACGAAGGTAGATTGATCTCTTTCCAAAACTCCCCCCATGACGACTGTTTCGCCCGACTTGACGGACAACCGAGTTTCCAGACTCTGAGTCCGGGATTCAGGAAGTCGAATTTCAAAGCGGTTTGATCCATCTTGGACTTCTGCAAAAGTGACCAGTTGCACATCCTGATTAATTTCAGGGTTGAGGGCGAGTATGATTGTTTCACCATCCTCACCAATGCTGGCCAAAACTTTTAGTGTAACACCAGAGGTTACTTTTGTGGGTTTTCCACTTGGAGTAAGAGATGAGGCGACTGAACGATCCGTTACAGTTTGCTGGACTTCGTATTCCTCATAGTAGTATTGAATTTTGCCATCTGAAATCACAGCTGGGCGGTTATTCATTAGAGTGATTCTCGGTGACGACAGTGTATGACTCTCCCCACTTTGCTCAAGAGCTGTCATAGTGACTGATAGATTTTCGCGATTAAGAATGTTACCAAAAGACTCCTCCAATCCTAGACCTATATTTTCTGGTCCTATACCAGTAAAATCAGTACTTGCCCGCTGACTAAACGGTGCCCGACCAGTTTCCCACGCAGCACCCAATTGAAGGTATCCAGCTTGGCTAATAGTAACAATTCTTGCTTCAATAAGAACCTGCTGGACAGGCCGGTCGAACTCTTCAATGATGCGCTTTAGGAGTATATGATCTTCTCTTGTTCCTGTGGCGACAATAAGGTTTCTTTCGTAATCAATTAAATAATCGATGCCAGGTACGAATTTTATCATTGCGCTCTCAATCGATGGGTTCACGGGGGTACCGTCTTCGACAAAGGGATCAAAATTCTTTACTGTTGTTGTCGTTTCAGTTCCGGCCTTGTTATTAACGACCCGCGTTACCTGAGTTTTTTCAGGGCCAAATTGGGCTGGAAGAAGAAATCCATTTTTAAGTCTGTAGAATTTGGTTTCTTTCTTTAGTTGATCCGGCTTGCTGGCATCAACGATCCATATTAATCCCTCACCAACCTGGAATTGGACTTTCATGTTGCGTGATATGTAGTCGAGCAATTCAGCTATAGATACCTGATCAAAATTTAGGGTTAATTTATTTTTAAAAGCTGGGATATTTTGATCAGCGATAAAATTAAGTCCTTCTTGATCGCCAATGTCGAAGATGATTTGCTCCAGAGTCGCGTCATTGATCTTGAGGTTTATCTTGTTTTCTAATTTTTTTACGATTTCGCCCTCAGGATCTTCGATATTGAGCATACTTCCTCTGCGGTCGATCTTTTTCAGATAAGTCTCAGGGATGTAAGGGCTTTTCTCAATGGCTTCGACAACGTCTCGTATGTCCCGTTTCGGGGGAAGACCCCTATTATTTTCCTCTGTCAATAGACTGAATGGTGTCGGGCTAAAAACTGAA
Source organism: Limisphaerales bacterium (assembly GCA_965657355.1). Taxonomy (GTDB): domain Bacteria; phylum Verrucomicrobiota; class Verrucomicrobiia; order Limisphaerales; family JAJOIW01; genus JAJOIW01. The sequence continues at coordinate 9,350 of CBFHOE010000012.1, read as the reverse complement.
TTGTTGTCATTGATTCCTCGAATCCTGTCTTCGAGCGCCTTGTCCATGAATCTCTCAGATTCCGTCAAAACCCATTTATTAAGTCTTTGTATACGCTGATTATTTGGAGATTTTGCAGCTAAAACCTGACTTTTTTTAGCAGCAAGATCCCATTGGTTTTTATCGGCAAGATCAAGTATGTGGTCGATTTCCCTGTGGTGAGTTCCATCAAATTGAGTTTTTCTAAATCCGTTGTATGTTTCATAGTCCTCATTAGAATTTGAGGAGGGCGGAGTTTTGGAGCTTTTTGTTGAGCTACAGGCAAAGCAAACCAACCCAAACACGAATATAATGATTGTATTTCGTAAATGCATCCTGGATTTGTCCATGACCCATGAGAAGGTGAAGCAATGCCATCCCTGGCATTACCCGCTACATGGGTCAGATTCGTCATTATCGTCAAATTTGGCTGCCTTACCATAACAACCTCCAACATCTAAATAATACACAGGTTATACGGCAATTGCCTATGAGAATTTTATGTCTTTATCATTGAACAACCAAATTGAAGTATCCAATCTCGGCCATTCTTATGGAGCTACATCCATACTCAATCAGCTCGATCTGAGTCTCGGCAGCGGTGAATCCATGGCGATTATGGGACCATCTGGAACAGGAAAATCGACTTTACTTAATTGCCTAGCCGGGCTTGAGAAAATTCAAACCGGAAATGTGGTCGTCCTAGGAAAAAAATTTGAGAAGCTTGATGAAGAGGAAAGAGCCGAACTAAGACGAACAGAAATGGGTATTATTTTTCAGTTTTTTCACCTTCTCCCCACCCTTTCCACCTTTGAAAACGTCGAGTTACCCCTTGTTATCCAGGGGGTCAAAAAAAAACAAAGAGAAAAGAAAGTTGGAGAACTTATTGAGGGTGTAGGTTTATCACATAGAAGCAATGCTTTACCTGAGACCCTTAGCGGTGGGGAACGTCAAAGAGCTGCCATTGCTAGGGCTCTTGTGCACGAGCCAAGTATTATTTTTGCGGACGAGCCTACTGGTAATTTAGATGAATCAACTAGTGGTGGGATACTTGAATTGCTACAGGATATCATCAAGGACAAGAATATGACATTTGTCATGGTTACCCATAGCCAATCTGCCGCTTCAATTTGCGACCGAAAATTTTCACTACACAATGGCCGTCTTGAGGAAAATACCAAGCCAAGCCTGAAATGAATTATTTATCTATAAAGGCCATGAGATCGGTGGCGTATGCTCTTCGTCATATTTCGATTAGGCAGTGGCGAAAAAATTGGATGAGAACTGTAATCCTTGTTGGTATTATAGGCGTGGGGTTAGGTGGTTACTATGCCATTCGTCTCGCCAACAATGCCGCAATTATGGGGTTCGAATGGTTTAGCGACTCTGTCTCAGGCGAAAGTCCATTAATAATTTTCCCTCCATCTGGACTTTTATCGGTGGATAATTTGCCCAAATTTAGAGAACGATCAGGATCACTTCCCGCACACTTCTTTCCTGTCTTAGAGTCCACTGCAATTGATAAAAGCTATGTTGGAGAGGGGAGAGACGCATTCGAAGCACCTCAATTCCAGCTTTTGGGAATGGATTTGATATCCCTGGCAAATCTGGCATACATCAATCCACAAGAAAGATATATTTCACCTGCTTTTGGGCAAGAAGGTGCAACCATCGGCAATAAAATTAAGGAAAACTCGACCCCAGACTTAGAAGTTTTCATCCCTGAGGCGCTCTCGCTAGAGAAGAATTGGAATAGAAATGATTACGCAGAGGTTATCATTAATGACAAGGATGCTTTACTCAGGATCAGAGGTATTTTACCGGCCAACGAATATCTGCCATCTCCCCCCAAAAATCTAATACTAACTGACCTACCAGATCTCCAGGCGTTTCTTGGTTTGGATGATCAGATAAATAGAGTAGAGGTACAAATACCAAAATCGGTTAATCAAGACATCTACAACAAAACAATTAAAAAAATTGTCGATGCCTTATCGCCTGAAGAAGGAGATAACTGGATTTTGATGAATCAATCGGATAAGCAAAAATCGGCCAGCTCAATGACGGCCGGATTCCGGATGAATTTGAGTATCCTTTCTCTTTTAGGCCTCATAGTCGGTGGTTATCTGATCTTTCAATCTTTGGAAGCGAGTGTCTCACTCAGAAGAAGCGAGATAGCCACTTTAAAATCCTTGGGTTTCTCAACGCATTTGATCCAAACCATTTGGATCATCGAAGCCGTCGTATTGGGTATTCTCGGGAGCATATCAGGGCTTATTTTTGGTTATCTTGGGGCCCAATCCATCGTCGGAGGTATCAGCAAAACAGTTAATTCACTATACTACTCAAACTCTGTAGAGGCCGCATCCTGGGATTGGACAGAGGCTTTAATAGCCTTTGTGTTGGGTGTATCGGTAAGCTTGATCGCCGGATGGCTACCGTCAAGGCACATTTCCAAAACTCCTCCGGCGCATGCATTAGGAAAATCACAACTAACAAGTCTGCTGCCGGGCAAATCGTTCCTGATGATAGGATTGACTTTACTTATAGTCGGAATTTATGCTGCTACCCTTTCACCAATCAACCTAATAGGGTTCCGCCCAATCCCGGTGTGGGGGTATATAACTGCGTTAATATGGATTGTCGCATTTGGTTTGATAACAGTTCTCTTTCTATCGTTCGTTGCTCAGAGCCCATTATTTAAAAGTTCAAATTCACTCTCCATTAAATTGGCTTTGAGCCATCTTAGGCGCCCAACATTCCACCATTTTTGGGCCGTAGCTGGCCTTGTTGCCTCAGCTGGAATGGCAGCGGCTATGGCCATTCTTATCGCAAGTTTTGAATCTACAATCCTACAATGGATGAACACATTACTCAAAGCAGATGTCTTCATTGCATCTCCGGGAATAAGTAATGCCTCTTCTGAAAATAGAATTTCTAAAACAACTTGGAAAACTATCACAGAAAGAGAGGAGGTTAAGAATTTTGAATTAGGCTATTTTGATAAAGTTCTATTGAACAACGACAAGGTATTTATCACCGGGACTCATAGAAGCCTATTTAATTCTGATGCTTCTACTATCTGGATAAAAGAACCTTCATCTGAAAATAAAAGAAAGTTTGACCTTGCAAGCGGTGGCGAGGAGGTGAGTGATCAGACTTTACCATGCCTGATTACGGAAACTTTGGCTTATCATCAAGAGCTAAAAATGGGAGACATAGTTACAATCCCAACACCACGAAAAAAAATAGAATTCTTTGTTGCCGGAATCTACGCAGATTATGGATCAGAGTTTGGTTCAGTCACAATACCACAAGATGTTTACATAGATTCTTTTGGGGATGAAAATATTATCAATATGGCGCTTTCACTAAACCAGGGAGAGAATTTAGATGATTTTGTAGCATCATTAAAATCGAATCACCCAAACCTAGTGATTCGCTCTAACCGTGAGATAAGGTATGAAGCCTTAAAGATCTTCAAACAAACGTTCTCAGTAACCTATGCCCTGCAAATAATTGGCGTGGTGGTTGCCATTACCGGATTAGCCCTTTCTTTAACGAGTTTGTGGGTGAATCGGTCCCTCACCCTTAAGACATGGAAAGAGCTGGGAATTTCAAAGGGCATGACAAGTAAAATTATAATAGCAGAGGGATTCATCATAACCTTTATTGGAGCAATTGGAGGGATTGCTTTGTCATTGTTGCTCGGATGGCTGCTTGTTTTTGTCATTAACAAACAAAGCTTTGGATGGACACTTGATTATTACGTGCCAAATTTACAAATCGGATTCCTGTTTGTGCTCCTTCTTTTTTCCGGGGTTGGCGTCACTTATATCGTATCAAAATTAACCACAAAAAATTTAAAAACTTCAGTCAGAGAGATATAATGAAAAGCAGGATTTATAGCGGATCTAATAGCCTTATTCTATTGGTATTATTTTCTATTAACTTTGTCACAAGTGGTTTTGGCGATGATTTTTCGATCCCGGTGGAAAACTATCCATTCGCATTCCCAAAAGACCATGGAGCGCACCCTGACTACAGAATAGAATGGTGGTATCTAACGGGGCATTTAAGCGGAAAGAACACATCATCTGACAAAAAATCTCACTTTGGTTATCAAGCAACTTTTTTTAGAGTTGCCCAAGCAAAAACCGGTCCAGGAAACAACTTTTTGAATAACGGGCAATTTTTCATGGCACACATGGCATTGTCGGACATCGATGGAAAAAAGTTTTATCACGAGGAGAAAATGAACCGCGACGGGTGGGATGCTTATTCTAGGACCGATTATCTCCATTGCAGAAATGGGAACTGGACCTTACGACAAGACCCCAAAATGGGTTATTTCTCCGCCCAATTGAATTCAACAATTGGAAGCGAGATAAAGCTCAGTTTTGATCTTACCAGCGAAAAGCCACCGGTCATATTTGGTGAAAATGGAGTGAGTGTGAAAGGAGCTCACCCGTCAGCCAGAAGTTTATACATCACGTTTCCCAAGCTATTTACAAAGGGGAAACTTGAGCTGGGAGAGAATGAATACGAGATTTCGGGCGAAACATGGATGGACCATGAAATAAGTTCCTCGCAATTGGATGACGACCAAATTGGATGGAATTGGGCTTCGATACATCTCGATTCTGGAAAATCCATAATGGTTTATATGATGAGGAAAAAAGATGGATCCAAAGATCCCTACTCTTTTTTCAATCTCATAAGTTCGAGCTTGGAGTCTGTGAAACAATTTTCATCTAAAACATTTACCTGGCAGACCATACGTCACTGGAAAAGTGAGAGCACGAATTCGAAATATCCAGTAGAATCAGTTATTCAGTTTCTTCCACCAAAAAGCGAAAATGAAAAATTGACTGGAGTGCCCGAGAAAATGATATTGAAACCCTTGTTGGATTTTCAAGAAATGGAATCGCGGATTTCAGACGTACAATACTGGGAAGGAGCATGCGAAGTTCTGAATGGTGAGGGCAAAAAAATTGGTAAGGCCTATGTGGAACTTACCGGATACGGCAATTCACTGACACCATTATTGTCGCCCACTAGGCAATAATGAATTTATTCATTGAAAAGCAGGTTTTCAAATGGACCATTGCAGTTCTTTACTGATAAAAATAAATATGCATTTGATCCAATCTAGAGTGACATTCTTCATCTTTAGCTTTATAGCATTTTTGAATTTACCCCTATCTAAAGCGGGTCCAATGAAGCTCGAGAAAAACGATAGGGTAGTCCTGCTTGGTAATGGGCTGGGGTCAAGAATGATGGAATTTGGGTTTTTCGAATCAGATATTCATGAGAGATACCCAAATCATAATCTTGTCATACGTAACATGTGCGATGAGGGAAATACTCCCGGATTCCGTCCCCATTCAGGAAGGCCGTCGCCCTGGGCATTTTCCGGTGCTGAAAAGTTTTATTCGCCTTTATCAAAAGCGAAAGATAGGTGGGGGTCAGGACATGTCGGGGTTGGAGACTATCCATCACCCGACGAGTGGCTCGAGCAAATTAAGCCTGATAAAATAATCGCCTTTTTTGGATTTAATGAATCTTTTCGCGGTCTTGATGGACTAGACAACTTCAGAGGAGAACTAAAAGCATTTATCAAACATACACTCTCTTCGAAATATAACGGCCATTCCTCGCCAGAGCTCATACTTGTTTCTCCCATTGCTTTTGAAGACATCTCAGCTAATGCTGGAACACCTGACGGCCAAAAAGAGAATGGAAATTTAGCTCTTTATACCGCAGCGATACGAGAAGTTGCAAATGAGGAGGACGTTCCATTTGTAGATATGTTTTTAGTTAGTCAAAGGTGGTTTCAAGAGGCAGATACACCACTTACCCGCGATGGGGCATTACTCAACGAGCGCGGTTATAAGCTTTTTTCTCGATCTCTCGCACAGAAATTATTTGGCCCTAAAATAGCTAAAAACCCTCATAAAGCAAATATCTTAAGCGCGGTCAGGGAAAAGAACTGGCTGTGGCACAATTATTACAAGATCCCCAATGGTGTTCATGTTTTTGGGAGACGGCACAGACCATTCGGGCCTCAAAATTATCCAGATGAGTTGATCAAACTGGATCAAATGACCACCAATAGGGACCAAGCCATCTGGGCAGCAGTTCGGGGAAGCGAATTTAATTTGGCCTATGCAGATACCAATACCCATGTGCTGCCAGAAACAAAAACTAATTACAGACCCAGTGGCAAAAATGGATCACTGGAATATAAGTATGGAAAAGATGCGGTTGCTACCTTTAAAACTGCCCCAGGATATAAGATAGAACTTTTCGCTTCCGAAAAAGAATTTCCTAACTTAGCTAATCCGGTTCAAATGGCTTTCGACAATAAAGGTAGGCTTTGGGTTTCCACGATGCCTAGTTACCCTCACTATCAACCGGGTGACCCTAAACCAAATGATAAACTCATAATATTAGAAGATGTGGATAATGACGGCAAAGCCGATAAGGAGATAGTTTTTGCTGAAAACCTTCACTTACCGACCGGCTTTGAATTTGCTCCAGAAGGGGTATTCGTCGCTCAAGGCTCCGATTTGGTATTGCTCAAAGATAACGACGGGGATGATAAAGCGGATTTACGCGAAGTGGTCTTAAGTGGATTTGATGACCACGACACCCACCACGTTATTAGTGCTTTCTGTGCAGATCCCTCAGGAGCCATTTACATGGGCGAAGGAACATTTCTCCACAGCAATGTGGAAACAGCATATGGTCCTGTTCGTAGCTCTAATGGAGGATTTTTTCGCTACTCACCTCAAAGAAAGCATTTAGAAAGATCAACAAGAATTTCGATTCCAAATCCC
>CBFHOE010000012.1:0-2391 GCA_965657355.1 Limisphaerales bacterium | reverse complement strand
TGGGGTACTGCAGTTGATGCTTGGGGACAAATCTTTTTCCTGGATACATCTGATCCAAACATGAGTTGGATGGTCCCTATGACCTCTTCAGTAAAATATGGTGAATTCTCCCTCAAATCCAAAAGCTTAGTAGAAAAAAGTCACCGCGTTAGACCGACTTCCGGGCTGGAGTTTGTATCAAGTCGGCATTTTCCAGAGGAAGTCCAAGGAGACATTCTTCTAAATAATACTATTGGATTTTTAGGCACTAAACAGCACTCAATGAAGGATGAAGGAACTGGATACGTCAGTAAGCATAGACATGATCTAGTCACCTCATCCGATGGCAACTACAGACCAGTTGATTTAGAATTCGCTCCCGATGGCTCTCTTTACATTGTCGACTGGCACAATGTTTTAGTGGGGCATATGCAACATAGTGCAAGGGACCCATTGAGAGACCATGTTCATGGAAGAGTTTTCCGGATTACTTATCCGAGTCGCCCACTGGTGAAGCCAGCCAAGATAGCCGGAGCGCCTATAAAAACCCTTTTGGATAATTTAAAATTACCCGAAGATAGGACGCGCTACAGAACGAGACGAGAACTCAGGTCCCGGGACGCAAAGCAAGTTCTTCAAAAACTTGAAATCTGGATTCAGGATTTAAACACGACCGACGAAAAATCCGAACACCATATGCTCGAAGCTTTGTGGGTAACGTGGGGTTTAAATCAAATCGATGAAACGTTACTTCGCAAGCTACTCCAAGCAAAGAGCTATAAAGTTCGGGCTGCAGCAGTAAGAACCCTTCGATATAATTACCATTCAGTAAGCGATCATAGTGAACTTTTGGACCAAGCCATCCAAGACAAGCATGGGCGCGTGCGGTTGGAAGCTATTGCTGCAGCTTCCTGGCTAAACCCAAAAATCGCTCTCCCTATTGTGCAAAAAGCAGCTGATAGATCCATAGATGAATGGATCCAACCGACGTTCCAAACAGCACTAGCCAACCTCGAGGGAAGAGTCTTGGAGGCAGAGAAAAAGAAAGAGATAAAAACAAATCTTGTGGGGCGTGAAAAAGCATTATTCGTAAAAGGTCTAGAGGTCTATAACCGAGAAGGTCACTGTGCCACCTGTCATCAGGAAGACGGAAATGGACTCCCCGCGGCCCAATTCCCACCTTTGACGCAAACCAAATGGGTATTAGGAGATAAAGATAAACTCATCAAACTGACCCTTCACGGATTACTTGGACCAATTGTAGTGAAAGGAAAAAAATACCCTGGCCAGGTTCCAATGACTCCTTTTAAAGGTTTATCAGATGAAGAGATCGCGTCTGTCTTAACCTATGTTAGAAACGACTTTGGTAATCAAGCCACACCGATTTACCCTGAAGAAGTGCAAAGAATCAGGAAAGAAACCAAAGACCAATCAAGCTTTATAAATCCAAAAGATTTATAACTAGTTTTCTCTTCTTTCGGGAGACTAATCTGTAGTCAGTCGTGGGATTATCGTGAACATCCTCCAAAGTGAGACACGCCGTGAGGGAAGAATTTATATGCACACAATAATTTGACGGTTTCTGAGGGCAGTTTAAAAGTAATAAAATTCGCGATTGCTATTTCAAAATTATTGGACTAGTCACTGAGTAGTTAGAGAAAGAGCCAAGCTTTGAAATGGCTTTTTAACCAATTTTTTACTTTTGCAACTTAATCTGCGCCAAAGGGTAGATAAAAATTAGATATCTCATTATTTCATCATGAACGGATATGCTCACAGTCGGAAAAGTCAAATCTATATTTCAGTGAGAGTGGCATTAGTTTCAGCAAACTTCTCTGCTGTCGAGCCCATTTTGTGCATGAGAGATAGGTGCAACTTTGACATAGATGTATCTTTGTCAAAGGCAAGATAACGGCCTGGGGTCAAAAGCCCATTCGAACCACCCGCAAGGATGGTGGGGAGATCCCTCTCTCCATGTTCGTTTCCGTCGGCAAGACTGGATCCATAGACAACCATTGTCCTGTCTAGGACAGGAGATCCATCTGGGTCTTTCAACGACTTCAATTTTCCAAGGAAATAAGCGACTTGTTCGTGATGCCAACGAGTGACGGCATTATACATGTCTTTTTTAGAGTCCACACTATCCCAGGAGGTAATACCGTCGTCGTCCTCAGTGTTTCCGCTCGCATCTTTCCAATGAGAAAGAGCATGCCAAGTCCCTTTTACTCCAGGAACAAAATTAAAATACCTATTGCTCTGCCCATGATCCAACATGAACGAAGATATCCGAGTGCTACCTGACCAAAAAGCAAGAGCGATAAGATCAAGCATCTGCCTCACATATTCTTTGTGATCAGAAGGTATACCTGGTTTTGGGCGCGTGAGAGTTTCCGTCAATTGACCGTCCTCTCT
>CBFHOE010000011.1:0-107003 GCA_965657355.1 Limisphaerales bacterium | reverse complement strand
ATATGCCAGACACATAACTGTTATATTACTTATTTGGAAATGTTTAGTAATGGATTATAGTTTATGGATGAAAAGAATGGTGAGGGAACTCACATGTATTTTTATTGTCTTGGGTGGCTTCGTTGTTATCGGGGATGAATTTAACGAGGTTAGCCCGAAAGAGGGGCAGTTAAGCCAAGCTGAAGAGAAGCAGGCCGAAGCAGCAGCTTGGTTTGCAACTGGTCTGGCATTTCAAATGGATGGGAAGGCGCGAGAAGCGATGGAGGCATTTTCTAATTCCGCAAATCTGGATCCGACAAATTTGGTGTTGGTCGAACAAGTCATACCTTATTTACTTTCTTTAAAGCAGCATGAGAAAGCCATAGACATACTCGAAAGAGCCCTTGAAGCTTTTCCAGATAAGGGTTCGATTCAGTCACTTCTCGGAATGAGCTACATTGCCGGGCAAAAACTTGAGGAGGCTTTAGAATTAAATCTGTCCATTCTGGAGAAGAACCCGGACTCCATATCTGCTTTGAGAAGCGTATTGGCGATATATTTTCAAACTGGCCAAATGGGAGAAATTGCCGAGCTCATGGAGAATGTGTTAACTAAGGAATCTCGAAATCCAATAGCCGATTTACAACTGGCGGAGATGCTCCACTCGTATAAAAAATCAGGTCAAGGAGAGCGCTCCCAGATCACCAATTGGCTTTCTCAGGTTTTAGATTTATTGAGAGGCAGTGAAGTGAGTTCCACCCAAAACAAGGCAAAGCTTGCCCAGTTATTCGAAGAAAATGGCCGTATTAAGAGAGCCATATCCCTGTATGAGGAAATAATTGATTTGGCGGATCTTCCTCCTCAGGTAAAAACCCGACTCGCGCTTCTTTATTTACAGAGCGGGATTTTGGATAAAGCGAAACAATTGGCTGGGGAGATAATGGAGCAGGAGCCATTAAATCCGTTTGGATATCGGGTTGCTGGATATGTGGAGCAAGAGAGCCAGGATTTTGAGAAAGCAGCTAAATATTTTGAAGAATCGGTCAAAAAAGCCCCAAAATTTCAACCATCTTATTTTGACCTCCTAACGGCTTATTTTAACGCCCAACAAAATGAGCGGGCTCGGAATCTCATTTCTATGATCAAAGAAAAATTTGAGCCGTCTTTTCAACTTTATTACTACGAAGGACTATTGGATTATCGCGAGGAGAATTTTGAAAAGGCACTTAGCGCGTATGAGAAGGCTTTGTCAGTTGCTGAAAAGTCGGAGCCTGCGAGATTAACTCCATTTTTTTATTTTCAATTGGGAATAGCATATGAGCGAGTCAAGAAGCTTGATAGATGCGAGGTCTATTTTCGGAAAGCTATAGAACTTCGGCCAGATTTTGCGGAAGCAATGAATTATCTTGGGTATACTTGGGCCGAAAATGAAATTAAATTATTTGAAGCCCAAGAACTCATTGAGCAAGCCGTCGCGTTAGATCCTTCTAATGCAGCCTATCTCGATAGCTTAGGTTGGGTTTATTTTAAATTGGATAAATTGAACAAGGCCTTGAGGTATCAATTGAAAGCCATTGAGTTCGTCGACGAACCAGACCCGGTTATGTATGAGCATTTGGGCGACATGTATCTGCACATTAATAAGTATCAAAAAGCAAAACAGGCGTATACCAAAGCTCTTCAAATTGCTGAGAAAGATGAGGTCCGTCGTTCCATTACAGGTAAAGTAAATAAAATTGATGAGATTCTGGACGAGATACGAAATGACTCATAGACTTATCGTATGTCACAAAAGCTTTATATTGACGATTTTTTCAAGGGGACTGCTATGCGGAAAAAAGGATGTTTCGCATCATTTTTAATATTATTATTTATACAGGTTGTGGGATTGGCCATGGGGCAAGACAACACGGGAAGTCCGAAACAAATAAGATTATGGAGCGGGGATGTGCCCGGAGCCTTAGGAAATGCCGATCATGATATTCCTACACTTACTCTATATACATTACCTCCCGAGAGACGGGATAAAAACAACACGGCTATCGTGATCTTTCCTGGTGGCGGTTATGGAGGATTGGCTAGCCATGAGGGCAAAGACTATGCTTTATGGTTTAATAAAATTGGAATCCAAGCTTTCGTGTTAAAGTATCGACTGGGCAGCAAGGGCTACCGGCATCCAATTATGCTTGGTGATGCAGCGAGGGCCATCCGGTTGGTTCGAGCCAGAAGCAAAGAATGGGGAATAGATAATCACAAAATCGGGGTAATTGGTTCCTCTGCCGGCGGGCATTTGGCCAGTACAATCTTAACTCACTTTGATGAAGGGGATGGAAGTTCAAGTGATCCGGTTGAGCGCTTTTCATCTCGACCAGATTTTGGTGTTTTATGTTATCCGGTAATAACCATGGGGGTATGGACCCACCAAGGCTCAAAAAATAATTTACTAGGAAGAAATCCATCCCATAATTTGGTTTGGGAACTTTCAAATGAAAGGCACGTCACCCCCCAAACCCCTCCCTGTTTTATTTGGCATACAGCAGAAGACAAAGCAGTTCATGTAAATAATGCATTCTTATTTGCTTCGGCACTGACAAGCGCCGGCGTTCCGTTTGATATTCACGTCTATCAAAAAGGGAGGCATGGAATAGGTTTGCAGGATAAGCCTCCATTCGATAACCCGCACCCGTGGGCTCGCGATTTAAAATTTTGGATCCAACAAAATAATTGGATTGAGTAATAAACTCGAAATTCATTTATCTCCTACGTGAGGATATCGTCTTGACCGTTAAGTCCAAGGTGAGATGATATCAGGATGTTCCGCTACATATTTTTTGTATATTTATTTTCATTATTCCCTGTTTTGGGGGAAGAAAAACTTCTTCATTATTTTGAAAAAATTACCCTGAACAAAGAATTTTGGGCTGAAGGCGCAGATGTTGGTGATATAAATAACGACGGTGCCATGGACGTTGTCAGCGGCCCGTATTGGTATGAGGGGCCCGAGTATACCAAAAGGCATAAAATCTACTCTGATTCAAAATCCTCGACCATCAAATGGTCTAAAACCTCTACTGAGCTCATAAGAGGTTTTGCTGGAGGATTAGGTAATCGAAATGAGTATGCTGACAATTTCATTTGTTTCACTGAAGACTGTAATGATGACGGTTGGGCAGATGTGATGGTTATCGGTTTTCCTGGCAAAGCTACATACTGGTATGAGAATCCACGAGGTGAAGAAAAGCTGTGGGACCGGCATGTGGTCATAGAAGTCACTGACAATGAATCACCACAACTGGTTGATATTGTCGGTGACGAAACAAGAGAGCTCGTCTGTAACTCTAAGGGATATTTTGGATATGCAACTCGAAATGATGATAATCCCGAGGCCCCATGGATATGGCATAACCTGAGTGAGAAGGGGAATTGGCAAAGATTTACTCATGGACTAGGGGTTGGCGATGTTGATGGAGATGGCAAGAAGGATCTTCTCGCTCGTGAAGGCTGGTGGGAGCAGCCTGATGAATTAGACAATGGGCCGTGGAAAATGCATCAATTTAATTTTGCGCCGGGCGGCAGCTCTCATATGTATGCATACGATGTTGACGGAGATGGCGATAATGATGTTCTCACGTGCCTTGCAGCCCATGGTTACGGCCTATGTTACTACGAAAATGTAATGAAGAATGGAAAAATAACATTCAAGGAACACATTTTTGTCAACAAATTGGCGACAGAAAATAAATACGGAGTTCATTTTTCGCAGCCCCATGCTATGGCCATTGCAGATATGGATGGCGATGGAATAAAAGACCTTATTACTGGGAAAAGGTTCTGGGCTCACGGCCCTGGTGGAGATCCTGAGCCCAATGCTCCAGCTGTGCTCTATTGGTTTAAGGTGGACCGCACAAACGAAGGTGTCGATTTTGTGCCCCATCTTATTGATGACGACTCAGGAGTTGGAACTCAGGTGGAGGTTAAAGACATCAATGGTGATGGATTGTTTGATGTTGTTGTCGGCAATAAGAAAGGCGTTTTTCTTCATATCCACAAAACGAAAAAAGTTAGTTATGAGGATTGGTATAAAGCCCAGCCTAAGCCTCTGGATTAGTGCACTTATATTTTTAATTTAGATGATAAGAAATGCGTTTAGCCTGAGATTTCCTTTAAGTATCAGGCTGGCTTTTCTCTCAATTGTCCACTGTCTCTTTTTCTTCCCATTATCCGGTGCTGGATTAGAGGAACCTTTTGAGACCATTTCCGAGGAACTATCTTTGCTATTGAGTGGCAAGGAGAACATTTGTCCTGCCATTTCTATTGCCACCATAAATCCAGGCGGTATTTCTTCTATTGGTGCAGCGGGAATGCGTAAGATTGGTAATACCGAGAAGGTAGAGTTAGACGATAAATTTCACCTTGGTTCATGTACTAAATCAATGACAGCTGTCCTTGGAGCTATATTAGTCAAGGAAGGACTTCTTAAGTGGGATACCAAAGTTGTGGATGTTTTTGAAGACATTGATATTCATTCAGGGTATCACAATGCAACGCTACTAAATTTATTAGGGAATACAGCTGGTTGTCCCAAAAAAGTTCCTGCCAGTTTGTGGTCAAAGTTATGGAGCATGGAGCCCGACCCGATAAGACAACGCAGAAATCTTGCTGTCGGTATTTTGAAAATGCAGCCTTGTTTTAAGCCCGGGACTTCCTATGAGTATTCTAATGCAGGATTTGCAATTGCAGGTCATATGATGGAGAAATCGGCAGGTATTGCCTTTGAAGAATTGATTGTCGAGAAATTATTTAAGCCTTTAGAAATGCATTCTGCTGGGTTTGGACCCCCAGCGACTCGAGGGAAAATTGATCACCCCTATGGACATTTGGAAAAGAATTCACAACTTCTTTCTGTTGACCCTCACCCGATGGGAGATAATCCAGTTGCGATAACACCAGCAGGGAGAGTTCACTGCTCGATTAAAGATTTCGCTAAGTTCGCGAGGCTTTTTCTCTCCGGGCACGAGGGAATTAATCTCACCTCGAACGAAATTAAATTTTTATTAAAAGCTGATCTCCCAAACCACAACTATGCGAAGGGCTTTTTTATAGTAAACAGGGATTGGGGAAAGGGTAATGTATTTATGCATACTGGTTCAAATACCATGTTCTATTCAGTGATGTGGATAGCACCGAAAATAGATTTTGCTATTGTCGCAGCATGTAATTCAGGGGATAGGAAAGCGTACGAGTTCATGGATTCCATTGTATGGAAATACATTCAAGAATTTAAATATGAATTAATTATTACTGAATAGGACCAAATAAAAACGTCCTAAGCCGGGTTGGCTTTAAAGAATGGTATTGACCTAAATAAATGATTCCTTCCCAATGTGTGGTAGATGGAATGGGAGGTTAAAATACTTGAAAGCATTCAGCATTGGCATCACCCTTTTTGGGATGAATTTTTCAAATTCTCAAATTGGGTAGGGCGTGGGGAAAGGATTGCCATTTTTATTATCATTGGGGTTTGGAGACATTTAGCAAATCGTGAGCGAGCTTGGGCTATTTTCTGGCCAATCACTGGAGTTTCAATTTTAATTTTTATCAAGGGTCTTAAAAAACTTTTTGGGCGTGAGCGACCCGACTTATGGGAACACATTATTCATATTGATCCAGGCTCTATGCCAAGTGGGCACGCCGTAGCTGCCTCTCTTTTCCTTCCTCTTCTTGCAATTTACTGGAGTAGGAAGCAACCACAATGGAAAATACCGCTTTGGGTTGCAACCGGATTGGGAATAATATGGATTGACTTGGGAAGACTATATTTAGGCGTGCATTATCCAACGGACATCATGGCAGGCTTTGCAATGGGGGCTATGATCACCACTGCCTTGTATTTTATGATCTTAAAAAAACCATCTTTTGCGGTAATGACAAAACCTGAAAGGTTGAGTGGGTTGAGTCAAAAATCATCGGCAGAGTAAAAAATGTAAAATTATCTAAGACTTTTCTGTGAGATTCGACTGAGGCGGTCTAGAGCGATAGGATCATTTGGTCTCATTTTCAAAATATACTGAAATTCTGCTGCGGCCTCTTGCACTCTGTTTTGCTGCATCAGAGCTGTTCCTAGGTTGATTCGTGCGTTGTAGTTGCTTGGCTCCAATTGCAGAGCTTTTGTAAATTGTGCGACTGCTTTATCGATTTCTCCTTTCAAAGCGTATGCCTTACCCATATTGGTATATCCCAATGGATACTTTTCCGGATATGATTCTATGGCTTTTTGGAAGTAAGGAATGGCTTCATCGTATCTCTTCAAATTTACAAGCAAGTTGCCCAGATTATTCAGGGCTTCGGAGTATTCTGGCCACAATTCCACGGCCTTTTTATACATAGATACAGCTTTGTTCTTATCTCCTGATTCTTGAAGCGCTCTTGCAAAGTAGTAATAAGCATCTTCCCAATCTGTTTCAAAATTTACTGCTGCTTCGAGAATTTCCAATGCTTCTGGTATTTTTCCTTGTTTAATCAGTTTTGATCCTTCGTTGATCATATCTGGCACCATTTCTTCGGAGTATTCGACTGGGCCATCGGCCGAATCGGAAATGGTTTCTTGCGCAAGTGAATTTGAGGAATCTTGACCACTGGACTGAATACTTCCATTGTTTGTCTCATTGTTGCTGAGTTCCGTCCCTGTTTTTTTCTCGTTATCAAGTTGTGAGGATATGACCAATCCGACAAAAATTAATGCCAGTAAAGCACCAAAAGTCATAAACGTATTCTGGTTTGACTTTTGGTTTTTGGAAGTTTGACTCTTTCCTTTCACTGATCCCTTTCGGTTTTGTTTTTTAGACATCGTAAGTAGCGGCGCAAGTTCTTGATCTTTACTTGTTTTAATAAAAATCCAACAAACAGTCAGTTTTTAGCAATAAAAACCCGAGTCATGCAGCATTAACGTGTGATTTGGATTCTTTATTTTTGGATTCCCATCTTCTTTTTTCCTGCACAGGCAATGATTTGTCAGCCTTGACGTAGCAGGCCTGATAACCCAGCAATGCATTAATAGATTCCTGGAATTCGGGGTCAGAGGAGACTTTGAATTTGTCGTGTGTTTCAATATAAACCGATGATCCATCTGGATTTTGAATCATGATAATCAGCTCACAATGACCTCTGTGAGCTAATGATGTCGTTTTTATTTCCTCTAGGTTCTCTGAAGTTAAAGAAGAACATCTGATCCGTACAACAATGCCTTTTGACCATTTTTGATTGGCTTGAGCATGGGCTATTAAGTTAGTGGGAAAAATTTTAGGTTTGTCGTCTTCGTTATTGACTTCTCCTTCAACAAAAATGACGTCCCCCTCTACAGCTAATGAGATAAATTTTTCATAATTTTCATTAACTAATAAAATGGAGCAAGACTCTTCTTTATCCTCCATATGAATCATGGCGTACGGTTTTCCTGATTTTTTTGAGATTCCCTTCATGACACTCGAAATCATCCCACACGTGCGTGTCATTGATTTTGGCTCCATTACGCTGATGTCTTTTATTGAATGGATTCTGAATTGTTCTGCTGTTTCCTCGAAGTTATCAAATGGATGGCCACTAACATAAAACCCCATAAGCTCCTTCTCCTCTTGGAGCATTAATTTTGTAGGCCATTCGGGTAAGGTTTCGTAATGGGGCAAGTTGACTTCGTCTGGTTCGTCCAACATATCGAATAAGGATCCTTGTCCTCTCGCCTCGTCTTGGTGAATAGCTGATGCTCTCCCAAGGGACAAATCAATTAAGGAATGCATTGTGGCTCTGGTTTCCCCAAAACAATCGCATGATCCTGATTTAATGAGAGATTCCAGGACTTTTCTATTCATTGCACGACCATCCACAGATTCACACAATTCAAAGATTCCCGAGAAATTTCCATTTGTTTTCCGGGCTTCAAGAATGGCTTGCACAGGGCCTTCTCCGAGTCCCTTGATTGCTGCCAACCCAAATCGAATAACTGAACCGTTTCGTGCTGGCGCAAAATGCATTTGGCTTTCGTTCACATCTGGTGGCAGGACTTCGATATCGTAAAGCTTCGCCTCATTTATGAGGATGGTCAATTTGCTCGTATCATTCATATCGTTCGTCATCATTGCCGATAGAAATTCTACAGGAAAGTTGGCTTTGAGATAAGCGGTTTGGTAGGCCACATAAGCATAGGCAGCTGCGTGAGATTTATTAAATCCATATCCAGCAAATTTCTCAAGGAGGTCAAATATTTCGTTGGCAGTCTTCTCGGGTATACTATTTAATTCTTTGCACCCTTTAACGAATTTCGCTCGGTGCTTTTTCATTTCCTCGACTTTTTTCTTCCCCATCGCTCTACGAAGAAGATCTGCACCGCCGAGTGAATAACCAGCAAGGACCTGAACTGCCTGCATGACCTGTTCCTGATAGATCATGATGCCGTATGTTTCTTCACAAACAGGTCTCAGTTTTTCGTGAGGATACGTGACTTCAATATCTCCATGCCTTCGTTTGATGAAGTCTGGGATCAAATCCATAGGGCCAGGACGATAAAGTGAAATTAAAGCCGTGATATGTTCTATGGAATTAATTTTGAATTTTCGACAAAGATCACGCATTCCGCTCGATTCCAATTGAAATACACCAACGGTATTTCCTTTGTTGAGAAGGTCGTATGCTGGTTTGTCATCAAGGTGAAGCTCCTCGACATCGATGGTTTTGCCTCTAACCTTTTGGATCATCTCGCATGAATTTCTTATAACCGTGAGGGTTTTGAGTCCTAAGAAATCCATTTTTAAAAGCCCCAAGTCTCCCACGGGATTCATGGGATACTGAGTTACGATAGTTCCATCCTCATCTTTCTTAAGCGGGAGAACATTGACCAATGGCTGGTCCCCAATAACTACAGCAGCTGCGTGGACGGATGTGTTTCTGGTGCAATCTTCTAGTACTTTAGCTGTATCTATGAGCTCTCTCGTTGCTTGCTCATTATCGTAGGCTGATTTTAAATCCGGAGACTGGTCGAGGGCCTTGTCGAGGGACATCTTTAATTCATTTGGCACCATTTTGGCAAGCCTATCAACGTCTTGATAACCTAGGCCCATAACTCGGCCAACATCCCTTATGACTGACTTTGCCCCCATGGTTCCAAAAGTAATTATTTGGGCCACTGAGTCTTCGCCATATTTTTGTCGGGTGTATTCTATGACGTCCTGTCTTCTGTCATCAGCAAAATCAATATCGATGTCCGGAGGATTGACTCTTTCAGGGTTTAAAAATCTTTCAAAAAGTAAGTTATAGTGAATTGGGTCGACATTGGAAATTTCTAGCAAATAGGTTACAAGGGAACCCGCAGCGGAGCCTCTTGCGACGCAAGAAATACCATTTTTTCTTCCATACTGGACGAAATCACCGACGATTAGGAAGTAACTGACGAACCCCATTTCCTCTATAATACCCAGCTCTTTTTTAAGTCTGTCATCCAGGATTTTAAGTGCTTTTTGGGTCGCGGAATGATGGAGGTCATTGAATGGCTGACTTTCATCTGCTTCTTCGGGAAGTTCAAACTTGGGTAAGATTTTGGCATCTTCGATACCAGTATATTCAAACCACTCAGATGTTGCATGTGCTTTGAGTTTGTATCTCTTTTCGAGACCATCAGCTAACAGTTCTCTTAAATAAAACTCTCTTGTCTTGCCGGAAGGCGGTTCATAGACCGGGTAATGAAGTTTATCGAGTTCTATTGTCAGGTTGCATTTTTCCGCGACCTCTAAAGTGTTTGATACTGACTCTGGAATTTCTTGAAACAGATTCAGCATTTCCTCCGGGCTTCGAAGGTAGAATTGATCTTCTACATAGCGCATCCTCTTTTCATCAGACAATAGGCTCTGAGAGCCAATACAAATAAGAGCATCATGTGCCTGGGAATGCTGTTTCTCGACATAATGAACATCATTAGTTGCAACTGTTTTGAGACCAAAGTCCTTGGCCCAAGGAATGAGGTGTTTGTTGACTATTTGCTGTTCTCTAATCCCATGGTTTTGAAGTTCAAGGTAGAAATTTTCTCGTCCAAAAGTTTGTTTGAACCAGTCAATAGTGTCTTTGGCTTTTTCTGGGTTTTCTCTAATTATGTGGGTCGGAATTTCACTAGCTAAGCATCCGGACAAAGCGATGAGACCCTCGGAGTGTTCAGCAAGGATTTCTTTGTCAATTCGTGGTTTGTAGTAATAACCATCAAGAAATCCGTAAGTCACGAGTTTGACTAAGTTTTGATACCCCGTATTGTTTTTGGCGAGTAAGACGAGGTGGTTATAAACGGCTTTACCCCCTTTAGAACTTCTCTTTTCTAACCGGCTTCCTGGAGCCACATAAACTTCGCATCCTATGATTGGTTTTAAATCATTCCTTCTCGCAGCTTGATAAAAATCAATCGCCCCATGCATATTTCCATGGTCGGTCATCGCAATGGAGCCGAAACCGAGATTTGATGCTCGATCCATTAATTTTCCCAATCTGCATGCGGCATCAAGCAAAGAAAATTCAGTGTGAAGATGTAAATGTGCGAACTCTGGTTTTCCCATTCTCAATCGATAAATTACTCAAAAATTGGATGACTCACAAGCAAGGCGAGCCAAACTTATTCCCAACCTTCTCACAAGCCGTGAGCACGATTGTCTCAATCGTCATTTTTCCAGGGCATATCTGGAAATTTTTTTGGAATGACAATATTTTCTGGTTTAGTTTCTGCCATTTTTAGTTCTTCAGAGGAATCTGAAGTATCCGTATTTTTTTCACTGTCTGGTTTTTTCCAAGCTGCGATGCGTGCTTGTAGGCCATGGTGTTCTGCCTTTAATTTTTCTCCATTTTTCATGTAGAAAAGAGACAGGTTGGTATGAACTGATTGTTCGTCGGGTTTTTGTTTTTCAGCCAAATGTCCTATTTCTATGGCTTTTGGGTAATTTTCCATCCTGTAATACGCCATTCCAAGGCTTTGGAGGGCATCAAAGTGGTTGGGCTCGGAAGCTAGAATCTTTTCAAAATTACTAATCGCATCTTCATAATCATTTTGACTGAATGCAAAGATACCGTCATCAAAGATTTTTTGCATATGCTCATCCATGCCATAAACATATCGGAACAGCGTTGGTTTTCCAATCTATCAGATTTTTCTTTTAACGTTTGTCTACTGAATGACTTTAGAACCCGGGAAAGTTGTGAAATAATACGATCATTCCGATGGCTAGCTACAAGGGAAAAAATATAATAATCGTGGGAGGATCTACTGGTATTGGATTCAGTGGGGCACAAAGACTCGTTTCTAATGGGGCGCATGTTCTAATTATTGGCCGAAACGAGGAGAATCTAAGATCTGCACAAGAAAAACTTGGGGGAGATACCGAAATATTTTGCGGTGATGCGTCCGACTCATCTGTGGTTACTTGCGGTATACAACAGTTGAAAGCCCAAAATAGACAGCTTCACGGCCTTTATCATGTAGCAGGCGGAAGTGGCAGAAGGCAAGGTGATGGCCCTCTTCATGAAATAACCGACGAAGGTTTAGAATTTACTCTCTCCCTCAATCTCAAATCTTTCGTCTATTCAAATAGAGCGGCGGTTCAAACATTCTTGAAACAAAATTCTGGTGGAGTCATTTTAAATACTGGTTCCGTTTTAGGGTTTTCACCAAGTCCCAAATTTTTTAGTACGCATGCTTACGCCGCAACAAAATCGGCAGTAATAGGCTTTACTAAATCTATTGCTTCGTATTATGCATCAGAAAATATCAGAGCAAATGTTATCGCTCCGGCACTTATTGAGACTCCTATGTCAGAAAGGGCATCAAAAAATCAAGAGATTCAAAAGTTTATATCCTCTAAGCAACCTTTAGAGGGTGGTCGAATTGGCGTGCCGAGTGACCTTGATGGCACTGTTGAACTGCTTTTGTCCGATGAGGCTCGGTTTATCACAGGTCAGGTAATTGGGGTCGACGGTGGTTGGTCGGTTAGTGAAGGGCAGATTCCTGGTATTTAATGAAATTACAGATTTGAAAAAAATGAAACCGGCCGATGTTGTTTTAGGCATAGATCTTGGAGGAACAGAAATTAAGTTTTCTTTATTCTCTTTACCATCTATGGAGCTCTTAAAATCATGGAAAAAGTTAACCATGGATTGTGGAGATGCCGAAGCGGAACCGGAATTTGCACGGACTATTCGCGACGAGGTTTACGGCATAAAAAAGCATCAGAATTATTATTTGCAGAAAATAGGTTTGGCCGCTCCCGGCTTACCAGATAAAAATAATCAATTTATCGAGTTCATGCCAGGCAGGTTGCATGGTCTTGAAAAGCTTCAATGGTCTGGGTTTTTTGATTTGGGTATTGACGTCAAGGTTGTCAATGATGGCCAAGCCGCTCTCCTGGCAGAGATATGGAAAGGTGCGGCGGTGGGGTCTAAAAATGCTGTCATGATGTCCATAGGAACTGGCGTTGGCGGTGCTATCTTTTCCGATGGTCGTTTGCTAAAAGGTCAGATAGGAAGAGCGGGACACCTTGGTCATGTTTCGATAGACTATCGAGGGAAACAGGATATTTGTAATACCCCGGGAAGTATTGAAGATGCCGTTGGACAGGCAACCCTCTATGAAAGGTCATATAATAGGTTTTCAGATTTTCATAGTCTCAGTGTGGGGCTTAAGTCAGGTGATCCAGCTGCTCAGCTCATCTGGGAAAATATGCTGACGTCGTTGGCGGCGAATGTTGTTTCTATAATCAACATAATAGATCCCGAGGTTTTTATTTTGGGTGGTGGGATTGTTAGATCCAATGAGACCCTAGTCTCAGAACTTCAGCCTTGGATTAACAAATTTGAGTGGAGGCCTGCCAATCATTCCGTTCCAATTGTGAAAGCAAGTCTCGGGCCAGATGCAGGGTCCTACGGTGCGGCATATTCCGCCATTAATCCTTCGGTACTGTAGAAAAAATTTACTGATTCATTATACTGGCGATATTCAAAACGTTGTCTATTTTTTCTTGGAAGCGAGTTTAGCTCCATTGTCCTGCGGCATAGATTGATGCCATTTGACGAGTTCAGCCTGGAAGTTTTCCACGATTTCTGCATGATCATTTGCAACGTTGGTGGATTCTGCCACATCCGTAGTCATGTCATAGAGTTCCGGGTTAGAACCGTCGTATTCGCATAAGAATTTCCATTTGCCAAACCGCATGGCTAAATCTGGTAAGTTCTTGACCCCATAGAATGAGTCCCTATCTGGAGGTCGTCGAAAAAATATTGGTTTCGATCTCGATTGGTTTGACTTGCCTAACAAGACTTCATGAAGAGATTCACCATCGAAAGAATGATTATGATTCTTGGGCACTCCAGCGAGGCTCAAAATACTAGGGACAAGGTCAATAGCTGAAAAAACTGAAGTCCGATTAACATAGTTCATTTTTTTCAGTATGCCGGGACCCCAAGCTATTAGGGATGACCGAATACCGCCTTCATAAAGATGTGTTTTATACCCTTTAAACGGTCCTGCGACACCGGCACCCTTTTCGGGTCCATTATCAGAGCATATCAAAATTATAGTATTATTTCTCAAATCTACATCACTGTTGATATAATCAAAAAGTTTACCTAATTGCTTGTCCATCTCATTGAGAACGGATAGATAAAGTTCTCGCTTTCCGTTTCCCCATTTACTAACCGGAGGCCAGAAAGGAGAATGGACATCATCCGGCCATAAATTTATATAGAATGGTTTCTTCTCCGATTGCGCTTTGTCCATAAAGGGTATGGCCTCATTAACGAATCCTTCGGTTATTTTTGATCTTTGCATCCATCTATATCCATCGCCTAAAATTTCAGCATTAGCCCAAATTTTTCCGGGCTTTCGTTGTCCCGGTTTTAAGGTCAATGGCAATAGCTTTGGTCCCATACCTTCAAAATTAGTTAGTGACTTATTGAAACCATAATCAGTGATAGGCGGAGCATTATTAACATCTCTTTGTCCTCCCATGTGCCATTTCCCAAAATGCCCTGTTGCATACCCAGCATCCTTTAGGGATCGAGCTAACATTGGAGCTTTTGGGTCTAACCATTGGGCCATACCCCTTTCTTTGTTATGCCTGCGGCCTGATAAGTATGAGGTGATTTTCCATCGTTGAGGGTATTGACCAGTTGAAATGGCCGTTCTTGATGGAGAGCAAATAGGGGAGTTAACATAGAATTGCTCGAATCTGATTCCGTTTTTTGCCAGATCATCAATATGCGGTGTTTTGGTAGCTTTGTTTCCGAAACACGAAAAGTCGCCCCAACCCATATCATCAATGAACACTAGCACAATATTGGGTTTAACTTTTTCCGTTTCTTTTGATTGCAGGGATGCCGAGGAGAGAAGTGTAATAATACAAATAAGGGATATGAATTTCATCAGTGGCTAATTTTTAATTGGTAGTTAACACCGCTTAGGACAAAGGATTTATAGTCCACCATAATGTCACCTTGATTAGCTGATTTCAAGATTGTTCAGACTTGGATTGATTACAAATTAACCATCAAATTTTTCTAATGGAGGATAGCTTAATCACTATTTTTGGTTTTTTGAGAAAATGACACTTCAGATGATTTCCATTCATGTTTTCAGGTGTGAACGAGGGACCTGCTTTTTTATCAACAGTAAAGAAACCTACATTTCTTTTTGTGAATTTATGGTGCCTCTTACATTATATCATGATTGTTTTATCAAATACAAAAAGCTCCTAACGCATTTGTATTTTCGACTAAAATAAAAAGTGCATCCAGATCCTGAAACCTTTAATAAGTTTAAAGAAAGTCCCTTTGTCTAAGTCCATTCTCTTGGTTATGCATGCGAACGGTTCTCTCATTCGACTATCAATTTGTTACTATTTGGATTTGGTAAGAAGTGCACGCCAATGTGCTTTTGGACCGGGCATCGTATTTGCCCGCATAAAGACAGTTATCTAATAGGAGTAGGTTGAAGTAAAAAGTATTTATTCCATAATTTTGCGGCTAATCTTATATATCCAACGCTTCTTTTAAATCCTTAGCATTTTGCCAAGCAGTGACGAGTTTGTGAAAATGATCCCTTGAGGTTTCAACCTAAGTATTTTAAGTGACCTGATTTACTCTTAGGGCCATTTTGTATAGTTATCAAAGTTTTGGCTGATCAGGCTGGCTCTGAATTTAAAATAAAGAGGTTAAAACAGGGCTTTTTTCGGCAAAATAAATAAACAAACCATTTAGTTTTTATTTTAAGGTTCTATACATAATTATGATTTTGAGAGCTAATTGGTGAAATGTTCATATTTCGAAATATAGCCATGATTCAGATGGATGTGAGCCGGTATTAAATGTATAAGATTGAACTATGCAATCACCGGCAGAATCATTTTTGAATCAATCCCAGGGACTGGTTGAATCTGTTAAGAACCAAATGAACACCATACAAAAGGTCGCAGACCTATTTTCCAGCCAAATTCTTGATGGAAAAATGGTTCATGTTTTCGGGTCTGGTCACAGTCGCATATTAGTCGAAGAGATGTGGCCAAGATATGGAAGTTTTCCTGGGTTTAATCCCATCGTTGAGCTTTCCCTGACTTTTCATAACCTTGTCGTTGGGGCTAATGGTCAAAGGCAGGCAATGTTTTTGGAGAATATACCGGGACTAGCTGAAAAAATTTTACGGAATTTTGACCTTCGAGTTGGAGGAGCAGCTTTGGTTGTGTCTTCGAGCGGATGCAATGTTGTCCCTATAGAGATGGCTGAGCTGTTTCAAAAGCATAATATACCAGTTGTAGGCCTGGTCAGTAAAAAACACTCCGAAGCTTCGACCAGTAAAAGAGCAGATGGTAAAAAACTTACGGACTTCTCTGATTACATATTGGATACCGGGGCTCCGGTGGGGGATGCGATGGTGAGTATCAAGAATTTGGAAATGCCAGTTTCTCCTGGCTCCACAATCGGTGGGTGTCTCTTGGTCAATGCCATTAAAGCTGAAGTCGCCGATAGAATGACAAAGGCAGGATCTCCTCCGTATGCGCTAGCTGCAGGAGCTGTGGTTGGTGCGAGTCGTGCAGCTGAGATATTTGAGGCAGCCTATGACGAGCACGCTCGCAGGATCGCTAAATATTATTCAAATATGGGTGTTTAATTTCTGCTATTATTTACTGCCCAGTGACTTTCATGCGTATGGCATAAAGCGAAGTTCTTGCCGTAATAAAAAGGGTTTTCATGTCCTTTCCGCCAAAGGTAACATTTGCTGGGCTTTCTGGGGTTGTAATCTGTCCAAGCCGCTTTCCTTGAGGGGAGATGATATGAACAGCACCGGATGTCAAATAGAGATTTCCATCTGAATCCATAGACATTCCGTCTGAACCCAATTCCGCAAAGAGTTTTTTGTGAGTGAGAGTTGCATCACCATTAATTTTGTAAACATAAGTTTTCCTATCACCGAGATCAGCCACGTAGAGCTGCTTACCGTCTGGAGTACCTATTATTCCATTTGGCTTTACAAGATCATCACAAACTCTTATGACTCGGGAGCTTTGGGGGAATTTGTAGTAAACGTGGAAACCGTCCTGCTCAAGGTTACTGGCTTTTCCATAGCGAGGGTCAGTAAAGTATATTCCACCTTTAGGATCGAACCACAGGTCATTTGGGCTGTTTAGTTTTTTGCCCTCATATGCATTTACGACAGTAATCACTTCTCCGTTGGGCAAAGTTGCTGTGATACTTCGTGAGGCATGCTCACAGGTATACCTAATCCCATTCTTATCCATTCGCATCCCGTTTCCTTCATGAGTATTTTCTCTTGCGACTGAGACTTTTCCAGTATCAGCATTCCACTTGTAAGTTTTGCTTGTTGGGATATCGCTAAAAAAGACATTGCCACTCTTGTCCGCGACAGGGCCTTCGGTGAAACGAAATCCACCTGCAATTTTGATAGCCTCGTGAGAGGAAATTAAATTATCAAGCTCGTCGGCAAAAGTTGGAATGATGAAAAGAAATGCGAATACTGATAATAGTGCTTTAAAATCTTTCATATTTATCGGTGGATGACACATCATAATACTAGTTATTACCTACTGATAATCAATAGGTTTTGGATATTGCCAGTCAGGCGTGATCATTTTTTATAAAACTGTCTCCCATTGTTCTAAAAAAGGACACATAGACACTTAGATTTTGATTTGGTTTTTATTTTATTTAAACCATGAAATCCCGCAAACCATTATTAATAAGCTGGTTGTGAAAGCTATTGATTCTATTTTGTTTTCTTAATTTTGAGAAATTTAGCCTTTTTGCCCTAAAATAGAACAGTTGAGGTGTTATTTGTCGATTTTTAGTACTGCTCTACGTTTTTGAGAATCTCATTAGCTCATCAATTACGAGGCTTTCAAAGAGGACTCATAATATGAAACTAGAAATCATAGACTCTAATGCCAGAATAAGATCAGTTTTGCATTCGCCGGGAAAAACAATCCATCATTTGTGGGTTGCTTTTTTACTTATTCAGTCTTTGTTGGGATACTCATCACATGGGGAAATGATTTCCACCAAGATTGGAATCTTATACTCCAAAAACTCCGAGGATTACTTCGGCTATCCATTCGAGTTTCGCCAATTGTATACCTCTGTCCAATCTCAATCCATTCAGGCTGGAGTGCCGTTTGATTTAATCAAAGAGTCCGATCTGGGTGACGTTAATAAATTAAGCAAATACAAAGCAATAATCATACCTGCACTCCAAGTTGTGGATCAAACGAAGGTCGACACCTACAGGATTAATATTAAATCACTCTTGGAAGATTATGGGGTTTCCATAGTCGCGGCAGGTGCATTTTTTTCATACAACGCCTCTGGCCAATACCAAGATTTTAATACTGAATTAGCCATGGAAGAAATATTTGGTCTTGAGTTCGGAGTTTTTGGCTATCAAAACGACATCACCATGTCAGCGCCTGATATAGATCATCCAATCATCAGTATGATTGAAGCACCTGAAAGACTCGCGGAATATAATTCTACATTTTTTCAGGAATTTATACCTTCGGCTGGCAATGAATCAGACCAAATTGCGATTTTTAATATTAACAATGAAAATAAGATAGCCATTCAATCCGGAACCAGAGGAAGAGGGAAATTCGTTCATTTTGCAGACATGAAAAAAATGATCGATTCCAAGATACTTTGGGCAGCTATAAAATGGGCCGTTTCAGATTCTGGCAACCCCCAAAGTAATATTCATCTCAGTATGACTAGAGAAGGCGGATTATTTATACCTAGAAATGATATGGATTTATCCAGATTTGCATCTGCCATAGAGACTGTAGAAGTACCTCAGCTTGATTACTTAAAGCGATGGAAAGCTGATTACGATTTCAACGGATCATTTTACATAAATATAGGCAATGATCAGCAACTTGGAGAATATACAAACTGGGATCTTTCGGGGCCTCTTTATAAAGATTATATAGCGATTGGAAATGAAATAGGCACCCACAGTTATACTCACCCAAATAATACAAAGCTCTTAAGTCCCAGTGAACTAGAATTTGAATTTCTCCAATCAAAGATTGAGATTTCTGAAAACTTAGAAATCTCCGTCAATGGGACAGGTATCCCTGGTGAGGATGAAAACTTGTATGTTTATGATAATATAAAATCGAATTTCGATTACATTTCTGGCCATACGCTTTACAGTGATTCAAGGCACGTCCAAAGTCTCGGCATTGGCCACCTGACACCGGATGAGGATACCGTTTATTTTAGCTTGAATATGACCCCAGATTTTGTTTTGGGGAGTATTCAACAACTCAATTTAGAGGAATTTTCTCAAACTTGGATTGATGAATTTGATAAGCAGTCGACTAATACTAGGCAGCCAACTTTGCACTGGCTTTGGCACGACTATGGATTAATGAATCCCTTTAATTCCCCAAACTACGATCCTAAGCCATATGAAGACATACTTGCCTATGCATCGGCGGCAGGGTTTGAATTCATCACGCTTAGCGATTACACAAAAAGATTCACTTCATTTAAAAATTCTGAGGTCTTAGTTGAATACATAGATTTCGATAAAATTGACGTTGCTGTTCGAGGAAGTGAACTTGGGGGACTCTCATTAGAATTACCTGTTGGTAAAACAATAACATCGGCTGGGAATCATTATGCTTATGATGGTAATAAGTTGTTTTTACCAGCTGATGGTGGAAACTTTTCCATAACCACAGGGCGATCACCTGAAGATGTGACTAAGGTGGCAAGTCTTGGTTCCAATCTTGAGCTCATTTCTATTTCTGGTAATGGGACAATTCTGGACTTTGTTGTCGAAGGTCATGGGCAAGCTATTGTCGAATTTAAATCCTTCACATTAGGTGCATTCGAAGTCATATCCTCTGGGGACACAACATACACCTCGACGGGGGCGATCATTAATTTCAAAGATATTGGAAACTATGCCGTTCAAATAAGATCGACTACGAATTTAGTGCCATATGCGCTGGACCAGGATGTGACAACTCTTCAGGGGCAGCCGATTACTGTTCAACTTCAAGCTGGTGACTATGATGGTTTGATTTCTGATATTACTATATTCAAGACACCGGAAAATGGAGCTTTTTCACTAAATGAATTATTACTCACTTATTCCCCTAATCCGGATTTCTTAGGTACAGATCAACTCATATACACGGTTACTGATAATAAGGGAGCGACAGCCGATGGCCTTGTGACCGTAAATATTAATTCTGATAATATTACTGATGGAGATCCTGAATATAATTACCTATTCAGGCCAGCTTTGATTGATGGTGATTCATCCGAGTGGGAAGGATTGGAATCGATCGGGCGGGATCCAGTAGATCTCTTAAATACTAATGATTTACTGGATTATACAAATTTGACCGTAGCTCATAATGATGCAAAACTTTTCATCTTCTATTCTTCTAGTAACGCAGCTCCGCTTAATTGGGCGCATAACACATTCATCGACTCAGATAGCTCTTCCTTGACAGGTTATACTATAGGCAATATTGGAGCCGACTTGCTAGTTCAAGGAGATTTTATATACAAGTATGCGGGTAGTGGACTTGATTGGACTTGGGAACAAATTTCCAACATCGATGCAGCCGTCAGTGGTGCTGATGTGGAGTTGTGTATAAGCAGATCATTATTCGAGGGTGTGACTTCAATACGATTAGTCCTACTGGCAGATAATAGTGCGTATCCCGATGGCTCAGGATTAGACTTATTTCCCGATGATATTTTTTCAAGCAATACGGGCTACTTTACTTATAAATTTTTCTCTGAGTCAGTGAACTCCATACCTATTGCCCAACCGGCGGCGTTTTCTATGAATGCAGGTGAATCGTTGAACATTACTTTACAAGGAATCGACGCAGACAATGACAGTTTGACATACCAAATTACCTCTCAGCCGCAGAATGGAATCCTGTCAGGGTTATCATCTAGTCAGGTCTACACACCAAGTGAAGGGTTTTCTGGGGTGGATACTTTTTCCTTTCTGGTGAGTGATGGCGTGGACGACTCTCAAATAGCCATTATTGAGATAACGGTTTTTGATCCGAACAATAATAACAATATGAAAGTTTCTAACGGGCTTGCCCAAGATTTACTCATTGATGGAAATCTTGATGACTGGGAAAGTCTGGCTCCTTATCCGCTTGATCCCATTGATCAAATAGATGACTTTAATAAGGCTGACCTGGTGCGTGTAATAATGGCCCACTCTGATACTGAGTTATTCATAGCCATAGAGAATGCGACAGATATTGAATTTAATTGGGCATATAATATTTTTTTAGATGTAGACCTTAACCCAACTACTGGCTTTCGGCATAATCAGCTTTTTACCGATCTCGGTGCCGAATATTTGGTGCAGAGTAATTATATATTTAAATATACAGGCTCCGGAAGTGATTGGTCTTGGGAATTTATTGGCTCAGCAAATGCTTTTGTTTCGGGGGAAATTGCTGAAATGTCAATGCCCACTTCCTACATTGGCTCTCCTGACGAAACAAACTTTGTCGTTGTTGGTGATAACTATGCATATCAAGGAGGAAATAAACGTGATCTGTATCCTGATGACTCTGTGAGCGCTGGTGGGTTGCTGAATTACCACTTTGATTCGATTACGATGTCTGAGATGACACAGGCAAATCCTCAACTCTTTGGACCAGTTCCTCCATCTGTTCCCCACACCTTTAGGATCAAGTTCGTTGAGCCGGCTGCTATCAATCCGAACAGATCGACTCATTTTGTAACTCCAACAAAATATTTGGATATAAGAATGGCCGCCCGGCCTAACGCCACATGGAGACTTAAACACTCTTCTGACCTCAGCGATTGGAAATTTATACGAAGCTGGCAGATCATTGGTTCTTTGTCAGAGTTCGTGTTTCCAATACCCGAAAACGCTGATGGGTATGGTTTTTTTGATATTATAGAATCTACAGGATCGTATAAGGGCAAATGACCTTTGCTACTTATCCTTAGAATGAAATAGGATTTTTTAGCGGAATTTTTTCTTTAATAACCAGTTGCCTGTGGGCGTGTGTGGGGCAACTTTTTTGGAGGTTATTGGATTTCCATTGTTTGCCCAGTCTATGATCCCACCATTGAGATTTATGGTATTCAAGACTCCTTGCTTCTCCAGCGCTTTACAAGCCTCAGACGATCTATATCCTGCCGCGCAGTAGACTATAATTTTTGAGTTATTTTTAAGTTTTAGTTTCGTATTTCTGTCCAGTTTTGAGGGTCGCTCGATATGCAAGGCCCCTGGAATACGGCTCACTGCAAACTCCTTTTTTGATCTAACATCAACAAATAGTCCTTTAGGTTTTTCATCAATGCTTCCGGTGTAAAGCTCCAGGGCATATTTTGAATTAATGTGTTCAACTGTTGGGAAAATAGTCTGGATAAATTTTTTAGTAACCGCCATTCCGAATGAAGGCCCGGTCCAGGATACAAAAAAGAGGGGAAGAATTAAAAGAAGGGTCAAAAACGGCAACATTTTAGATTTGCCAACATTTTTTTTGCCTGGTGTGCATTTTGACCTTCCCTTATCCATATTTTCTATTTTGATATCGAATTTTTCATAATTCCAAGGCATTTTGACAGTAATTTATGGAAAAGGTTAGAGTTGGAATCATAGGTATGGGCAATATGGGCGCCTACCACGCGGACTACTTACTGAAAGGAAAAGTCAACCGGTGCGAACTCACAGCTGTATGCAGCACCTCCCCGCAGAAATTAGAAAAATACAAGCCTGTTGCCATTTTCGGTGATGGCATAGAGCTTATTAATAGTGGTCTTTGCGATGCTATTATGATCGCTACCCCTCATTACCAACATGCTTCCCTCGGTGTTGCTGCTCTTGAAAAAGGTCTTCATATCATGGTTGAGAAACCAATAGCCGCTCATAAAGCGGATGCTGAGAAATTAATTGAAGCCAGTAAGAAAAATTCCAGTCTTGTTTTTGGTGCAATGTTTCAACTGAGAACTGAGCCGAGATACCAGAAGATCAAATCTATTTTGGAGAAGGGAGAGCTTGGGGACATTGTTAGAATGAACTGGATAATCACTGATTGGTATAGGACAGAAGCCTATTATCAATCCGGTGGGTGGCGTGCCACTTGGAAAGGAGAAGGTGGTGGCGTTTTGATAAACCAGTGCCTTCACAATTTGGATTCTTTGCAATGGCTGCTGGGTATGCCTTCAAAGGTCAGAAGTTTTTGTCAGCTTGGGCGTTTCCATGATATTGAGGTTGAAGATAATGTAACTGCTTACCTTGAGTTTCCCGGTGGGGCTACTGGTATATTTGTGACATCATCTGGTGAGGCACCCGGAACTAATCGTCTTGAAATTGCTGGGACACTGGGAAAGCTGGTTTTGGAAAAAGATAAAATCACTGTGGTAAAAAATGAGGAATCAATGATAACGCACTGTAAGACATCTAAAATTGGTTTTCTCAAGCCAGATATTTGGAATTGCGAAGTGCCATTTAGTGATTCACCTGCTCAACACGCCACATTGATGCAAAACTTTGTGAACGCAATCCTTGATGGTGAGAAACTCATATGTCGTGGAGAAGATGGACTTCATTCTATAGAATTAGCCAATTCAATCCTTTATTCTTCGCTTGTGGATTCAACTGTAGACCTACCTCTTGACAGTTCTGCATACGGAGCCAAGCTCAATGAATTAATTGAAAATTCGACTCACGTCAAAAAAGTGGCAGAGGTATCCAATGAAGATTTTGCCAAGTCTTTTAACAAGTAAAAATAAATAAACCAATTAATATGATACTTACAGGTATAGCAGATGAAGCAGGAGATCTCCTGAAGACACAGATCGAAGCCACTAAAGCTCTTGGATGGGAAAACATCGAAGCTAGAAATGTTCAAATTGAGGGATTTGAAAAATCAAATCTTCATGACATTTCCGAAGAAGCCTTTGATAAAGCTGCTGAATTATTGGAAGCCAGCGGGGTAAAAATATACGCCTTCGGCTCGACTATTGCTAATTGGGGAAAGAAGATAGACGAACCTTTTGATACATCTGAAGTTGAAAGGGCAATTCCCAGAATGAAGCGATTAGGTACCAAATTTGTGAGAATTATGTCCTATGCCATACGCGATGATGAAGACCAAATGGCGGATGAAAGGATTAAAAGAGTTTCAGAAATAACCAAAAGATTTTTAGATGAAGGGCTTCAGCCTGTGCATGAAAATTGCATGAATTATGGTGGTATGAGTTATCACAACACATTAGAGCTATTGGAAAAAGTTCCTGGCTTAAAACTTGTTTTTGATACCGCAAATCCGGTCTTTAATCCTGATTACTCAAAGCCTGAACCGCGCCCGCGGCAGGATCCCTGGGAGTTCTGGCGCAACGTGCGAGAACACGTTGTACACATTCATATAAAAGATTGTATATGGAACCATGACAAGAATGATGCGACCTACACTTTCCCGGGCGAAGGTCAGGCAAAGGTAAAAGAGATACTGACAGACGCTTTTCAGAGGGGATACGACGCCGGTATTTCCATTGAACCTCATATGGCTGTCGTTTTCCATGACGCCTCGGTGACTGCAGACCCAAAAGCACAGTTCGATAATTACGTTCAATACGGACAAAAAATGATGGCTTTAATCAATGATATAAAAAGCGCTCTGTAAGAAGAAAAATTTGTAGATACTAATCTTTTACGAAAAATTAAGGCCGTGAAATTAATTTCACGGCCTTTTTGGTTCGTTGTAATAAGTTTGTTCCAATTACTTTAATTCTCTAATCCAGATATTTCTGTATTTAACAGGATTTGAGTGATCTTGGAGGTAGACTGGTCCTTTTTCTGTAAAGCCCCTTAGTGGTGAAGCCGCGGTTGGTCGAGGTATTTCCAAATTGTTTTGTATAAGGACACCGTTGTGAAGAACTGTTACACGGGCGTTTGTGATGTTGCCCGATGCATCTTTTTTTGGAGCTGTAAAAATTATATCATAGGACTGCCATTTTCCTGGGCCTCTCGAGGCATTCACAAGAGGCGGCGCGATTCCATAAACGGCACCAGCTTGACCGTCAGGGTAGGTGCTATTCTCATAGGAATCCAAAACTTGCACTTCATAGCGTCCATGCAAGTATACGCCTGAGTTTCCTCTGCCTTGGCCCTTTCCCTTGATATTTTCAGGTGTTGCCCATTCGACATGCAGTTGAAAACTACCAAACTCTTTTTTGGTAAAAATACCACCTTCGCCACGGACAACTTCAACGGAATCGCCTTCAACTAGCTTCCAAGGCGCAGGCTTTCCTGATTTCGTTACAAAACTATCCAGGTCTGACCCGTCGAATAAAACAATAGCATCTGAGGGGGCATTTCTCCAAGAGCCCGGATTAATAATTTTTGGCTCTTTTGTTTTTTCGTCGTCCGCCGCATGCAGGTTTTGAATAACACCAATGGCACAGAATGCCACCAATCCGATTATTGTCGTAAGTCTTTTGATCATAGATAAACGAGTAAAATAGTCTCATGCCCAACCCAACTCAATGGTTGAACAAAAATTCTTTGGTATTTATTAGTGCCCAAATTATATCTTCAAATGCCTCGCGTCTTTTCTTAAGAAGAACAGTTTTCCTCTCTTCGTCCTCTAATTTAATTTCCTCTTCAGATAATTGGCTTTTCTTTTCGAGATAAAGGAGTGCGACTTGCGATTCATTAGTACTGGGTTCCCTAGAGAATGCCTTTTGGTATATCGCTGATACATTTTGAGGATCTTTAGATCCTGCCCGTTTTGCCAATTGGGCAGCAAACCCATCCTCTAGTGAAAGCTTATTTTGTAGTTCTTTGGAATTGATCAGGTGGAGGCTTTGGGCAAGGCTAGCATCTGCAGTTCTTTCACATTCGCAAGCGGAGTCGCTATCAGGTCTGCCAAATACAGTTAAGAAATAAGACGATTTATTGTAGGAGTCATCAGGAAGATAAACTGCCCTGTAATTGGTTGGTAATCCTCCGAAGCCTGACGGTGCATCAGTTAAATCGTGTATGGAATCGTAGAGAACCTCCGCCGGTAACCTTTTGGGATAAGATCTTGAAAAATGCTGTTGGTCCTTTCGGTTCCAGTTATTCGGTGTTGAAGACAACTGGTAGGTTTTGGAATTACAGATTGCTGAGATCAACTTTTTTAGGTCGAATCCTGTCGACATAAAATATTCGGCTAGACCATTCATCAAGTCAGGGTTTGTAGGAGGGTTTGTGGCCCTGATATCATCTTCTGGCTCGACTAATCCGCGACCAAAAAAATGTTTCCAATACCGGTTGACGAGCGTTTGGGCAAAGAATGGGTTTTCGGGATCTTTCATCCATTCAGCCAGGTAGATTCGAGGATCGGTTTCAGGCTCTATTTCGACAGTTGGAGATCCCAGGGCAGCTGGAAAAACTTTTTTACCGGTCTTTTTATTGACTGCTGAGGCATTACCCGGCTGATGATAGAGAAAGTCTTCGCCAGGTATGAATCCCTTCTTTTTTTTCACCCTGCTAAAAAAAGCTGAAAATTGGTAATAATCTTTTTGGCTCCACCTTTCGAATGGATGATGATGGCACTGTGCGCACTGAATACGCGTACCCAAAAACAATTGTGCAGTGTCTTCAAGCATCTCAGTGGTCTGGTCTACTTGAGCATACCATGCTGTGGGCGGGTTTGATTGAACTTCGCCTTGCGCAGTAATTATTTCTGACACGAATTGATCGTACGGCTTATTTTTGTGAAAGCTGTCTAGTATCCACTGATGAAACGCAAAGTTTCCGCGCTTATTTCGTGGGTTTGATCGTTTATTTCTCAGTAGAGCTGACCACTTATTGGCGAAAAAAGCAGCGTAGTCCTCTGAATCTAATAAACGCTCAATACATGCCTTTCTTTTATCCGGTGAATTGGATTCCACAAACGCGTTAAGTTCTTCTTTTGTTGGCATGCGTCCAGCAATATCCAATGTGACCCGGCGCAAGAAAGTGTTGTCATCAACCAAGTCGGAAGTGGGCAATCCCATCTCAGCTAACTTAGAAAAAACAAGCTCATCAATAAAGTTGCTCGGCTTTGGGAATTCAGAAACAGGTGCACCCACAGGGATCATGGCTCTAAAGACATCCACTTTGCCTTGGAACCTTATCATTACAGCAACGTCTCCTGGCTGGTTTCCTACTTTTACAAAACCATCTTCATCGATTTTTGCCATTTCATCAACATTCGCCTCGTAAAGCGCGCTTCTCGTAACGTCTTTGGTTGAGCCATCAGAATAATTTGCGACGACAACAAGTTGCTGGCCTTTTTGCCTCTGCATAATTCGTCTCTTTGGAAAAACTTCTATTCCTGTAATAACGGGGTCATCTTGTTTGCTGTAATTCATACCTTGACGAATCCAGCGCAGAAGAAGCTCATAATCTTCAGATCCTTTATCAAGCCTTTTACCACCACCATGCGGAACTTCACCAGTTGCTTTTGTGAGAAGGAGACTGTATTCAGGAGCCGCAGGGATAATTCTTCTGGATCGAGATTCTTTAACAAGCCACTCGAAGTCTTCAGTTGGCTCAAAACCGAGTAGGGAGAGGCGAAAGCCATTTTGCCCACCGGACTTTCCATGGCATCCTCCTCCATTGCACCCTAATTTTGTAAATATGGGTACAACTTCTTCAACGAAATTAACAGGTCGGGTAGTGCCTGCCTTTTCAACTTTAATATCTAATGTTTTGAGAATTTTTCCATCTGGCGAGACAACAGATAAAGTTGTTTTACCGTCTGAAACAGGGGACAGTCTTCCGGTGTCGTCAATTTCAACGATTCCTTTTGGGCTTAGCTTCAAAAAAACATCTCTGGAAATATCTCTGGGACGACCGCTTTGATGGAATGCCTCGATAATTAGCTGCTGCCTCGCATCAGATCCGATCAATTTTATATTTTCGATTGCCCTATACCCATAGAGGCTAGGAGAAAGAACACTAACTTCATCAACTTTATTCCAATTAACTGAGTCTGACGTTTTTGCGAGAGCTGTAGGTTCTACCGGATTCCCGTGAAGATTCAAGGTAACCATGAATAAGAGTAAGAAGTAAGATAGATTTCCTGTAAGCCTTTTGAACATGAGATTTATTGATATGCGGTGTTTTTTTGAAAATATCTTAGTCAGTTATCCGATTAATTCTTTCATGGGTTGTGATCCCGGATCCACAAGATATTGAGGGCGCCCCGTAAGGTCTGGGACCGTGAATTTGTTAACATCAATACCCAGATTGTGATACAAAGTGGCAAAGACTTCGCCAAATGTAACTGGCCTTTCTATTGCCTCTCCTCCCAGTCTATCGGTGGCCCCAATCACTTGTCCTGTTTTTATTCCTCCACCGAACATCATCGCACAAGATACGCGTGGCCAGTGGTCACGTCCTGCATCTTTATTAATTTTTGGGGTTCTGCCGAATTCACCCCATACGATGACTGAAACATCTTTTTCCATACCTCGAGAATAGATATCATCTATAAGGGCTGAGACCCCTTGATCAAGCATAGGCATGTCTTCTCTGGCTCTTTTAAAATTCCCACCGTG
Organism: Limisphaerales bacterium; assembly: GCA_965657355.1. GTDB lineage: Bacteria > Verrucomicrobiota > Verrucomicrobiia > Limisphaerales > JAJOIW01 > JAJOIW01. The sequence continues at coordinate 78,887 of CBFHOE010000011.1, read as the reverse complement.
CCAGTCCCAACGACTGAACGCTAAAGTAACGCATCGTGCGCCCGCCTCAACGAGTCGACGTGCTATTAGGAATTGATCCAAAAGTTTTGGACCACCATCAGCCTGGTTTTTCGATGATCCACGGCCGTATCGATTTCGTAAGTTTTGATCCGCTTTTTCAACATCTAGTGCTTTAGCCAAGCGGCTAGACGTGAGTACTCCAAATGCCTGTTTATTAAAAGTATCGAGTCCATCCATAAGTCCAGATTGATCTGCAGATCTTCTGAAATTATCAAATGATTTAAGCAAGTTCTCTCTGTCTCTGAGCCTTGCCAAGCTAATCCCGTTCAATACCATGTCTTCTTTTCCAAATCCATTTGGCTGGAAAGGAGCGTGGGAAGGTCCCAAGAATCCTGGTTTGCCCGGGTCGGCCCAGCGCATTTCACCCATTTTAGGGGCCAGCCCGATAAAAGGAGGGATGTCTGGTTGAACGGCTCTACCCAGTTTTGACAATACGGATCCCATCGACGGCCAACCACCTGTAGGTTGGTTTCGAAGGTCTCTTCCAGTCATGCACTGAAAGGCATCGTGTGCTCCATTGGCCCCGACAATGGACCGGATAATCGATAGTTTATCCATTCGCTTTGCCAGTCTTGGAAAAAGCTCGCAAATTTGGATCCCGGGCACGTTGGTATTGATGGGGGTAAACTCTCCCCGAATCTCAGATGGAGCGTCCATTTTTAAGTCCCACATGTCTTGATGCGGGGGGCCTCCCGGCAAGAAAATCATGATTACGGACTTCTCCTTAGGAATCGAATTTGTGTTATTAATCTTTGATTCCTTGTTCTTCGAATTTTCCTGAGCCTCCAAAATTTGGGGTAATGACAACCCTCCAAGTCCAAGGGAACCGATTTTTAAGAAGTTTCTACGAGTATGGCCATCGCAGAATTTGTGGCTTTCTCCAGGGATTGTGAGCATAGGAATGTGGGTTACTTCATTAAATTCGGCAAAATTACCGCAAAAGTCAAAGCATTTGAATACGCTGAAAACCTGGCGAAAAGTAGATTTGTCTTATTTTGTGAATATAATTTTAATTTGTGACATTATAACGAAACTGAAGTTGTCCAAATATTCTCTTTTGGTCGACTGTGTCTCAACTTACCAGGAACAATCTTAACCGGTGGGGTGGGAAAAAGTTCTTTTTTGGGAAAAAGAAAAAGAGCTCCGAGAAGAATTTGTCCACAAGGGATCCCCACAAGGTCTCTGGCCAGGGACTCTCGAAGAATGCCTCCACTGGACCAGTAATTTGGTGCTGATGCCTCGGTAGCTTGGAGGAGCATGTTCTGTATAGCTGCGGAAGCCGCGGCTATATGCTCCATGTTTTCCAAAGATGGATAATATTCATCGACGGAATCTTTATTTAATTCAGGGTTCGGCTTCCACGTAACTAAAATTGTGAATTCAGCCGCTGCCAGAAGGCCAAAGATTTTTCCTCCGTCCAATCCAGAATCCATGAGTTTTTTTAACAAAATCCTGCATGCCTGCGAGTCCAGCGTGTAAGCATGCCATGGCAAGATATCATCACTGTGCCCGCGATGTTGTTTGTGTGATGGATAATGAAATGGAGCCCACCTGCCAGCTTCAAGAATAGCATCGATGGGAATGGCTGAATTTTGAACTACTGGCCATGGATTCTCAGGATCCGCCAAAACTTTTTCTGTTTTCCTAGATCGAATAATTTCCAGAATTTTCACTTCCAATACCTTGCGCTACGAAATAGGTCGAAAACAAGTCGTCTCCAAAATTTTTGAGGCAAAGTGTGTCAAGATGTCTCTTTTGTGGCTTGTCTTGACCGAAATATGAAAAAAATCCAAAAAACTATCAAAAAAACGTGAATCTGATGTTGCCAAAATACAATCTTTGACTAGCAATATTTGTCCGAGCGAAACGGTTTCGCCGAGATCAGAAAATTAAGCAAAAAATGATAGACTTATCCCGATACAGAAATATCGGTATCTTTGCCCACGTGGATGCTGGAAAGACCACAACCACGGAGCGCATACTTAAACTCACAGGCAAGATTCACAAGCAAGGTGAAGTTCATGATGGTGAAGCAACCACTGACTTCATGGAACAGGAACAGGAGCGTGGTATTACCATTCAGTCAGCTGCGACGACTTGCTTTTGGAGAGACCACCGATTAAACATTATCGATACCCCCGGACACGTTGATTTTACCATTGAGGTTTATCGTTCGCTAAAAGTTTTAGATGGTGGTGTTGGTGTTTTCTGCGGCTCTGGCGGTGTTGAACCACAATCTGAAACCAACTGGCGTTATGCGAACGAGTCGGGAGTCGCGCGCATAATCTATGTGAACAAGCTCGACAGAGTAGGCGCAGATTTTTACAGGGTTATAGATCAAACCAAAAACATCCTAGCTGCGAAGCCTCTGATCATGGTGCTGCCGATCGGTGAACAGGATACTTTTAAAGGGGTTGTTGATCTGCTGACTCGAAAAGCATGGGTCTGGGATGATTCTGGTCAACCTGAAAATTACACCATCGAAGATGTTCCTGATGACATGAAAGATAAGGTAGAGGAATATCGTTCGTTGCTGATCGAGACCGCGGTTGAGACAGATGAAGAGGTCATGATGGAGTATCTTGAAGGGAATGAGCCTGATATCGACACCATCAAAAAATGCATTCGCAAGGGGACTATCAATCTCGATTTCTTTCCTGCCTATTGTGGTTCTTCGTTCAAAAATAAAGGCGTCCAGCTAGTGCTTGATGCCGTTGTTGATTTTCTTCCTAATCCTAAAGATGTGAATCCTCAGCCGGAGGTCGACCTAGAAGGTAATGAAACCGGTGAAAAAGCTATTGTGGATCCTGACCGACCACTTCGCTCACTAGCATTCAAAATCATGGATGACAGATATGGCGCTTTAACATTCGTGCGTGTCTACTCCGGCAAGATGAGGAAAGGGCAGAACATTCTTAATACTTACACAGGAAAGGAAGAAAGGATAAGTCGAATCGTTCTCATGCACGCTGATGATCGTGAAGAATTAGATGAGGCATCAGCAGGTGATATTGTTGCTCTTTTGGGCATGAAGAATACCCAGACCGGGCACACTCTCGCAGATCCTAGTGATCCTGCGACCTTGGAACCAATGGTATTTCCTGACCCTGTTATTTCGATTGCGATTGCTCCTAAAGAAAAGGGACAAGTTGATAAATTGGCGAACGCCCTTGGGAAAATGATCGCAGAGGATCCTTCATTCCGAGTTGAAACAGACGAAGAGAGCGGGGAAACAATCCTCAAGGGAATGGGGGAACTCCATCTTGATATTAAAGTCGACATCCTCAAAAGAACCCACGGTGTAGAAGTGGAAGTGGGTAAACCTCAGGTAGCCTATCGTGAGGCGGTTTCCCAGAGAATCGAAGACTCTTACACCCACAAAAAACAATCTGGTGGCTCTGGTCAATTCGGTAAAATCGATTATATCATCGAACCAGGTGAAGCCGGTTCTGGATTCTCTTTCGAATCCAAAGTTGTTGGAGGAAACGTTCCTAAGGAATTTTGGCCTGCTGTCGAGAAAGGCTTCAAAAATTCCTCAGCATTTGGAGTTTTGGCTAAGTATCCCCTGATGGATCTTAAGGTGACTCTTTACGATGGAGCCTTTCATGCGGTTGATTCATCGGCAGTGGCTTTTGAATTAGCAGCCAAAGCGGCGTATCGTCAATCTATACCCAAAGCTGGGCCTAAGATTCTTGAGCCTATTATGAAACTCGATGTATTCACTCCTGACGATCACGTCGGGGACGTGATTGGGGACGTTTCACGAAGACGTGGTTTGGTAAGTGCCCAGGAGGCTGGAGCTACCGGTGTAAGAATCAAAGCTGAAGCCCCGCTAAGTGAGATGTTTGGCTACATTGGCGATTTGAGGTCCATGACATCCGGTCGCGGTCAGTTTTCCATGGAATTCTCGCACTATGCCGACACCCCGAGCAATATCGCCGAAGAGGTTATCGCTGCCCGCAAGGATAAGTGATTTTCGATAACGAAGTTTGTATTTCAACCAGCCGAAGTATTCTTCGGCTGGTTTTTTCATGCATAAAGTTTTAAATCCTTGAGAATGCCCAAAAGGATTATCACCATTGGACTTATACTCTGTGCCCTGGGTGGGTTGAGTGCGTGGCAGCTTATGGCTATTATCGATAGGCATGATCTTAGATGGAATCCAGCTGGTTTCCTTTTGCCATTGGGAGTTGTATTAGTTTTCGTCAAACGAACACAACTAACGCCGGGGGCTTACCCTAAGGTATTATTATCTTTAGGCGCTATCTTCACCTTGATGGGATTCTTCGCAATGGTAGGGAACTTTAGTCAGGTTATTGAGCATGGCGAAATACCGCAGGTGGGAACTATTCTTCTACCGCTGGGAGGGGGATTGATATTTGGACGAGCTTTTTGCCGAGCCTTTGTCAAACTGCTCGTTTATATGAGCATGGTTGCCGTAGCAGCGGGTTGGTCTGTGGATCTCATAAATGAAAAATTTTCGGATCCAGAAAAAATAATTCTACCTCCTTTATTGATTGGGGCACTCATTGTTGCCGACAGGGTATTATACTCCCAAAAATCCAACGAGTATTTCAGACATAAAGCGTAGTGGCTTATTTGTCTGGGGCAAATTTACTTTCCTTTTTCCATCCCAAAAGTTGGATTCGATAGAAAAGATTTGGAAATAAGCTAAAGAGAACCTTTAGGGCTTTAAATGATAGTGGCTCATCATACGTGCCTACCCAAGCATTTTTCTTGAGTGACCATTTATGAATTCTTTCTGCAACCCTATCTCCATCAGGTGCTCCATCTACTCGTTTTTTTCGCATCTTTATACCTTTACCATTTGGAGAGAGTCGGTTCGCAGGGGCCCAGGCTAAATCGGATTGAATGGCTCCCGGGCGATACAGCCTCATCTTTATTTTTTGCTTACTTCCAAACCAAATGATAGGACCGGTACCGGTCCAGAAGTAATGGATGGCGATTTTCCCTGCATGGTAGACCGGGCCAAAGCTCGAAGGGCAGCAATCAGCGATAGAACCTATTGCTATTATTTCAATTGGCTTTTCCCATTGTTGCTGGCAAGCAACCATTGTGACATCGCAAGGCCATAAGTAATTGACAATGTTCATGGATGCTGAGGTCTCAGTCAATGGTTCACCGGCGGGGCCAATCTCTTTTTCTATTTGTCCGGCATTCAGAAACAGGATATCCGGCTTGTGACTAAGAATTGTCTGTGCATCCTCAATACTCCTTTGCTCCGATACTATAATATCATCGACATTAGGGTCACTGAAATCAGTCCTGCGGGTTACGCCAATGACATGGCATCCAAGCGATTTATATTTTTTGGCTAACGCCTTTCCCAGAACTCCTGAAATTCCTGTGATGATAACTTTCTGCATTTCCTGTGTTTTTGTTTTTTTAATGTGATAACAATCAAAAAGATTTTGCTATATAGTCCGAGACACGCAGAGCGTTTGCCATGATAGTCAGTGCCGGGCTGGCGCCCATCGATGTGGGCATAAATCCGCCATCCAAGACATATATATTTTCCATGCCGTGAGGGCGGCACCATTTGTCGAGGACAGATGTTTTAGCAGAGCGGCCGAATCTTATGGTTCCTACTTGGTGGCCCACATGCGTTTTATTCCATTGGGCCGTTACAGCAAAAGAACCGATAGCTCCGGCTTGCTTCATGAGTCTTCTCAATAGTTTTTTTGAATAAGTCGATCTGTAGATATCGTATTTATGAAATTTATGAAAAACAACTGGCTTTCCTTCAGAATCTATTTTTACTCGATTCGTTGGAACTGGTAAGTCCTCTACTGTGGCCATCATCAAGTATAAATGATTTCTTACCGGCCTGGTGGCCGCACGCGGGGTTGGTAATGATTGAAAGATTCCTAACTTATGCTTGAAATCCTCAGTGCCAAAATAATAATCATCAAGTCCCAGTTGTTTTATGAATTTTTCTCCTCCTTCAGTTTTTCTTCCGAAAAGCGAGAATGATACAGCTCCGGCGTGATACATGAAGCATGATCCCAGGCTTGGGTAATGTTCCTGAAATCCAGATCGAAGAAGAATGGCGGCTGAATTTATCGCTCCGGCACTTAGTATGATCTTTGTTGCTTTTAATTCTTTTACTTTTCCATCAGTCAAAGATTTGATTTTCACTGTTGATGATTTGTGGTCGATGGACAGAGCCACAGTATCGGTCATCATTGTGAGATTCGAATTTTCTTTAGTGTATTTTACAAGGGCGGTCCGAGTAGTGCCTCGCGCTTCGGTCGGGCACACGTATCCAGGGCAATCCGGACATTTGATACATTTTTTTCGGTCAATGGCGAGAGGAAGGATACCTGAGTTGTGACCATTTTTTCTCCAATTTCTGGCAATAGCGGAATTAATGGGTGCGAGATCTTCTGGAGGTCCATAGTTATCTTGTTGGAATGGCTCCATGTTGAAGTGATTTTCTATTTTCTCAAAATAAGGGACAAATTCTTCAAAGGATACAGGCCATTCATAATCGTCTGGATGCAGGTATTTCGACAGATGTTTTCCAGGCGTAAAATCCTCAGGCTTAGGCCTGAGAAGGACTGCACCATAAATGGAGCTGCTACCACCAATGCCATCGCCCATGAATAAGTGACTTTTTGATCCATTCAAATCATATTTCCTATCATCAGTAATATGCTTGAATGGAACATTTGAATGAGGTGGCCTAGGTGAATATGGATCAGGACCTCTTTCAATAAGAAGAACTTTTTTCTGTGAGGCAGCTAGGTTAAGGGCCGCAAATCCACCACCGGCTCCACTTCCAATAATTATAACATCAAAATCCAAGGCAATGCAAAGTTGTGTAAAAAAGCTGTGAACTCAAGTCTGATCTACGGTTAAGGTCAAATAGTTTTGCAAATTTGTAACTTACTAGCAATTATATGCTGTTTCGCGCGTCAAATAACTATGGTAGTTTAAATTCAGTATCGATCAACTAGGACCATTTTATGTTTTTTAAAAGAATACCTCTTTTAGCTTTGTCTCTTTTTGCTTTTTGTCCAAGCATTAACGCCTTTGAAAAAATTATTCTCAATGAATACAATACGGTCAGCGGCTCTAAATTCCTCAAGGATGAAAAATCAGATGTCAATTTAGGCCGAATTGAAGGAAATGGTGGGAACTGGATAGAACTTGTTGTCATCGAGGACTTTATCGATATTCGAGGCTTAGAGCTCTGGTGGGCTGAAGAAACAGACACTCCCCCATCTGAGACTATCTGGGACGAAACACGCCCCGGCATTGACCAAGGTATAATAAAGTTCAGTGAAAACAAATTATGGAGCTCACTAAGATCGGGTACTATTATTACGATTGCTGAGAAGGAAATCATTAAAAACGAAGCTGGTGATGATTTTATTACCCAAAGCGACACTTCATTTTCCCCTTCTACAGGAGACTGGTGGATTCATGTTTGGAGCGGTGACCCAGATTATATCACGACGGTGACGAATGTTTCTGGCGATGAGCCTGGTAATTTTTCGGTTGGAAATGATGATTGGGAAATTCGTTTAGTGAATGCCTCAAATTCAGAAAATCCTGAGGTCTTATGGGGGCCTGTTGGTGAAGCCATATCAGGATTTGGTGGGTCTTTGAGCTCTCGGGAAGTCGGCAAGCTTGAGTTCGACCCCGGAACCGAAATAAGCATATTTGACTACAACGACGGAAGTAGTAGTTCTTTTGGTTCCAAAAATATTTGGTCGTCTGGAACTATAAGTCAGAATTTCTCTGAGCTCAGAAAGTGGGCGGATTCGATTCAGAATATTGACATTTCTCTGGTCGATGGTTCGGTTAGTGTCAGCTTTGAAAGACGCCCGGGAAGATCGTATACTCTCCAGGCGTCGGAGGATATAACCTCCGGGTCCTGGCAGGATCTCACAGCTCTGCCTCCTGTCGATTCGCTTGAGCCCTATATCGAGAATCTTGGCCCGATAGTTGAAGCAGGCCAAAAGTTCTACCGGTTGCTAATCTCTTCCCAAGAGTAGGCGTCGGACGCATTTTGAAAATTGAGTCCGGAGATTAGCGGCTAGACCGCTGATCCATTCAGTTTATGTCTCTTTATCTGGTTCTTCGACGTGATAGAATTCAACATCTTTTGCTGACTCCGGGACATCGTCTAAGCTGATCGTTGGAAGGGAGGAAAAGTTTAAAGTATCAATCAACGAGTGAATTATGTCTTTCGGTTCTGCGGGGTCGCCTGTTTTTGTTTCACTTCTGTTCAGTAAAAGCGATTTGAAACCAGCCTTTTTTGCGCCGAGATAATCTTTTTCATAATCATCGCCGATATGAAGTATTTGCGACGGAGCACATTTAATTCGGTCTAATATTGAATTAAAAAATCGGGGTGATGGTTTGGTAAATCCAATTTCATGGGACACAAATATTCCACTCAGGTGGTGCTCTAGTCCAAAACCCGATATAAGCGATTTTAGTCTTTCATCCCAGTTAGAAGAAATGACTATCATTTTGCCATTTTGTTGGAATAGATCTAATGCTAATTCAACATCCGAATAGAGTTTCCAATTTTCTATATTTTCGAAGGCAAGGTAAATGTTATCAAAGAGGTCTTGATCTACCCCCTCTGGGCATGTCTGAAGAAAGCAATAATCTACCACCTCTTTCCAAGCTTTTTTGCTGAAATCAAACCCTGCTGTCTTTTGCCAGTATTCCTTGAATTTTAAATTCATGGATTCAGCAGACGGGGGTTTTATTTTTCTACTAATGGCGATCTTTTCATAAATGTGACCAACAGACGGGGATGGGGAAAATAAAGTGCCTCCCGCATCAAGGGAAATGACCTCAACATCATCAAGCATAGCATGAGTATTTTATCTCTTATTTTGAATGGCTCAAAAACCACTCATAAAGGTCAGCATTAGAGTAGGTGGCAGTCCAAGAATCATGGTGGGCCTCAGGATATCTCGTATATCGAATATTGCCTCCTATTTCCATCATAGCCTGAACCATGACATCAGATCTTTGAGGCGGCACCACTGTATCCTTTAATCCGTGAAAATTCCAAACTGGGAGTTGGGCTATGGCCTTTTTTGCAGCGGGTTTACTCAGTTTTATATTAATTGGGTTGCCGCCTCCGCAAATAGGGGCCGCAGCAGCGAATATTTGGGGGTACTTTGAGACCAATGCCCAAGTCCCATATCCACCCATACTTAATCCGGTGAGGTATATTCTCTTTTTATCTACGGGATATTCCTCGGCAATGTAATCAACGAAATGAATCAGAATATCAGGATCCCATCTCTCACCTTCTGGGCATTGAGGAGAGATAACAATGAATGGACTCAGGTAACTTTTTTGGGAAGCCAATTTAGGCGGTCCATGGACCGCAACCTTTTGCAGATCATTGCCCCGCTCGCCAGCTCCATGCAAAAATAATATCAGAGGCCAACGTTTTTTGGTCTTATCCGAAAAGTCCTTCGGTAAATTAAGTAAGTAACCTAACTCGTAATTTTTAGTGATGGTTTTTTTAAAGGATTTTTCGATCGGAGCTTCGGATTCTTGGCCAAAAGCTGGAAAACAACAAAGCGAGCATGCAGCTATGATACCGACGAGAATCACAGAACCCGTGATCTTATCAAGAATGGGCGTTAATTTTATGTTCATCGTATATTTCATCTTAAGAGCTCCAAGCGACAAATCAAAGCAATTTGATTTTTGGTAGATCTTGGCTGTCGACAACACCAACAGGGTTATTACCATCATCTACAACGATCAGGTCATCAATCTGATTTTCATCAAAGATTTTTAGGGCTTCTACAGCTAGAGCTTCTTGGTTTATGGATATGGGATTCTGCGTCATGACTTGTCCAATTTCCTTATTCAATAATTCCGGGTCTTGAAGTATTTTCCTGCGTAGATCCCCATCCGTGAATATACCTGTAAGTGTGCCTTGGTCATCAACAACGCAAACGCAGCCAGATTTCGCATTCGTCATATTTTTAAGGGATTCTCTGACCTTTAAAGCTGGATCTACTAGCGTTGGTTTTCTCTCCGGCAGTAAAACATCTTTGACCTTCATTAAGAGACGTCTGCCAATCGTCCCTGATGGGTGATACATCGCAAAATCTTTCTCTGTAAATCCCCTTGATTTAAGCAAGCAGATAGCTAATGCATCGCCCATAGCAAGCATCGCGGTTGTGCTTGCTGTTGGGGCTAGATTAAACGGGCAGGCCTCGGTTTTGACTGGGATTTCAAGAACTAAATCAGAGCTGGTTGCTATGGTGGAATCTCGGTTCCCCGTCATTGCAACAATATAATTGGAAAATCTTTTGATGGATGGCAAAAGTTGGTTAAGTTCTTCAGATTCCCCTGAAAAGCTTAAAATAAGAATTACATCCCCAGGCTGTATAATCCCCAAATCACCGTGTAATGCATCGACGTGATTTAAAACCACCGCCGGCGACCCGGTAGAAGTCAATGTGGCCGCTATTTTTTGACTTATATTTCCTGATTTTCCAATCCCAGTAAGAACGATTTTAGAATTTGACTCAATACAATGCAAAAGCTTGTCGACAGCCTCTATGAACTCGCCATTAAGTGATTCACATAGCTCAGTGAGAGCTTCAATTTCTGTCTTGATGACATTTCTTCCATGAAGGATTTTATCCACATCAAAAAAGTGCCATTGATTTATGTGGTTGTGAACCTAAAAGTTTTGTTTTCAAAATCTTCTCGTAGCGATATTCAATGTAATTTCGTCTACGATTCTTTTTCCTGAATACGGGTGGCTGCTTTCGTTGAATCCATTGAGTAAAATACAGAAGGCAATTCTTCTTTTGTCTTTTCTATCAATATATCCAGCGAGAGATCTAACATGTTTTATGGATCCGGATTTGGCTTTGATAAGGCCTTTCGTTGATTCATGCCGCAGTCTATATCGAAGTGCCCCATCAATTCCTGCTATTGGAAGTGATTCCATGAAGGTTTTGCGCTCTGGGTGAGAGATCATGTGAAAAAGAACTTTTGTCATGGCCCTTGCCGATATTAGGCTGGAACGGCTGAGCCCGCTTCCTTCATCAAGTCCAACCTCTTTTTTTGGTATTCCTATTGAATAACACCAATCATTCAGAGATTTTATCCCTGCTTCTTCGGTTGAGTAAAAATTATGATGATCTTTTCGAAGTTTTCCAACCTGAAGTAAAAAACTTTGCGCATAAAGATTCTGACTGCGCTTCATCATCTTGTTCAGCATGGAACGAGAAGAGTGCGAAGTGAATGAATTGACATTCTCCCATCTCCCTTTTGGAATAAATGGTCTGTCCGGATTATCAAAAACTTCAACATCACCAGTAATGACTATCCCTTTTTTCTTCAGTGCATCTTTCAACCTTAACCCTAACCACTTGGCTGGGTAGGCAACAGAAACGGCTTCAGCTTTAGTTTTGGAATTAATGGAAAGTTGTCCGGAGATAGTAACCAAAGTCGAATCAAGACCCCTATGAATGTTTATTTTTTCTCCCTGATTTTGAGCAACCGTTATCGTTTCATTTGAAAAAATTATCCCTAATGGTTTTGGTTTGCATTCTATTCGACAAGGGTCCCCAATCTTGCGTCCAGGCCTTATGAAAATATCAATAACATTATCGTCATTAGGTAATGAGCTAACGGGTGCCCCGTAATAATGCTTTAAGTCCTCCCACGTCCACCCCGTACCGTATTTGGAATTCTTAAAAAAATTATCATCTAAAATAACAGGGCCATTGATTTGTCTTACCCCCGTTTCTGCGATGGCATTAACCAATCTTGAAATACTTTTGGTATAGTCCCATCGGTAAAAGCGCGCCCCAAGAGAAATGTCTCCTTTTCCCAAAATGGCTAATCCTCCGGCAATCTTGTTATTCTCTGACTGATTGAATAGGTAAATTGGGGTTTTTATATAATGATTTGACCCAAACTTGTCCAAGAACAACGCCCCAGTCACGATTTTTGCTGTGCTTGCCGGTTTAAGAAGTTTTCCCTCGTTATAACCAAATAGTTTTTGGCCATTTGAAGCATCTACCACGTAAATACCAAGGCTGGCAGGTCCTATCTTGTTCACATAATTATAAAACCATTTATCGAAGTTGGGATCACTGGCTCTGGAGGTTGAAAATACCACTAATAACGTGCAAAAAGGGATAAGTATACACGATCGGGAGGCAGGAAAACTATTTCTTAGATCTCCGGATTTCAGTGATGGCATGCGGTTTATTGAGAGAGGTTCCAATTCGGGCATTAGTTTTTATAAAAACGGACCTATTTAGCGGCAATATTATATCTGAACCGATTTAATTGTAACATTTCTTAAAATAGGATATACACAATTCAAGAAATTGTCCCAAGGTGAACCTTCCTAATTTCAGTAATCTCGATAAACATGCCGTCAGGGCAGCTACAGGTTGGATGGAGCTATCAAAGTATGATGAGGCTCTTAGTGAATTGGACAACATCTCCAATGAATCGAAGCAAACCTCTGAAATTTTGAATTTGAAATGGCAAATCCTCGCGAAAAGGGAAGATTGGGCTGGTGCTCTTCAGATAGCTAAGGACTTTGTGAAATTTCACCCTGGGCTACCGACTGGATGGATTCACCAGTCCTATTCTCTTCACGAATTGAAAAGGACCGTCGAGGCAAGGGATTATCTACTCAATGCCAGCGAGCTATTCCCGTTAAATTCACATATCGCCTACAATATTGCATGCTACACTTGTAAACTGGAAAAAGATGATGAGGCGTTACAGTGGATTAAAGAGGCTATCTCGATGAAGGAAAAATCGACCATCATAGCAATGGCCTTGAAAGACAAAGATTTGGAACGTATTCACCCTCAGATTGCCCGTCTGGCCTAAGTATCTTAAATCACTTCATGAAGCTGGTCAGTTGATACGACTTGGATGAGCGTTGCCTATCTCAAACGCCAGACTATTCTGGCTTTGTCAGTGTCATAGGGCGACATTTCCATTCGGACACGATCACCTGGTATGAGTCGGATAAATCTTTTGCGCATCTTTCCTGAAATATGTGCTAAAACTTGATGGCCCGTATTTTCTATTTCTACGCGGAACATCGTCCCTGCTAAAACAGCAACAATCTTACCCTCTACTTTTATTACATCCTCACTCATTCGATAAACTTGCCTAATTATGGTTGCAACTACCGTCCATATCAATCACTGAATTTGTTATTTCTATCAAAACCAGGCAATTTTTTAATGATTTTTCCTTTGTTAAGGTCGTATGGAGTCATATCCAGCCTAACGAAATCACCTTTATTTATGTCCGGGGCCATTTTACTCAGCTTTAAAGGCAGGTGGCCTATGAGCTGGTGGCCATTTTCCGGCAATTCAACCAAATACTTATCATCACCAAAATGATCGATGATGGTTGCCTCTGTCACTATACTTTGAGAGAAACCGTTCAAAATAGAATGTTTTTGTATTTCAAGGGCAATTACGAGTCTGGTTTTTGATTACGCCTTCATCCTTTGCCATATAGGATCTACTTTTTTACGGACATGATCTGGCATACTCAAAATTGAGGGCCAATCCCTGGGGTGTCCTTCACTCGGGAGTTTTGATGTTGCATCGAACCCCATTTTGGAGCCAATACCCACAGAGGGTGAAGCGTGGTCAAGGACATCCGTAGGTCCCTTTGTTTCGATGCGATCTCTAGAAGGGTCGGTGTTAGCCATCCAATGAAATAAAACCTCAGAGGTGTTATGAACATCCACTTCTGCATCGACGACGACTATGTATTTGGTGAACATCATTTGTCCCATCCCCCAAAGCCCATACATTATCTTGTAGGCCTGATATGGGTAAGTTTTCCGAATGCTCACAAATACCAAATTATGGAAAACTCCTTCGGCTGGTAGTGCGATGTCGACTATCTCTGGAAAATTCATCTGAAAGATTGGCATGAATAGTTTGACGCTTGCCGAACCCATGTAAAAATCTTCTTTGGGAGGGCGGCCAACGATTGTGGCCGGATAAATTGCATTTTTTCGATGCGTGATGGCTGTTATGTGAAAAGCTGGATATTTGTCGATCGGGGTGTAGAAACCCGTGTGATCGCCGAAGGGGCCTTCGTCAATTAACTCCTCAGAGGGATCAACATAACCCTCAAATACAAAATCAGCATTTGCCGGGACCTCCAAATCAATGGTCTCGCATTTCACCATCGGCACTGCCTTTTTTCGTAAAAATCCCGCCATCAAAAATTCATTGAGACCATCAGGTAATGGAGCTGTTGCACTGAAGGCATATGCCGGATCCCCACCAAGAAAAATAGCGACTGGCATTTTTGTGCCCGTTTCATAATACCGCTTCCCGTGCCGGGCAGCGACTTTTTGAAGTTGCCAATGCATTCCAGTTTTCTGCTTATCCAAAACTTGTATTCTATACATCCCAAGATTTGTATCCCCTGTATCAGGATCCTTGGTGACAACGCAGGGAAGGGTCATGAAGCGTCCCCCATCCTCAGGCCAACATTTCAATATGGGAATGTCCAATAATGTGGGATCTTGGCTTGAGTCGTCGCCCAGTTCCTTCAATCTTTCGCCTTTGATAATCACTTCTTTGCATGGGCCTGTTTTTACTGATTTGGGCTTAGTGTGGCGCAGATTGATCGCCGTAGAGGCTAGTTTTATGGCCTCTTTCGCATTCATAGGAGGTTTTGCTTTCATCAAAGAGCCGAGTTCTTCAGAGGCCTCATCCACTGAGTTCTTGCCGAGAATCATCGCCATCCTCTCTTCTGAGCCCATCGTATTCATGGCTACCGGAAATGGGCTGACTTTACCGTTGATTGTCGGCTTTTCAAAAAGCAGGGCTTTACCTCCGCCCGTTTCGAGCATCTCTCGCTCGCTGAGCTCTGTAATTTCTAATTCTGTGGCGACTTGCTCTGAGATCCTGATCAACTCGCCCCGTCGATCTAGTTCGCCTACAAAATCTTCAAATGAATCAAATCCCATGATAATGAAACTATTCTTTTATTTTTCCTCTCGCTCATGTCGAGTGGGTCAATTTGCTATTCCATCCAAAATAATTAACTCCCTGGCTTAGAGGGAGAAATATGCCTCAGATCCTCGGGCAGATTGTCGGGCTCAAAAGTTTCCACTGACATTTCGAGCAGGCTCGTCATGGGGTAGCTTAGATCGACTTTGCCATCACTTCGGTCGACCAAGACGAGAACGCCGACCGTATTTCCGCCGTGGGTTTTGACAATATCCAGCGTCTCACGAACCCTTCCTCCGCGAGTGACAACATCCTCAACAACCAACACCTTTTCCCTTTCAGATAGCTTAAATCCGCGTCTCATTGCCAGCTTGTCATCCATTTTTTCAACAAAAATGAATCTTTTTTTCAGTTGCCGAGCGACTTCCTGGCCTAAGACCAAGCCACCCATTGCGGGTGCAACAATCGTATCAACATTCACGGGATTCCACTTCTCTATCAAGGCTGAAACTAATTTTTCAACTATTGGCATTTCCTGCAATGCTAGCGCACACTGAAAATATTGGCGGCTGCGAAGTCCGCTGCGCAGAACAAAATGACCTTCCATCAAGGCTTTTGTCTCTTTAAAAATTTTTAAAACTTCCGATTTTACCATAGACAAGATGTTGCTTATTGCACATATTACACGAGTCGGAGATTTTTCGACCCTAAAAAAAATAAAATATTAGGATTGCAAATTCCCTGACTGACTCTATAGTCGGCTATCGTGAAGGTTGTTGATCAGTCTCTTCCGCAGTCGCAGCTGGAGGTTTAGGTTCAATTTGAAAATAAAAAATATGAAAATTAAGTCCAAAGTATCATTGATAGCGGCCACCATCGTTGTCGCCGTGTCACAATTACAAGCTGCTCCAACATTATCTCAGCAACTTGACAGCATACCAGCCGTTGAAATCCCGGCATTTGCTGTTAAGTCGGTCCTTACCGCTGAAGAAGGTGTTCGCCTTGATGCAGCAGTTAAAGTCATACGCACTATTGCTGTGCAAAACGAAAGTGCACTCGTCCCCGCTGTAATATCTATTACACGGGCTGTCCCGCAAATAGGCCCTAAAATAGCTGCAGTAGCTGCAAAGCTATCACCTAACCAGGCAAAATTAATTGCTGTTAGGGTCGCTCAAATCATTCCAGGGCTTGCGACCGATGTTGCTTACCATGTCTCCGGTTCAGCAAAACTTACGGCTCCTAAGGCTGTTGAAATGACCGAACTTCTCGTCAAAGTTGCTCCTGCTTCCAAAAACTACATCGCTGGTGCAATTGCCAATAGAATTCCTGCTGCTGGAAAAGTTTTGTTCTCACGCTTTCCAAACGCCGTAACCATCATTGCTGGTGGAGCCATCTCAACTACCGGTGGAACAATCGAGCAGTCCACTGCCGAACTAAAACTCGCTGATCTTCAACAATACAACGAGAACGGTAATACTCTCAACGAGTATAAAGAATTAAATGGCTATTCAACTATAGCAGAAGCTTTAACAGCCTTAAATCAAGCTATCTCCGATGCGCAAAAAGAGCTTGATGCGGCAAACGAAAAAGCTAGCCAACCGCTCACAGAAAAAGGTTCTGGTGACACCGAAGTAGGAACTGATTCTAACCGCTACGGGGCAGGATCATAAATTCAAATTTCTAAACCTCCCAAAAAGCCTCTCCAAAAATTGGGGAGGTTTTTCTTTTCCAACATCGAAATATTTTTCGTAATAGCCAACCGCATTTTGTAAAATTTTGTCTCGTTTTTTAGAGCAGTAGACAAAGTAATACTTTCGCACTTTGGTATTGAAATTGTTCTCATCGACGCAGAAAGCGATTGTCAGTCGATTAAATTTATTATTTGATTTGGTAGTAGGGCATTTCTGAAATTTGTTGCCCTAAAAGCCAAACACTTCCGTACAAGGAAGCTCTTATTTATTACACGCCATGAGCGATAATCAGAATCAAAACTCAGACTTAGATCTAAGCCTTCATTTTCTCCCAGATTGGGCAAAGCAGGGATCAAACAAGAACATTTATGAAAATTTTTCTGGCAGAGATGAATCCGATGGGGGACGCCAGCGAGTGCCTCGAAAAGGCGGATCCGACAGGCGTCCAAAGAGATCAAGTAGTCAAAAAGTAAGAAAATCATCTGATACGGGTGAAAGAGGTCAAGGTCAAAGGCAAGATAGAGGCAACAGAGGAGGTCGAAGACCTGATCGTAGACCAGGCGGGGGCCAAAGAGGTCCACGAAGAGAAGCCGAACCTCTTATTGATATCGATGTCGCTTTTTTCGCTGATGAGGCGATATCCAAATCACTGACAGAGCAAATTAAACTCACTGCTCGAGCATATCCTCTTTTCAGCATCGCCCACATGATTCTGGAAAAACCTGAGCGCTATTCTGTGAAATTGACTACCGTTAAGAAAAAGGGCAGCGATGAGGTTGAGCAAAAACTCTACACATGTGCCCTGGATGGCACGGTTTGGTTGAGTGAGTCGGATGCCTCAGATTACCTCCTGAAAAAACATCTAGGCACGTTTTATGAAACAGTAAAGACTGAGGCTGAACCGCCGAAAGGCACCTACACATTCGTCGGGCAATGCGGAATAAGCGGAGTGATTTTAGGTCCTCCAAATTATCATGATTATCAGAATCAGTTGAGGAAATTATACAATGACAGATTTTCCAGGAAAATGTCATTTGACCGATTTAAATCAAGGGTAAAGATAGTTAGGGATGAAGAGACCGTTAAGAAGTGGTTAGATGAGCAAAGTTTTGTCACGACATACAAGGTATTAAATTCTCCTGAATCTTTGGAACTTAATAGTTGGTCTGAAGTGTTGGAGCACTTCAATGAAAATCACAAAGATAACCTAATTCACGAAACTTCTTCTCATTTGGTGAAAGGAAAGGAAGCTGCGGAATGCTCATGCCCTAGTCTCCGGCGACTAATAAGAGTCCGCCTTCAAGACCAAAAAAGGTTTCCATTAAAAGTAGTTCATTTGCTTAGCCAGCAGCTATCGTCTAAGGGGTTACAATTTTTCAAAGTTAATAAATCGGTTACCCATGTATGTGTTAGCCGCCCGCACTATCTTGATCTGGACAAAACAAGCGTTAAGTCTGGAATTCGAAAAATAATACAGTTCATCAACGAGCACCAGGGATGTAATCGGAAACAGCTCATTGACAATCTTTCTGAATCCTACGCAGTGGATGCAGAGAAGGGGACAACCTCTGACATAAAAGCTGCTTCGGATGCAGTAGCGCCAGCCGAGCCAGAATCTGCTTCGGAACCTGGAGAAGATGCTACAAATCCTGACGCAGAAACTTCGAATGATCAAGATCAGCTCAAGGCCAAGTCTGAGCCAACGCCCATTCAGAAAACAATTATTGGTGATCTTCATTGGTTGCTTTACCAAGGAAACGTTATCGAATTTGCTTCAGGGATACTTGAGGTGGCTAAAAAACCGGAAGTGAAACCTTCCCGAACAAAAGATCAGAAAGGCGATCAGAAGGAGAAAAAGCAAAAAGAAAAGGCACAGCCTCAGGCTTCTTCAGCTGAGAATGTGGATTCTCAAGGTGGTGAGACTGATAATGGAGGGGAGAAGAAAGCTCCTGATTCAGCGCCTCAAGGTGGGAAGGCTTTAGATGCTGATAAATCCAGCCAAGACACTGACCAAAGAGGATCCGAATCCACTTCCTCGCAGGAGCAAGTCACTCAATCCTCAAAGTCGGAAAGTCCAACTGAAGGGCAAGAATCAAGCACTGCTTCTGAAGCTGCCTCTGACACACCCACCCATCATGATTCTGACGAACCCGAAAAGGAGGAGGCTTCAAAAACTATCGATGAAAATAACCTTTCATCTGATAACAATAACCAATAAGTCAACCAAAAGTGTCGTCATGCTTTAATTAAAGTATTTGGCACCCAGTCAAGATTTAAAAAGGAACCCAGAATGGGTTCCTTTCATTTAATTACTTTAGTCATGGTCATAAAAAATCTTAATCCTACAAATGAAATCGGTGCCTCGGCATGGCATATATCTGACCAGGAGTTTTCCTTACTTTTGGATGCTGGTTTGCATCCAAAATTAGACGGAAGAGAATCGATGCCACTGCTCGATGAGATTGAACATGACCACTTAGATGCCATAATTTTGAGCCATTGCCATTATGACCATGTCGCTTCTTTACCGCTTGTTATAAAAAAGTTTCCTCAAGCTCGTGTGTTGATGAGCGAACTAAGTACGCATATTATTGAGAGAGTGCTTCACAATTCTGCTAATGTCATGAAAAGGCAGAGAGATGAAATGGGAATATTAGATTACCCTCTTTATGATAATAAATACGTAGAGGAAGTTTCCAGTGTCTTTGAAGGCTTAGAGTATGGTGATATTCACAAATGTAACTATTTTGATTTGGGAAACAAGGGCGCCCCTCATCCTGAGATAAAACTATATGATGCGGGACATACTCTGGGAGCGTCTGGAATCCACATCACCACAAATGGACGAAGAATCTTTTACACTGGGGATTGTTCTTTTCAAGATCAGCTCGTATTGAAGGGAGCACAGTTTTCTGATGTTGAGGCTGATATTGTGATTATGGAGACGACTCGTGGCGCCCATGATGCTTCTAAAACTCAAAATAGAGCCCGAGAAATAAGAAAGCTAAAAGAGGCTATAATCGAAGTGAGTCAAAGAAGAGGGACTGTTTTAATTCCAAGTTTTGCCCTGGGCCGTACTCAAGAAATGCTGGCTATGTTAGCTGGTATGATCTCTGAGGGCCAAATTCCAAACCAACCCATTTTTATCGGAGGTTTAGGGAGAATATTTTCTGAAATCTATGACGGCCTGGCCAGAAAAACGCAACGTCACCTTCCTGAATTGCGGCTAACTAAAGACTTGAATCTCGTCGTACAGAAACCAGATAAAATAAATACCCTAAAATTCAATAAGCCTAAGATATTTGTTGCGACAGCCGGGATGATGAATGAAAACACGACCGCTCATGATTTGGCCATACGGCTTTGTTCGGACCCCATACATGGAATCTTTTTTGTGGGGTATGCCGACCAATCCACTCCTGGTGGAAGGTTAAAACAAAGTGAGCTGAGCAAACCATTCTATTTTAGCTCCCGGGCACCTGATTTGGAAAGGGAATGCGAAATGAGAAGCTTTGATATTACGGGGCATGCTAATAGAGAAGAATTACTAGAATGGCTTATAGGTCGCAAGCCATCACATGTCGTTCTAGCCCACGGGGAATTGGACTCGCGAGAATGGTTCACAGACAAAATTAAACATAATAACGTCTCGATTCAGATTCATAATCCCGGCCCTGGTGAGGTGGTCAACATTCCTTAAAAAGGGAAGACTAGAGCTAACAAGAGTTAGCTGTTTTTTTGATTTTTTCAACCATTGATGCGAGTCCAACTTTCCTAGTTGGACTCAAATATTGATCAAGTCCAAGTTTTTGGAAGACGGGTTTTTCTTCCACGGACTGGATTTCATGAGCCGATTTTCCTGAGAACAAAAGTATGGCAATAGCTACCAAGCCTTTGACTATTGTTGAGTTACTATCACCTTCCAGATTAATGATTGATGGACTACATTCTGACTTCGTCAGCTTTACCCATACTTCAGCCTGACAGCCATGAATCTTTGTTTCATCATTTTTATCATCATCCTGCATGGGTGAGAGTTTCTTGCCCAAGTCGATAAGGTAAACATACTTGTCCTCCCAATCATCAAACAAATCAAAATTATCGATGATTTCTGGGATTGTCAGATTATTTAGATCGGCCATAAATTAAGAAGAAATTGATTTAGTTGCTTCGACGAGTTGTTTGACAAATGCTCCGACTTTCTGGGAAAGATCTGGGTCTTTTCCATGCTCTGCAATCTGGTTGACTATGGCGCTGCCAACTACGATGGCCTCGGCATTTGCGGCTACTTCTTTGGCTTGCTCGGGATTGGATATGCCAAAGCCGACAGCGATGGGTAGACTGGAGTGTTTGCGTATCAGTTCCGTCATAGACCCAATATTTGAAGAAACTTTTTGCTGCATTCCGGTAACGCCTTCTCGCGAGACATAATATATAAATCCTGATGCTCGATTTGCTATGGCTTTGACTCTCTCATCAGGAGTCGTTGGAGCAATGAGGTAAATGGGGCATAACCCGTATTTCCTCATAATGCTTTCGTAATTTTCCGATTCTTCAGGAGGAAGATCCAGAACTAATAAACCATCGATACCAGATTCGGCAGCTTTCTCAATAAAATTTTTAAGCCCAATTCTGTGGAGTAAATTAAAATAGACATACAATACCAGTGGGATATTGGATTCCTTTCTTACTGATTTGGCGCAATCGAATACACTTTGAGGTGTTGTTCCTGAATCTAATCCTCTTTGTGCTGCCATCTGATTGACGATTCCGTCAGCCAAAGGATCACTAAAGGGGACACCCATCTCTAGAACATCAACTCCAACCTTATCAAAGGCCAGAGCGATTTTTCTAGTCGACTCAATGTCAGGATCTCCGGCACCTATGTAAGCCACAAATCCCCGTTTCCCGGTCTTCTTTAAATTATTAAATCGCTCTACTATTCTGTTCACCTTAATAAATATGGAGTTCCTCGCTTAGGATAAGCAAGTTAATGTTAGAAAAAGTAAGATACTATTTTTGGTTTGTATTTTTTCCCCCATCGCGAGTGGCGTTTTTTTCGTTTTTATGATTGGCTTGAAGGCCATGCTCATGAAATGTCCTGAATTTGTGGAGCCAAAATCCCAAGCCCTTCCATCGTGATATTTTGATTAACATGAGATCTAATTGTGAAGCTTATTTCGCTATTCAGATCCTCATTACGAATTCGAATAATTTCAGTGCACCCGCCAGTGAAAATAACATCAAGGACATCACTTTGTAATTCAGCCCCGATACCCTCGAGGATCTGTTTGATTAATCCTTTATAGCCATCTATAGCTCCGATTTGCATGGCTTCCGTGGTCGACTTTCCGATATTTGATTTTGGATTATTTAAGGTAATCTTTGGCAACAATTCTGTTTTTTCATGGAGGTAATCCGTCATCAAAGAAATTCCCGGGGCAATAATTCCACCACAGTACGCACCATTTTTGTTTATCACATCGAAGGTAGTTGCCGTTCCGAAATCCACAACTACTGATGGAAGATTCCCTTTTTTCGCACAAGCTACTGCATTTGCGAGCCTATCAATTCCGATAGTTTCAGGTTTTGGGTAGTTTAGGTCGACCATTCCGGGACTCAGGTAAGAGATAAAATGCGATGGGATTCCAAAATTCTTGATAATCCAATTTTCAATCAGCTTGTTCATTGAAGGAATGACACTAGCCACTACTGCAAACTCTGTGTTTCCTTTCTTTGAGTGTTCTTTAAATTTATCGACAATTTTTACGACGGACTGATTGGCAGTTTCAGAGGAAAGCTCATCCAGATTAATTTTAAGGGGAACGGGTAAGTGCATTCGGCCAGCGTTACCTAAATTTAGATGAACATGTGTGTTTCCTGCGTCTACCAATAAATACATGTGTTGTTGCGGTTGCATTAAAAAATCGGTTATCCCATATTGATTTGTGAGGTTACTTCTCCTCCATTAAAGTTTTTCAGCTTTCCCGACTCTGTTCTAACCAATAGCCCACCTGAGGAATCAATCGATTCAGCCCTTCCGCTATAAACATTATTTCCGACTCGTAGCTCAATCCACTTTCCGAGCGTACAAGAATATGATTTTAAATCGCTTAAGATTCTTTCGAACCCTTCATTTTTATATGCCACAAGAGCTTCCGACAGGTATTCAAAAAGATTAGCAGATAAGGAGGATCTGATTAAATTCGATCCAGTTACCTGATAAAGAGATGCCGCCGATTCTTGAATCTCTTTTGGAAAGTCATCCATCGTTTGTTGGACGTTCATTCCGACTCCCACGATTGTGTAGTGAACCTTATCCATGTCAGCACGTAATTCAGTTAAAATTCCGGCTACTTTTTTCCCCTGATAAAAAATATCATTAGGCCATTTAATTTCAAATGGTTTGCTAGTTAAGGTTCGTAGGCATTTTGTAATTGACCAAGCCGTAAGCAGGGTGAGTTTGGAGACCTCCTCAGCACTAACATCCGGATATAAGATAATTGAGAAAAGAAGAGACTTTCCATCACGTGATGCCCAGCTTCTCCCTAATCTTCCTTTACCCGATGTTTGATTTTCAGCCATAACAACGGTCCCATTCGGGGCTCCTCCTCGTGCGAGCTTATCGGCTATTTCATTTGTTGAGGTTGTTTCCTTATACACATGGATCCTTCGTCCTATCAGGCAATCACTACTGAGTTGTGAGGAGATGTCATCTCCAATCAACTTTTCCGGAGATTTAATCAAACGGTAGCCGATATGAGGACTCGCTTCTATTTCAAACCCAGCTGATCTCAAAATATCAATTCTCGCCCATATGGCTCCCCTAGTAATGCCCAATCGATTTGCCAGTTCGGTTCCGGAAATTCCCATAGGATATACCTCGCGCAGGGTCTTAATAATGGCCGTATCAGTAGACATGAGTCAAAGGATCAATATTTGTGCATTTGAAAGTCCAAACCAATATCTACATTTCTTGCAGAATGAGTAAGTGCTCCGGATGAGATAAAATCAACCCCACTTTCGGCTATTTGTCTCAACGAATTCTCGGTAATTCCTCCACTTGCTTCTGTTTTGCATTTATCTTTGCAAATTTGCACCGCTGCTTTCATTTGTTCCAAGCTCATATTGTCCAAAAGAATGATGTCAGCCCCAGCATCAACTGCATTTCTCACTTGATTTAAATTATCTGCTTCAACTTCAATTTTTAAATCGGGATGGGCTTGACGCGCTTTTTCCACGGCAGTTTTAATGGCTGCGTCAGTTATCTGCTGTAGTGCTTGAAGGTGATTGTCTTTGATCATTACCATGTCAAATAATCCGACCCTGTGATTAGTTCCACCGCCGCATAGAACCGCATACTTCTCGAGTAGTCTCAATCCGGGCGTTGTTTTCCTCGTATCCAGTAATTTTGTATCCAAGCCTTGGAGAAAGGAACAAAAGTGACTCGTTTTAGTCGCGATACCACTTAAATGTTGGATGAAATTAAGAGCAACTCTTTCCGCGGTTAGAATCTCTCGAGCTCTTCCATTTATTTTCATTATCACTTGTCCCGCCTTGACTATCGAACCATCACCATACAGTGTCTCAATCTCCATATTTGAGTCTAGTTGATGGAATGCAGCGCCTGCAATATTAACACCGCATATAGTCATGTCCTCGCGCGCCGTCATATTCGCTGATGCTTTGAGGTGCGAGTCAACCGTTGATTGTGAAGTTACATCACCTTCGCCGATATCTTCGCTTAGTGCCATAATGACTAATTCTAACCATGAGGCCTTGGGAGGATGTAAATCTTGTAGATCCTGTCGCTGCATCGATAAAATATATGGCTTATTTCATGGTGTCTCAAGATCTGAGAAGAATTGATAGTGATTTATGCATGCTTTAAATTCTTTCAATCAAAATAATGCCCGGCCCATACCGGATTATTTTTATCAGAATCTTTTTTATTATCAGACATTGCTTTATAGTTTCGCAGCATGTCGACGTCCTCATGTCACTCACAAAAAATTTAAAAAATAATATTATGATCAACCGAAAACTATTCATGGGACTGACACTTGCGACCCCATTTTGTGTCAGTAGTTTTGCTTCAACCGGATCTAAAATTCGTGTCGGGCAGGTTGGATTAAAGCATCCGCACGCCTTTGGAAAATTGAAAGCCCTTAAACAACTTTCAGAGACCTATGAGATTGTGGGTGTCGTGGAGCCTGACACTAAGCTTCGGGAAAAAGTAAAAGGTGTGAATTGGCTCACAGAAAAACAACTTCTGGATGAAAAACAATTGGATTTGGTTGTCGTTGAGACTGACGTAAAAGACATTGCCAAAATTGGCATTAAGTTCGCACAAAAAGGGTGCCACCTTCACCTTGATAAGCCAGCTGGAACAAATTTAAAAGATCTCCAAGATTTATTCAAAATTTCCAATAGAAAAAAACTCATTATACAACTTGGGTATGTATTGAGGTACAATCCTGTTTTTCAATTTATGTCACGGGCAGTTAGGGGTGGTTGGTTCGGTGATATATTAGAAATAGACGCCTCGATGGGAAAGCGGGCAGATCAGAGCTTGAGGCATAATTTGGGACAATATCGCGGAGGAGGCTTTTTTGAGCTAGCTGGAAATATATTGGATCCTGTGATTTCAATTTTAGGAAAGCCAAACACTGTCCTAGGGGTGAATAAGCAAACAAAATTAGCCATGGGAGACCGTCTTCCTGACCATCAGTTGGGTATCCTCGAATACGATAAAGCCATAGTCACCTTGAGGTGTAGTCATAATGATCCATTTGGATTTGCCAAAAGAAGGTTTTCGATTTTCGGAACGCATGGTGGTATGGATATTCATCCACTCGAATCTGGGTCGTTTACCTTATACCTCGAAAAAGACCAGGAAGATTTTCAAAAAGGAGTTCGCAAAATCCAATTGCCTCATTCAAATCGATCCTATGCTCGAGATTTCCAGGATCTCGCTCAGTGTATCGCTGGAAAAAGTAAGTTTAATTGGTCACCTGAGCATGATTTAGTCGTCCAGAAAACGCTGATAGAAATATCTGAGTCGGGGATCAACGAATAGATTGATAATTTTACATATCGTCAATTGGAACATCTTATGCAAATTTAGGCTATACAAATGAAAATTGCCATGACACGAACCACCAGTTATTTCATTTTTTTCGCCATACTTATGATTTTCTCCCCCCTAGTCCAATCTGGCCAGGATCATTTTTTAATCATAGGCGGCGGCTATTCTCCCAGTGGTAATCAAGTGTCCCTCGAAAAGAATGTTGTTTTTTTCAGAAAATTACTCGCCGAGAGTTACCCGAGCTCCCAATCTCACGATTTATATTTTGCAGATGGTCAAAGGCCTGAATCAGATATTCAATATATGGTTCCCATGAATGATATACCGAAAGCGAATCGGTATATGGCCACCATTTTTGGTTCCTTAAGTAAATTGAACCTAAGGTATAGAAATTCTTCTCTCGAAAATGTCGATGGCATGAGTGACAACAAATCCATCGACCAATGGTTTGCTGAATCCAAAGGCCGCATAGAAGAGGGCGACAGGTTGTTCATATACGCAACCGCTCACGGTGGAAAATCTTTGGATAAAAAAAATAAATATAATACTCGTTTGTATTTATGGGGAGGCCAATTCATTGATGTGAAAAAACTCTCCTCTCACATAGGGTCCCTTCCAGACAATGTCGATGTCATTATTGTCATGGTTCAATGCTATTCAGGCGGATTCTCTCATCTAATTTTTCAAGAGGCTTTGGAATCTAATAAACTGACAAATCGCAACATTTGCGGATTTTATTCAACAGTTCATAACCGCGTTGCTGCGGGCTGCACTCCAGATATTAATGAAAAAAATTATCAAGAATACTCTAGTCATTTTTGGGCTGCTATACGCGGGAAATCCCGCATGGACGAGGACATCGAGTTAACTGATTTTGACGGAGATGGTAGAACGTCCTTTGCCGAAGCACATGCCTACACACTAATTGAATCCAAAACGATCGATATACCTGTAAAAACTTCAGATTCTTGGTTGAGAAGGTTTTCCAAGAACCATTCCGTAAGAGACTCAAAATTCTTGCCATCAACTCCTTATTATTCATTAATTAAATCAGCCGAACCCATTGAATTAGCTATACTCGACGGGCTTTCCTACGAACTTAATATTTCAGGTTTACACAAATACGATTCAGCAAAAAAGAAATCAGATCAAATTCAAGAACAGAGGAAGAAATTAGCTGATGAATCAAAGCAGCTTTCTAGCAAAATAAATCGTGCAAAAGGTGCCACTAAAAGAATTCTTCAGTTCACATGGCCAGAGCTAAATAATATTCATTCACCAGAGTCAGTTAGATTTCTCACCGATAAGAGTGATGTGTTCGTAAAGAGAATCGAGAATTTAAAATCATTCAAGGAACTCCTTAAATATCTCGAAGATAAATCAAAAGTTGAAAGGAAAAGGTTGTCGCTCGAAAAATCTTGGGCAAAATATCAAAGATTCATAAGGACTCTTGAAAACGTTGCTTATCAGGCACAGCTTTATGAAAAAAATGATGCTGGCCTTATTGCTCAGTATGAGACATTGAAAAACGCAGAGAGTAGTTTTTTTGGCTCAAAACAACACTTGGTCAGTGACACGCAAGAGAATAGCTCTACTACTATCAAAGGTGGGCAAATAGAGCCCCTGGCGAGTAGCCAAACGACGATCGAATAAGAATTTTTACCTATTAAATAGGCAATCATATAATTTCATAAAACTTCTTTTAATTTTCAATTATCATCTTTGAAATGAAATCGACCAAACTAAAGTATTTTTTGGGACTACTACTCATACCAATTTGTTCTTTTGCCCAGCGATTGGAAATATCAATGGAAGGGGGGGATCTGGAGAGAAAGGATTCCATAGCTATTTTTCAATGGCCTCAAAATCTGGTCAATGAGCCGGCATCTGAGGAAACTTTATACGCGGACGAAAGTGGAAAGTTTCTAGTTCGTGTCCAAGACGGAATGGGAACTATGGTGATCAGGTCTCTAGAAAAGACTGCCAGTAAAAAGGTTGTGGTCCAAAAGATTTTGAACCCATCCGTTGTGCCTGCCATAAAACTTAATAAGACCGACGATGGGAAACTCAGGTTCCATAAGGGCTCGGGTAATGTTCCATTGGAGTATTTCATAAAGGCACGTCTTCCCAGGAAAGACATTGATTCACTCTATTTGAGGTCTGGATATCTGCACCCCATAAAGACCCCTAGTGGTGTTGTAGTATCTGATGATTACCCCGAAATGCATACGCACCACCACGGGGTATGGTATACTTGGACTAAAACTAAATTTGAAAATAGAACCCCAGATTTTTGGAACATGGGAAAAGGGGCAGGAAGGGTTGAGTTCGTCGATCTATTAGCCCATTGGGATGGTCCAGTGCATGCTGGCTTTACTGCCAGTCATCGATTTGTTGACATGACATCAAAGCCAGAAAAAGAAGTCCTATCCGAAAAATGGTCTGTCCATATGTATGCAGTGGGATTTGGAAAGAATCCTTATAATATTTTCGACCTTCGCTCTTCTCAAACTAATATGACTGAAAGTAAACTAGAGCTTCCTGAATATAGATATGGTGGTTTAGGATTCAGGGGACGGAGTGAATGGAATGGAAAGGAAAACTGTTTTTTTCTCACATCCAATGGTGAAAGAGATAGGACCAAGGCTCATGCGACCAAAGCGAACTGGTGTTATATTGGAGGGCTGCACGAAGGAAAAATGGTTGGAATTGTTGTCATGTGCCATCCTGACAACTTTCGTTCTCCGCAACCGATGAGAGTACATCCAAATGAGCCATTCTTCAATTACGCTCCCTCACAGGGTGGTGATTGGTCAATATCCCCGGGTGAGACATATAACTCCAAATATCGTTTTGTTGTTATGGACGGAGGGCCTAACGTAGAGATAATCGAAAGACTTTGGAATGATTATGCGACACCTGTAAAAGTCTCTGTAAAACTATTTGAATAAGTGATGTTTGATCCCATTTAAACTGGTTTCAAAAACGTAAAAACGGGCTCCATATGGAGCCCGTTTTTACGTTTTTGAAAGAGATAAAAATTAAGATCTACTTTATTTCAACTAATTTGATATTTCTAAAAAATACGTTGTTTGGTTCACCGTGGTCTTGGAGCCCAATATATCCTTCCAGCGGTTTGTTTTTGGAGGCATCGGATTTGCTGAGATCGATGTCAATGATCTCTTCGCCATTAAGTTTTACATTTAATTTTGATGAGACGCATTTTACCACCATGTGATTCCAATCACCTGGTTTTTTAGACATGTTCTTTTTTGGGGCTGCTGTCCTGATTATTCCACCGTGATCATGCGCCGTTGGTTGTTTTTTAGATCCATAATTGTCCAAGATTTGGGCCTCTATCCCTGTTTCCACAGGGTTTTTCAAATCACCCACTCTAAAAAATACCCCGCTATTACCACCCTTTGGATAGCTATATTCAAGATCGAGTATGAAGTCCGTATACTTTTTCTTTGTCCAAATATAGTCGCTATACCTTTGCCAGCCCTTTTCACCTTTTCTTGGTTTTATGAGTAAGGACCCATCCTTTTGAGGGATCCAGTTCCCGGTCGTTTGCCAGCCATTAAGATTTTTCCCATTATATAGATTTTTATACGCTACTTTTTTATCGGTAGAATGTATCTCTCGTATTCTTAAATTTCTCCAGGCAACCTCATATGGACCCTTTCCTCTTCCTATCCCATGCACTTGAAGACCAATGAAACCCTTTGGGTGAGATTTGAATTTTCCCTCATCCTTTAAATCAGATATGAGAGTTCCGTTTATCCAAACTTTAATCCGTGGTCCTACAGCCAAAACTCTGTAAGCATTCCATTCTCCATCCTTGAATACCTTGTGAGGGCCTCTCATGTTGGCTGGGGTCATCCATCCTCCTGCAGCCTCACCATAAAGGTATCCGCTTTCTGCTCCATTTTTACCGCTAGCTTCGATCTCGACTTGAGGCCCATTAACGCGGCCTCCATTCGTTCCGCCTACCGTTTGCGATCTGATTTGAACGCCAGAATTTAATTGATTGTCGACCCGAACCTCAAACTCCAGATCAAAATCGCCATACAATTTTTCCGTGCAAAGAAATGAGTTAGGGCTTCCATCATTTGTTTTTCCTACGATGGAGTTATTTTCAATCCGGTAGGTTGCTGTGCCATTTTTTTGGACCCATCCTTTTAGTGACTTCCCATCAAATAGTGAAGCCCATCCTTCGTGGTGTGCTGCGTAGGACCTGGTGCTAAATGCCCCTAATGCTAAAGCAATACCCACAAATATCTTTGTTGTAATTTTTATTTTATTCATTGGTTATCTAAATGAAGGAAGAGCCATTATTTGTTTTTCTTGTCGGGATGTCAAACCAGCTATACGCGATCAAGTGAGACTGTATAGCCTCTGTCTAATGAAGTGATTTATTTGAATTGCGGGCTTGCGATTTTCTACATGAAGGTGATCATTACAAAATGTATGCCAACCGACAGCTGTTCCTAAAACTTGGGCTTGATGTCGCAAAATATTTCTTCGTTTCAACCATTTTCTTGTGCGGCTTACGCGATTCCATTGGCCAAGATTTTGAACAAGCCCGAAATTTGCTTTTTTCAGGCGATTATCAAAAAGCCGAGCAAATGGCTCAAGATGGCCTCAATTCAGCAAGCCGAAGCCAAGAGGAAAAGTGGGCCGAACTCATCGTTGAGATACAATTAGAGATGGGGAACACCAAAAAAGCTGCGGAAAACGCAGAGCTTTGGGCCAGATGGGAGCGCTGGGGGCTTAGAAAAAGGTGGCTAGCCTACAAAACCGCCAAAATGGTGGGGGATCTAAATACTCAGCAGCGTATGCTGTCGGAGATGAATCAGGTAGCTCGAAGGCTCGGAAACCGCCTCTCTGATCCAGATGATCAAGTCGTCTTGGGAGAAATGGCGTTGCAGCTCAACGCGGATGCAAAGCTCGTCATGAAAAACTTTTTTGATCCAGTCGCCAAAAAATCTCCAGACACCCGAAGTGTTTACCTCGCTGCAGGAAGGCTGGCTCTTGACAAAGGAGATTTCGGATTAGCTTCCAAATGGTATCAGAATGGCTTCACCAAATTTCCTAAGGATCCAGCTATGACGCACGGTCTTGCTGTTGCTTTCTCTGAAAGTGATTCTGCTAAGACATTGGAATGGATCGAGAAATCCATGTCCCTAAACCAGAAACATGTTCCCAGCCGACTTCTTCTCGTTGATTTTATGTTGAACTCGGAATCTTATGAAGAGGCATTGGAGTTGTTGGATGAGATAGAAAAAATACAGTCCCAAAACTCCAAAATGTGGGCTTACAGAGCTGCTATCCACCACCTACAGAATCGACCCGATGAGGAGGTCCTAGCTCGTCAGAAAGCATTTGAAAAAAATAAAATCGATCCTGAAATCCCTCATTTGATCGGTAAAAAATTATCCCAGCACTATCGATTCAAGGAAGGTTCTGCCTACCAGAGAATGGCATTGAGTATGAATGACAATTACCTGCCGTCCAAAATTCAATTAGCTCAGGACCTATTGAGGCTTGGTAAAAATGAAGAAGGTTGGCGATTGGCTAACCAAGTTCACGAACAGGATGGTTATGATGTCGCCGCCTTTAACCTAGTAAATCTTCACGATAACCTGGTGGATTATGAGGTCATTACAAATGACAATTTTATTGTCTACGTTGACGCTGCTGAAAAAGACATCATCGGTATGCAGGCTTTGGATTTATTGAATCGGGCTTATGAAAAATTAACCAAAAAATATGGATTCTTTCCAAGTGAGCCAACCAGAGTAGAAATATTCTCTTCCACTACGGATTTCGAAGTGAGGACTTTTGGCATGCCAAACATCCCCGGCTACCTAGGAGTTTGCTTCGGGCCAGTAATAACTGCCAACAGCCCATCAACCCAGAGAATGGAATCCGTCAACTGGAAAGCTGTATTATGGCATGAGTTTTGCCACACCGTCACTTTAGGGGCCACTCGAAATAAAATGCCGAGATGGCTCAGCGAAGGACTTTCGGTTTACGAAGAATACCAAGAAAATCCTGCTTGGGGCATGAAGTTAACTCCGCAATTTTTACAATGGATTGATGACGGAGATCTCCTGCCTATCTCCGACCTCAGTGCTGGGTTCATGCAACCCAAAACTCCAGGGCATATTGAGTTTGCCTACTATCAATCTTCCATGGTGGTAGAATATCTTCTCACCAATTTTGACGAATCTAAAATGGCGGATCTTCTCAAGGATTTGTCTCGCGGCCTGGAAATTAATAATGCACTTGAGAAGTCTTACACCTCGTTATCCAAACTAGAGACCGAGTTCTCGATATGGATTAATGAAAAAGTAAAAAAGGCAGCAGGAAAACTTGATTTCTCAAAACCTGCATTAGTCAACTTCGGTGCACCTCCACGTCCTGGAGACGGTGATTTTGATTTGGGTGCATTTAAAGAAAAAATAAAAAATAATAACTTTTGGATGCTAATGGACAAAGCGGAAAAGCTTTTTGATGCTGGCGATTTAGAAGGAGCACAGGAAATATCCCTCAACATATTGGATGAATTTAATCAGCCGCGCCAATTTCCAAACCCTCTTTCCATACTCACTAAAATTTATAACGCACAAGAAAAACCGGAGGATGAAAAAAAGGTTCTTGAAAAATGGGTTGGATTGGAAGTGGCTCCTCCGAGTATGTATAGAAGGCTTGTTCAGTTGGCAAAGAATGAAAAAGACAACCAAGCAATCTTTCGTTATTCAAATGAGTTATTAGCCATTGACCCTTTCGAAGGCCAAGTCTATGAAGACTTGGCTGTGGTTTCTACCGAAGAAAATAACAAGCCAGAGGCTATTTCGTATTGGGAAGCCGCACTGCAATTAAATCCAATAAATCCAGCCGAAATTCACTATCAAATTTTTCTTCTCACCAAAGACGCTGAGCCGGAAAAAGCATACAAGCATTTACTTTCTACTCTCGAATTGGCCCCTCGTCATAGAGACGCCCTTAAGTCATTTCTCACGATAAGCAACAAGGCAGAGAAGGAATTAAAAGCCAATTCTGGTTAGTTTCATAAATCATTTTACTGTCTAAATCTTAAGTCTGAAAAATCTGGACTACTAAATTTTTTAAGAAGTTTTAGCCAATGCAGGAAATAATTCGCAATAATCAGAAACCCAAAATGATTCCCAGATGGATTCATTTGCCATCTGTTTTGGTTATTATTTCATTAGCATTCATTTTCCACAGTTTATTTGGACAATGGGGTGGATCTAATGAAGGCGATTGGAAGCCTGATTGGTCATATCCAAAAAATTTTGAGTCGGATACTTTTACATTCGTCAGAGTCAAATATGACAGCTTTGATGACTATGGAAGATTTGGGGCAAAATGGAAAATTGATCATCCGCAAGCCGAGAACAATTTGGCCTACCGGTTGACGCAAATGACATCTCTCAAGGTAAACCCTCAAAGTCTAGCCTTGGAACTCACGGATAAAAAATTAAAGGATTATCCATTCATCTATATGGTTGAACCGGGTGGGGTTATGTTCAGCTCGGATGAAGTCGAAGCCCTAAAAGATTATCTACTCAATGGTGGATTTATGATGGTGGACGATTTTTGGGGAGATTTTCAATGGCAAAATTTCCAGGCTCAGATGCAAAAAGTTTTCCCCGACCGTCCCATAATAGACATTGGGTTAGAGCATGAAATTTTTAATACTGTCTTCCCTCTAAATGAGACTCTGAGCGAACTACCCCAAATTCCAAATGTTCAAACAGGGTATGAAAGCCAATTTACTGGTGTGACTTGGGAGTCCCGGCACAATCCCGGGGCACGTGATGTCCATTACCGGGCTATACTCAACGACGAAGGTCGTATCATGGTTATGATTTGTCACAATACCGATCTCGGAGACGGTTGGGAAAGAGAAGGCGAAGACGAATACTATTTTAGAGAGTTTTCAGAAAAGAAAGCATACCCATTAGGAATTAATATCATAGTTTATGCCATGACCCATTAAGGAAATTGTGGCATCTTTATAAAAAGGAAAAAAAGTGGAAAACGGATCATTTGAAGATAACTCAAGAAAACTCGACCAATTGCTTGAGAAACGAACGGAATTGGTGGACCAGATCCACAAGGTCATAGTGGGACAAGACGACGTAATTGAACAAATAATGATTGCTTTGCTGGCTGGTGGTCACTGTCTGATTACTGGTGCCCCAGGGTTAGCGAAAACTTTGCTGGTAAAATCTATCGGTGATCTTTTTGATCTTGAGTTCCAACGAATCCAGTTCACGCCTGATTTAATGCCCGCCGACATCACAGGAACTGAAATTCTGGATGAGTCAGAAAATGGCCGGCACCTCAAGTTTGTGAAAGGGCCCATATTTGCAAACATTGTGCTTGCGGATGAAATCAACAGAACTCCTCCTAAAACTCAAGCGGCATTGCTGGAAGCGATGCAGGAAAGACAGGTTTCATCTGGTGGGCAAACTCACCAACTTCCTCTGCCGTTTTTTGTTTTGGCAACGCAAAACCCAGTTGAAATGGAAGGGACTTACCCTTTGCCAGAGGCTCAGTTAGATAGATTCTTTTTTAATGTTGTCATTGATTATTTACCAGAGGATGAGGAAGTAGAAGTCATCAGGCAAACCACAGGCAAAGGATTGCCAGAAATCACATCCATTTTCTCATCAGGGCAATTGATGGAGATCCAAAAAATCGTAAGAGAAATACCTATCTCGGACGATCTCATGAGATACGCCGTCAAACTTGCTGCTCATTCCCGACCATCTAACGAATCGGCTCCAGCAATTGTTCAGGAGATGGTTGGTTGGGGGGCCGGGACGAGAGCTCCCCAGTGCCTGGTTCTTGGTGCAAAAGCACGTGCTCTTCTCCAAGGAAGGGTTCACGTAACAAGAGAGGATATCCAAATCCTGGCCAAGCCAGTTTTGCGCCACAGGATTCTTCTTAATTATCGGGCTGAAGCAGAAGGACTATCGGTTGAGAACGTTATTGAAAGCCTTCTCGAGGACATAGCCATTCCCGCATAGCACATCTGCCAACCAAGACTTCATAGAATGGCTACTGGAAATCAAAATCAAAAATTAGATGAAACCCGTTGGCTTGATCCAGCAAGTCTTATGAAACTCAAGTCCCTGGAACTGCAAGTCAAACTTGTTGTTGAGGGGTTTCTACTAGGGTTGCATAAAAGTCCTTTCCATGGGTTCTCCGCTGAATTTACTGAATATAGACCTTACGTTGAAGGTGATGATACGAGGTATATGGATTGGAAGTTATATGCTCGCACAGATCGATATTACATTAAAAAATTTCGAGAAGAGACTAACGTAAGGACTTACTTTGTTTTGGATCAGAGCAACTCCATGTCATACTCATCTCTCGAATGGTCAAAAATGGATTATGCCAGGTTGTTGGTGGGGTCTCTCGGATATTTCATTTTAAAGCAAAGGGATGCTGTTGGTGCTTGTCGCTTTGATTCGGGAATCCAGGAGTATTTACCACCGGCTGTTCGTGTTGGTCAGCTTAGAAAATTCCTTAAACTACTCCACTCAGCCAACCCGGGGAAGCAAACACAGCTCGGCGTTTCATTGAACGGATTGGCCAACCTTGTCAAAGCGAAAAGTAAGATTGTCATGGTAAGCGATTTTCTCGGAGATCTTGAAGTATTGAAAAATGAATTAAAGATACTTTCTGCTCGAGGTCATGAAATTTCTCTTGTGCAAATTCTTGACCCCAAAGAAATAACTTGGAATCAAAACGAGAGTCTTCTTCTAGAAGATATGGAAAATGGAAAGTCCATATTTGTGAATGGGAAAATGGCGGCCCAACGCTACCAGGTCAAACTCGATTCTCATCTTGCAGCTCTTCAGAAAATTTCGAGTGAATGCGGTTTGAAATATAATATTGTTTCAACCGAAAGTCCGCTTGATCAGGTCTGTTATCATTATGTTAGATCCGAATCGGGGGGGTGGCTGCCCCCTAAAAATATGGAATCCGAAAGGTCTGTGGCATGAGTTTTCTCGCCCCCTTTTTTCTTGTCGGTGCTTTGGCCATTGCAGGGCCTATCCTCTTTCATTTGATGAGAAGGTCGCCCCAGAAGAAGCGTCCATTCAGTACTTTGATGTTTCTGGAACCTGATCCACCAGAATTTAGTCGGAAAAGTCGAATAAGTAATTGGTTTTTACTATTTATTCGGTGTTTATTAATTCTTCTCATTTGTCTGGCTTTTTCTCGTCCTTTTTTCCCTAAAGAAAACAAGACAGACTCACCAGATCCATCTGTTTTATATAACCTCATACTCGTTGATACCAGCGCCAGCATGAGCAGGAGCTCGGCCGCCGGACTAGTAGAAAAATTTATCTCCCAATCCATCAATGACTTAAAACAAACGGATATGGTTGCATTCGCAACGTTTGAATCCGATTTTCATTTGCTGTTTGATTGGAGACCTTTGGGCGATGGCGATGTAAATCAGGAGATTTCACTTGCTTTGCAGGAGTCTACTCCAACATATGGGGCGACTCGTCTTGGTGCATCCATCGTAAGTGCCGCCGAATATGTCGAAGAACGATTAAATGATAACTTGAGCGCCGGAGATTTAGCCCAAGCTAGAATATGTGTGATTAGTGATTTTCAAAAAGGAGCAAGCCTTGATGGCCTGCAAGGGTATGAATGGCACTCGGAGACAAAGTTAAAAATTATGAATATAGGTCAGGATATTGAACCTAATTCCGGATTAGCATTACTTAATTCCGATACCCCAGGCATTGCTCGAATTCAAATATTAAACGATGACGAAAATTTAAAAACCCAGTTTCAGGTGGATATTATCGCTGGGGATAAGAGTGATGGGGAAATCCTGAAGACCTACCAGGTTTCCGTCCCTTCCGGCAGTTCGCGCATTATTAATATCCCAATGGAGGAAATTTCAGCAACACACGGTATCGCCAAAATAAAAAATGCTGACTCTACTCAATTCGACAACACTGTCTATTGGGTAAACGCTGCGAAAGGTAGCTTTTATATAACAACTTTGCACCTCGGAGATCTTAATGACCCAAAAAACATGCTTTTCTATCTCAATAGAGCCTTCGGTGGAAGTGGTAATTCTCCAACGCAAATTATCGACATAGATAATGCCTCTCAGGTGTCCAATCAATCCAGGTTTCTGGTTGCTACAAAATTAGACAAGGCATCCAATGAAATTTCGTTTTTGAAGAAAAAAATAGAAG
Organism: Limisphaerales bacterium; assembly: GCA_965657355.1. Taxonomy (GTDB): domain Bacteria; phylum Verrucomicrobiota; class Verrucomicrobiia; order Limisphaerales; family JAJOIW01; genus JAJOIW01. The sequence continues at coordinate 41,794 of CBFHOE010000011.1, read as the reverse complement.
AGGGATTAGACGTTCTTTACGTTCCTGAAAATATGGAGGATCTTGGCAATATTTTGAGAATCGTGTCTGACGATCTTGATATCTCAGGTCTTAAAATGAAGCAGCCAAAAACAATGGCAATGCTGTCCCAAATAGATTGGGGTCACCCAGTTTTTTCACCCTTTGATGATCCGCAATTTAATAATTTCTCGAGCTTGGGTTTCACTAAATATTTTTCTATTCCGTCTGAATTCATTGAGCGATCTGATGGCTATTCTATAGCTCAATTTGAAGATGAGTCGCCATGGATTTGTGAGTGGAAAATAGGCCAGGGAAACCTTTGGTTAATGACTTCTGGGTGGAAGCCTGATTCAAGCCTTTTGGCAAGGAGTTCCAAATTTGTTCCTATTATTTTATCTTTGTCAAAAGTCGCTGGAGCGTGGCAGTCCTCAGTTCCGCAATACTACGTAAACCAATCATGGCTACCTTTGGTGAAAGAATCTTTAGTTAATGTGAGTGAAGAAGAATCAATAAGTGTTAAATCCGGAAAGCGTTTTACCGGAGTTCAGAAGCCTGGGTTTGTATCTGTCAAGGACGAGGACGTTTCTTATTTGATACCTGTCAATGTTGATCCACGGGAATCTTTATGTTCTTCCATGGCTTTAACAAAAATGGATAACTACCAACTTCCCATATGGAGCGAGGACAATCTACCTGACCAAATTGAAAAAGGTAACCAACAGTCAGCCAGCATGGCATTATCTCAAAAAGACTTTGAAATTGAGGAATCTCAAAAAAATTGGAAATGGATCTTGGCGGCCGTCATGATTCTTATCGTTTTTGAGACCTGGCTTGCCGGATTCTACAGCCGATCATCCAGTCCCCAGCAAACTGCATAAATCAAACATTGCAATGAAAAATACAGAACTGCGACTACAGGATATTCTTCATAAAGAAGTCAAAGATGCTCGAACTCTTCGTGGCTTGGTGGGTGTATCAATTATATTAGCCATTTCTATCTTAATGTCATGGGTGCTTCCAAAGAACTGGGTTTTGGGCGTAACTCTTGTTTCAACATTTTTCTTTTGGTTGAAAAATAGATCATGGAAACCAGGCATGCTTGCCCTTTGCCGATCGTTGGAAAGAAAAAACCCAGAAATTAGGGATTTAGTCACATCTATTCTGCAACTCGAAGAATCGGTGGATGGTATAAATGAATTTATCAGATCCAAGCTATGGCATGGGTTGCGAGAGGCGCAGTCGCGCCCTTCCTGGAACTCACTGGTATCTCCTGATCAAATCACCTTGTTAAGACTTTTAAACATTGTTTTCGTCACGGGGCTTTTGTTTCCGGTTTGGGGTAGCATTTTCGGGGCTTTCACCGGAAATGAAATGCAGGTGGTTGGTTTTAAATATGATGTTGAGATTACTCCTAAAAATGCTCAAGTTGAAAGAGGCTCTACTGTGCCGATAATGGCTCGGTTTAATTCTCAAGTTGTTCCGAATGAGGTTTGGATGTATTCGACTGATAGCCAAGGAAATACCAATAGAGTTGAACTTGCGCGCAATTTGAGCGATCCATTTTTTGGGATAACTGTTCCCAAAATTGAGGAGGATCTTTTATACACTATTCAATATGGTGACTCCGAAGAAGGCCCTTTCAAGTTGTCCGTTTTTGAATACCCCTTCCTAGTTAAAGCTGATGCAACGATTTCTTATCCGGCTTACTTTGGTAAAAGTGACGAATTCATCGAAGATACCCTCAGTGTTACGGCTAATGAAGGTGCCGAGCTTAACTACAAATTTTATTTTAATGTCCCAGTAAAAAGAGCTCAGCTCTTCCCGATAAGCCCATCTTCAGGCGGGGAATCCATTCAATCAGAGCCAATAGAGTTGGCAGTTCACGAATCTGCTCCCAAATCAGCTACTTGGAATATTAAGCTTTCAGAAAATGCCAGGTATAAACTCCTTCTCACTGATAATGAAGGCAGGAACAACAAGATTTTATCATATTTCTCTATAAAAATTATTGAAAATAAATTTCCAGAATTCAAATGGACACGACCTGGTCGGGATATTGAAGTGTCCCCTTTGGAGGAATTGCAATTATCAGGTCAAGTGACTGATGATTTTGGTTTGCTTGGTCATGGCATTATAATGGAGTGGCCTGGGGTTGATTCCGATGAGATTGTGTTTGCGAATCCCAAAAGTCCAAGCGCAGCAAATACAGAAATTGATATTTATCAAGAGGGTAATATAGATCACTTAATTTCCTTTGAGCAAAAAAACTCTCAATCCGGTGACATCGTTTCAGTAGCAGCTTGGGCCGATGATTACGACGTTAATGGAAGTAGGCGCAGGTCCTACAGCGACATTTATTTTGTCTCAGTAAAAAGCCTCGAACAGATCTTGAGACAAGGACAAAATCAAGACCAGAACCAAAATCAGAATCAAAACCAAAATCAAAATGGACAACAAGACCAACAAGGGGCGCAAGGAGCAAGCTTAATTGAAAATCAAAAACTTCTCATTTCCGCAACTTGGAATACTTTTAAACAAGGAATCAATAGTCGATATCGACAATCGGTTGAAACTTTGGCCGAGTCACAAATGGAATTGATCTCAGCACTGGATGCCGCAGTTCAAGAGCTGACACCCAGTAAGGAAATATCTGATTTGGTTGCCGAATCCAAATCCCTGATGGAAAAATCTTTGGATCTCATAAATGAAAGTCTGGAGTCAGAAGAAATCAAAAATCTTAGGTCTGCAATTCCTGTTCAAACACAGACGCTCCAAAAATTATTGAAAATTTTTAGTGAAGATGAGTCGAATGTTTCGAGAAATCAAAACCCTCAGCAAAGCCAGCAAGGTCAAGCCAATAGATCCCAGCGCATGCTTGACCAGCTCGAGTTCAACCAAAATCAAAACAACTACCAAACCCAGTCACAAGCACAATCCAATCAGACCGAAGAACAACAAGCGCGCACCCAAGTGCTTGATAAACTTCGCGATTTAGCGCAAAGACAATTGGATGTTAATGAGCGCATCCAGGAACTCGATGCTGCATTGAGAGCGGCTGAGACAGAGGACGAGAAAGAGAGGATTCGACGCGAACTCAAAAAATTGCAAGAAGAACAACGTGAGCTCATGCAAGAGCTGGACAATGCACGTCAGGATGTAACCGAATCGTCCTCAAGAGAAATGCAAGAAACCCTTCAGCAAATGGATCAAACCCGAGAGGCCATGGAGAAGGCTCAACAGGCAATGCAGCAAAACCAGCTCACTCAGGCGAGAAACGAAGGCGCTCGAGCTGAGCAATCTATTGACCAATTACGCCAAGACTTTAGAGAAAGGTCAGCTAGCCAATTCACAGAGCAAATTCGTGAACTCTCTCAAAAGACCCAAGAACTCCAACAAAATCAAAATGAAATTTCCGAAAAAATAAGTCAATCTAGCAAGGAAAAATCTCAAAATCTCGCAGGCTCTCAAAGCGAACGAGACCTTCTCAATCAACTCCAAGATAACAAGGACAATTTGGACGAGATACTAGATGCAATGCGTGAAATCAGTGAGCAGTCAGAGGAAGCCGAGCCTCTATTGTCGCAGGCCCTTTACGACGCACTGCGGCAGGCTAGCCAGGACCAACTAGCTGAGACACTCGAGTCAACTCAGGAAATGGTTGAAAGAGGATTCATACCTATGGCTGAGCAGTTTAGAGAACAGTCAGAAGAAGGAATTGAAAACCTTGTAGAAGGAGTAGGGGAGGCTGCTGAAAAAGTTTTGGGTGATGAGGCAGCCGCGCTCGAACAGGCCGCAAATAGATTACGCTCTCTGAGAGAGGAAGTAGAAAACGAGGTCAGAAATCTCGCCCAGAATCAGAATTCTTCCACCACCTCGCTTGATTCGGTGAATCAACAGAATACTGAGCCCGGAGAGAACCGGCCAAGCCTTCAACAATCTGAAAATGAAAATCCTAATGCCGCAGCGGCACAGCAAGAAAACCAACCAATAGCTCAGCAACAGCAGCTACCCACAAAAGACGAACAAAATGGAGGTGAGCAGCAGCAATCTCCGAATGGACAAGCTCCTCGAGGCGGGGGTGGTCGGAATCCCGGAACAAGCCAAAATTCACCCACTGATCAAAATGAAACAAATGATTCAAATCCTGGCGGGGGGCAAAATGATACCTTGGACCAAGACATTCCATTTTTCATGGAAAGGGAGGGATTTGCTAATGATGGAGGGAATAGAGGAGCTCCGCAGGGTCCATTTACAGGACAAAATTTTCAAGAATGGAGCCGGAGCCTTGAGGAGGTCGAGGACATGGTTTTTGATGAAGCCATGAGAGATCAAGCTGCTCAACTTAATGATCGGGCGCGTGAAATCAGGCAGGAATTCCGAAGAACTGGCAATGATCCTCAATGGGATTTGGTCAACATGGAAATTCTTGATCCCATTCTTAAATTGGAATCCATGGTGGATGAAGCCCTCGCATTAAAACGACAGAACAATAGCGCACTTGTTCCTATAGACAGAGATCCTGTTCCCGCTGAATTCTCTAAATTTGTCGACGATTATTACAAACGCTTGAGTGAAATGAGGGAGACTGAAGGTGAGTGAATTCCTTTCGGTCTATTGACACTTCTCCAAAAATCATTTTTTCCGATATTTCAAGCCTTACTTCTTGATTCCGGGACAAGGATAAGGTTAATTGCTATTCCTAGCAGGTGTGCGTGTTTCCCGCGCCAAACAAAAACCATGGACATTGAACTGATTGCCCAAGCCAAAAAAATTGGCTTTTCCGACCAACAAATAGCCCATCTCACTGGTAAAAGTGAGGAAGAAATTCGCCTCTTCAGGCATGAAAATGGGATAGTGCCGGGTTATCGATTAGTGGATACTTGTGCTGCCGAGTTTGAAGCCTTTACCCCTTATTATTATTCCTCATACGACGATGGGGAAAATGAGATCAAAGCCACCGAAAAGAAAAAAGTTATGATTCTTGGAGGCGGACCAAACAGAATAGGCCAGGGCATTGAATTCGATTACTGCTGTGTGCACGCCTCATTTGCCTTGAGAGAGGATGGTTTTGAAACCGTGATGGTCAATTCCAATCCAGAAACAGTCTCCACCGATTACGATACAAGTGATAAATTATACTTCGAACCTCTAACGCTCGAAGATGTACTCAATATTTATCACAGCGAAAAATGCTGGGGAGCTATAGCTCAATTCGGTGGGCAAACTCCTTTAAATTTAGCTCTCGGGCTTCAAGAAAATGGCGTCAACATTATCGGGACTTCTCCGCAAAGTATCGAAATGGCGGAAGACAGAGAACTATTCGCAGAGATGCTCGAAAAGCTTAGGATCAACCAACCTCCGAATGGCTTAGCGACAAATGAAGAAGAGGCTATTCAGGCAGCTGGAAAATTAGGATATCCTGTTTTGGTTAGGCCCAGTTTTGTTCTCGGTGGACGAGCGATGCAAATTGTATACTCAGATAGCGAGCTAAAGCAATATATGCGAGAGGCTGTTGAGGCATCTCCTGAACGTCCTGTCCTAGTTGATAAATTTCTCGAAGATGCGGTCGAAATTGATGTTGATGCGATAAGTGATGTTGGTTTGTTTGATGACCCACATCAAGGTGATGTCGTAATAGGTGGTATGTTAGAACATATTGAATACGCTGGAGTCCATTCTGGGGACGCTGCGATGGTATTGCCGCCACATACGCTCAAAGACGATATCATTCAAAAAATTCGAGAGCACACATACGCCATGGCCAGGGAACTCAAGGTCATTGGACTCATGAATGTTCAGTATGCTGTCAAAGATGGGGTTGTTTATGTTTTGGAGGTCAACCCTCGTGCCTCGAGAACTGTTCCATTCGTCAGCAAAGCCATTGGAAAACCCATGGCTAAAATTGCGGCCCGTGTCATGAGTGGCAAGACACTTAAGCAGTTGGAATTTACCGAGGAGATCACACCAGAACACGTAGCGGTCAAAGAATCGGTTTTCCCATTTATCAAATTTCGTGGCCAGGACATATTACTTTCTCCTGAGATGAAATCAACTGGTGAGGTCATGGGCTTGGATAAAGACCTCGGTATAGCGTATGCCAAATCTCAGATGGCCGCAGGTTCTGCGCTACCACTGGACGGTAAAGTTTTTATTAGTGTTGCGGATCATCATAAAAAAGAAGTAGCTCAAATAGGGCGTGAATTTTCTAAACTAGGCTTTGAACTAGTCGCAACATCGGGAACAGCTAGAGTTTTCGAAAATGAAGGATTACCAGTAACTCGAATTCACAAACTCCAGGAAGGGCGTCCTAATGTTGTTGATCTCCTTAAGAACAATGAGTTGCATCTAGTTATTAATACCCCCTCTGGTCAAGTCCCTCGAGCTGACGAAATTACCATACGTACGACTGCCGTCTATACCGCCACGACAATCATGACAACTTTAAGCGGGGCTTATGCTGCTATCGAGGGCATAAAAGCTCTTAAAAAAGCTGGCTATAAGGTGAAGGCGCTCCAGGAATATCATTGACCGCTAACCTGGAAATTAATGAGCTAGTGTCTTGTGATCTTTACTCCCGGGATCGTCGTCCAGTATCTGCTGGTTACCATTACGGCCACCGCGTCGCACTCCAGGATTTCTATCACCACTCTTTGATGCCTTGCTGAAATGAATTATTTCTCATTCGTAAGGCAATTTCCTCGATTACTTTTTTTTGGCCTTTTAGTTAAATTTTTCTCCAGTCCTGGGCAGACATTTTTTTTGTCCATGTTCTCAAGTTACTTTAGGGAGTCTCTTAGTCTTGGTGAGGGATTTTATAATGTGGCTTACTCAGCCGCTACTTTGGTGAGTGCTGTGACTATTAGCATAGTTGGTCCCTATTTAGATAAAACGACCTCTTTGAAAGGGACTAAAATCATTGCTTGTGGACTTGTAATTTCATGTGTCTTAATGAGTTTTTCAAACTGGACATTCATGTGGTGTTTTTGTTTGTTTTTCATTCGGTTCTTAGGGCAAGGAATGATGGGGCTTACTGCTCAAACTGCTATGATCCGATGGTTTTATTCCAATCGAGGAAAAGCCCTGGGCCTTACTTCGATTGGATTCTCATTAGGTGAAATCGTTTTCCCTCTTTTTATTCCCATCTGTATTGAAGGGATAGGTTGGAGAATGACTTGGTGGGTCGTCGCAGTATTAGTCATTTTTCTCGTTATTCTATGGATTCCATTTCTTGCCCAGCCACGTGACGAATTTGTAGATGTTGGTCTGGGCGAATCACAAAATAGCAAGCCAAGTTCTGATCCAGCATTTACAAGGGGGATGATCCTCAAAGATATCCGTTTCTATCTTTTTACTCCCTCAATGATGGTTCTGCCAATGGTCGCCACGGGGTTGATTTGGAATCAATCGGGAATCGCAGATTGGAAAGGGTGGGATCAAGGCTGGATGATTAGAAGTTTTATAGGTTTTGGAGCAGGAAGATTGCTTTTTTCACTTATTGCTGGCCCTCTTGTTGACAAGTATTCAGCCATCAAAATTTTTGGTATTTTTCTTTTTCCCGTTTCGGTTGCTGTCGCGGCGCCAATTGTTAGTAACGGTCTTTGGGTGCCATGGCTTTTATACATTTTGCTAGGACTTGGGCAGGGATTAGCTGGGGTCACCAGTTCCGCCCTTTGGCCTGAAATTTATGGAACAAAACACATTGCAGCAATTAAAAGCTTTGCGAATACTTTCGCTGTGTTTTCAACTGCGCTCGGTCCTGGTCTTATCAGTTTTATATTAAATCTGGGGTACGGGTTTGATAAGGTCCTTATTATTTTTCTCGTGATTACATTGTCTTTTTGGATTTTGGGGCTTATCGGAATAGCCTATCATTTGAGAATGGTTAAAAACTAATTTACATCGAGCCATCCCCTTAAAAAAGCATCCACCAGTAATGGGAGATCGTCGGAATACCCGCCCTCTAATATCCCAATACTTGGTTGACTGAAATTTGAACCAAGTATCTTTCCAATTTGTTCAAAATCACTGGTGTCGAGCAGTTCATTCGCTATAGGGTCATGTTTATAAGCATCAAATCCAGCCGATATCACAAGTAGGTCGGGATCAAAATCTTCGATTTTGTTGATTGCTTCTATGATGCGCTTCATATACTCCTCTGGGGGTGTATTAGGTTTAATTGGGTAATTATAGCAATTATTCCCCTCATCTTTAAGGCCCGTTCCAGGATAGCATGGCGATTGATGGGTTGATGCAAACCTAATGTTCGGTTTGTTCAGAACAACAGCCTCCGTGCCATTGCCATGATGAACGTCAAAATCAATTATCCCAATTTTTTTATACTCCTTTTTCTGTGCCAACAAAGCCACTATCGCTGCATTGCTAAAATAACAGAATCCCATAGCCTGAGTTGGGGTAGAGTGATGACCCGGCGGACGCATTAATGAAAAAGCTTTCTTGCATTCTGACTCCATTGCGCAATCAAGAGCCTTTATCGATGCCCCAGCGGATCGGCGTGCATGTTCTCCAATTCTATCATGGGCCGCCGTGTCGCCATCAAAATCTTCTTCAGGCTCATCTACTTTTTTTATATGACCCTTTGTGTGAGCGAGCATTAAATCCTCTGTTCTTGCTAATCCAGGTTTTATCCAGTCAATAGCTATTCTTTTCTGTTGTCTCAAATATGTCGAAGTCCCCAAAACACGTTGTGGTCGCTCAGGATGGCCAGCACGATGGTATTCAGCGCAATCTTTATCGTAAATGATTGGTAATTTGACGTTCCCTATCGTTTTTGACATATTTAGCATCATGGACAACCGTGATAATGATGACCAGTCACAAGTTAAAAGAATGGAGCCAGTTGCAATTCCAAAGGCTCTCGTTCCAATTTTTGGACTCCTTGTATTCTTCGGGCTTTTGATTACCTCGTGGTATAAAGTTCAGCCGGATGAACGTGGTGTCGTTCTCATTTTTGGAAAATATTCAAACACTGTGGGTCCAGGTCTCCATTTTAAATTACCATTTGGGATTCAGACAGTTGAAAAAGTTGCGGTCACTGTTCAGCAAAAAGTGGAATTTGGGTATAGAACATCCAGAGCTGGAGTAAGGACCCAATATGAAAGACAGGATTATCCACAAGAAAGTTTGATTGTTACAGGCGATCTTTCTATCGCTGATGTTGAGTGGGAAGTCCAATATAAAATCCACCATGATCCCACTAACTATCTTTTCAAGGTCAAGAACCATGCCTCCACTTTTCGGGTGATGAATGAATCGGTAATGCGCGAGGTCATAGGTGATAGACTGGTTACTGAAGTTTTGACCACAGGTCGTTCTGAAATTCAGTCCGAAGTAAAACGGAGAATGCAATTGCTTTGTGACAAATATCAAATGGGTGTCAGTATCGATAATATTCTTCTCCAGGACGTCAACCCTCCAGAAGAAGTAAAACCGGCTTTTGACGCTGTAAACAAAGCTCAGCAAGAACAGCAAACATTAGTTAATCAAGCAGATCAGGAGTATCAGAAAGCGATACCCAAAGCAAAAGGGGAAGCCCAGCAGAGAATCCAAGAAGCGCGGGGTTATGCTATAGAACGTGTGAACCAAGCACAAGGTAATGCAAATCGTTTCCTTTCTGTCTATGAGGCTTACCAAAAAGCTCCGGAAATCACCCGCCAGCGCATGTATCTGGAGACAATGGAAAAAGTTATGCAGCAAACAGGAAACAAATACATCACTGACGGAGAAGGGAGCGGCATTCTTCCATTGCTCAACTTAAGCCCTGGTAAGTAAATCAAAAAAGAAAGAAACTGACATGAAAACCAAATTTCAAATCCTTATCGCCCTGGCGGTTATTCTAATTATCGTCTCACTTAACTGTGTTTTTGTTGTTGATATGAGGCAACAAGTATTCAAAACCCAATTTGGAAAGCCTGTTGGAGAACCAATTACTGAGGCTGGTTTATATTTTAAACTTCCTTTTATCCAAAAGGTTATGCGCTTTGATAAAAGGTTCTTGGAGTGGGACGGCTTAGCAAATGATGTCACGACTAAGGACAAACAGCTTTTTAGAATCGATACATATGCACGCTGGCGCATCACAGATCCCCTAGAATTTTTCCGGGCTGTTAATAATGAAATAGGCGCTCAGTCTCGGTTGGACGGCATTTTGGATGGCGCTGCCAGGGATGTCATTGCTGATAATAATCTCGTTGAACTTATCAGGTCTGAGGAACGTGAGGCTTTGGTGGATGAAGAAAATATCGGTGAAGGATTGAGTACCGGGGTATTAGCTTCCTTCAAAGAAGGCCGCAGCAAACTCGAGAAAGAAATATTCGATAGAGCAGTGCCTTCATTAACTCCAATCGGGATTGAACTACTCGACTTTAGATTTAAAAGACTGAACTACTCCAATGAAGTCAAAATGGAAATACTGAATAGAATGAAAGCAGAACGAAATAGGATTTCCGATAAGTTTAGATCCGAAGGACAAGGGAGAGCCGCTGAAATTATTGGGCGGAAAGAGAAAGAGCTTAAGCAGATTGATTCCGAGGCTTACAAACAGGTCCAAGAGATTCGTGGTAACGCAGATGCAGAGGCTGTGAAAATATACGCAGATGCCTATAATTCAAGCCAAGAGGCGCGTGAGTTTTATGAATTTCAGAAAACCTTGGAAGCTTACGAATCTAGTATTACCAAAGGGGACACCCTCATAATATCCACTGATTCGGATTTTTACAAATTCCTGCGAAGTGCCGATGGTTTGCCTGGTAAGGAATAAGAATGCCAGATTCCTATAAGGCACTTCACAACAGACTGCAATACCTGCATCGCTTGAATTCAGTTTCCGACCTTCTTGGTTGGGACGAACAAGTCAATTTACCTCGTGAAAGCTCTGGTTTTCGCGGTGAACAGTCTGCGTTTCTATCAGAGTTGTTGCATCGCGAAGCCGTTTCTCCGGCTACCGAAGCCGCCTTAAATGAAGCGGAAGCTGAAATCGACAGTGGCAACCTTTCCTCCGAACAAAAACTTGTTATCGGCCAGGCAAGAAAAGAATTCGATAGGAAGCAAAGGTTGCCTTCAGAATTTGCAGCTCGCAAAGCAGAAGCTCAAAGTCGAGCCTATCACGGATGGGCCGAAGCTCGTGAGAAAGCCGACTTTAATTCTTTTGCCCCACTCTTAAAAGAGCAGGTAGAACTGGCTAAAGAAGAAGCAAATTATCAGGGGTTCAGCGGAGGCGCAGCTTACGATTATTGGATTGATCAGTTTGACCCTGGCATGAGCGCCAACATCATAGGGGGGTTATTTGATGATCTCGTCTATGATTTGGCCCCATTCGTCAAAGCTATAATTGCCTCGCCAATTACAGCACGTCCCGAATTACTAAAAGGTTTTCCTGTTGATTCGCAGGAATTATTCCTGAAGAGTGTTATTCAAAATCTTGGCTTTGATTTTTCAAGGGGACGCTTGGATAAGTCTATTCATCCCTTTTGCAGTGGTTGTGGCTTAGATACTCGAATGACAACCCGGTTTTTTGAAGATAATCCGCTCGACTCGCTCTTTAGTTCCATACATGAAACTGGCCATGGTCTTTATGAACAAGGTTTATTGTCTCAAGAGATTGGGAATGCTCTTGGGACAGCAGCTGGGATGGCAGCTCACGAATCCCAATCCCGCCTATGGGAAAACCAAGTGGCAAGAAGTCGCCCTTTTTGGGAATTCTGGGAACCAAAATATCGTGAAATTTTTGGCGAGCAACTGAAGAGTATTTCAAGTCATGACCTTTATCTTGCCATTAATGCTGTTTCAGCAATCCCAGTTCGAGTTGATTCGGACGAGGTGACATACAATCTTCATATTGTGATGAGGTTTGAAATTGAGCGAGGCCTCTTCTCTGGTGACATCTCTGTTGAGGAAATACCACAAATTTGGAATGAGCTAAGCTTAAAGTATTTATCTTTGACCCCTGAAAATGACAAGGAGGGCTGTCTTCAAGATGTTCATTGGTCGGGAGGTGCTTTCGGATACTTTCCGAGCTATTGCATTGGCAACATGCTCGCCGCTCAGATTTGGCAAAAGGTCAATGAGGATCTCCCTGATCTTGAAGAAAATATTAGTAAAGGAGATTCCTCGCCACTTCTTTCCTGGCTGCGTCATAATATCCACAGCAAAGGAATGCAGCTCAATGCTTCTACTCTCGCCACGCATGTCACAGGGCAACCACTCAGTTCCAAACCCCTGATGCAGTATTTAAAAAATCGATACGGATCTCTTTATTCTGTGAGTTGAAAGTGTGTGAGACTAAATGTTTCGAGGAATTTCCGAGATTCACGTATTCCTCGCTCTCTATTTGTCACTTGACTCATAAAATCAATTAGTGATATTTTCCCGATAAATGAAAGATGTGGTTGTAAGATTCGTGGTGGTGGACGTCGTAGTTGACTGACGTCGCGGGATCTTATTGCTAACCTAACTTTAAGACCCACGGCATGAAAAAGCCGTGGTTTTTTTTTGAAAGATCACTAAAGATTTAAAAATAAGAGAAAACAGAATGAGCAAAACTGGCGCACAATCATCATCGGATACATTGACCGCAGATTCATCGAACCGGTCTCAACCAATGCTCGGAAGCGATGTTTTAGTAAAAGCTCTCGAGAATGCTGGTGTCGATACAATTTTTGCCTATCCCGGTGGAGCTAGCATGGAAATCCATCAGGCTCTAACGCGCTCCTCAGGCATCAGAACAATTCTGCCGAGGCACGAGCAAGGCGGTGCTTTTGCCGCAGAGGGGTATGCTCGAGCGACGGGGAAGGCTGGAATCTGTATGGCGACAAGCGGCCCAGGGGCCACTAACCTAGTCACTGGCATAGCAGATGCCTTCATGGACTCTGTACCTCTTGTGGCTATTACGGGACAAGTCCCGCAGGCCATGATTGGGAAAGGAGCTTTTCAGGAGACTGATTTCTTTGGCATGACGCTGCCGATTGTTAAGCACAGTTTTTTAGTTACTGATATTCAGCAACTTCCCGGAATTGTCATGGAGGCCATTGAGATAGCTGAATCAGGAAGGCCTGGCCCAGTCGTCGTCGATATTCCAAAAAATATCCAGCAGACTAAAGCCCAAGTCATTTTTCCGTCCAAAGGGGATATTCAGTCGAAGAACAAAACTCCAATTGTAAATGATTTAGAGCTTAATGAAATAATTGGACTTATTCAGAAAGCGGAGCGCCCCGTTTTATATTGTGGAGGGGGTATTATTAGTTCGAACGCCAGTACTGAATTAAAACAATTTGCCGAAGCAACTGGTATTCCGGTGACTACAACGATTATGGGTTGTGGCTGTTTCCCTGAAGAGCATGAACTTTCTCTGAGATGGCTTGGTATGCATGGATCAGCTTACTCAAACTGGGCCGTCAGTGGTGAATTTCAGGGAGTCAACGGTAAAACCGAATTAGTGCACCCCGGTGCAGATTTGCTTCTGGCTTTCGGTGTGCGCTTCGATGATCGCGTGACCGGAAAAGTTGAGAAGTTCTGTGAGAAAGGAACGATTGTTCATATTGATATCGATGCTTCTGAACTCAATAAAAATAGAAAAGTCCAGCTGCCAATCGTTGGCGATATCCACGATGCCCTGACCCGATTGAACAAGTTGGTCCAAGAGTCCCCAATCGAAAACAATTTCGACGAGTGGCATGACCAGATCAAAAAGTGGAAAGAAAAAGCTCCATTCCAATACACCCAAGCCAGAGAGATCGTTGACTCAGACCACATGGTTGATCAAATGGAGGGTCAAGAGAGTGAAATCATTGTTTCTCAAGCTGCCATTAACATGCTTTACGAGCTAACTGGTGGAGATGCCATTATTACAACCGGCGTAGGTCAACATCAAATGTGGGCTGGGCAGTTTTATAAGTTCAATTTTCCTAGGCAATTCCTCACATCTGCAGGTCTTGGAGCCATGGGCTACGGGTATCCAGCTGCCATGGGGGCCAAGGTCGCTTGTCCCGATAAGCAGGTTGTCGATATCGACGGTGATGGTTCATTCTTAATGAATATACAGGAGCTCGCCACTGCCCACATTGAAGGCATTGCAGCAAAAGCCCTTGTTCTAAATAACCAGCATCTCGGCATGGTAGTTCAATGGGAAGATAGATTTTATGCTGGAAACAGAGGGCATACTTACCTGGGGGATCCCGATAATAGACAACAGATTTATCCTGATTATATTGCCATGGCAAAATCGTTTAACGTCCCTTGCGAAAGAGTCATGAAAATGTCCGATCTCAAACCGGCAATGCAGAAGATGCTTGATTCCAAGGAGCCCTATCTTCTCGATGTCATCGTCCCTTACACCGAGCATGTGTTGCCATTCATCCCTGCAGGCAAAACTGTTGCTGATATGATATACAAAGAATGATGTAAATTTAAATCTTCCACTCATATAGTTTAAATTTTATTCAATGGCTACCCAAGGCACTTTATTGATGGCCATCATCAAAATATTCGATGTAAAAAGCCCATTTTGCTGATCATGGCAAGACAATCACAACGAGACCAGATTCACGTGCGTTTTGAACCACAGGGCGAGAGAATTTACGTCGTCGTCACGGGGTCCGATAGGCCCAGTCTCATTGCGAGCTATGCTGGCATGATAGATACCTCAGGCCTTTACATCGAATCCATGGCCTACCACCTAGAGGCTCACGTAATCGGCATTTCAGTCGAAAATCCATTTAGGTTCGAGTTTGTCGCGAAAGGACCAATTGAGAATTTGGAAAATTTGAGAGATAAGCTCGAAAGCTCAGATTTTGGGCGCAACAAGGAGGTTGAATCTGTCTCAGGGCCACATAATTGGCATTCGGGGCATTCTCTTGTGTTTTCTCTGAGTGTCCCCGATAGACCTGGGATTACTTCTGAACTGGCAGAAATTGCTGCACGACTCAGGAATTCAGGATCTCCTCAGCGTGGCAACATTTTAAACTGCTTAGGACTCACTCAAAATTCCTCAGGTCCCCAAGGAGGTGTGCCCCACTATCACATACAAGCTCAAATCCAGGCCAACTCGATAAAAATTCGAGATGCCATTGCGTCTGATTTGCATAATCATTTTGGCAAAGAAGCTAGTTCTGAGGACTTAAAAATTACTTTTCTCAAGTAAGTTTTCAATGTCGATTTGTTATTGGTGATTGAGAAACTGTTTCATTACCACCTGAAGGTAAATCTATATCCGTCTAGATAAGAACGACTTGATAACACCCATTTTTGAGATATTTCATTCAAGATTTGGATTGGAGAAATGGTTAATTAATTCCCTTGATCCAACATTTGGGGCTCAAAAACAAAAAATACCTACGAATCCAAATCCGTGTCACTCCCCCAAAAAAAAGCGACGAGTTGGAATGAATAACCGTCATTAAAAAACAAATCGGCAAACGCTAAATTTACAGCAACAAATCTCACTCGGAGGCTCTTATTCACCCGAACTAGTATTTACAAGGCCATTGCGGACAAAGACGTAAAGTCGTGCCTGTTGCCTAATATGTGCTGGGAATTTCAACTCAAAAGAGTTCGTCTCAGTTCTAATTTTTTGGACTCAATCAATGGCAAAATAATCTGAATTCAATAGTTTCAGAGTGCATCTCCCCCCCCCCCTACAATAAAATTAAAAATCAAATCCGGGCTACAATAATATGGATTTTAATATGGCAAACAAATGATAATTGATAAGAGGATTGCCGGTTTTTCGCAGTTTTCTACCGAAAATGGCCGATTTTAAGAGATTATTCCTTGTCTATTAATGTTACAAAATTTTCATAAAAAACGTTGATCAAGAGTCCTCCTGTATGTTTAGATTTCGTCCAGATCCACTAAATGCTCAAAAGCTGCCGGCCCAGTCAGGTGCTGATTATCCTCATGGATATGGTAGCTCATTTTTTGCATCTATATTTTTAAAAACCTAACTAACTATGAATAAACTAAAACAACTCAAGTACCTATGGTTGGCCATAGTCGCTGTTGCGGCTGTGTCAACTGCGCACACCTCCTTCGCAGGGATGTCGATATATGCATACGGTAACTTCAGTGGTCTTGGTGAAGCGATAACTGGAACTGACGTAGAAGATCTCTACGCGGCTGGCGCTTTCCCAGATGCCCCTGACATTACAGACTATGCAAGCTCAGTCCCTGGTCTATCCTCACTTATCGTTGACGGAACGTCTGGACGATTTGAGTGGCCCCAGCCAACTGCTTCTGGTAACTCCGGAATCGATGACCACGGAATGATCTTCCAGGGAATTTTTATTGCCCCTGTTGATGGAACATACCAATTCTTCATTCGTTCTGATGATGGCTCAGCTATCTATCTTACTGATGAACCCATGGATCTTATCGATCTTGTTGATGAAGAAGACAGACCTGCTCCTGACGCTATTGAAACAGGATGCTGTGGAGGATTCGGAAAAGCCGGAACTGTAACCGATACCATGGAACTATCAGCCGGGCAGGGTAAATTCATCACCTTGGCTCTTAAAGAAGGTGGCGGCGGTGACTGGCAGCAGGTTGGAATCAGTGTGAATGGCGGACCAGTAGAGGTTCTCTCCCTTGGCCACGTTCAAAGATACGAATACAGCGATGCTGCTCCAGCGCAAGAAGATTTATTTATCGTGGGCTATGGTCCTGATGGAGTTAGAGATGAATTTTCTATCGAAGTCAATGAGGCTGATACTGCCAATATCTATGTTGAATTCGATGCTGAAATCAACAATCAGGACGACATTCCTGATATCACATGGAAAGTTGATGGCAAAGTTGTTGAGGGTGCCAAAGGTTCTCAACTTAGTTTCGTACCGGTCGCTGATGTTAACGAGTTTCAGGTTGTAAGAACAGTTACAGCTGAGGTTGATGGCTTCGGAGATATTTCATATGAAGTATATGTAAACCGCGATGACAACAAACCAAGTCTCGTTGGTGCTGCCGGATCCGGAAATCCTAAAGGCATTCTTGTGACCTTCAGTGAGCTTGTAGACCCAGATTCCGCCACTAACCCAGATAACTATGAAATCTCTGGCCAAGATATCGCAATTGATAGTGTTGAAATGGTTGGAGGCAACTCGGTTATTCTTAAGACTAGCTCCGACTTTACAACTGACGAAATTCTTATCTCTGTCAGTGGTGTAACAGATAGAGCGATTGCCAAAAACGAAATGGATGCAGATCTCAAAGTTGTCTCCATCACGACAAACCTACTTGCATACTGGCCATTTAATGATGACGGCAACACAGAATTCGCTATTGACGTTGCAGGTGGTGTCGCCGGTGAAATCCGCGACGCAGCATACACTCCAGACGGCGAAGGTGCCTCTGGTGAAAGTGGAGACTTTGGCATGGACTTCGGCTCCGACAATGCTGGGCAGCACATCTTCGTTGAAGATGCTTCTTTCTTGAACGCTTCAGAAGCAAGTAACCAGATGTCCGTTTCTTTCTGGCAGAAAAACTACGCCACAGGAAACTCTTCATCATACTGGATGTTCGCCCCAGGTGTTAACGGCAGTAGCCGTGGTAACCAAGCTCACGTCCCTTGGGGTAACCAACAAATCTACTTCGATACAGAAGGTTGCTGTAACGGTGGTAACGAACGTATCAACAGAAATATCAACCAGTTTGAAGATTTTTATGACGACTTCTATCTGGATTGGCACCACTACACATTCGTGAAGAATGGCGATCAAAAAGAAATCTGGGTCGATGGAAAACTCTTCCACAGCGGAACAAACCGCGAAGATTTCAGTGGAAGATTTGCTTCCATGACAATTGGTTCTGCCACAAACGGTGGTAACTCCAGCCAAGCTGTGATGGATGATTTCGCAGTCTTTGCAGTTGGCCTGTCTGAAGAGCAAATTGGTGAACTCGCCGACGGCGGTTCTCCACTCGATCTGGCAGTGCCCCTATCTCAGCCACTTGAACTTGTTTCAGATATTGCCGGCGGAGAAGCTGAGGAAAGAAAACCATTTACAGTGGGAATCGAGGTTTCCGGCGGTCCTGCCTTCACTATAGGCTACCAGTGGTATCTCAATGGCGAGCCTATGCTCGGTGAAACGACCTCTTCAATATCTTGGGAACTAATTCCAAAATCTGAAGATGGAAATAAATATCGTGTCGAAGCTTTCAACACCGACGGTACTTATAACCTCATCCAATCCACTGAAGTCACTATCTCAGTGAGCGATGACACTGAAGCTCCCGTTCTTACTGATGTCAGCGGAAGCCCTTTCAACAATCAAGTCAACCTCACATTTGACGAGCACGTCGATTCTGAGCAACTATCTGCCAGCGATTTTGTTCTTACGGCTGTCGAGGGTGGAACAGGGACAGTTGACGTCAATGATGCTGTTGTTGGTGCCAATCCAAACGAGGTGATCCTCAGCACAGATGCACAAGATGATGGCGTTCGCTACGAAGTAACCGTCAAAAGCGTCTTCGATTTAGCTGCGAATCAAAACGAAGCCACAGACATTAAAGGCAGATTCCTCTCATGGGCCAAGCAGGTCGGTGGTGCTACAGCACTTCTTTACACAAACAAACCTGGTAGTAACCTCAATGGATTCCCTGTTGAGACTAGAGGAACTGGAGAATTCCCTTCTGATTATCGTCCATTCAGAATTGGTTCACCGAACTGGGAAAACATTAACCAGGGATACTCAAGTATAATCAACTATTTTGAGTCTCCTAATAGCGGAAACATCAACACCACTCGCGTTAATGCTAGGGATAACTACGGCCAGATTGTCACAGGTTGGTTAAAGCCATCTGAATCCGGTCGCTACCTCATAGCTATTGCGGTTGACGACAATGCCGAGCTCTATCTATCCAGTGATGACACTCCAGACAATGCTCAGCTTGTCGCTAGTGAGCCTCAGTGGAATGGTAACAGACAATACGACGATGGTAAGGAAGATAACTGGACTGAGATTCTCGATCTCGAGGCAGGTGAGGAATACTACTTTGAGCTCTACATGAGTGAAGGTGGTGGCGGTGACAATATTGCTGTTGCCTGGTCCTACACAACTGACGGTTCTGATCCTGCAGTTCCATCCAATGGGTCTAATCCAATTCCCGGTGACAATCTTGTCACTTACATGCCCGTCTTTGACGAGTTGTCTATCGTGAGCGTGAGCCCGGCTAGCATGTCTCTTGGCGCTACTGTTGGCGATCCAATCACTCTTGTTGTCAGCGATGGTTTCACAGAGAAGGTCAATTCTGACTCATTCGTCGGCAAACTTAACGGTGAGGAAGTTGACGTGAATGTTACTCAGGAAGACGGTGTCACAACAGCAACCATTGCTACTGATGGCCTATCCCCAGTCACTAAAAATACAGCTATGATGTCATTCGAGTCATCAACCGGTGAAACTTATTCTCAGGAATTAGAATTCATCACTGGTGGCAAGCCTGAAGCTAGAGAAGGCACATACGTCTCTGCAAATGGCCTCATCAACTACTGGAGCTTCGATGATGAAGATGCAGATGATGAAGCTGGTGACCTGGATGGCAATAGCTCCGAAAATGATGACAACGGAACCATAGGTGATGATATCACATTCGAATCCGAGGAAGTTGAAGGAAACGGCATGTTTGCTCTTTTCCCAGGCTCAGATGACACCTTAGGTACTATCAGATTCCCTAATAGTGCTGACATTGATCTTGGTGGAAGATCACTCACCATCTCCACTTGGGTTAAAGTCACCGAATTCACAACGAATTGGCAGGCCATCATCGCACAAGGTGAACAGGGTGGTTACCGTCTCCATAGATGGGGCGGAAACAATGGTTTTGCCTTCAAAGGCGGAGGTGGTGAACCTCGTGGTGGTGATATCGCCGACGGCGAATGGCACCACATTGTGGCTGTCGCCAAAACCTTCGATGAGTTCGTAGGACTTGAGGAGCCTAAAACCATCATTTACCTAGATGGTGTGGAAGTGGACAGAGCAAACACTGGTGCTGATATTGAACACCAAGCTCATCAGTGGGATGACGGCCTCATGATCGGCGGTAACCCTGAAGGTGGTGGACGCGCTTGGAATGGCGGTATCGATGAAGTCGCTATGTGGGCTCGCCCGCTGACTCTCGATGAAATTGCTATTCTTGCTGCTGGTGGATCAATCAAAGACGCCAGTGATCAACCTCCTGTTGCGGATCGCTTCGACCCTTCAAGTGTTGTAGAGCCTGAAGAAGCTGAAATTACTGGTGCTACCAGTGATGGTGGCAACATTACCTTCTCATACACAGGTAAGTTGCAATCAGCTCCTTCTGCTGCAGGACCTTGGTCTGATGTCGAAGGTGCTTCTAGCCCATTCTCAGAGGCAATGTCTGACTCTGCGAAGTTCTACAGAGTTATCTCTGAGTAATATCTAATCTCAAAAGAACTTTACTCATTAAATCTTCAAGGCCGGTGCTTAAGCACCGGCCTTTTTTATGTCTTAAATGAAATTTTACTGAGGCCCCTCAAACATTTCATATTACCTTGTGCCCGCCAAACACTGGCGTTCCTATTTACATGTAAAAATAGGCTTCTTAAATAGTGTCTCCAGAGACTAGTGGCTGTTTAGTTTGTGAATGATATAATTTGATTTACTGCTCCATTAAGACAAATTGGCTATTAATCGGATGCACCCATACGCAACCCGTGGTAGGATATTATCGTTTGAAGACCTTGGTCAGCGTCATAGTGCCTGCATACAATGAGGAGAAAAACATCGGTAGGTGCTTGGATGGTATTTACGATTCTTACCGTAAGGTTCCCCAGTGGAAAGGGGCTTTTGAGATCATCGTGTGTGATAATAATTCCACAGATGGCACCGCAAATATTGCCCGGAAAAAGGGAGCAAATGTAGTTTTCGAACCAATTAACCAAATTGCGAGAGCGAGAAATAGAGCTGCAGAAAGGGCTCAGGGAGAATGGCTGGTTTTCATTGATGCTGACACATTTCCTACCCCTGAATTATTCCTGGAATTAGCCAAGACTCTTGAGTCTGAAGATATTTGCTGCGGTGGAGGTCGGTTTTCCATGACTGGCATTCCGTTAGGTCCTCGCTTGTTTTTACTGGGTTTTTCCATTTTTAGTTGGCTTATGACATTTCCTGGTGGAGGTTTCATGTTTTGTACCAGGGAAGCCTTTCAATCTGTCAATGGATTTGACCAAAGTCTTTTTGTCGCAGAAGAAATCTCCCTGTTTCTCAAATTAAAAGAATATTCCAAAACGAATTCTCTGAGGACTAAAATGATCTGGAGTCCAACCATTGAAACCTCCCCGAGAAAATTAAACCTGTATTCTCCGCGTGAGTTTTCCAAACTTTTCTGGAATATGCTTAGAAATTGGAAATCGACCCTCAGGAACAAAGAGGCCTGCCAAATATGGTACGATGGTCGTAGGTAAGTATAGTAACCAGTCCGTGAAATATTTTTTTGGTTTAACTCCTCACAGACTCCTCATACTTTGGAGATGTATTTTACCTTTTATCCCCATGAGGCGCTTTAATCGTGATACCGTAAGTTTTTATGTGGCCCTATAAATGGTGGTCCAGAGAATCGCACCCACTGATTCATTCTTGGGTTAACATTTTGAGGTATCTATTCAATGCGAGAATAACAAAATTTCTAGGGTTATTTTGTGAGGGCTGTCGAACAGAACTGAGCTCTCGATTGGCTTATGCTTTCATCAACTTTCGTGACTCATTCGATGCCAATACTCGCTGCAATTGGCTTTACCATATTTTCCTATTGCGTTTAGTTCGGGGCTTTCACGAAGTAAAAGTTAGTCTGCTGTCCAGCGTCTCAGCTCAAGAATACCTTGCATGATTTCTTATCAACGAATTGAAACATGGGTTGCATTCGTCCTCTAAAATGGGACTCCAGTCAAAAACAAGGCCGACTACCTTCATTCTTGTATAATTCCTCGTGCTCACGAAATCTAAATTCGAAAAATAAAAACAAAAATAAAAGATGCTCATGTTCTGCAATTCCATCAGTGAAAGCCTGAAGCTTATCCTTTGATAAATTGGAGGCATCTTTGGTTTATCCAAAAAGAGGGAAAGAACCGACCTTCTATGAAACCTACATGTCCACCAAATGAGGGTGCTTCCAAGAAGAAGTTTTGGGAGCAATGCGCGAATTTATTCGGGAAGCATGATCGAGAGAGAAATGGGTCGTCTCTTGCATTGATAAGAAGAGCAGGGGATTTGATATTTGCAAAGTAATGGAGAGAGCTCGATTTTTGGTAGTAGTCTTCAGCCGATTTAAATCCATGAATAGGTGCAGTAAAGTATTGGTCAAACTCATGGAATGTTGAAATACCATCGAGTAATTCTAAGTTTATTTTGCCGGGAAATTGAGACTCTTTCCGAATGATTTTTTCTTTAAGACGCTTGAGAAATCTTCTCATATATATCTTATTTTCAGGTTTGGCCAACTGCTTTGCGGAAGAACTCAAGTGACACGGGACAGAAATACCAATACTTGCAATAAGATTTGGCTCAAATAGCCACGGTCGCTCACCCGTGTATTTCAAAACAAGGTTTCCGCCCAAACTGAACCCGATCAAACTAACTTTTTGCCATTTCTTTTTTGTCAATGAATGTTCAGTCACCGTATGGAGGTCATCAGTCGCTCCGCTGTGGTATAGACGAAAGTTCTTATTCATCTCAGAACCGCATCCTCTATACGACCAAGCGACGACAGTCCAATTTTCAGCGAGAAGAGCTGAAGTCAATCTTCTGACGTAAACGGCTCTAGAATCACTTTCCAGCCCATGACAAATAATAGCTAGATTTTTACTTTTTTGATTCCTATGAGTGGGGTGATACCAATCAGCAAATATCTCATCGTTGTCTGGGGTTGGAATTCGCTCTGTATCGTCGGGGTTGCGCAGGGAAAAAGGAATGATGCTTCCTGAAATTGTTTGCAAATGACCAGATCGAAGAGCCCAATGTGGTTCTAAAAAGTCTGAATCAATAATTGGCACTTTGAAATATTCACAGACTTGCACCTAAGATGCCATCATATTAACGTGCTGAGTCGAAGTTGTTCAGTCACATTCGACATTAGTGCTTAATGAAAACTCAACAATCAATTGCAATTCATGGAACCGAAATCCTATCGATGGAGGGCTTAGGAGTTTTCTCTAATGTTTTAGCCATGCGCCAAGGTAAATGTCAGGCTTCATTGGGGTTTGGAGGTGAAATATCCAGAAGAAATGGACCAGTTCCTTATTACTCCCTTCCGGAAGATCTCACAGTTTATCATGAGATTCCTAAACGAATTTTAGGAATGGACCGAACGACTCAATTTGGATTTCTGGTTTGCCAGTCACTACTGGAGAAATGGCATGTCATGAGAAATCAAACATGCCCCGAAAAATGCGGCATATGGCATGGGACATCGCGAGGTCCGGTCCAGAAACAAATTGAGGCTGATGTTTCCCATAAAAAAAACCGAGTAAAGCCAAGTCTCGCAGTAGATGTTCCTTTATCTGCTACATCGGGTGCTTTAAGTGGTTTCCTGGGTGTGCAAGGCCCTAATATTACCTTATCAGCAACGTGTTGCTCAGGAGGGTATGCACTATCCGAAGCTTGCTATTCCTTATTAAGTGGACGCTGCGATTTAGCATTGGTCATCGCTTCCGAAGCGAGCGTCCATCCCCTCGTCCTGAGTCAGATGCAATCTGCCGGTATGCTAACAAGAGAAACTCAGTCAGCAGATTTAGGATGTATTCCCTTTTGTGCCAACCGGACAGGAACAGCACTGGGTGAGGGGGCCGCTGCGATGATCTTGAGTTCAGAAGCATTTTCAAAAGAGAAGGGGTGTGAGCCTATCGGTTACATTCATGGATGGGATACCGCTACAGATTCTCATTCCAGAACCCTAAGCGATCATGAGGGGAAGAGTTTATCTCATTCCATAAGGAGGAGTCTGGCCATGGCTGGGATATCTGCTGAAGAAATAAAAAAGATAAGCCCACATGGCACGGGGACAATATACAACGACGCTGTAGAGTTACTTGCTCTCGAAAAAGTTTTTTCTGGGATCTCACCTGAGATTATTCCAACGAAGCATTATACTGGCCATTGTCTTGGGGCGACATCTTTGATGGAGGTCGCAGTGCTTTTAGAAATGCTAAATACAAATACTTCCTTGGAGCTTGATTATCTCAAAGACTCGATTTTTGGAAAAAAGATATCTGGCAATAAGGGAAATCCTCATGAGGATATAATCGAGGGAGATTTTAAGGGGCGTCACATTGGGTTGAGTCAATCTCTAGGATTTTGGGGGAATATTTTCAGTGTGGTCATAGAGGGGCAATCGATTGATAAATAAGGCATTATCAAAAATCCTTTTTTCGCAATGTGATACTCAATTAATTTTAATTACAATTTTCCCACTTGGAGTAGGTGAACCTTTCAGAGTCAATTTTTCTTGAAGTGCATGGGCTTCTGACACCTGGTTGAGTGAGAATGTGTGGCTGATGAATGGAGCTATCTCTCCTGATTCAACCCATTTGTTAATTAATTTGGCACACTCTCTCTGAATGGGTGCCGGTGTTTTAAACATAGCAAAACCAAACAAGGAGCACCCTTTTACATAGAATGGGCCCACTGGAAATTGCGGTAAGGCATCGCGCCCAGCCATCAGAACCATACGCCCGCTTTCCGCCAAGTTCATAATTGCAAATTCTAAATCTGGATTTCTAGATGTTTCCCAAATAACATCAAAACCAGACTGATTGACTTTTTTTATATCTTGCTCAAAGGAATCAGCTGTGTAATCCAATGCATGATCAGCTCCCAAGTTTAGGCAGTGGGTTTGTTTTTTTAATGATGATGTCGTTGCAATAACTTCCATACCGATGGCTTTTGCCATTTGAATGACCATGGATCCGATAGCTCCGGCCCCTCCTGAAATAAGTAATTTTTCACCATTGCGAACTCGAGCTTTTTTTAAAAGGCCTATGGCAGTGGTTATGCCTACAAGTGCGGTGGCAGCCAATTGGTCGTCTTGGACATTTTTTGGAGCTTTATAAGCCCAAATACTATCGACAGTTATAAATTCAGATAGAGTTCCCTGTCTCCCAAGCAGCCCTTGGTTTGATCCCCAAACTCTATCGCCAATATTGAAGTCTTTGATGTTGGATCCGCATTCCACTACTTCTCCGGCGAAGTCGCAGCCAGGAACAAAAGGGCAGGGAAGCTCCATGGGAACTAGTCCACCTCTTATATACGTGTCTATAGGATTAATTGATGAAAAGCTTACCTTTATTTTTAATTCACTCGGTTTCGGAGAAGGCTCCGGGAGTTCACCAATAATGAAATTTTGGGCTGACCCGGGTGATTCGATAAATGCTGCTTTCATGGTTCAAATATTGACAGAAAAAGATTCATTTAAAAATCCAAACTGTTTAAAAAAAATGATGTACTCGCTCATGATTTGATTGTCGTCGAAAAATATTTATTCGATTATGATGTTTTACTTTGGTTAACAAATGATTCGGATTAGTGACGAAGGGGTTTCTGAGGCGTATGAAAATAACGACTCTATTGTACATGAGGTAGAAGACTTTTTTTCTGCCTCTGGACCGCTCTCTCGTGCTTCGAATTTCGAATATAGAAAACCACAGCAGGAAATGGCTGTTAGAACAGCCAAAGCACTTACCGGCGGGGGTAATTTAATTGTAGAAGCTGGTACCGGAGTTGGAAAAAGTCTCGCTTACCTTGTCCCATCCATATTATATGCGAAAAGGAATAGTAAGAAGGCAATCATCTCGACTCATACCATTAATTTGCAAGAGCAACTCTGTGGAAAAGATTTACCCTTATTACAAAAGGTACTTGGTGAGCCATTCAAATTTGTTCTTCTAAAGGGAAGAAACAACTATTTGTGTCGTTTGCGATTACATAAAGCTATGCGAATGGCAGATAAGATTTTCACCTCGAGTGAAGTACAGGAACTTCAAAGAATATACGAGTGGGCAAAGACCACTGAAGACGGAAGTCTCTCTGATTTTGGAACGGAACCTGATCCAAAGGTTTGGTCTTATGTGTGTTCAGAGAGGGGTGTTTGTTCTCCAAAGAAATGTGGTCCTGATTCGAAATTTGCCAAAGACAATATGCCTTGTCCTTATCAAGAAGTCAGATCTCAAATACTTTCCTCGGATGTCATTGTCGTGAATCACACTCTTTTCTTTGTCCACCTGGGGGCCTTGGATGAAGAGAAAAACGATACAGGAATCCTATTTAAAAATGACTTTGTGGTATTTGATGAGGCGCACACCGTTGAATCTGTGGCGTCGCGTCATATTGGGATGAGCCTATCTTCCGGGCAAATTAGATTTGCTATCCATAGAGTTTGGAACCCTAAAACATTAAAAGGGCTTATTACCGCTACCACTGAGTCCCAATTATCCAGGGATATATCTGACCTTTTAGATTTAGTGGACGATTTTTTTGAAAGATTAGAAGAAGAATGTGATCAATTGGTAAAATCTAAATCCGAGGAAAATCAAGCGAGTCGTTATGGTTCCAGGAATGTTACGCGATCCAATGAAAATGAACCTCCAATTTGGAAAGAAATAAGAATACGTCGTCCAGACTTTATCCAAGATACACTGAGTCTAGCACTTCATAAAGTATGCGATGGTATCCAGGATATAGTAGATGGATCAGATGAACGCTCGTGGGCAGAAGAATTATTGGAATCAAAAAGAAAGCTGAGAGAGATTCAAGCTGGAATAGCTGACTTCTTGAAACAAGCTGCGACAATGGCAGTTTATTGGATTGAAAAAACCGGGCGTGTTCAAAAAAATTTTTCAATAAATTATGCTCCTTCAGATGTGGCAGTTTATTTAAAAAATCGATTATTTCTTTCTGGTACAAGTGTTGTCATGACTAGTGCTACGCTATCGACTTCCGAAGAAAAAGAAGGATCAGGGAGATCCGATTCTACTGCCCATGGCAAAAAATCGGCGACCAAACCTTTTAGTGAGGGTATGGAATATTTTTGTGGGCGTATTGGTGCAACCCACATGGACTGCGCCCAACTTGGGTCGCCCTTTGATTACAAAAAGCAGGTCAAATTATTTGTCGTTAATCAAATGCCAGATCCGAGAACTCAGGAATACGAATCGTCCTTAGGTCACTGGATTAAGCATTTTGTAAAAAAGAGCAAGGGGAAGGCATTTGTTCTATTTACAAGCTCAGCAACGATGAACTCTGTTGCGGTTTCAATTTCACCGGATTTAGAAGAAATGGGATATACATGTTTGGTTCAGGGAAAAGGTATTCCACGGACAACTTTACTGGAATCCTTCAAAGAAGATGTAGATTCCGTTTTATTCGGTTTGGACAGCTTTTGGCAGGGAGTGGATGTCCCGGGGGAAGCCCTTGAAAATGTCATAATCACGAGGCTTCCATTTGGCGTTCCCGACCACCCTCTTATTGAGGCGAAAATTGAGCATATTGAGTCAAAAGGTGGAAATCCATTTTTTGATTATTCATTACCTGAGGCAGTCTTGAAATTTCGACAAGGTTTTGGCAGACTGGTTAGGACGGCTAATGACAGTGGGATTGTAGTGGTCTTGGATAATAGAATATTGACAAAGAAGTATGGGCAATTGTTCTTGAATTCACTGCCGGAGTTACCCATAGAATTAGTCTGAGTTTCACCAAAAGGTGTCACAATAATTGAATCTTTCGCAAAAACAGTTCCATAAAATGGAATCGAGAAGAAGGAAAAGAAAAAAGAAATCTGGAGGTATTTTTACTCCTTTAACGAAAGGGCCTGACGGGCCTGGTGTCTATTTTATACCCATTGTCATTGTTTTTGTCATCGGGTTCGTTTTATTCAGACCTAATTCAAATGAGGGGGATGAGGGAAAACTCGAAGAGGCAAACAAGCTTATGGAGCAATACTCTGCTATTCCCGATAAAACCTACATTAGTCCCGAGGATCTCGACGGAGAAAAGATCCTCGTTGCTGAAGAAGCTGATGGAACTTTGGAAGTCAGGAATCCCATTGAGATTGTTTCATTAAGTAATCTCGATATCGTCAACGAGAAAATGGATTTCAGGAACCCGCTTCTCGGTTTCTGGAGGCCAACAATCGGGGGCAATAAAGAAAATATACGATTAAGATTCACGGATACTTTTATATGCGAAGTGTACCAAGTTATCGATCCAAATAAGGGTGATTATGCCACCTCCAATTTGAGAAAGCTCAGCCAGGTGCCATTCGGATTGGAGGGAGAAGATCAATTGGCCGGTTGGCAATATGATGGAAAAAGATTCAGACTGCCTGACTTTAGCATGGTCTTGCGGCATGAATATACGAACCGAGATGGCAGTAAGGGAGAGACGATCACCAATATTCCTGTGCCGATGCGATTGAGCACAAAGGGATCAACGACACCCTCTGATATGGATGATTTTATAGAATATTCTTTTGTATCCAGAGAATTGAATACGCACATGCTGACACAGATCTTAAAGATTCACAGTATACCCATGCTGTTAAATACCCAATGGTCTAGAGTTATCGAAGCGGATTGGAGAAATGGTGTCGACGCGTCTAAACTCCATTAAAAATTAGGTTTTATATCTAAAATCTTATGAACGACACGCGAGTCCTCAAGGCGTTGCTGGCAGGGGTTGAGAGAGAAGATCATTTGGGCGGCCAAATATATATTTCTCAGAATGGGAAAGTGATTATGAACAATTCTTTCGGCTTCTGTGATCAGGAAAGAAATGTCCCATTTGGTAAGGAAAATCTGATGCTTTGGCGTTCTGCCGGTAAGCCGCTCACCGCCGTTGCCGTTGCCTCGCTGGTATCTTCGAATATTCTCAGCTTTGAGGACATTTTGCCTGTATTTTTTCCGGAGCTTGAGGGAACCGATTGGTCGGGTATTAAAGTATCTCACTTGCTTACTCACACAGCGGGTTTGCTTAATGCTGATAAGTTGAGCGAGTCTCTGAGCTGGGACGACATGATCGAGAGAATCATCCGCTCTCCGGTGGATCCAGATTGGGTGCCCGGGGAAAAGGCTGGATACCATATTGCCGGAACTTGGTATTTGCTTGCGGAGTTGTGCAATCGTCTGACAAAAACTTCCTCCTATTCGGACTGGATTCGACGAGAGTTGCTCATCCCTTTAGGTCTTACCAATACCTACATTGGTATTCCAAAATCAAAGTGGAGTGACTGCTTCTCAAAAAAGGTCAGTCCATTATATATAACATCTACAAAAAGTCCGACCCAGCACCCCTATTTGGATGGTGAGCCTAGTTGCACTGGTTGTCGTCCGGGTGGTAACACTCGAGGAACAGCAGAAGATCTTGGGCATTTTTACGAATGGACTTTAGGCTTGCATGAACCGCTTTCCCACTTGCAACCCTACATTTCTGATATGACCCAACCAAAACGAAGACTCGGAATGTTTGACCTTACGTTCAAACACAAAATGGATTGGGGAATGGGATTTATGGTGAATTCGAATCGTTATGGGTTGGAAACCGTCCCATATGGTTTTGGTAGGTATGCCAGCGGGCAGGCTTATGGTCACGGTGGCGCGCAGTGCTCCAGCGGTTTTGCTGATCCCAAACACGGATTAGTTGTTGCTTGGATAGTTAATGGTATGCCCGGCGAGATCCGTCATCAAAGGCGAGTTAGAGAGATTAATGAAGCTGCATACATCGATCTCGGAATAACTGGTGAATGATTCAAGTTGAAGTCTCGATCAAGGAATTCTAGTGTGTATCGAGTAACTTATTTTAAAGATGAGCATAAGAGTAAGATTTGCGCCTAGTCCAACCGGATACCTACACATTGGAGGCGCTCGTACGGCCCTATTCAATTGGCTGTATGCCAGGCACCATGGTGGGAAATTCATTTTAAGAATTGAAGACACGGATGAGTCGAGGAATTCCAATGAAGCAATTCAGGTCATTATTCATACCATGAAATGGCTTGGTTTGGACTGGGATGAAGGGCCAGGCTCATCTGATCCCAAAGGCCTAAGCATAGGTGAGAAAGGGCCTTATTTTCAATCTCAACGAGGCGAAATTTATAAAGGTTATGTTGAAAAACTTTTGGATGGTGGGTTTGCATATGAAGAGGATGGAGCGATAAAGTTTAGAATGACAAAAGATCCGATTTTGATTCCGGATCAAGTTGTCGGAGACGTGGAAAGAAGGCTCACCGACAGGGAGGAGGAAAATCCAGATTTTGTTATTGTGAGATCGGACGGGAAGCCTGTTTTTCATTTGGTGAACGTCGTTGATGATATTGAAATGGGCATCACGCACGTGATACGCGGCGAGGACCATCTTTCTAACACGTCCAAGCACATAAAGTTATTTGAGGCACTTGGGAGTCAGCCTCCTGTTTTTGGCCACATACCCCTTATTCTCAATTCAGATGGCAGTAAAATGAGTAAAAGGGATGATGGGGCGAGCATGACAACTTATATGGAATCCGGTTTTGTTCCGGGGGCCGTTATAAACTTTCTGGCCTTGTTAGGTTGGTCCTCAAAGGAGGAAAGAGACCTATTTTCGGTTAATGAACTCATTGAGCGTTTTGATATGCCGGGGATACTCAGATCCAATGCTCGCTTTGATATGGCCAAACTCCAATGGTTCAATGCGGAATATATCAAGGGGTTGGATTCGACAACACTGGCTGAAGGATGCCTTCCTTTTTTGAAAGAAGAAAATCCAGAAGTGGAAAATTATGATGTGGAATACATAAAAAAGGCATTAGAAACCTGTAAGGAGAAAATAAAAACATTCAGTGAAATGCCAGGATTCTCTCGATTCTTTTTCAAAAAAGATATTCAGTTTGATCCGGAAGTTGTTTCCCAACAACTGAATCAAAAGAATTTAATTGTTATCGAACACATCCGAAGTGCTTTTTCAGATTTGGAAGAATTTACTCCGGAGTTCATTCAAGCCGCTATGAAGGCGGTAGCTACTGAGCTTGGAATCAAGCCAGGAAAAGTAATGGGACCAACAAGATTAGCTGTAACCGGGTCCAAAGCTGGGCCGGGAGTTACTGATCTTATTCATGTCCTGGGGAAGGATCAGACCTTGAAAAATATTGATGCCTCATTGATATTTATCAAAAAATCTGCAGAGGAAGAGGGGCAATAATCCCGAGCCACCTGGAGGTCCGGCATATGACAATTGCCAATTACGTCTCTCTCGGCCGAATTCTATTCATACCCTTTTTTGTATTCTCTCTGCATGCTGCTCAGGTAAACGATGAGAGTTTTTTTAAGACCACAGCAATTGCCCTTTTCATATTATTGGCATTTTCAGACTGGCTCGATGGATTTTTAGCGCGTCAATTTGATTGCAAGAGCCGGCTTGGTGAATTCCTTGACCCCGCTGCTGACAAATTACTCAGTTTGGGGGTTTTAAGTTATTTATGTTTATTTAACCCCTCTGAGAATTTTGGATTACCTTTTTGGTTTGGGCTTTTTTATGTTTCTAGAGATCTGATACTCTTAGCTCTCTATCTTCTCTTAAAAACCGTTGTTGCCGATGTGAAAATCGTGCCAACTAATTTAGGAAAGGCGACTACATTCGTGTTTTTTACCATGATTCTGTGCTACTTATTATTCGGTAAAAACCAATTCGTCGATTTTTTGCTTTCTGTAAATACAGTATTACTCGCTACTTCGTTGATCTTTTACACTCGAGATGGGTATTTGCAATGGAGGCCTAAAAAACGACCAACACGATAAATTTGATGAGGTAGTTATTTTTTACAATCATAGTGAGGTGGCGGCGTATTGGGGATTTCAGAATCTTGGTCTGACCGGTCTTTCAAATTCTCCTCCATTGCGTCTAGTTTCTTTTCAAGCTTCTTTATCAGTTTGGTTTGCTCATACACGACCTTATTGAGGTCCTCAATAAACCTTTCCATATGGGTGACAGATTCTTCCAGTGTAGCAAGCCGGTCAGCTTTTGATGGGTGACTCATCTTATAATTTATATACTGTGAGAATAATATCACAACAAAGCGACTTGAGTCAGTTGAAGAAATCGTTCATTGTCTGAGTTGCAAAGGTTTTCCGATAACAATGAGCACAGAGGTCGATCAGTCATCATCACGGTCCAAAGGTAATTCATTCGCTAAACAGCCTGAAATTCTTTCCATTATCATGGGAGGGGGACAAGGAACTCGCCTTTATCCACTAACAAAAGAACGGTCAAAACCAGCCGTCCCTCTTGCTGGAAAATACAGATTGGTCGATATTCCGATATCCAATTGTATTAATAGTGGTTTAAAAAAAATATATCTCCTGACTCAATTTAACTCTGCCTCACTTCATAGGCATATCTCTCAGTCCTACAAATTTGATCAATTTACTGGTGGGTTTGTTGAAATTTTAGCTGCCGAGCAAACTCCTACAGATACGTCCTGGTATGAGGGAACTGCTGATGCTGTTCGCAAGAATAGCATGCATTTCAAAAATAATGATTTTGAACATGCGCTCATATTAAGCGGGGATCAACTTTATCGGCTCGATTTCAGTGAGCTCATCAAAGGGCATATTGATTCTGACGCAGATGTTACCGTAGCAACCATTCCAGTTGACAGGGATGCTGCGAAAGGGTTCGGAATCATGCACATTGATTCCCACGAAAAGATTACAAAGTTCGTTGAA
This sequence comes from Limisphaerales bacterium, assembly GCA_965657355.1. Lineage (GTDB taxonomy): Bacteria > Verrucomicrobiota > Verrucomicrobiia > Limisphaerales > JAJOIW01 > JAJOIW01. Next base: position 9,090 of record CBFHOE010000011.1, on the reverse strand, counting down.
AAACCTCAGGATGAACAATTGTTGGATAGCTTGATCCTTCCCAGTGATTCCTACCAACAACTCGGAATCAAGGGTGACAAAGAATTGTTCTTGGCCTCGATGGGGATTTACCTTTTCAAAAGAAAAGTGCTTTTTGATTTGTTGGACAATAATCTTACAGACTTTGGAAAGCATATTATTCCCGGAGCAATTCAGACACACCAGGTATATTCTCATGTTTATCAGGGATACTGGGAAGACATCGGAACCATAAAATCATTTTTTGAGGCAAATCTAGACTTGGTATCAGATATTCCGAAATTTGACTTCTTCAAAGAAGGAAGCCCCATTTTTACCAGACCTCGTTTTCTACCGGCTTCTAAATTGAATAAAGCGTCTCTGGATCACACAATTATTTCCGATGGCTGTGTTGTGCTGGAGGCCGAAGTGAGTCACTCCATTCTTGGCGTGCGATCCTTAATTGGAAAAGGGACTAAACTCAAAAGGGTCATCATGATGGGCGCTGACCTTTACGACAAAGAAAGCTCGGCAGATGGACAAATCCCACTCGGTGTGGGGAACAATACTTTTATAGAAAACTCCATCATCGATAAAAACGCGCGTATCGGAAATAACTGCTCAATATCCCCTGAAGGGAAAATACCGCACATGGATGGAGATAATTTCTTTATCAGAGATGGCATAGTCATCATCCCTAAGGGAGCTGTTATTCCAGACGGGACGACGATCTAGACGAATAATTTCTGAGGATTTAGGAATTCTACGCTAATCTAGGATCGTCGTAATCTACTTCCATTTTATATGTAATACATTTCCTGATCGTTATCGGCTACTGCAATCAATTTATCAAACGTCATCTCGTTAGCCGTCTCATCAAGCTGTTTCTGTAGTTTAATCCATGAATTTTTGACGGCCTGATGGACATTACTATCATTCATTGCTGGTGCCTCGAAAATGGCCCCGTGGATGCACCTTAATACATCCCCAAAACTGACTTCACTCGGAGATTTCGCCAGTAAATAGCCGCCATCTTTTCCTCGTTGGCTTGTCACGATCCCTTGATTTTTTAATTCCAATAGGATTTGAACGAGATAGTTGGCTGGAATATTTTGTTCCCTCGCTAATTTCTCAACCCGAACAGCTTTACCGGTACCGTAATGCCTAGATAAACCGAATACCGCCCTCACTCCATAATCGCTCTTAATGGAAAGTTTCATTTAACATAAGCATATTACTCATCTTACTAGCGTAGGGCAACTTTCAAACCATTTGGGCACAAAATGACCTTTTGACAATAAACATCTAATGAATTGGGTGTTGTGTTGCCATTGCGGGTCCTGCCGTTTGTCTCAATTTAGACTAAGGAGATGCTGTCTAGAATCGTCCATTTTGTTTTAAATTATTCAGGCCTGTTGATATTTGGTCAACGATGATCAAAATGATTTAGTGGTTAAAATTAACCAGTCTGCGACTTATGCAGCAATCTTAGTTTTCGAGTGGCCGGCAGCAGAAATTTTCATAATTAAGATGAGCAATCTTAGCCAAATAAAAAAATCTTAATTAATTTTGGCTGTTGGCAAGGTGAGTGCTTTATGTCTCTCGATGCATCATTGCCTCGCTCAAACTACCCAATTAGGGCTCAATCAATAATCGGGTGCTATGGTCATCAATTTCACCTGAAAATTATATTAACTACGAAAATGAACATACTGAAAAAAGTAATCTCTGGTCCGATTATGGCCTTACTGCTGTTCTGCTTACTACCAATGGTTTCTACAAACCTTTTGGGGCAGGCTGAAACTGAAGCGCCAACTGAAACGGAAGTTGCAACTGAACCCGAAGAAAAAGCCGATTATGATGAGATGGTCGCTGGACATGGCGAATACGCCTTTGCGTTCGATTTCTTTGTTACAAGCATGGTGTGGACAGTAGTCGCTGCCGCTCTTGTTTTTATTATGCACCTTGGTTTTGCAACTTTAGAAACTGGTCTAACGCAATCCAAAAATACTGTTAATATTCTGTTTAAGAATGTATTTATAATCAGTATTGGTCTTTTCACCTACGCTCTCGTAGGTTTCAATACTCATTACCCGGGTGACTGGATGATTCCAAACTGGCTAGGAATAGGGGCACCTATTGGCGATCTCAATGCCGATGGGGGCGCAACCTTTGGATATGGGGGCCTTGGTTTAGCCATGACCGGTTATGGAGATTTTATTTTCCAGGCGATGTTTGCAGCAACTGCAGCCACAATCGTCTCCGGATCTGTTGCTGAGAGAATTAACCTCCTAGGATTTATGATTTTCTCCACCATATTAGTCGGATTAATTTACCCAATCGTTGGTTCATGGCATTGGGGTGGAGGCGTCCTTGCTCAACTCGGTGGTGGAGACAAAGCTTTCAAAGATTTTGCTGGCTCTACAGTCGTGCACGCCTTTGGTGGCTTCGCTGCTCTTGCTGCCGTCATAGTGCTTGGCCCTCGTAAAGGCAAATATTCTGATGGCAAAATAAAGCCGATTCCAGGTCACAATATGCCTCTGGCAACTATCGGTGTATTCCTCCTCTTCCTTGGGTGGTTTGGATTTAACGGCGGTTCAGTTCTTTCCGCTGAGCCAGGTGCTCTAGGACTTGTTGTGACTACGACAGCACTCGCTGCTGCCGCAGGAGCATTAGCATCTATTTTAACTTCATATATCGTACTTAAATCTCCTGATCTCAGTATGGCCCTTAATGGAGTCCTTGCGGGGCTGGTTGGTATAACTGCAGGTGCTGATGTTGTCGGTCCTTGGGGTGCTGTAGTCATGGGTGCCATAGCAGGTGTCATTGTAGTATTCGCTATATTGTTCTTCGACAAAGTCGGAATTGATGATCCAGTAGGAGCTATATCCGTTCATGGCGTATGCGGCATATGGGGAACTATTGCCGTAGCTCTCTTTCAAGTCGAAGGCTCAGGTGTTGACTTTGTGTCTCAGGTTATAGGGGTATTACTTGTTTGTATCACAGCATTCGTCATCTCTTATGCTTTAGCCTTTGTTCTGAAAGCTGTCGGCCTATGGAGAGTCAGCGAAGAGGAGGAGCAGGTTGGTTTGGATATTTCCGAGCATGGTCAAGAAGCTTACCCAGACTTCGGTCGTTCATCTCATTAATCCTATATCAATAATTGATTAACAAATAACCATAAATTTAGTCGAACTATTATGAAATTAATCACTGCTATAATTAAACCTTTCAAACTTGAGGATGTAAAAGACTCCCTCGCCGACTTGAATATAGAAGGTATGACCGTTACCGAAGTCAAAGGGTTCGGTCGCCAAAAGGGTCATACTGAGATCTATCGAGGAAGTGAATACACGGTTGACTTCCTTCCAAAGATTCAAGTGACCATAGTCGTCGCAGATTCTGTAGTCGAGTCCGCCGCCGCTGCAATTGTCAAAGCATCCAAGACTGGCAAAATCGGTGATGGTAAAGTCTTCATATCACCCATTGAGGAAGCTATCAGAATCAGAACCGAAGAAAAAGACGACAGCGCAATCTAAGCATTAGATTTCTGCATATCTTAATTATTATACCAGGGCCTCGCATCATTTATGCGGGGCCCCATTTTTTCATACTTCCAACAAATAAGGATTTAGATTATTCGACTGCAACTAAGGCTTGTTCCCCTATATTCCATAGCAATTTAAATATCCTTTGCACCATATATTGTGTCAATCTTGTCTAATGCAACCAACATTTTGTGGTTTTTGACCTTTTTCTGGTCATTGCTCGACCTTTCATGCAGTATGAGAACCTAACATGAAATTTTAAGATCTACTCATGGCGAGTGATCTTGGTATATGAATAAATAGATGGCCACCCGATTTTCGATATTAGGAAGCGGTTCCGCTGGGAATTGTTCTTTTATAGAAACTGAGAAAACGAAAATACTCGTTGATGCCGGGTTCAGTTGCTCTCAGATACGTCAAAGGCTGGCTGCGATAGGGAGGGTACCTGAGGATTTGGATGGGATTTTGGTGACCCATGAGCACGGTGACCACATCAAAGGGCTAAAAATAATGCAGTCTAAATATGGTATTCCTGTTGTGGCTAATAGATTGACTCACGAATCCATAGAGAGACATTTCAAGGCAAATCTTGAGTGTCAACGATTCCATACAGGAGATTCTTTTGAAATCGGTGATATTGAAATCGATTCTTTCAGCGTTCCCCATGATGCACAAGACCCTGTGGGGTTCGTTATTCGCACGCCAACATCTTCATTGGGGTTCCTCACGGACCTTGGGCATGTTACAAAATCTATTGAGCAAAAAGTAGATGGTGTCCAAATATTGGTATTGGAAACTAATTATGATTTACAAATGTTGGAAGAAGATATGTGCCGACCATGGTCTGTTAAGCAGCGAATAATGAGTAGGCATGGACATTTATCAAATGATGAGGCAGGTGAATTAGCCGGCCGTTTAGCTTCCAAAAGAATGGAGCATTTGTATTTGTGTCATCTAAGTCGTGATTGTAATACTCCAGCTAAAGCTATGGATTGCGTGACCAAGAGTTTGATTAGAGAAACGCTCGCTTTGCCGGAAGTATACTCCACAGACCAGACAACCCCGTCTGACTGGCTAATACTTCCCTGATCCAAGAGGAAAAATAATGCTTATTGTTCTGTCTCTCGAAATCTTAATAAATTGAGAGCCGTGAAAAAACGCTGACATATGCCGGAAAATCCATTGCAGCTCGTATCAATTGATTCTACCGAATATTGCTTTTACATCTAATAAAAAGAAACACTGAATGATTTTACTTAACCGAGTTGTTTACGCCCCTGATGGCAGGTGTCTTCATGAAAACTTCGAGGGGTTTGATTCTTATGTTTACTGACTTGATCTAAAAATCATTGATTTGAATTTTTGAAATAAAATCACAAATACTCACTGGGGGGACTAGATGAATATTCTTTTTTTGGGCGTATTTCATTTTTTAAATATGGCTAACGTCTTACTTTCATCTTTTATTTGCATTCATCAAGAGCGTGAATCCAGCAATTCCAAAAATGAGATTGGGTAACCAAGCGGCAAAAATGGGAGTTATCTTTCCTGAGAAACCTAATGGAGCACTGATTCTTTGGATGACGAAATAGCCAAAACAAACGCCCATACTTATAGCCACTCCGATAAAGACATCTCTTCTGCCCGGGCGGCAACCGAGAGGGATAGCAATCATGGCAACGACCAGATACGTGAAACTAGCTGATATTTGCATATGATATTTTGTGTCGAGTAATCTTTGGTCGTCTTCATTCATATATGGAAACAATGTTTTGAGGTTATTAATTTCCTGAATATTAAAATGGCTCAGCCTCTTATCTCGCACATTTTCTATTCTACTAATCTTGAATTGGCTTATCAGAAACTCAGGGGTTTCGGGTAATAATGATTTATCAATTTCCAAAGTGGAATGAAGAGATGGGGTAAGGCTTTTCTTGTTGGAGCTGGTGACATCGTAAGACGTGGCGTTCTCAAAAATCCATTTCCCATCTTTATAAAATGCCTTCATGGCAAATATAACTCTTCTTTGGCCATCAGTTAAAGGCAACTCCACATCGACCTCTGAGAATTCAATATTCTTACCTGTGATATAGGAGGTGATTCCCCATCTTCTATCTTCAGCCTCATTCCTATAAAAAAACAGGGACTTTACAGGCCGATTAACCCCTCTTTTTGTTAATTTATTTCCCTCTCTCATGATGTTCTCTGCCTCGGTTTCAACTTTTATCATGAGAAATTCTTTGTAACTAAAGCTAAGTGTTCCTAAAAGTAGCGAAAGAAAGATTATGGGCATTGAAAGTCTCCACAAGCTTACCCCACTTGCACGGATTGCCGTTGTTTCGTGATGACGAGTTAATTGTATCAACCCATAAAGAAGGCCAAGCAAAAATCCGACAGGTCCAAGTAAATCTAGAAAACCTGGGAGCTTCATGAGGTAATAATTGATAACTTCTGCCGTTTGAAGGTCTTTATCCTTGAAGTCCTCTAAATTGGAAATGATATCACCCGATAACCAAAAAATCAGGAAGCCAATCAATATGAAAATGAGAGGCATCCCAATCTGCGCGAGTAAATAACGATCCAATATCCTAGTCACCTGCGCAAAAAATACATGATATATCCTGTCAGCACAGGCCTTTTTAGCTAAAATTTCAGGTTTGAATTATTAGCGTATGAAACGGACTCGGAAGAATTGTTGACTAACATTCTCAATATCACCTGTTATTTCGAAATTGGTGGTTGAATTTTCAAATTCTTGCCACTTACTCCATATAACAAAGTCACTTGTTGACTCAATGACCCATTTGCCTGCTATTTCAGTCGTCCCCGATATAACAACTTTATTATTTTCAATTCTTGCGGAAGTAATGGAGCTTGGAAGCTGAGATGAAACCGACGTCGAGGAACCGAATTGCTCAAGCTCTCCGTCCACAGAGAATAATCCGGAGACTTTCAATTCCTCGGCATCTGAGCCTATCACTGGGTAAACATCAACGACCAGGTATCTCATATCAGCATTAGGAAAGATCCATTTTGCTGTGCTGATGATCTCGTCTTTCGCCCAGCTCCAATTTTGATTTAATCTGAGTTCAATTCCGGATGCTTCAGCTATTCTCTCTGGCATATCTGCAACTAATTGCAGTGATTGACCTTTTATTGCTTGGCCAATGAAATAAATTTCAGGTTTTAATTCCGTAGGCGCGGAGTTTTGTTGTAAATCTCGAGGGGATGTGTTTTCGTTTGGGCTCCAGCTCAGCGGAGGTGTCATGGATTGGTCGACTTCATACCCGCCACCAGAATTATGAATAGTTAATACCCTAACCGCATATTCAAGAGGAATCAGCTCATCTTCAATTACCTCATCATTTAGGTAAGATGAGACAAACTGATTTGCTTCACTAGCTGAGATTATATAATCGGTTGGGTCATTATCAGCAAAGATCGTTGGAGCATTTCCTAAAACCTGTTTTCCAATCGTTGGTAAAACTTCATCACCCCACAGTGATTCGCCATCGAATTCAAATTTATCTGAATCTCCCTCAATAATCGATCCACTGTAACTGATCAGAAAATTATCTGACGTCGGAAGATCCCAGGTAATAGTATGTGATTTTGAATCATAGCGTCCACCGTCTCTGACGGAGTCGACCTTTAGGTCTTTTGGTAAACGCTCGATCGTGAATACCTTCTCTCCACTCATACCCGAAAACGCTATGTAGATATCCAAGGTCTTATCCTCCGGAATAGAATCTGGGAGTATTCTAGTTACACTTGGTGTATTCGAATAATTAAATTCAAGATCTTTTGCAATTTTAGTTTTAATAACTTGAGAAGTTGTTGACCCAAGATTGTTTCTTACAGTGAGCTGGAATGAACCTAAATCCTGATCAGAAATGGAATCGAGCAAAATAAATGGCTTATCCGAAGATCCAATGATTGATCCTTCCCATTTCCATTCATATTCCATCGGTGTATCTCCAGATGCCCTAGCCCAAATGAGAGCTGAGTGACCAACATGAGCTGTTACTTCAGAGGAAATGAAAGTAATTTCAGGTTTTTGGCCGGTAGTGATTTTCACTGCTTCGCTTATTATCTGTCCGATATCATTACTGATAGAAACTTGGTAATCGCCAGCATCTTTTTCTGTTATATTTTTGATAGTAAGTAATTCAGAAGTTTTGCCAACCAGAGGAATACCATCTTTGAGCCATTGAAATTCTAACGGATGGCTTCCTTTTGCAAAGACGGCCAATTTTAAAGTATCTCCCAAAGCTATCAATTCACCCTCTGGTAATTGGGAAATCGATGGTGGAGTAAGCACTTCTACAAAAATTTCTGGCGAGGTGATAGTTCCATAGACATTATTTGCAGAAACTTGGTAAACACCCGATTGGTCGGTCAAAGTATTTGGTAATATCAATTTATTGGAATAATCAGGTGCTAAAAGGGACCCATTAAATGACCAACTATATGAAATTGGGCCGGATCCCTCTGCAAGCGCCTCTAATTCCAATGGGGACCCAAGAGCAACCTTTTGTGAATGAGGGGTTTTAACCCATCTAAGTGGTTCATAATCGTTATCTTTTCTTATGGTCGATCTGGTTTTTATTAGACTGCCGTCCCAAATCGACTCACCTGAGAAATTGGGCGATGGATTATCAGTGCCCGTAACAGATACTGAATAGCTTATGAATATATTACCTGATGCAGGGAGATTCCATGTAATAGAGTGTGATTTATCATCGTAGTAACCTCCATCATTTACCGATTCAAATTTAATTTCTTCCGGTAGCTTCTCCACAATCAAGATCTCTTTTTCCTCAAGCCCATTCAAAGCTAGGTACACATCGTGTTTTTTACCTTGCTTAAACAAAGGAGGATTGAGTCTAGTGACACTGGGCTCTTTTGTGAAATTATATTGGATGTCTGAAACTGGTTTTACATCAATATCAAGGTAACTTGCCGTGCCAAATTCATTTTCAACGTGAAGCTGGAATCGTCCATCACTGTTGCTAGATAGGTCTTCCAAATGAAACCAGGGAACATCTGTTTCAAAGATTATTTTTTCGTCCTTTTTCCAAATATATCGTAAACGCGATTCACTTGAAACTTGCGCCCATAACAAACCAGTATGTCCGTCGAAGAATGTCACGGGACTGGAAATTAATTGTATTTCAGGTTTGAACCCGACCGTTATTTTAGCGACCTCACTAGTTACTGAACCCACCTTGTTAGAGATGACCACTTTGTAAAACCCATCTTCAGTTGGTGATAATTGGTCAAGTAATAGAGCAGAATGCATTTCTCCACTCAGTGGTAAATCGTTCCTGAACCACTGGTAATTAAGTTTTCCTCCGCCTGAAGCACTTACCTCAAGATTAATGGAGTCACCAGTTGCTACTTTCGCGCCTCTCGGGTGAACAAGAATTGTAGGCGCTTCAAGGACATCGATACTGAACTCAGGAGAGACAACTGAACCAAAAATGTCCTGAGCGACGACCTGGTAAACTCCCGATTGGTCAACTACTGCTGATGGGATCATCAA
>CBFHOE010000010.1:0-107794 GCA_965657355.1 Limisphaerales bacterium | reverse complement strand
GCCTGAGCGATCTGTTCTTTTGTTATACCACTTTGTAAACCTCTCCTTGAGCTCTTTGACGTAACTGGAGAGGTCGTGCATACGAGCCCTTTGTTTTTGATAGAATTCTTCTTCGAAATGGTCTACTCCATTATCCTTCATTTGTTGGATGAGTGCATCAAACTCGGCGATCTTTTTCTGACTGTAAATAAATGTCATTCTTCGTCTGATTTCATCTTTTGAGATATTCTTGGGCTTAGCTGGGACGTGAAGGAGGAGGTGGAAATGGTTGCCCATCAGGCAATAGGAAAGGACCTGCAGTCCCGAATAAGATTCGAAGCTTCTCATGAGGAAAAGGAAAAAGGCCTTTTCTTTGTCCTGGAAGATAAATCTTTTATCGACAACGCGGCTGATGACATGAAAGACCTGCGGATTGGAATCGGAGACCAAAAGGGAACGAGGGATTCTCATAATATAAAGAAAATGAAAGAAATAACGCTGAATGTCAACAAATATGTGCCAGACACAATGTATTATAAATTATGCTTTAAGGAAATGATTGTTGGTATTATTTCGGTGTGTAGCCGAACGATCTGTTATCTTTGATCATTTTAGCGACGAGTTCGGGTACCATATTTTCCCAAGAGTCATCTCCTTTTGCTATTTTAGCCAGGGCATCTCTTGAGTAATGGGGGAGGCACGATTCATCGATGTCCCTCAATCCATGAATGTATTGATTTTCGAGGAGGTAAGCGTAGAGGTGCCTCAGATTTGGAGCAACTCTGAGGTTACCTGCAGTGATCAAGGAACCTTGGATTTTTCCTAATTGAGGGTAAATATAAAGTTTTAGGTCATTCTTAAATAATCTACCGAATGATTCTAGAATGCCACCCTCAAGGTCTGTGTAATATTTAGGGTCAAAAATTTCTCTCAGGCTAGGAACGCCTAGGACAAGCCCGATCATTTTTTTGGTATGCTGAAAGAGAAAAGCCGCCAGGCGATGAAAAGTGCCGTAATTTGAAATCATGACATTGTGGCCAAGGGCATTGAGCATATCAGCTCTGCTCAGGAAGTCTGAATGATCAATAGTTCCTGCATCGGTTAAATTATGTAATGTCATTTCTATGAGAACAACCACAGGCTCATTTTCAACAGTTGGCTCTTGAATGAATTGAGACTTAGCAGCCTTAATCATGTCCATGGTTGCTTTCGTTATTGGCCTGAAGCTTCCTCTTTCTACCAGAACGGCTTTTTTATACAGGAGCTCTGCCGGTTGAACGACCTCACCATTTGCATTAAAGGTAGCCGCGTTGGATAGTCCATTTTCCACCAGCTCCAAGGCCATGAGTCTGTTATCTAGCTGAGGGTAATCTGGGCCCGAAAAGTGGATTAGGTCTACTTCGACTCTCTTACTATTGAGGTTATCGAGAAGACCACGCACGACTCGCGAAGCGTCATTTTTATAATAGAGGGCGCCATGAATGAGATTTACGCCTAAAATTCCCAAGGCTTCTTGTTGTTGTAGGTTTGTGTTATCCCACATTGTTACGTGAAGGATAATGGTTGATGGTTCAGCTCCTGCATCGGACTGGAACGTAATACCCATCCAACCGTGACTATTGTCATTAGCCATATAACTTTTGGCTTTTACAGTGTCTGCGAAGGCGAAAAAATGAGAATCTTTGCCTCTTGATTCTCTCAGGCGCTCAATAAGAAGGTCATATTCGTGCTTAAGCATGTCTTCGAGTCGTTCTCTGCTGACATATCTTTGGCATGGACCATAGATAGAATCTGACACAGTCATATCATAGGCGGACATGGTTTTTGCCACTGTTCCTGCGGCTCCGCCGACTTTAAAGAAGTGTCTAGCGACCTCCTGACCTGCGCCGATTTCTGCGAAGGCACCGTATTTAGCTGAGTCCAGATTAACTCTCAGAGCTTTTTCGCGAGTATCAGTTTTTTTCCGATCTTCAATAATTTCGGTATCCATAGGCGATTCAAAAAGTAGGCTATTCATGAAAAAAGGCTCTATTCCCCATTCGGAAGTATAAAAGCTAACTTAATATAAATATAATGGTCACAGAGTCATATGTTTGTGAAATTTTATTCTTCTTGTAGCGATTGTGAAATTTTACCGCGAAGAGATTTTTTTCGAGATCTTCTGCGCTTATCTTCTAAAATTCTTTTTTTTAGTTTCCAGGGCCTCGGTCTTTCTCTTCGTTTTGCTTTTTCGTGTTCTTGTTTTAATTGAGTCTGCGGATTGGTGTAGTATTCTGCAATTTGAGCGTTGAGTTTATACCTAGCGATTTGTCGATTTTTGTATTGAGATCTTGAAGATTGGGCACTGACCTGTAATCCAGTAGGAATGTGTTTTAAAACGACTTTTGTTGAAACTTTGTTCACGTTTTGACCACCGGGGCCTGAGGACCTTACAAAACTTTCCTCAATTTCATCTTCGCTGAATAGCAAAGTGTTAGGTTGCGATTGCAATGATTTTTTTTCCTGGCTCATTAGAAGCTTGATAGAAACACTCTTGCTATATAAAAACTCAATTTATGGAAGAGATCAGGAACAAGCAGGGTGAAAAATTAGATTACAGTTTGCATACTCCAACCGAGAAAAGCTCTGAAGCCATTGCTGTGATTGGTCACGGAGTAACCGCGAATAAGGACAGGGAATTTTTAGTGACACTAGGGAACGCGCTTGCTGAGAGTGGTATTGAGGCCGTTCGTTTTTCATTTTCTGGTAATGGTAAATCTGAAGGAGATTTCCGCTCGTCTTGTCCTACCAAAGAAGTAGAAGATCTGAAAGCAATAATTGATGTTTTTTCCGGTCGTGAAGTCATATATGTTGGGCACAGCATGGGGGGAGCGGTCGGAGTTTTAGCCATTTATAATGGATTGCCGATTTCTCGCTTTATCAGTCTTGCGGGAATGGTTCATACCGCATTGTTTGCGTCAGTAGAGTTTGGTGATGTTGAGCCAGACTCAAAGAACGGTTTTATGTGGGAAAAACCAGATTGCCCACTTTCAAAATCATTTATTGACGATATGAACGCAATCGATTCTATTCTCCCATTAGCTCCAAGCATTACGATTCCTTGGCTCATCATTCACGGCGCGGAAGATGATGTTGTGCCTCTAGAGCATTCGAAGGAAATCGCAGATGCTAACCGAGGGGTATCATTATTTGAAATACCTAAAGCAGACCACGTTTTTAGTGAAGAATCATGGTCGTCAGAAATGTCTGGTCAGGTTGTCAAATGGCTGAAAGGCGGGTGATTACTCAATTTAATGAGAACGTATTTCTGCCGCTCAAGTTCATGGGCGGTTTTTTGTGTCTCAAGAATCCATGCGAAATTTGATGGCTTTGTCTATCGAGATCAAGCCATTTGGTCATTACCCGAGTCCAAGGAGTCGATAGTCTTTCAGTCGTTTCTTTACAGGAAATTTTGCACTTATTTTCTATACGTAGCTGTTATTTAAAATCACCAGAACCTAGACATTGTCCAGAATTAGGGCAGTGCTGGTGGAAATTTTTACCACTCCCGCATTTCGATTAAAAATCCCAGAATTATATTCTTTAAGAGGTTTAAACCCTGATAATGCGTGGATTTTGTCCTGACGCACTGAATAAGGGCCCTAAACAGTCCGATTTGGATATTCCCGGGTAAATGGTCAAGATAAATGGCCGAATACTAATTAGGGCGTTATGTAATGCAGAGACGCCAAAAACATAAAGATGCGAACCACAATACTATCCTTCTTGACCTTTATGGCAATGGCGGGCCCTTTGCCTGGTGACCTTTTTTATGTCGATTACTCGAGCAATTTGGATCCTGCAGTGGTCCAAAAATATACTGTCTCAATTATTAGCCCCGATGCTGATTTGTCTCGGATCAACCTGGGTCAGCCAGGCAAAAAGATTTATGGTTATTTAAGTATTGGAGAAGTTGCCCCGGACGCCCCGTATTTGAATGATGTCATGCGCCAAGAATTTGACGTGCAGCATAAAAACAAAAATTGGGGTTCTTTCATTATGGACGTATCAGACGCCCGCTGGCAGAGCTACGTCGTTGACAACCTCGCTTTAGAAATTTCGAAAAAAGGATTTTCTGGATTTTTCTTGGACACAATCGACTCACATCAAATTTTAGCAAAGGGGTCCAAGGCTCGAAAAGAGGAATTATCTAAAGGGGTCATTAAAATCATAAAACGACTCAAGGCCCGCTACCCGGACAAAGAGATACTCATTAATCGGGGATTTGATATTTGGAAAGATGTCAAAACAGATATCAGTGGGATACTTGCTGAGAGTTTATTCCAAACCTATGATTTCATATCCGACGAATATAAGCCTACATCAAGAAATGACCGAGAGTGGCTTCTATCTAGGTTAAGGGAAATACAGAGTGAAGATATTCCAATATATATTATTGATTATGCCCTGCCTGAAAAGAGAGATAGCATCCGAGATTTATATAAGAGATATGAAAGTTTAGGTTTTCACCTTTGTATTTCCAATGTGGAGCTCAATGGCGTTGTCGTCCACCCCGAATCTGATGAGCCTCGAAACGTTTTTACAATATACGGACGGGACGCGGGTGATCCTTCCAAAAATATATATTGGTCGGTTGATAGCGCCACGGCGGCGACGCTTCAAACCCCAGGGGAGTATCTTGGATTGGAATTTTTCTACCACAACGTAGGGACTGATGGAGTTCCAATGCCGCTAACATCAAAGTTTAGCGCAGTTATTGTTGATAATAACTTAGAAATTCCTAAAGAGATTGAGCAAGGCGTGTTAAATTGGCTTATCGAAGAAAAGCGCAACGGGCGTAAGATAATCATCTGGGGTAAACTACCATTTACTTTGAGCTCTGTGAGAAACCAATTCATGCGTGAATTTGGAATTCATGGCTCGGGGGATTTTGTGCCGGTGACAGCAAAGGTCGAGATTGCTCATCAGTCGAGTGATTTTAATTTTGAGTTCAAAACTATTCCTACCAATTCTGATTTCATGGATATTAGAGCTCCTTCTGGAAGTGATATATCCCTTATTTTAAAATCAAAACTTGAAGCTGGTCAGCCGATTGAATTTCACCCTGCATTTTACGCCGATTGGGGAGCTTTCGTCTTTTTGAATGAGGCTATTTTTCGCATAGGTGGAGAAATGCGTTCCTGGTGTATAAATCCATTTTTATTTTTAACTAAGGCATTAGACATTCCAAACTGGCCGATTCCAGATGTATCGACGCAGAATGGCCTGAGAATTTTTTATTCACATATTGATGGGGACGGATTTAGAAATCTATCCACCGTATCTCCAGGAATGAGATCTTCAGAAATCATTTATGAAAAAATTATTAAGAAATATCCGTATCCTGTAACAGCTTCGGTTATCGAATCGGAAGTGCGCGCTCAAATCGAAGGTCAGGACCCGGGTGAAGCCGACGATCTAATAAGGATAGCGCGAACCATTTTCAATTCATCGAAAGTTGAAGCCGCTTCTCATACTTACTCGCACCCTTTTTATTGGAAAGTTGAAGATAAGATAACTGGTGGTTTTGCAGATAATACTCAGATCCTCAAATTAAAAAATTCAGTCGGTTATCGCACCTTAGATATTGAGAAAGAGATAAACGACCCGATCGATTTTATTGAAAATTTTCTTCTACCCGATGGTAAGAAAGTCGAAATCGTCTTGTGGTCTGGCAATTGTAGGATTCCAAAAGAAGCTTTGGCAATGACAAGGGCATTAGGACTGAGGAATATGAACGGGGGGCTGACAATAATGTCGCGCAGTAATCCGTCGATTCTCAAAGTGGCGCCAAAATGTCGTGAAACTTTTGGTGAATTACAAATTCATAATGCCGTCCAGAACGAAAATGTTTTTAGAAAGATGTGGAAGAAAAATGGGGTTGACGAAACTCCATTCTACGGTGGATTTGAGAATGTATTGTCGACATTCAAATACACTGAGAAACCGCGTCGCCTAAAGCCTGTTAATGTTTATTATCATTGGTACAGTGGTGATAATTGGGCTTCTGTTAAAGCAATCGAATCGGTCATGGAGTGGTGTAGAAAGCAGGAGTTATCTATTACCACAGCGGCCAATTATTCAAAAATTGTTGAGGATTCGCGCGATGTGAAAATTTACAGGCAGGGGAATAATGCTTGGCGCATTACGAATGGCGGTTTTTGCCGTACGTTTAGATTTGAAGAAGGTGAACACGTTCCCGATATTGGATCAAGTGACAATGTTATTGGTTACAATTTTGTGAATGGGAAGCTGTATGTTACAACCGGTTCGAAAACTGAGACAATTATCCGGCTGACCACAAAACCATCTCAACACGTATACTTGCAGAAGTCCACTGGTATTGTCGATGTCACCGAATTATCTCCCAGAAGGATAGGTATTAAAGTTAAAAGCTTCGAAGAGAATAAGGTTAAGACTGGAGGCTGGCTGCCTGGTCGTGAAGTTGACATTCAAGTCAATTCTGACGTCACGACTGCGTTGGTCGGCGCTGACGGGACACTTGAGCTTTTGTTGCCTTCTGACGCAACTGTGACAATCCAGCAATAATTTGAGAGATGTATAAAATAAAGAAAAAATTTCATCTTATACACCCGATTCAACTAGTGGCCCTATTAGGCTCTGTCACATTAGTGTTTTTCCTGGTTCTTCCAAGTTCGAGGGAATTTATTTTAAATATGGTAGACGATGGGTATGACATTGACCTTAATGCTTTACCTGTGATTGATTCTGGCGCTGACCCGGAATTAGCTCGCGCACGGGAAAAACTTTTTATGAATCGTGTGTTCAGTAATGTTGCTGCGCAGGGAGATGACCCACAAAAATTAGAGGAGATAGCATTAGCCGTTTATTTTAATTCGGCAAAGACTGAGGTTGAAACTATCGCCACGGTCAAATTATTACTTGGGTCAGAGCGTCCAGATCTAGCCGGTCAAATTATAGAAACATATGAGAATGAGTCTGGTCGTGGTAATGCAGATCATAGTGAGGAAATGATTTTAACTAAGGTCAGTGTATTTCAGCAAAACAATCGTTCATCAGAGGCATTCGATGCCTATTATGTTTTTTTTCAAGCTCAAGAAAAATTAAGTAAAGGTAGTTTAGATAAGTTGCTTCAACTTGCCCGTCTGGGGAACCGGACTTCAGAAGTAATTGGTTTTGCAAGTGACATAGAGCAGTTCCGTAAGCTTGAAGATTCCGAGGCCAAAGATGGCGGGGATGTCTATACACTGCTGGGTGATATGGCTCTTTCTGGGGGAAACAATGACATAGCAATTTCCCATTATGAAAAAGCTTTCACACTTGATCCATCAAGAGTTTATTTAAATGCACAAATGGGAAAAGCATATGAGTGGTCGGGGCGCCCTGCAATGGCTTTTGAATATTATGCAAAATCTATTGGAGCAGATGATGGCTATTCATTAGAAAGGTTATTAGATCTCGCTGGGGGGCTCTACAAGACTTATGAGCTTGGAAAAATGCTCGCTAATTATCCTGGGAAAGTCATGGAACTTGGTAAGGGGCTCTTCGTGGCGCGCATTTTCATTGAGAACGGTGATAACGATAGAGCTTACGAGTGGTATGAGAAAATCTGTGCTGATGAAGAAAATGCCGATCACGATATTTATCTGGAATATATTAGCATCCTTGTTGCTGCGCAGGAATATGAGCGCGCTAAGAAGCTCGCTACCCGAGGGAAGAAGCAATTTGCACAAATTCTGGAGTTTAGAAGTTTACTTGGGGAAATTCATTTGAGCCTTCTCGACTATGAGAAAGCGTTTGCAGAATATTACCAGCTCGTTACTCAATACCCTAATCACTCTGCATTGACGAAAACCATTGATATCGGAGCGGCACTTGGTAAAGAGGAAGAGATCACCGCTCTTTTAAGGGATTACAGGGAGAATGGCCACCTGGAATCAGCGCAACTTTATGAAAAGTTGGCGATGATTGAATTCCGTGAGAGTAATTTTGTTGAGTTCCAAAGTATTATTATGGAGGCTTATCACAAGAACCCTGAAAACGCCTACCTGCTCGAGAAATTATTTTTAAGTTACCAAAAGCTCAACAATGTGAAGGGCGCTATTTCTTTGTTAGAGCAATTTCCGGATAAGTTACTTAAGAATCCATACGTTTTAGATTATTACCTGGATCACTTATTAAATAATAACCAGTTGGTGTTTGCTGAACAGATTTTAAATACCCATCCTAAAGGTGGCACATTCAACGGGGATATTGTAGAAAACGTTTTAAAGCAGCGATATCGCGCACGAATTGCCACGCTAAGAAAAGACTGGGATGCGGCCATTGCCATTTACGAAAAGCTCAATGCGGATAACGTGTTACAAGATTACCAACTTATTCCATATCTAGAATTATTAATTTTGAAGAAGAGCTACCCCGAAGCAAATAAATTGATAGATAAGATGTCGGGTTTGGATCATGAGGATTTCTATGTCCACGTTGCACGTGCCTACATCTATCAAGGCATGGATACAAAATCTCGAGAGTATATAGCTCGCGTGACAACTCCACTTAAGCTAGCTCATCTATGGCGTGACATAGGTGATTACTACGAAAATAACAATTCCAAAGTGATGGCAGCGGATGCCTACAGGAAAGCAATGGAATACATAACAGCAGAAATCAATTAAAGCAGGGTAGTGAATGCAATGAGAAAAATATTATATGCGATATTACTCGGATTGGTGGCAGGCCCTCTCCTGCTAAGAACGGGAAGGAGTCAGGCTTTTTCGCCTCGCCTTTCCGATAATGATGATCAAGTCGTTTATCGCGAGTCTACCTCCAAAATAAATCAGGGGTTTCGTGATAATAGTTTTTCCAAAAGTTATCAAACCGCCAGCAAAAGTCTCGGGCCTTACAGTGACTATGATGATATCGATAGTTTGAAAGCTGAGGTTGGTCGAAAACTGGAAAGGCACCAATCTTCAGCACAGGTTGCTACATATGATGATTTGAGTCTTGAAACGCTTAAATTGTTGGTTTATCTGCACGCTAAGTTGGGGAGGCATGATAAAGCTGATGAGGTAGCTAGCGCCGTTTTCAGGAAAGCTCCCGACGATAAGCAAACACTTTACGCTTTGCTTTCTATGAATCTTGAAAGCCAGAGTAAATATAAAGTATTGAAATTGGCCCAAAGGCTCAATCGCCTTCATCCTGACGATACTCAAATTCTTTATTATCTCGGGCAGGCCTATTATACGAATGGATATTATGATGAAGCTAACTCTATTTTCAGTCAGCTTCCAAATGGGGGTCCTTATGACAACACACTTTACCCGCAGGCGTTTGATGTTGTCGAAAATGCATTTCAAACAGGTGAATGGGCATATGCAGCAAATATGCTTATAAAGGCATTGGAAACGCATAAAGAATTAGCCTTCGATATCTCGTTTGAGCAAAAAGAAAGACTGCATGACATATACAAAAAAAGACTGGGGCACGTTGGAGCGGATTTTTTGATAAAAATATTTGATCAAGGAAGCTCATATGGCTCCATTTTGTCCGGTGGCCATGAAATTAACGACAGGTATAAATTATATGGACAGGTTGATATTCCTGTCATCGGGCTCAATGCAACTGATCTTTGGAGAGATACGAATAAGGCATTTGTCCAAGGTGTTTTGGGCTTGAACTATAATAGAAATAAATACGAGGCCAATCTTTATGGTGGCGCCCATCAAGACGGAGGGATTTTTGGTGGTTCCGTTACTAAAAACTTTGATTATGGAAAAAGCATCAGTATTGATGGCTTTTATGGAAAAAGATCTGAAGACACGCTTTTGTTAGAAAAGCTGAATGCCCGAACAACTGGGGGTGGCATATTTGCTCAGCATGCCTGGGACGGAGATTACAAATCATATGTCAATGCTAGAGTCGAAGGCCGGAACATAAAAATTGATGGTGAGAAGGTATCCACAGCTTTAGGAATATATTTGAATTTTGACAGGCAAT
This sequence comes from Limisphaerales bacterium, assembly GCA_965657355.1. Lineage (GTDB taxonomy): Bacteria > Verrucomicrobiota > Verrucomicrobiia > Limisphaerales > JAJOIW01 > JAJOIW01. The sequence continues at coordinate 97,801 of CBFHOE010000010.1, read as the reverse complement.
TGACGCCAACATTAAAGCCGCTTAGATGGGGTTACAGGGCTAATTATATTTCATACAGTGACGTAGGCGCCAATGCTTCGATCATTAATGATATAGCTCTCAATGGCTTAACTCCCGCCCAAAGGCAAAGCCTGATAAATGGTTTATTGCCAGATTCAATTCACAGACATGGTTTGTTTTTAAGCTGGAAAGACTATTTGACCCAGGATTTGAGCTATAGAGGTATGGTGGGATACGATTATGACCTTGAGCAAGGTGGTGGGCTTTATTATGTGACTGGTGGGCTCACGTATTATTTAACAGAGCAAGCCAGAATCAATGCTGACATTGGGTATTTTAGTGATCCGAACATCGGTATAGCCGGATCCGATCTTTGGCAAATTATGCTTGGATTTCAGATGGGATTCTGAAGCATCAATCAGGGCAGGAAAAATAGATGAAGGGAAAGAGTAAAAGAAATTGGTATGATCCAAAGAGTGCCTATTGGGACATGTTTGTTCTGTTTGCCATTCTGGTTCTTGTCAATTTAGTGCTTAGTCCTAACGACCCGGGAATGACTTCCATAAATCCATCCCCTTTCGTCTTGTTGCCGGTCCTTATAGGTTGCCGATACGGTTTTTCTGATGCCATGAAATCCTGCCTATTGATCTTTGTTGCCCACGCAGCAACTTTGATGTTTTTGGGGCGAGGGCTAGATGCATCCGGTTCTATGGTTGCGACTGGTCTTGGGATCGCTGCAACGGAAGGGGTTACCATAACCAATATTATTCTTGTCCATGGTTTTTTCTATGCAGGCCTAATTTTTCTCGGAGGTGTCTGTGGAGAGGTGCACAGCTATTTTATGACCCAGGAAAATGAGATAAAGTTGATTAATGACCAACTTATTTCTCGGCATACGGCGCTTGAAGAAACTGTATATGAGCTTTCCCAGATAAAGAAAAAATTTGAAGAAGAGCTTGTTTCTTTTGGAAGTGACACAGCAAGTTTGGATATAGCTCTAAGGCGTTTAATAGGGTGTGAAAAAGATACAATATACACCGAGATTCTCCGATTATTTAATAGATTTTATGAAGTCCAAGTCGTGGCTATATACGTCCAGGATAAAGAGGGTTTTATTAAAAGGCAGGGGCTTATTGGGACATCTGAGCATTTGCCAGAGTTTATTGAGCTCGACACGGATGTCCTTGCCCGAAAATGTTTGATGGTTAATGCACCCGTTTCCATTAAAAAATTTTCAGATTTAGAGGTCACTCAGATAGACCATTTACTGGCACTGCCCATTGGTAATGCGGCCAATGAAGCTAGTGGTGTAATACTGATTGATTCGATCCCATTCAACAGGCTCACCGAGGCGAGTGTGGAAGGAATGGAATTGCTGGCACATTGGGCATCTAGATCACTTGAAATCCATCATGAACGTTGGTCGGTAGAATCAGGTGGGAGTCATAAACCGGAATATAAATTCATACCGAACGAAGCCTTCTCTGATATTATTCTCATTGCTAATAGAACAGCCTCGATCTACCAAATACCGTCATTTTTGGTGATGCTATATACGAATAATGAAGACAAATACCTAGAGGAAGAATTGAAGGTAAAGTTTTTGCCTCAAATAAGACAGGGGGATTTCGTTACATCACTTGATTTGCCATACAGCAATCTCGTCGTTCTTCTTCCCGTTGCTGGCAGACGGTCTGTTGAAATATTTCTCGATCGTATGAACGAGATTATTGCATCTGATAGGCAACTATCCGGCCGTTTTAAGAGTATGACGAAGATTGTTGATGATCAATTCGACATCAAACAATTTACGATCGAAGTGCAAAATATGGGAGCCAGGAGAGAAAATGCGTTGGCCTAATTATTTTATGGCATCGATTCTTGATGTCTTTGCACTTGTTCTTTTTTGGATCGATGACGGCAGCCATATTTCAGTGACTATTGCTGCCATTACGCTTCACTTAATAGCTGTCGGTTTTGCTTTTTGCTTTTTTCGGCCACTTGCTCCATCAATTTCAGGTGCTCATCCGGCACAATTTATCGCCATGGTTATTGGTATTTGTGGCGCGTTACCACTCGTTGGTCTATTCACTATTAGCTATTTTGGAATATTATTTAAACCACATTCTGGTTTGGAAATGGAAGATAAGCACATCCGTGTTTATTCAAAAGGGACACATCAAATTCATATTGAGAATATTAAAAAATATAAGTTTCCAGATCCTATAGTAAAAGTATTGGCCCTGCCGGAGGAGGAAAGGAGAAGGAACGCCATTCTTACATTAGAGTTTGTCAACAAAACCAAAGCGGTGAACATCCTAAAGCGAGTTGTTTTAGATAGTGATGAATACACTCGTATTAACGCCCAGGCTGTTTTGCACAGATGGGCTTCTCAGATTGAATCTGATATAAAGGATATTGAAACAAAGCTTGAGAGGAAAACAGCGAAAATCCCGGAGCTTGTTAACCTAATGGATCTCTATTACCAGTTTGCTGAAATGAAATTAAACGAGGGAGAGGTCAATATGAACCAAGTCCGTCGAGCTGAGCAAATAGGGGTTTCGATTTTGAAGCGTGATCCTGGAAATCACGCTGCCCGGCTGGTGCTGTTAAAATGCCAAATAAAGTTAAATAAAACCGAGGAAGCTCAGGAAAATCTTCACTTTTTAAGGGAGGCTCCTGGATTTCAATCGTTGGTTTTACCTGCTGAAATGGAGTTGGCCTATCTCAATAGAAACTTCAAGCGGCTAAAGACCATTCTTATTAAGATGTCGAACGATCGCATTTTGGGGGCTCAATACGCCAAGCAAATTAAATTTTGGACTGAAAAAGACGTGAGGGAATTTGCACATGGATGACAGTTACGCTCCAAAATCGGTTGATGTTTGTCTTGTACTTGAAGCGACGTACCCGTATGTATCAGGTGGTGTATCTGTTTGGGTTGATCAGCTCATCAAAGCCATGCCTGACGTTCGGTTTGGTATTGTTTATTTAGGTGGAAGCCGCGACGAAGAGAGAAAGAAAAAATTTGATGTGCCGAGCAATGTCGTTGTTATAGAGGAGATTAATTTGTTTGATTTTGATACCTCCTTGGTCAATGACAAAATAAAGCCAGCAACGGAATCCAGACGATCAGTCTATCAAAGTATCCATGACTTCTATTACGGAAATGGTCCGTATGCAAAAGTCGGAGCATTTTGGAAAATTTTCGATAAAATTATCGCTGATATAGATGAATGGGACCATGGCTTATTCATGACGGATCTTGAAATTTGGGAGATGACGGAGAAGGGTTACGAATATTTAGGCGGCGACACTTCATTTGTTGATTTTTTCTGGATGACTAGAACTCTGCATATGCCATTGATTAATTTGTTAAAAGGTTTTCGAAGAGTTCCAAAAGCATCGGTATACCACACAATCTGTACAGGCTATGCCGGAGCTATTGCCTCATACGCCGCGCAAAAGCACCAAGCAAAGTTAGCCCTTTCAGAACACGGTATTTACACCAAAGAGAGAATTGTCGAAATAGCTCGTGCCAATTGGATATTTGATGAAAGAAGGCGTGAATTTGATTATGATGTTGGATTGGGTAAACTAAAACGGACGTGGGCAGAGTTTTTTAAATTTCTTTCTTTTGTAACGTATCATTCGGCTGACCACATCACCACCTTGTTCAGCGGGAATGTAAGAATCCAAACGGCTTTTGGAGCTGACGCATCAAAGATAGACGTTATACCTAATGGCATCGATCCATCTCGATTTTCCGAAACTCGTAACTTAATTCACAAACGCTGGGAGACTCAAACTCGGGGTAAAACCGTTGGTTTTATTGGTCGTATTGTCCCGATAAAAGATATTAAAACTCTATTAAGGTCAGCTCGTATTGTCGCCGATGAAATCCCTGACGTTGAATTTTTACTAGCTGGGCCTTACGAGGAAACCCCGGAATACTATGATGAGTGTAGGGAAATTATGGACCTGCTGGACCTTCATGAAAATGTAAAATTTTTAGGTATGCAGGATGTCAAAGACTTCCTTCCACGAATTGATTGCATTGTTTTAACCTCTATTTCTGAAGGGTTTCCATTGGTCTTGCTGGAGGCTTTTGCTTCAGGATTGCCTGCAGTCACGACAGACGTAGGAGCTTGCCGAGAGATCATCTATGGGCGAACAGCTGAGGACAGGGCGCTAGGTCCTAGCGGGGCTGTAACATCTATCATGTCACCGGAAGAAACGGCATCTGCAATCGTTTCGGTCATGAGTAAGGTGGAAACAATGAGGCGGATGGGGGAGAGTGGATTTAAGCGTACGGAAAAGTTTTATATATTCCAGGACGTTATGGATCGTTACAAAGCTTTATATGAAGATGAACTTATTCCGAGGATGGTAAAATAGCCCCTCAATTTTTAGTAATACAACATAATCATTTACAAATTATGGCCGGTGTAGGATTTGAATTGAATCGATTGATGAAGCAGAAAACATATACATCTCTGCTTCGGGCCTATGGGCTTGCTGGGGTCATTGCCGGGGGGCCTTGGGTTATCGCTGTGTCATCTATGGCGCTTTTAGGGTATTTATTAGAGCGGGTCACATCAGAGCCAGATGTTCGCATATTTCTTGTTGCGATTTCTGTTATATACGGAACAAGTCTTGTTGCTGTTGGTCCTTTTCAGATGATTATGACTCGTTATACATCTGATCAATTATATAAGAAAGAAACGGATCCAATCTTCGGGTGCTTTCTACAGTTTCTCTCATGGGGCGCTATTATACTTTTTGTGTTGGGTGTTTTCATGTTTTATTTTTTTGTTGAAGCCAATCTTCTTTTCAGGGGCTCCTCTGCTATGCTATTTGTTTTAGTGGGGTGTATCTGGCTATGCAGTGTTTTTCTTAGTGGCATAAAAAATTATCGAGAGCTTGTCAGGGGGTTTTTTGTTGGATTTGTTTTATGTATTCTTTTTGGTTGGGGGCTTGGTCATATCTCAGGTATTGGTGGAGCCATGTTTGGGATGGTTCTCGGCCATCTTATTATTTTCTTACATCTCATAAAAATTATATATCTTGAGACGGGTTTAAATTTTCATGCAAAATTCGATTCTTGTATCACCATTGGTAGGAAATACTACCAACTTGCTTTTTGTGGATTGTTTTACAATTTGGGGATTTGGATTGATAAGTTTTTATTTTGGTGGGCAGATCCTAAGGCAGTCCAAATCTCCGGATTTTTATATAGTGCACCGGTTTATGATCCGGCCGTCTATTTTTCCTTTTTGTCGATTTTACCTGGAATATCATTTTTCTTGTTAAAAGTTGAGACTGGGCTTGTTTATTACATGGCTGATTTTATTGATAAAATTATAAACCGTGGATCGCTTGGTCAGATTCAAGAGGCCAAAAGAAAAATACTTGATTCATTGACTCTCAGCATAGGTCAGCTCATTAAGCTTCAGGGCCTTGTGACCGGCATCTTAATACTGAGTGCGGGGAATGTTTTAGATATTCTTGATTTGAATGACGTCCAGACTGGGGTTTTCCAGATTTCCTTATTAGGAGCTTTTGTTCTCGTTATTTTTATGGCGCTCCTTTTGGTTCTTTATTACATGGACAAAAAAAATGCAGCAATGATTACATGCATGAGTTTTATGATTACCAATGCCTCGGTCACACTGGTATCTATAAGCATGGGAGTTCAGTATTACGGGTTGGGGTTTTTGAGCGCAACAGTTGTTGGGCTCTTGGTGGCACTATATTTCGTGGAAAAGAACTTAGATTACCTGGAAATTCAGGTTTTCATGAAGCAGCCGATCTGATATTTTTTCCTCGGCTTTAGTCGTCGATGAGCGGAGATCAGGCATTTTATTTCATTGCATCCATTTTTGGTTTTTTACTTTTACTTTGGGGTAAGAGGCTTTTTTTTGTTTTTCCATCATTCATGGGAGCCGTTTGGTTCGTTGCTATTCAAGACCAGGTTTTAGGTGACCAGGAGCCCAGGTTCTATCTTATCACCTTCTTCATAGTATTCTGCACCATTTTGGTTTCATACTTTATCTTCAAGAAAGTTCTCCTACGAGTAGCTATCTTTTTTTGTGGGTTATACTTAGGCTTTGTCTTGGGTGCTTTATTTTCCATAAATAGCATCATCATTGAACTTGTGCTGGGTGTGATTTTGGGAATTGCTCTCCTGTTTCTATTTATCAAGCTTTTTGATGTTGCTTTAGTCATCGTTTCATCAGCGATAGGCAGTATCATTATCTATATGGTCGGCCATGAGCTATGGAATATCTCTCAGTTAGTGCTTCCTTGTATATTCATATGTGGTCTCGGATTCCAGTTTTATATCACGGGAGAAAGAAAATCTGGTTCTGAAGCTGGCATTAAGAAAAAGAAAAAAAGAGACTCAAAATGATCTCAATTTTCAAATCCTAATTCGATTATCTTCCAAATAATTAGATAAGGCTAAGACCTCTGACTTTTTACTAAAAAATAAAAATTAAGTTATTCTCGTTCGCGTCGAATGATTCAAATGGTGATTGTATTTTCGCCGATTTGCATTTGGAAAAATTCACCTTATATAAAGATTGAATATTTTATGAAACCAATAATCTTTTTTGCTAGATTCTTAATGGTGAGCACACTGATGCTACCTTTTTCGCATATTTGTATGTCAGCGGACGCTGATTTGACAGGTGGCCCTCCCAGTGAAACCCCAGACCGTATAATGCTCAATCCTACCGGGGATCCATCTACTGGGTATTCTGTTACTTGGCGAACCAGTACAAATATACTGACTGGCTGGGCGGAAATTGCAGAGGCGTACGATGCTCCCGGTTTTTCAAAGAAGGCTGTTCGAGTAAAAGCCAAATCGCAAATTCTAAAACTTAAAAAAGCGGAATATAATCCTGACATACAAGCGCATTTTCACACGGTGGCATTTCAAGACCTTGAGCCGTCGACTCAATACGCCTATCGGGTTGGCGATGGGAGGAATTCTTTCAGTGAATGGTTTCATTTTACTACTGCTTCTCAAGGATTTGATCCTTTTTCATTTGTATATGTTGGGGATGCGCAGAATGGCATTCTTTCGCATTGGTCTCGGTTGATTCGCCAGTCTGTTTTCTCGGCTCCTGACATGAGGTTTTTGCTTCACGCTGGAGATCTTATCAACTCGGCCCATATGGATGATGAATGGGGTCAATGGTTCAAGGCCACAGGGTGGACTCATGGAACTATTCCTGCGGTTGCTGTTCCCGGTAATCACGAGTATGGGGATTTAAAAATTGATGACAAAGCGGTTAGATCACTCTCGATTCAGTGGCAACCACAATTTGAATTTCCAACTTATCCTGAGCTTCCTGACTCCATTAAGGAAACGGCATATCATTTCGAATACCAGGGAGTCCTTTTTGTATGTCTAAACAGCATGGCTGAAATCGGGAAGCAGGCAGCATGGATGGATAAAATACTTTCCAATTCAAATCACCAGTGGAAGGTGGTCGCCTTCCATTATCCAATTTTCGCTTCAGCTGTAAATCGTGATAATCTTAAGTTGCGAAAGTCCTGGATGCCTATTCTTGAAAAAAATAATGTCGATTTAGTCTTACAAGGACATGACCATACGTATGCCAGAGGTCATACCCGCGACACAAAAGCCGGTCCGATAAAAGAATACACTAAGAGTGTTTATGTTAATTCTGTGAGTGGTTCAAAGATGTATACGGTCAAACCCGACAGGTGGGATGGTTATGCCGATGACAATATTATAATGGACCGGATGGCAGAAAACACTCAACTATTTCAAGTCTTATCATTCGAGCATCGCAAACTTTCCTATAAGGCTGTGACAGCAACCGGTAAAGTCTATGATGGCTTCGAACTCGAAAAACTTGGAAATGGGGCGAAGCTGCTGACCAACGACACGATCGTTTCTACACCCGAAAGAAAATTCAAGAATACCATTCCATATTAATCGGACATTTTTTATGACCTTATTTACTTTTAGGTCTCTTGAAATTCAAAAAGCGGTATTGAAATTATCAATACCGCTTTTTTTATAAAAATGTAAAAATTTATCAAAGGAACTTTCTGTCTATTCTTTCGTAGGCTGGTCTGAAAGCTCTTTTTTAGTTTTAGAAATCTCGGTAATCTTTGCGTGCATCTGTATGATGTCGATGGTTTTGGCCATTGAGATATTATTAACAATTTCAGGAAATGCATCCCGTTCCTTTAAATCCTCAATAAGTTTCTCTGGTTTGATATTGTATGTTACAGCCATTTGGGAGACGTATGCTGATAATTCTTCATTATTAACCTGGACGTCTTCTTTTCTCCCAATGCTCTGAAGAATCAGTGAATTTCTCACTCTTTGTATGGCTGATTGATTGGCGTTGGCATAAATTTCGTCTGTGTTTTCCTCTATCTGTTCTTTTGAAATTCCTGCCTGCTGGTTTTGGTATACGATGTCATAGACCATACGTTTCGTCGTTTCATCTGCCATGGATTGAGGGATTTCGAAATCCGCTTTTTCGGTGACCTTTTGAACGAGGATAGCTCTTAGTTCTTTTTTGTATTTATTGTCGGCCTCTGCTTCCAAGTCTTTTTTGATACCTTCTTTCAAGCTTTCTAATGACTCTGCTTCAAACCCTTTGGCGAACTCATCATCGACTTCGGGCAATTTCGTTAATTTTATTTCTTTTACTTCAACCTCGAATTGTCCTTCTTTCCCGGCAAGGTCTTTATAAGGGAATTCTTCTGAAAATGTTGAGTTGATGTTTGCCTTATCACCCTTATTTTTTCCGATCAATCCTTCATTAAAGCCCGGTAGAAAATTATCCGAGTCTAGTTTTAGCCACTGGCCAGATCCTTCAGAGATACTGGCAGCTTCGCTGGAGATCTCAGATATGGGCTGTCCATCGATGGAACCTTTAAAGTCGACTACAGCAATGTGTTCCTTGGTTAATGGTCCGTCTGCGTCAACATATTCTGCTTTTTGGGCTCTGAGTGTTTCCAGCGCCTCATTTACGTCTTCATCGGTTACAGTGATTCTGACAGCTTCAACTTCTAATCCCTTGTATTCTGGAACATCAAAAGAGGGTTCGACTTCAATGTTAGCAGAAACGCTAAATTCCCCATTGAGATCAAATTTAATGATTTCAATGTCGTTATAATTGATGAGGCGGAACTCATTGTCCTCAATGGCCTTCTTGAGGCCTTTTTCCATGAGTGTGGATTTTACCTGTTGCTCGATATCATCTCGATAAGAGCTGATGATCATCAGCTTCGGGGCTTTACCTTTTCTAAAGCCCGGAAGCTGAGCCTGTTTTTGGTATTTATCGACAACCGAATTTGAAGCTTCTTTGACGCTTTCTTGGTCAAACTCAATCCGGACAAGCTTTTTACATGGCCCTAAATCATCTACCGAGATATTCACTTTAATTTTTTAATAAATTTTTATTTTTAGCTGATCTTTATGAAATAAGCGGGTCAGCTTAACTAAACCATTGGGCATTGGTCAAGTCATGCATCCGTATTGGATTCTATGCTTTTTATGCGTTGATTGACAAAGTCTCTGATGACCTGAAATTCTCTTTCTCCTTCGAACGAGTGGGCTTTGCTGAATTCTTCCCATTTTATATTCAATCCAGAATCCGAGAGGTATTGGAATGTGGGGCGAGATTTTTCGATTGGTATGATGTCATCAGCATTTCCGTGGGTAATGAGAAAGTTCTGTGATTCTGCAGCTTCTGATTTTTCTTTGACCAGGGCCTCTGGATTCTGGACATACCCGCTGATTCCTATGATTCCACCCAGGGTATGCTCACATCTTGCTCCAGTTTCTACGGCCATCAGGCATCCTTGAGAAAACCCAAATAAGAACATATGATCATATTCAAATCCTTCTTTGTTTTGGTGGTCCAAGAGGTCTATTAGGAGTTTCCTGCTGCGAATGATTCCGGGTTCGGGGTTCTCATAAATGTCATACCAACTGAATCCACTCACATAATGATCTGGTGCATTAATAAGTAGGTAATTCATTTCAGGTATTCCGAGCTCTGGTACAAGAGAGCGATATCCCTCCATGCTGTCACCCAAGCCATGCATGACCAGCATGAGATAGCGCGAACCACCCTGTCTTGCGGGAATAAAATCTGTTGATAACATTCTTTCTTCTCCTAATTGGTTGAGGTTAATTTCCTGAGTTTTTTCTCTTTTCTCGTTCAAGATCCAAGAGTCGCATCCATTCGCCCATGTAATGACCATGATCGTGATAAGTTCGGCCGCTTACTAAGTTTCCATCGACGACGCAGGGTTCATTGACAAAGGTTCCACCACAGACTTCCAAATCAAATTGACACTTTGGGACTGTCGCCATTTTTCGCCCTCTGACACAATCTGCATAGGCGGGTATCTCAACGCCATGACAAACACTGGCTATGGGTAAATTATTTTTAAAGAAATACCGCGTGATTTTGACAAGATTTTCGTCATAACGAATATATTCTGGTGCCCGGCCACCACTGAAGAAAATGCCAAGGTATTCTTCACATTCTACTTTTTCAAAGGCGATGTCGGACTGTATTGAGTATCCTTCCCACTCCTTGGTGATTGTCCAACCCGGTTTAATTTCATGCATCACCATTTGATATTTGTGGACTTCAGGTCCAGCAACAACTGGTTGGAACCCCCCTTCGATCAATCTATAATAGGGGTAGAGCGTATCAACGGTTTCGGCCGCATCTCCAATTATAATTAGTACCTTCTCACTCATTGCTTCACAGACTATTAAATGAAAAGTAATAGTATAAGGAAAATCTAAAGACCATTTGAATATATCAATTCGTAGTTTTTAGGTAGGAAATGGTCTGTTAATTTCAAAAGAGGACAAGATTTGTTATGATCAAGGCCCCAACACCTATATTTGAAGATGAGCGGCACCGGGCTCTATTGGAGCTCAAGATTTTAGATACATCGCCTGAAGAGCGGTTTGATCGCATTACTCGAACTGCAAAATCATTGTTTAATGTGGAGATGAGTTACGTGGCTTTGGTTGATTCATCTCGGCAATGGTTCAAGTCAAAATGTGGGATTAAGGATACGGAAACTCCACGTGATACGTCTTTTTGTGGTCATGCTATTGTAGAGGATAAAGTTTTGGTAATTCCCGACGCAACCACTGACGAAAGATTTCATGACAATCCCATGGTGGTCGGCAATCCTTTCGTCCGGTTTTATGCCGGCCGCCCTTTAAAATCTATATCAGGTTACAATGTCGGGACGCTTTGTGTAGCTGGATGCCAGCCAAGGTCCGTTTCTGATAATGAGCTAGGGATTCTTAATGACCTGGCGTCGATTGTAGAAGATCAATTAAATTTGATGGAGATATCAAAGTTGCAGAGCGACTTAACCGCTGCGCATTCTGAGCTCCGGGCAAAAAGCGATTTTATTCAGTCAGTATTTGGCCAATATGCTGGCAATCAGTTGTTGGAAAAAGTGCTATCGCAGCCACAATCCATCAGAATCGGGGGTGAATCCAGAAACGTTTCTGTGCTGGTTAGTGATCTTCGTGGGTTCACAGAGCTCTCCAGCAAGACCTCACCTGCCGAATTGGTTGGCATGCTGAATTTATATTTCGAGCGAATGATAGATGTCATCAATGAATTTAGTGGGATGATAATTGATTTTGTTGGGGATGGAATCTTGGCGGTATTCGGGGCTCTGTCCCCGTATGAAAATCATGCGGAACGTGCGATGGCATGTTCCCGAAAAATGCAACAAGAGCTTCAAAAACTGAAAAATATTTCTCGGGAGGTAAGAAGTTGTGACCTGCAAATGGGAATTGGGGTCAATTCTGGAGATGCTGTTGTTGGAAATATTGGGTCCAGCAAAAGGTTAAAATTCGGAGTTGTCGGCGCGACCGTCAACTTGGCGGCTCGAATTGAGAGTTTTACTGTCGGAGGTCAGATACTCGTATCCACCCATACGCTTGAGGCGGCATCAGTTCCATTTAGGACTGTTGGAAATCTCAGGGTAAATATCAAAGGCATCGACAGTCCATTCACTATCCACGAATTAGCGATCACCGATTCTGAGGCCTGAATATCAAAAAAAGACCTAAAATTCGTCGGTTTTCTACGATTGACTGGAATTCCTCCTCCGATGGGAAGTTGATATTGATATCCTAATTGTGGCATCATCTCACCAAGGGAAAACAATCCGGATTGGATGTATGGCAGAATATCAGGTCAGTTTTGAAGTTTTTGAAGGTCCATTGGATCTTTTGCTCTATTTAGTAAGGCGACAAGAGGTTGATATCTATGAGGTGAACCTAACTCGCCTGGCTACAGATTTTATTGAGTATGTCGAAATCATGAAATCGCTCGATTTGGACATCGCAGGGGAATTTATCGTGATGGCAGCTACTTTGATTTATATCAAAAGCAAAGAGCTTCTGCCGATTGATCAACAGGTCATCGATGAGGAAGACGATGAGGAGCTAGACCCGAGGTGGGAACTTATCCGTCAGTTGGTAGAATATAAAAAATTCAAAGACGCTTCCCACCATCTCAAAACAATCGAACGGCGCGAGGAAAAAATTTATCCTCGGGAGCCATCCAAGCTGGATCTCCCTCGCGTCATAGAAGCTCCATCAGGCCAACAAGCTACTGTGAATGATTTACTAAAAGCATTAGAAATTATTCTCGAAAGGTATGAGCATCGACTCGAGAGGGTCTCTGAGATCGTTCAAGACCCATTCACAGTGAGTGAGAAAATCGAATTTATCATCCACAAGCTCACAAAAGAAGGGACCGTGCAATTTACTGCTTTGTTTGAAGGCGTTTCCACTCGGTCAGAAGTTGTAGCGACGTTCCTTGCCATTCTTGAATTGGTAAAACAGAAGCGTGTCCATGCTACTCAGCATGGGCATTTTTCCGATATTAGAGTCAACCGATCGCCCGAAGGGTGGGAAGCGCCCATGGAGTGGCAGGAGGAACTTACTTTCGAATAATCGAGGAAGTTAATCACAAGTATCTATGGAACTTCGATCAATTATAGAATGCCTTTTATTTAGCTCACCGCGAGGTTTAGCTCCTGGAGATATCAAGAGCATAATCAAAAATACGGCAGAGAATTCCGACGAAGCCTGGATTAAGAAACTTGCTGCTACTCGCGAGCGAGCAATTGAAAAAGAAATAAAATTACTTTCCTCAGAATATGAGGAATTAAACCGCTCATTCCATTTGAGGTGTGTGAATGGAAAGTGGCAATTCCATTCTAACCAGGAATTTAATCCATGGCTTCAAGTCTTGCTTGGGAGAAGGCAAAGACCCACTCGGCTTACTCAGCCTTCTTTGGAAACACTTTCCATCATCGCGTATAGGCAACCTATAACAAGGGCAGGAATAGAAAAAATTCGTGGCGTTTCTGTCGATGGTGTCATGGGGAAACTGATGGAGCGTGGGCTTGTCGAAGAAAAAGGAAAATCAGATTTACCCGGAAAACCATCACTTTATGCGACCACCGAATTATTTCTTGAATACTTTGGATTAGGGTCCTTATTGGATCTTCCTGATTCAGGTATGTTAAAAACCATTAATGCTGATCCTGACACTCCTTTGGAGGCGCCACCTGAAAACCTGCATAAAGTATCTAACCCTGATGAATTATCAGAGTGGGGGATAGAAAATACGCTCGACCTCGCCCCCAATGAGCCTCCAGCTGAAGACGAATCCAAAAATGACATTGACGATCTTGAAGATGAGGAGTTTGTCGAAGAAGAGGATGAAGAAGATAACTCGGTTGAATATGCTTCTAAGCTAGCTGTTGGCCTAGAGGATGTCTCAATATCTGCGACTGAGGAAGAGATAATTAATCAGTCAAACCAAAGTAACGATAAAGAATCTGATGGTCAAACTCCTCAGGATCAAGATAGCGAACATACGATAGAGGGCAGCGGAGAATCAGACGTAGAAGAAGATCTCATAGAGGATGAAAAAAGTCGCTTGGAGAAAGAACATTCGCTGCCAGTGCCTTTTGTTCTTGAAGCACGTGAACCCGCAATAAAACTCGAGGATATTGAAACTGTCTCCCATTCACCGGAAAATGAAGCTGATGAATCTGAAATTGATAAAGGTGAATCCGCTTCCGCTGATGAGGTTAAAAATGTGGAAGAAGATGACTCTCGCCCAGATTTTTGCGAAAACGACCAGGAGAGCAAAGAAATAACTGCCATAGACGAAGTAGGTGATAGTCGTCGTGAGATATTAGACGAAGCACAACCTAAAAAGCAGTCCGAAGAGTCGGAAATGCCATCCCCCTCTCATCCTGAATTACCGGCTGAGAAGGTCAGCGAGAGTGAGATAAAGCTCACCTATGGAGATGATAGCGTTGAGATTGAGGTCGTATCAGGGATTCCAGATATTAAAACTTCCCGGGAAGAGGTTAGTCAAGCCGGAGAGCGGGTTAGTGATGAGAAATTGGTGCCCACTGAAGTGGATGAGCCGGCTCCCTCAGCATCAAAAACGGCGAATACAATATGGTCAAAATTAAAATCGGCTCTGAATTCTATTGAAGATCCAACTAATCCAGTCCAATTTATCACTCTTTGTTCTAAACAACTATGGCAGACCTTGAACACCATCGGCAAAAAATTGATGAGTTGGATAAAGAAATAATCCACGCCCTCAATGAACGAACCAAGCACGCCCTAGCCATCGGTGAAATTAAAATGGCACAGGGTGAGGAGATTTATGCTCCGCACAGAGAATTAGCCGTGCTCGATAAAGTGTGCAGAGCCAATCCTGGGCCTGTTCCTGCGGAATCAATGCGCGCCATCTACAGAGAGATCATGTCGACATCGCTTTCTCTGGAAAAATCAATGACTATCGCGTATTTGGGACCAGAAGCAACCTTCACACATCAGGCTGCAAAGAAAAGGTTTGGAGCGAGCCTTAATTATGCCGCTCAAAAAACAATATCCGATGTGTTTAATGAAGTATCTCATCAAAGGGCAGATTACGGAGTTGTTCCGATTGAGAATTCGACTGAAGGGGTCGTAACCCATACGCTCGATATGTTTATAGACAGCGAACTTAAGATTGTCGCTCAGATCGTTATGCCCATAGAGCATTGTTTAATTGGGAACCTCAAGAGATCAGAAATTGAAGTTTTATATACGCACCCTCAAGCATTGGCCCAATGCAGAGGGTGGATTATGCAAAACTTACCTCAGGCGGAAATCATAGAGTCTTCCTCAACAACAAGAGCGGCTCAAAAGGTATCTGAGACTCCCAAAGCTGCGGCCATAGCCAGTGCGTTAGCTGCCCAGACATATGGCCTTGAGATTTTGGAGTCTAGTTTACAGGACAACCCATCAAATGTGACTCGGTTTTTCGTATTAGGACGCAAATGCAGCCCGCCCACAGCGAGCGATAGAACGAGTCTTATGTTTTCGCTGAGGCATGAAGTTGGAGCCCTCCACACTGCATTAAGAATTTTCCAGAAGCACGATCTGAATTTGACCAAGATCGAGAGCCGCCCAAGTAAACGAAAAGCATGGGAGTACATATTCTTTGTCGATTTCGTAGGCCACTTTGATAAGCCTCCGACGTCTAATGCCATCGAGGAATTAAGAGAGTGCTGCCATTTCATGAAAATACTCGGCTCTTATCCGGTCCAAAATTAATATGGGGTTTTTTAATTGTCCCAATTTGGACATTAAGGAAACGTATTCCTTATTCTTTATCTTACCCGAATACCTTTCGAAAAATAAAAATATCTGGAGTAAACCATTTGCTTAATCAAAATCGGCCTTTGCAGAAGATATTTTATCGTCAAAGGAGCTAAGTTTTTTGTTTGACCGGAACGACAAGATCGTAGTTTGACGACTGCAGAATTGGTATGCTGTCTAGGACACGTGGCTTTTAACTTTCGGAAGTGGTATTCGTAATTTTTTTCAAAAAAATGGAAATTTCAATCTCCAGTGAGCAGGATCACCTCCTCAAGGTTGCAGAAAAAAGTGCTATTCCTGATCTATTAGATTCGGGTGTTTTTTATCCTTCCCTTTTTATCCATGATGGATCTGAAGTCACTTTTCTTCAGTTTGAGACAGACGCCGAAGTGGATGAAATAAGAGAGATCGCTCGGCAAGCTATTGTGAGTGATTACAAGGATTGCCTGGCATATGTCTTTGCCTATGATTCTCAAATCCGAATAGACGATAACGAATCAAAGGCACTCATCCTTGAGACAGGGGATGTAGAAGATCTTTACGCTTTCGAATTTGCAATCTGTTATAATCGATCAAACAAGACCAACGAACCGAGACAAGTTTTTTCTAAACTTTCCTCTCTATTGCAAAATACCGGAGACGAGCTGAGTGAATAATAAAACCTTCGGCGTGAAAGGTTTTGTATACCGCACTACTTGTGTGGTCTAAAACAATTTGGGATCTGAATTTGATCTCTTGAAATTGATAAGCACCTCATTCATATTCTGAGTCATGCGTCATTTCTTTATCCTATTCGGTTTCTTTTCTATTCTCTTTCCATATGTCACTGCATCGTCCGCAGAGCTTAACGGCGTTTTGTTAGAAGATAAATATGTTCAAAGTGGCAATGCAAAGATTCATTATGTGGCATCCGGAGAGGGACCTCTCGTTGTTTTCATTCATGGATTTCCAGATTATTGGTATACATGGAGGCATCAAATGACAACTCTGATGGATTCATACAGAGTCGTTGCCATGGATACGCGCGGTTATAACCAATCCAGTAAACCTACCGAGCAGGAAGAATACGATATGGGTTTGCTTGTCAAAGATGTGAAAGCTGTAGTCGACGCAGAAGATCGTAAGGAAGCCATCATAGTAGGCCATGATTGGGGTGGGATGATCGCATGGACATTCGCAACAACATATCCCGAGACAACCAAAAATTTGGTCATAGTAAACCTCCCTCACCCTCGTGGGCTTAGACGCGAGCTGGCAAATAATAAAGAACAATATGCGAATGCTGAGTACGCGAGAAATTTTCAGAAGCCCGAATCACATAAATTTATAAATATAGAAGGCTTAGCAAAGTTTGTCGGTCGAGATGAAAAAACGACTCAGAGGTATTTGGAAGCTTTCAAGAGATCTAGCACTTTGGGAATGATGAATTATTATAGACAGAATTATCCAAAACCACCTTATTCAGATTTGAAATGGGATATGCCGAATGTCGAGATGCCAGTATTGCAATTTCATGGACTGAAAGACACTGCTTTACATAGAAATGGTCTCAACGGAACCT
The DNA here is from genome assembly GCA_965657355.1 of Limisphaerales bacterium. Classification (GTDB taxonomy): domain Bacteria; phylum Verrucomicrobiota; class Verrucomicrobiia; order Limisphaerales; family JAJOIW01; genus JAJOIW01. Next base: position 80,510 of record CBFHOE010000010.1, on the reverse strand, counting down.
GGGATTGGATTAACGAGGATTATACATTGGTGACTATCCCAGATGCTGGGCATTGGTCACATATCGATAAGCCTGAACTCGTCTCTAAGACAATGAAATTTTGGTTGGATATTCGAAATAAATAAAATGATATGGGAAGGTAACATCGAAATTCGACGAGGTATGAAAGAAGTGTTTGATTATACTACTGAGCACTTCACTGAATGGAGCTCGCACATTTCCCACATAGAATTTCATGATAAAGCACCAGCAAAACAAGGCTCTGTATTCACCGCATTCCTAAAACAATTAAGCGGCCAAAATGGCATTGATGGAATAATTTCAGATTATCATTCTCCATTTCTTTACTCTTTAAAGATAAACGGTGAAAATTTTGATTTGAAAGTGGCATTTCATTTTCAAATTACAAAGCATGGTTCGACTTTGGTGAAACAGATTTCTGAAATTAATACAAAGGGAAGTCTAAAGTTTTTCATAGGATTTATGGCGCTTTTTTTCAAGAATGCTGCCTCTAATCGAGCAACCCGAGATCTCAAAAATCTGAAGGCATTGATAGAGAAACAGACTTCTATAGGGTCTTAATTAAATTTTGTAGGTGAGATGTTGGATATCGTAGTGATTGGGGGTGGGGCGGCTGGTTACTTTGCTGCTATTTCTGCCATTGAGAATGTCTCTTCACTGCGAATATCTATCTATGAAAAGTCGAGTAAGTTACTTTCTAAAGTTAAAATCTCAGGTGGTGGTAGGTGCAATGTCACACATTCCTGCTTTACGCCAAAAGAGCTTGTAAAATTCTATCCGCGGGGTGGGCAAGAATTACTTGGCCCTTTCTTCGGGTGGCAACCGAGCGATACAGTCGAATGGTTTAAGAACCATGATGTTCCACTAAAAACTGAATCTGATGGAAGAATTTTTCCAACAACCGATTCTTCCCAAACGATCATTGATTGTTTTAATAAATGTCTTAGTAACGGAGGGGTCAATCTGTTCACCAAAGTCGCGGTTGAAAACTTTGCAAAAATAGATACAGGCGAAGGTTTTGAATTGTCTCTATCCGATGGAAATACAATTAGGTCGAAAACGGTAATTATTGCGACCGGTGGTGGGCAGTCGAGCGGAGGTCTAAAATTAGCTCGAAAATTTGGACACACGGTCACAAAGCTTTCACCCTCTCTTTTTACCTTTCACATAAAAGATCCTAGAATTAATGGGCTACAAGGTCTTAGCGTCAACCAGGTAGCCGTTTCTTGCCCTGATTTAGGTTTAACAACGAGAGGTCCGATGTTAGTCACTCACTGGGGATTAAGCGGGCCCGCAATCTTAAAGCTTTCCTCTCTGGGGGCTAGAGATTTCCAGCAACTTCAATATAAATTCCAAATCATAATCAATTGGACTGGGGGTTTAAGCCAAGACGAAACGCAGCAAAGATTGAACGAATTTCGAAAATCACATGGTCCAAAACGGTTGGAAAGTGGTTGCCCGTTTTCACTCCCAAAAAGAATTTGGGAAAGAATAATTCTGGCTTCAGAGATTGAGCCCAAAAAACAGTGGGCTCAATTAAACAAAGAGCAACTAAAGAATCTCGTGGAGCAGATATCCTCTTCTCTTTTTTCTGTGTCGGGTAAGAGTATGAATAAGGATGAGTTTGTCACTTGTGGCGGCGTAAGTTTGAAGGAGGTCGACTTTAGGTCCATGGAAAGTAAGTTCACCAAGGGATTGTTTTTTGCTGGTGAGGTTTTGGATATTGACGGAGTCACAGGGGGGTTCAATTTTCAGGCTGCTTGGACAACCGGAAGGCTGGCTGGAGTTTCTGCCAGTGAAAGTGTTTTGAACTTATGAGCTTCACCAGAATAACGAATAACGTCATCCAGATTCGTGGATCTATGTCAAATTTCTATCTGCTTATTGATTCTCCTCACTGGTGGTTAATCGATTCAGGGTTTGTTGGCGATTTGCACCAATTAAACAAAACGATAAGCGAATTGGGTATAGAGTGGTGCGGCTTGAGAGCTATTCTTATGACTCACGGTCATCTGGACCACGCTTATAACCTTTCAGGCATTCAACGACTCTCCGAAGCGCCAATCGTGGCCCATATTGGAGACAAAGAAAATTTTCTCGGTAAATATCCATACAAAGGGTTATCCAAGGTTTGCGGAGGATTGGAACTTACAGGAAGGGCGCTTTTTGGGTATACCCCATGTGAGCCTGATAGATATATTAATGATGGACACATCATTGATTGTCTCGGTGGCCTAAAAGCTATTCATACACCCGGGCATACCAAAGGGCACCTCAGTTATTTAATGACCGAAAGTAGATTGCTTTTTTCTGGTGATCTCGTGGTTAATTATAAATGGCGCGTCACGAAACCCTTTCCTTGGCTAAATATTGATGAGGCCGCTTTGAGCCAGAGTATCAAAAAAATACTCGACCAAAACCCCACGGGAATTTTAGCAAACCACTGCGATGAGGCCATTCCATCCACGCAGTTGGACCGCCTCCAGAGGGCAAGATTGTGAACCTGTAAAATGGGATTTTTGGCAGCCATTGTGGTTGGCGTCATTGCGTGTGGATTTCATAATCCGATAGATTGCATTTATTTTTTATAGGTTATTCACCAGTCGGTCCAGGTGATCGGAATTGAGTAGTAGTCCAGTGGTGTTTATGGGGTGCGGCAAAGATGATGCAATAACACAAATCGGAATAACCGAATATGGTAAATGACGACCTTTCTAGTTTTCTGAAGCGGAGGCCGCTTGGAGGTTTTAATGTATAAGAACTGCTTATTCACGTTGACAACCGTTGTTGGTGTAGGATCATCGATACCGATGAAATTTCAACCAATACAAAAGACTCTGTCACTTACAGCTCTTGCCATGGTATTTGCGTTATCTGCTGCAAACCTTCGGGCCGATCATCATCAGCAAATATTGGAGCTTAGGAAATATGTATGCAGTAATAAGGCACAACACGATCAAGTAAGCCAATATTTAAAGACTGCCCTGATACCTGCATTAAACCGTATGGATGTAAAAAACGTCGGTGTATGGGAGGCACATGATAAAGAAAAGGATGGTTTGCATATATGGGCTCTCGTGCCATTCAATTCATTAGACCATTACTCAACCTACGGAGCGAATCTTGTTGCTGATACTCAGTTTCATAACGATGGCGCTGAATACCTTTTTCTAGAAAATAAAAAACAGAAGGCTTATGAGAGGATTGAAATCACTCTGATGGGAGCTTTTTCAGGCTGGCCTAAGGCAACCAAAGCGCATGATGGTGACAAACTATACGAACTCAGAGACTATGAAAGTTTTAGCGAGTATAAAGGCCTGATGAAGGTTCAAATGTTTAATGATGGTGAAATTGATATTTTTAATAAAACAGGATTGGATGGTATTTTCTTTGGGCACGTGCTAGCGGGTAAAAACGCTCCAAATCTGGTTTACATGGCCTCCTTCAAAGATATGGAGGAAAGAGATGCTAACTGGAAAAAATTCATAGACCATCCGGATTGGAAGGCGATGAGTAAAGAAGAACAATACGCTCAAACTGTTTCAAAGATTCATCAAACTTTCTTGGTGGCAAAACCGTATAGCCAGCTTTAATTTCTCGTTTAGAAATTATTTGATTTAGACAATATGACCTGATGGTTCTAAAATACATGGAACCATTGGGTTTTTTTATGATTGTATGGGCTTAAAGTTTTGAAGTTTACTGAGGGTGGCACAGTCTATTTATCGTCTATACTGTTTGCCTTGATCCAATACCTGATATTCGTGCTTTCAGGGTGGTCTGGTTGGATCTCAATAATTTTTTTGTAATACATTCCAGCTTTACCTAAATCTTTAACCTGTTCGTCATAGGTCTTTGCCAGTCCGAAGTGTGCCCCTATGTGGTTTGGGTTTTCGGATATTACTTTTTCAAATTGTTCAATAGCGTCGCCAGCATTTCCGAGTTTACTCAAGGCTCTCCCAATATGATAATTTACCTCAAATTCAGAGGGCCTAATCGATTGAGCCCTTTCCAAAGCAGGCATTGATTTTTCGGGCAAATTAGCTTGTAAATAAAGAATGCCCAGATTGAAGTGCGCTTCGAAGTAGGCAGGATCCTTATTAACTGCATCTTCAAAAAAGTTAATCGCAAGTGGGATTTGGTTTGCTTTATACGCCTGGACTCCGTCCAAGAAAAATGGGCGTGCTCCATAACGGTCACCCTCTGACGGCGTTGAAGGTTTTTCAAATTGGTATTTCGGGAAAGACGAGAGGTCTAGAGGTTGCTTTACAGAAATGTTAACTTTTTCGACTTCTTGTTCGATGGGATCGGGTTGTTCTGTAAGTTCGTTGTTTGAGGTCACTTCAACCTCAGCTACAGTCCCCGATTCTTGCTCGATAGGATTTGTTTCTATTGGTTCGCTTAAAGTAGTTGTATTTCCATTGGATAGTCGAAGGAGAGCATCACTATCGGGCAATTTCAATGGCTCTAGTGGAGTTATTCCTTCGGGAATAGGCCTATTCCTGTAAAATCCTTCGGGAGCAGTTTCTGGTGATTTGGCAATTGACAGGCCATATGCGGCGAGCACTTGTTCGTTTGACTTCAAAAGCTCCTGGATTTCTTCATAAGGATAGTTCAATGCGACATCTTTAGTCGGCTCCATTTCAGGCATGGTTGGCGCCGGATCAATAGGAATGAGCGGAAACTCTTTTCCATCTACCTCTTTGGATACCCCACGCGCTTGAGGAATTGCCGGCTTGATTTGTAATGTTTTCGGCTTTATTTCAGTTTCAGGTTTGGCGAGACCTAATATCGCAACCCTTGGGTCCAATGTGTCATTGATGGTTGGGTTATCATCGATATTTTCAACGGCATTCTCAGGTTCCAAATTGTTATCAGGATTGTTCGCTGTAACAGGAACTTCAGCAACCTCCAGATCATTGGTCCCAATGATGGTCTCCGTTTGATTCTCTGTAGCTGATACTGGATCTTCTCCAACTTTCGTGTTTTTGAATGAATCCAGCAATGCTTTAACTTGGTCCGCCTTATCCTGTGGAGGGTTCAGAGCTAAATACTTCTGATAGTAATCAATAGTCGTTGTGATGTTCGTGGTTATATTTTGAGATATGATAGCCATTGTCAGGACGGCGGGAGCGAAGTTGGAATCCGACTCCATGATCTCCGATAAATATCTCATCGCGACATCTGGTTTATTGTCTTCGTAGTATGCCAGAGCCATCTCATGCTTTATCTTTAAATCTTCTTTGTCGAGTGCTTCAGCAGCTTTCAGGCTCATGAGCGCTTCGTTAATTTGATTATTTTTTCTTTGGGCGATGGCCAGCGCGAGGTAACCATGCGGCTCTTGCACCATGAACGTGAAGTTTTGAAGGTGCTTTATCGCATCCTCAAGCTCATTCATATCCAGAAATAAATTCCCGAGGTTGTAGTAAGTATCAGGGAAGGTTGAATCTATTTTTAAGGCTTTTTGGTATGCCGATTGGGCTTCAAGCAATTTGTTCTGGTATTGCAGCGCCAGACCAAACTTGTTCCATGCGTCTACATTTGAATCTAGGGCCTGGGCTGCCCTTTCTAGTGATTGTGCCGCTTCTACGTATTTCCCTTGAGCCAATAATTTTTCACCTTCACGAAACTCTGCCATCGGGGGTTTCCCACAAGAGCACAGTAAGACTAAGAGGAAGGAGAGCGGAAATAACTCAAGTATCCTCAAATTCATCTGAAAATTTTTCAGGCTCATTAGTAATTTTTTGCTTCCCAGCATTGGCACCTCTCTTATCCTTTATACCGATATTTTAGCCAAATACGAATAGAAAAGATGAATATCCGGCGGCCCAATCTAAAAATCAGGTTATTAGGAATGATGATATTCCTTCTTTGCCGCCTTGTGGCTGTTGGCAGTGATCAAACACCCAGTGCTAATGAGGTCGAAAGGCCAGTTATCGGGCCTCCCGGCGAGAAAGATTTGGGCAGAATCATCCGATTGGAGAGAGAAAATGCAGTCGTCGAATTTCAAGGCCAGTCTGAGGTTATAAAAAGCATGGTCCAGTCTGGTATACTCTCTCTGACTAAAAGCGATTCATTAAAGTCTGGATGGGAGAAAATTGCTGCTCCGGGAGAGAGGGTTGGGGTTTTTATTGCCCCTGATGGATGGAGTGATAACTCTACTCTGGCGCCGATTGTAGAAAGTCTTATTCAAGGACTTCAAAGTTCTGGTATCTCAAAAGACCAAATTTTTCTGTGGTCTCGAAACCCCAACGACCTTTCTTTTTTAAAAAGTGAATTGCAAGGGATTCTTGACCCAAAATCTTTCCTCTACGCGGTTAATGGAGGTTATGATTCAGAACAAACATATGAATCTCCTGTTAAAGGAACTCTCATTTGGAGTGATGTGGAGTTTGGGAGCGAGGAGCCATCAGCTGGGCGCCTTTCGTATGTTTCTAAGCTTCTTATCAATCGATTTGATCGGGTCATCCAAGTCGGGTCATTGGCTTCGGATCGAGTAGCTGGAATTCGGGGGCACCTTTACTCTTTGGCATACTCCGGAGTCGATAACTTTAATCGATTTTTAACCCATCCTGCCATTCTGGCTGAAGCTGTGCCAGAAATCTACGCGTTGGAGCCACTTGCGGATAAGACATGCTTATTTATCACAGATGCTTTGATTGGCTCTGTTGTGGGAAATAGACCAGGAAAAATCCATTACCACCCTCCTGTTTCCGAGCTTTGGATAAGCAGAGATCCCGTCGCGTTGGATGCGTATACATTGAAACGAGCGAACGAGCTGAGAGAGAGTATTGGGTTTAATCCATTCCCTGAATCAGCTGGCGAATTGATATACAATGCAGAACTCATGGAACTGGGGCAGTCGACCATACCCAATTTTCGGATCGAGCTTGTTCCATAATACTTTCCATTATCGCCTCAATTGATAAACAACTAAATCCCCATCCTCATTTGTTGGATTAATAATTATGAATTTTTTATTTTTGTTCAATGACGGGGTTGATGTCTCGAGAGTCCAAAATGAAAATGGCTGCAATCCACTTTTTTTAATGACCTGCCAGTCGCTGGGATAGGCTGGCCATTCAAGTTTTACTTTTCCATTTTGAACAACGGAAATTGCAATCTCTGGTTGCCTGATAGTGGCACTATACCCAATGACCATGGAATTATTTTCCGAGTTAGGGTCCTCGTCCGGAGAAGCAATTGATCCTTCGAACGAAAATGGAATAGCTGAATCTGTTGGAATGAATTGTATTCTGCCAACCCACGACTCCCCTGCTGGAATATTGACATTTGATATTTGATAGAATCTACCCAAGCTTGTAGGTGTTCCAATATCAGAGTGAACCTTTTCAAGCACAATTCCTCTGTCGGGTATGAGCAACGTCAATTCAACATCGATTGACTCCACAAGAGACGAGCTTTTGATCTTCCAATCCACGAACGAGGTTTCTCCAACCGAAAATGCTTGAGAAGGTGTCGTTATGGAAAATTCCAAATCATTGGACACCACCACATTAAAATCACGTGCAGTCGTATTTGATCCAAATGGACCGGCCAACGTGATAGGCCCTGTCTGAGCTTCGGCGGGGACGACGACCCTCAATTCTCCTTGCGCCACAATCTCTACTTGTGTGGCCCGAATATTATTGTGGAAATATACCTGTGTTTGGCTCGTGAATTTATCACCTAGGATAGTGACAATATCATTAACCTGACCCTTCGCTGGCTCAAATGAAAAGGGTCTTGGGCCTGGGTTGTAGATTGTAAAAATATCCTCGGAAATACCAATTCCTGAGCTGTTCTGGACAGAAATTGGACCAGAATTTGCACCTGCGGGGACCGTGACTTCAAGTTGATTTTGCGCTGTAACCACAAAAGATGGAGCGAGAACACCATTGAAAGTTATGCCCATAATTTCGTTAAAATTCTGGCCTAAAATTCGTATTTTGTCCCCAGCTGTTCCATTGTCTGGGTTCAAAAGAGTAACGATAGGTTTGGAGGCTTGTGAATTAATAGAAAATACCAGGGCTGAGACTGCCCAGAAAACCCACTTTATTTTCTTTGGAAAACCCTTCCTCATAGTAAGAAACAAAGTGCCCGCTGCTCCATTTGTCAATTCCATTGGTATGATTTATTTCATGAGCTCGCATTTAATGGGTTTCATTTTCCTGGAGCTTGACGCATCCTTTATGCTTTCCTAGTTAAGTTTGAGTAAATATGCCCACTTACGAATACATATGTGAGAAATGCGGAAAAGAATTTGAGGTTTTTCAGTCAATGAATGACGATCACCTTACAGACTGTCCCAAAAAAAACTGTCCAGGACCCGTGAAGCGAGCCATCGGGGGTGGGGCAGGGCTTATCTTTAAAGGTTCAGGATTTTACATTACTGATTATAGGAGCGAGAGCTATAAATCGGGGGCTAAAAAAGACAAGGAAGGTTCCAAAAGCTCCAGCTCGAAAACCTCCACATCCAAATCTACGTCCAAAAAATCTAGCAAAAAGAAAAGTTAGAGTCCTATCTTTAAGATTCTCAAATGAATCAGTAGGTAACATTGATTCCAGGAATGACTCCAACTTAAAAGAGTGCTGGAACACATGAAAAAAAGTTTATACACAAAAGGCTCACAACGGAGTTTCAGATATTTCATTATTCTTTCGGTAATTTTTTTGGTATCTCAATTTTTTGTGGTCGGCCAGCAAGTCGGGTTCAATGATCAGGAAATCATTGAGAAAGAGCTGTTTGGTGGGATTAAGAATAGAGATGTGGTTCGAAGCCACAGCCAACAGTTTCATGTCCTAGAGTCTGTTATTAATGCTGATACCATTAAAGATCCTATCAAGGGCATCGAAAATAAAATGCTTCGACTGGATGCCGATCTTTTGGTGGTGATGGCCGAAAGAGTAGCTGCTAGCTACTATATGTTTTTCGGCATTCCGAGAAATTGGGAGAACCGCGTTTTTTTCAAAATCAATCCACTCCTAGAGCCGGGAGCAGATGTCGTTGTTCAAATAAGGAATCTCAAAGATCAAACCCAAATTATCAGCGAACTTCCCTATTTTATTCAGAGGAAAAAACTAGGAAGATTACTTGTTGGCATTGTCCTTAGAGAATTTTTATTGCAGCACCCTGGCCCTCACCAGGAGCCTCCTCCTTTGTGGATCGTACGCGCTTTGGAGAGAGAATTTCTGGAAGGTTCATTATGGAGACCCTTGTTGGAACCCGATCAAAAAATCCATATTAATCAGCAGTTTGTCGATCCGCTTGCTGTTTCACACAAGCTCTTGGATAGGCAGACCCCAATGTCATTTGAAGAGCTAAGTTTTCCCCCTCCAGAAGCCTTTGCCGATGAGTTGAGGACTTATTATGATGTGTCAGCTCATGTATTTATGAGGAAACTTTGTGAGCTTCCGAAGGGTAAGTTAATCTTACTCGATTGGCTGAAAAGTCTTAGTCGGCGGTTAAATTGGCAGTTGAGTTTTATGGATGCCTACCAAAACTATTTCGGAACTTTTCTTGAAATTGAAAAATGGTGGACCATTCAAGGAATAAAAATTTTGAGAAGAAATGAGCTTTCAATGTTACAACCTTTTGAGTCGATGACTCGACTCGAGCAGCTCCTGTTGCGCTTTGAATCAATTGAAGACGCCGATGATGATTCGAACTCAAATTACGAAGCTGATGGGTTGCCTCAAAATGGTTTGGAATTATTGAATGCTCCTGAGCCAATGAAGCTTCAAGATTATTTAGCCCAGACATCATTTCGAGAACATTCTGACAATCTTGCGCGGACTTACAATCGGCTTTTGTTCCTTCATGCCCAGAGCCATCCATTGGTTTTAGATACGATTGGAAACTATATCTCTATTATTGATAATTATTTATCCCACCGGTCAAAATATTCCAGAAACTCCCGTAAAAAGATGCCTGAGGGATTATCCATACTGGCATTGAATCGAGTTGTTAAAGAATTAGATAAGGCTGACCTTTTCAGAAGATCCATAATAATGCGTTCGGCCGAGCTAAAATACGGGGTTGTTCCTTCAGAAGATCTCATACCCAATAAGGGAAGTGCGATCCAAAGCGAAGAGAAAAAAGAATCCAAATAGCCCGCCCGCAGAACTACATTACACCAGATAAAAAGGAATAAAGGTCTTGTTCAAACAACCTGAAAACCTCTTCCAATGCTATTTCCAGTCCCTCGATGACGTATTCCGTCTTTAATCCAGGAATTGGTATTTCACTTTCGTACTTGAATGATTGGGTCACCTCATTTTCAATTTTGGTGTCGTCATTCCAAGTCACAGAGAATTTTAATGAAACTGTGGACGCAGGAGATTTAGGGTTTGATGCATTTATAAAAAACTTCTCCACGTTCCCATGGATTACTACGTTGGTATCTTCGCGTGTGATGGGTAAGGAAACATTTTTAAAAGCTTCCGTATCGGATAGCCATTTTCTTAAATCTTGACTGATTAAAATATCCGGACTGATGAATATCTGATTGTAGTAATCTTCTTTCCAAACTTTATTATCACCCAATATTTGAATCAGCGTGGAATCAAAGGGCTTATTTGACGAGAACGGTAATACCTCGATAACAATGCTGTCGAACTCCCCTTTTTGAGTTTTTTCGGTCGTTTCCCTCGATACTGATATTTTATATGCTTTCGGAAGATCTCTGGTTTTGAGAAAGGAACAACCTGAAAATGAAAATAACCCTGCAAGTATCAAAAAGTTGCCTAATAACTTCCAGCCATTCGCTTCATTTAATAGGTGCGAACTAAAAAAAAACTTTTGCTTGAAATGGTTCATATTGGATTTTTTGTTCCCTGTGGGTCGGTGTGAAATATTTTATCTTCGAAGTATTTTTTCAGGTGGTGAGCCGAGTATAATTCCTGATGGATTATTTTTTATCTCCACACTGAGTTCTCTGATGGCATTTGATATGAGCTCAAAATTTTGAAGTGTCGCACTCAGTGATTTTCTATTTCCTGCGACCACTCCGGTGATAGAATCGATTTGGGTCATGGAATGTTCGAGAGATTCAATGACTTGATCTAGGTCCAGGGCGTTTATTTTATTTTGTATGGAAATAAGGGTTTGGGAAGCTTGGTTCGATAGCTTTTGTGCGTCGAGGTCTTCCATCAATCCTTGGAATTGCTTGTTTGTCCCTCTCAATTCAGTCAGAAGTTTTTCAGTTCCGTCGCTGATTGCAGCCGTATCTATATTTGATATTTTGTTTTCCAGTGTGCTCAAGGTTTTTTCTAAATTTGAAATGACCGTGGTTATATCGATAGATTCGAGCTTTTCAAAAACACTCTCCACAGCAGCCAATAATCTTGAAATCGAGCTCGAAGTTGACGGTACATACGGGTTGATTGGGTTCCAATCATAATCCAATTTGTCTTCCTTGTATTTTTCTGAAGAATCTAATTCCAGATAGGCGACCCCGGTAAGGTTTGCTGAAGCAAGCCTTACTCTAAGGCCGCCTTGAGTTAATTTTTTTAAGGCAAGTTGAAGCTTTGAAGTGTCGTCAATACCAATCGCCTTTGGTTGAAGCTCGAATTTGACTAAAACGTAGTTTCGTCTTTTTTCATACGGTAAGTTCAGTTCATAAAAATTCCTTGTGAAATTGATTTCTTGAACATTGCCAACTTTTACACCTCGAAGTTTGACTGCTGACCCTTCATCCAATCCCTGAACGGATTCATCAATATAGGTCTCCATTATAATTCTTTGCTCCAATACCCGGCCAGCTCCAAACATTAAGATGCCAACGACTAAAAGCACTATTCCGACTAGCGTGAATATTCCAATTGTTAAATAAGGCGTCCTATGATTCATAAGTTATGAATTATCCGTTGTTGGCGTTCTGCTGAAAAATTGCCTGACTTTTGGGTTTTCGCATTCATCTCTAAGTTGGCTTGGCTGGCCCATTCCAATGATGCCTTTTGTCTCTTTATCCAACATGATGCAGGTAGATGCGATATTAAAAACACTTTCCAATTCGTGTGTGACCACGACAAATGTCATACCTAGCTCATCTCTTAGCTTTAAAATAAGCTGATCCAAATCTGCTGACGTGATTGGGTCGAGCCCCGCACCGGGTTCATCAAGAAAGAGGATTTGAGGGTCCATGGCCATGGCGCGAGCTATAGCAGCTCTTTTGCGCATCCCTCCGCTTATTTCTGATGGTACGAAGTCACTGAAATTACCGAGCCCTACCTGACTCAACCGCCATAATGCGATGTCTTTCACTGCTGAGTCTGGAAGTTTCGTCCATTCTTTAATGGGAAGGCTGACATTTTGCAAAAGTGTCATTGACCCAAATAAAGCCCCGCTTTGATACATGACTCCGAATTGTCGGCGTATTGAATTCATTTCGCCTTCTTTTGAATGCGTTAATTCATTACCTAAAATTTTTATGGAACCTTCCCAGGGTTTATGCAGGCCAATGAGGTGTTTTAATAGGGTGCTTTTTCCGCATCCCGATCCTCCTAAAATGACAAACACTTCTTTTCTTAATACATCGAAATTTATTTTCTCCAAAAGGACGGAGTCATCGTAACCCGTTTTGAATTCTCGGACAGAAATAGCAGGCTCTTGTTCATTTATCATTTTTTCTGCCATAAGGTATTAGATTCCTAAGAAATAATAAATTACTGAGAATACTCCATCTGCCACGACAATGAGAATAATTCCCGTAACAACGGCTGAAGTTGTAGAGCGCCCGACAGCACTTGCCCCACTTTTAGCCTGTATACCTCTTAAACACCCGATGGCTGCCACGATAAATCCAAATACAAAGGATTTCGCTGTCCCACCAACAAAATCCATAACTTTTACCGCTAAGTCCAATTGATTGAAAAAAGTGACCAATGGAAAACCAAACGAGCAAAAAACTAATCCTCCACCAGCAAGCCCCATGAAGACGGCGTAAGACGTCAGAATAGGTGTCATGAGTATCGTTGCAATGACTCTGCTGACAACGAGATAACGGACGGGTTTTAATCCCATTGTGGTCAGGGCATCAATCTCCTCATTGACTTTCATTGTCCCGATTTCCGCAGCAAAGGCAGCTCCGCTTCGACCCGCGATTAATAGTGCCGTCATTAAAGGAGCTAATTCCCTCACTAATGAGATACCGACCAGGTCTGCAACAAAGAGCTCGGCTCCAAATTTCTTCATTGGAATCGCAGACTGAAAAGCCATGATAAGACCAATCAGAAAACTTATGAGGGAGACAAGCCCAATAGCCCGAGCTCCAACTTTTTCTGAGATAGATATAATATCGCGCCAGGGAATTTTTGTCGGTTTTGAGAGGTAGACGACGGTTTGGACCAGTAATTCACCGAGAAATTCGATCTGAGTGGCCAAATCTTTGAGGATGCTGACAATGCCTTTCCCTGTAGCTTTGAATATATTACCCGCTTTGTCGCCTCTTGATCTCCAATCTTGTGCTTTGAATCGATCGAATTCCCTGATTTTAATTACAGTTGTTTCTGGAAGATCAGCTATTTGTAACTCCACTCCAGAGGTAGTTGTAATGGATTTGATTTCAGCAAGAAATCGCACGCCTGCGGAGTCGCAAAATGTTAATTGGCTTCCATCAACAATTATTGGAGTGTTATTTTTCGATTTTTTGATTGTTTTTACAACTTCAGACCAACTCTCGCCGACAGAGTTAAAATCAAGAGAACAAGGGAGGGTGACTCTGATTGAACCATCCCCAGAGATCTCAATCTGACATTTCTCAGCAGATTTCACTCCAAGAGATGAACTTGAATTTTTATTTCTCACCACCAAATAGGGACAACAGAACAATTAAGTATAGGAAAACCTTAAATGACTTTGGCTTCAAGCTGATTTGTTAGCAAATCCATATCGATTTAAAAGTGGAGGATAAAATTGAGTTTTTTTAAATCCAAATCATACTTTGGCCCAGAAATTATTGCTTTTTTGGGGGTTGATTGGATCTCATATGCCTATTTTTAAATGATATTCCGGGTTTAGTCTTGGACGCGGCTTTCTAAACCATTGGTAAATCAAATGGCCAATTAAGCCGATATAATTGATCCGGAGATAAAACTCCAATGCAGAGTAATTTTGAGGGTAAAGAAGATGTCTCTGCTGATGAACCTGTCGCAGATAAAGATATCAATGCTGCGCTTAACGATTTGATTAAGGAATTTGAAGCCTATCAGGCAGATCCTGAACCAATTCTGAGTTCATCCGAAATCGCAGAGATGGAAGGAAAGGAAAGTGGGCAATCTAAAAGCCCTGTGGCATCTTCGTACTTTGACTCGGAAAGTCAAAAGCAAGTCGAGCCTGTGCCCGATTTTTCTGATCCTCTTCCGGCTGATGGGATGAAGGCAGAAATTGAGAGCAACGAGTCTGAGCCTTCTACCAATGAGGGTTTAGTGGGTGAACACATCAAAAGAGATAAGGATGTCATGCAGTCAGAAAATTTTGAAAATGAAGAACAAGAAAATCTCGTGAGTAATGACAAAAACCTCGAGGAAAATACTTCTCATAGCACCGCCCAAACAGGGACAGACAATTCAGAACAAAAGGGTGCTGGGGAGGTCGCCACAGAGTCAGAACTTCCCAATCCGATTAAAAGTGAAAGTGAAGAACCTGTAATTTTGGGCCGCCAGCACGAGAGGGATGAAGCCATTGAAAAAGCAGATGAAGTCATTTCAGATAAGGCCTCTGAGCCGGGGACGAGGCAGGAAGTTTTACCTGAAACAATTTGGATGCCTAAAAAATCAGTCCTTTCTACTCAAGATGAAAATATTTTTTGGAATGTCATCTCAAATCTTTTCATAAATACTACCAGGTATATACATTCGATCTTTGATTCTGAAATTTGGAAAAAAAGAATTCAAGCCATCCGAAAAAAACAGGAGATTCAAAAAATCATTTTGCCCCCTGTAGAAAATGATCCAACGGGAATCAAGGTTTACCATTGTGGTCTGAATCAACCTATCTGTCATGTAACTACCGACTTTTCCAATGAGAACTTCCATAAAATGCCGGCACACAAATGGGAGAAAGAAGTTGAAGGAACAGCTCAAATCATTTGGTCTGAACTTGAAAATAATGACGAAAACCCAAATGAAGGCGAACATTACCTCACTTCAAAAATTTCAGATACCGGCCAGACTTCATTAGTCTGTAAAGTCGGTAGTTGTGGTGCTATTGGGCATTATGCGGATTCAATCAAATCTTCCGAGGTCGAAGATTTCAAAAAATTTGTTCAATCAATAGATAATGATTTTCCCGAAATATTTCTATCGCATTCTGCTAGTCCGAAGATTTCTGATTCTTATGAATCACTGGAAATCAAAATGACTGATTGGGTCCAAAGCAAAAGAAGTAAAAACCGGAAACCATCATTAATTGGTAGCGCTGCGATAGTATGCATGGTTTTTTTGTTTTTCATTCAATCTTATTTTGTAAATTCGAAGCAAGCTCAATTCCAAGAAGCTGTTAGTCGTATGATTGACGCTTTAAATAATGAGCCTGGAATCCAGGTTGTTCACGCAAAAAATAAGGACATTCAGCTATTAAAAGATCCCTTTGCCCGAAATCCAAACGAGGTGATTTCTGAGTATCCTGAATCCGATCGTCTCAATCTCCAGATGTTTCCATTTGATTCCAATGACTCAGAGATGGTTTTTCGTAGGGTGCGCTCCTTTTTGAATCCGACGCCAAATGTTTCACTAACTGTCTTTGGTAAAAGATTAATACTATCTGGCACTGCCTCTAAAGACTGGATTGAAAAAGCGAGACTTTTTGCTTCATCTATTGCTGGGGTCCATGAAGTTTCCATGGATGGTCTAAAACCTGAGCTGCCAAAAATATTAACGCAATCCTTGAGGACTTCTTCAGTCGAAATCATAAATGCCAAAATTCTCTCAATTAACAATAAGCGCATTCAATTTGAGACGGATAAAACCCTATTGTTATCCGGTGAAAGCTCTATGGTTGATGAAGTATTTTCAGAGATTGTTGAAGTTCTGCAAATGGCTCGTGACATAGGAATAGAATCACGTATCGAATTAACCGGGTATGTCACGCTTGAGGAATATGTCAAATTTGGTGATGAACTGGGTCTGGAGCGCGCCAAAAGAATTAAATCTCTTTTAACACTAAAAGGCTTGCCCGTTGAGGAAATTTTTATTTCTTCAAAATCTCGGAAAATCGACAACCTTGATGGTAATCGTCCTAAGCAGGGAGCTGTTGTTTTAGGTATATCTCTAAACGATCCCTCCAAAGACCCTGAGGCAGAGTTACAATAATTTTTAAATTTATAACTCTCTAACTAAAGATAAGTTAATATTGTTTCTACCAGGTGGCCTTGACTATACTGAAGTGTGAGGTCATTGGTTCCATTGTATTCGACACAATTTGATTCGAGTCATACCGAATTAAAATTAATCCTACTCCCAAAGACTGCAACAGGCATATCAAATACGCGTATATGAGACGATACAATAAAATTGGGTATATCTGTATTCGAACTCTTCTTTTTCATTTCTTGTTATTATTTGCGATATCAGGCAGTGGGCAAGTAGAGGTTCGAAATCCAATCATTAGTCCAGCAATGGATCCCATTGTTACTACAGAAACAATAGTCCGCGATGGCGTAACTTTTGTCCGGAATTCTGTTCCCATTCCAACGGGAAAAGTGGAAAGCAGTGGGTTGCTTCTTGAAAAAATACTTCCACAGGAAGTCACTCTTAATTCTGAATTCACCTATGAATATCGAGTGCAAAATTTGACACCCCATCATTTAATTAATGTCGCGATCCATGACAAGACTTCCAGTAACTTTGAAGTTACTGTTTCATCTCCAATAAAGCCCATAATTTCTGATCTATCCGTTTCCACCTGGAAAATTGGAAACCTGGGGCCGAGGGAATCAAAAGTCATTCAAATAAAAGGTAAAGCCGTCACCGAAGGGGAGATCACGACAAGGGGTTGGGCAACTTTTCAAACTGTCATGTTTGATACAATTAAAGCAACCCGAGCAGATCTAGAGCTATCAGTTGTTGCTCCTCAGGTCAGTATTCACACCCAGCCAATTCGATATGAAGTCAAAGTCAAAAATACAGGATCCAGCAGCCTTTCAGGACTTTTCGTCTCTGGTCTCGTTCCGGAAAATCTTAAAAGTCTCTCAGGAGAAAAAAAGATAGAATTCAAACAAAACTTCCTTTCTCCCGGGGCTGAAATGAAGTTCTCGTTCGAACTGCTGCCTCAAGCCGCCGGGATTTATCAACTGGACCTTAAAGCCATTTCCGAACAGGGAGCGGCAAGTAATGCTCAAATGATCACTGAAGTCAGAGCCCCTCGACTTCAAATCAGATCTGAATCTCCTTCTCAAAGGTTTATCGGCAAAGAGGTTCTCGTAAATTTAGTTGTTTTCAATACCGGCAATGCTCCTGCCAGAAATGCTACCGTTCAACTTGGTATCCCCAATGACATAACCATCCTGGCGATCAACAATGGAGGAAGAAAAGTTGGCTCAAACATTCAGTGGGATCTTGTTAATTTGCCGTCTGGGGACTCCACTGATCTTTCAATTAACGTGAAGTCTGATGTTCCTGGGGAATATCAATTTAAGAGCAGTATTAGTATCCCCGGGGGTATCGCCGAATCCTCTTCATCTTCCGTTAAATTTACCGGAATCCCTGCAATTGCCCTTGAGGTTAAGGATTTAAAAGATCCTGTGCCTGTGAATGAAGAATTCATTTACGAAATCACAGTGACTAACCAAGGTACTTCCACTGCTTCAAACGTTATTGTTGTTTGTGAATTGGAGGAAACCCAAGAATATGTTTCTACTTTTGGAGAAAGCGCAGCCAAACTCGGCGAAAAAAAACAGATTAACGGTATAACTTACCAGGAAATCATCATGCAACCCCTTGTAAGGATCGATCCGAAAAAAAGCGTGAGTTGGAAAGTCTCTGTGAAGGCCTTGAGCAAAGGCGACGTGAGGTTTACTGTAAGAATGAGTAGTGACCAATTCCCCCGGCCGACAACGGAGGTCGAACCGACCTATCAATATTGATTCCCCATAACAACCAAATTCTCTTGCCCCCTGGGGATTTAGAAATAATATTTTACATTATTCCGTCACCATCCAGTAAACCTATTTTTATTTATTAGGACAAAGGTTATGGAGTGAAATAGCTGCTTACGCAGTAAATATCATGTTAAACCAGACATTTATGAAAAAAATATTCATAGCTTTCATTATTCTAGGATTTATTTCTACAGGTATATTTGCTCAAGAAGAGCAAAAAATTAAATGGGATAAAACGGCTTCTTTTGGCCTAACCTTAACCCGGGGTAACAGCGAAACATTGTTGGCCACTGCTAATTTTCAGGCTGATCGCAAGGGCTCCAAAAATGAAGTAAGCCTTGGTGGAACAGCTACCTATGGTGAAGACGGTGGTAGTATTAATACTCAGTTTCTAAGGGGATTTGGGCAATATAATAGGCTCGTCAATGATAGGCTATTTGGATATGTCCGTTTAGATGCACTTCACGACGATATTGCGGATGTTAATATCCGACTCATTCTTGGTCCTGGTGTTGGTTACTATTTTCTTAAAAATGATGACGCAACACTGACTATTCAGGCTGGTGGAAATTATGTTTACGAGGAACAAGGTGGTGTCACGGATAACTATGCGAGCATACGAATTGCTGAAAATTATACTCGGAAAATAAACGAAAGGGCAAACTTTTGGCAATCAGCAGAATTTTTACCTCAAATCGACGATTTTGAAAATTTTCTATTGCTGATGGAGGTCGGTATCGAGTCTAAAATTACAGATAACCTTTCTTTGAGAGCTGTTATTCAAGATAATTATGATAACCAGCCTGCTTTGGGTCGAAATAGTAATGACCTCAGGCTTATTACTGGAGTCTCATATACATTTTAAATTGGGGTGCGGGCATACGGCAGCCGTGCCGGTATGATTCTTCTGAAAGGCATTAGGCCTATTTCTCGGATTTTTCAGCCTCTTCTAAGTCTTCTTCCTTGGCGAGGTAGATCTCTTCCTCAAATGCTGCTTTATTGCTAGCGTCTCGGGTCTTTCCCTCCTTGTATAAATGGGCAAATCCGATTCCAGCAGCAATCAGTGCGATAGCGGACACTCCAGCTAGCAAGTAATGTAAAATTATTTGAATGCTAATTTTTCTCACTGATTCAATGCATTAAGAATTGAAATTGCTTCCGTTCAATTCTCTTATCGACATGTATTTGTCCACATTTAAGGCAAATGTTTACAAATATATTATTTGGTACGGATTGAGGGGCAGGCAATGCAATCATCATTCCCTTATCACTGGGCATTTCTCTTCAGCTCCAAATAAAATCTTTTATAAGCACCTCGGGAGAAATGATTGATCAGCCGGTTATAATCCATGGCTTTTATCCCATCAGCACTTTTACCTAACTTCGGAGATTTCCCGGCCAAATCCACTGATTTTAATCATAATCGTCATTGGGTCAGTGAGCCAAAAATCAATTTTATTTGCCGCTTCGAACGTCAATTGCCAATGCTCCCAATGCCGGCGATACATTTATTCTTTCAGTCTTAACTATCTCGCCTTCATTAAGTTGTAATCGATATAGCTGAAAAATACCCGTTCGATAAAAAACGCTGAAGAATTCTAAACACCTCTTTTGTCCTTCATTTATCATTCCCGACATAAAGTATTTATGTCTGAGAATGGAGATCTGATAACGCAAATCGCCCCTTTGTACGGCAATCCAAATTGAACAAAGTAAAAAAGATGTAATGGAGCTCTATTCTTTAGTATGGAGAGTTTTACCAGGCTTATTTTTGCTTTTTGCACTCTCACAAAATCTTTCTCCAACCCAGCGGGGAAAGAACACTCGTTAAAGTCTTAATAGTAGACAAAAGCTTAAAAAAAAGGGGGAACACCCGATAAATATATTTCTATATGGTTCCATCATAAACGTGCTCGTGGCGCCACTTATAGGTCGATTCCATTAAACGTGTGCGTTTAGAGAAACATTAGCAAAACCCAAGAATGAAGATAAAATCCGCTCTGGTATTAGTTTTATTGTTATTATTATCTCCTCTGATAACAGAAAGCGCGACTATGCATTTTCTGGATAAGGATGGGAACATCCTTGCCTATGATACAAATGGCAATAGCGTGACCACTGTTTTCACCGGTGACTCTGTGGATAAAAAATACATCGGGATGGCCAACTTCGGAGATAAACTTCTGCTTTTAACAGATGATGGAGATATAAGTACTTACGCAGCAACTGGATTCACTGATAGTAAATTCGACACTAATAGCGATGAAAGTAACGGCAAAGGCAAAGGCAAAGGCAAAAGCAAAAGGCCCTATTATAAATACGATGGAATAGCCTATGATTCGGATGAGGACGTTCTCATCATGCTTAAAAGCGATGAGGAAGAAGGAGAAATCAAAGTCTTTGATGCCGA
Organism: Limisphaerales bacterium; assembly: GCA_965657355.1. Lineage (GTDB taxonomy): Bacteria > Verrucomicrobiota > Verrucomicrobiia > Limisphaerales > JAJOIW01 > JAJOIW01. Next base: position 59,981 of record CBFHOE010000010.1, on the reverse strand, counting down.
CGAGAATGAAGTGAAAAGCCATCCATTTCACGGTATGGAGTTTGAATTGGATGACGATGACGCAAACATACGAGATATTTCTTATGACTCAGCCAATAAAGCGCTTATTGTCATGAGTAGCAGAAGCGTTGTTGCATTCCGGGCTTCAGGAGACGATGACGCTAAAAAAATTTCTAGCGACTACGACACAAACAAATCTAAATTGTCAGGACTTATAGATTTCCGCGGAATGGCCATTCACGTTGGAGCAGTCGATAGCGAAGTGCCTCCAGATAATAACTCTGTAGATGCTAAAACGCTCCATTTTTTGGATAAGAATGGGAACATTCAAGCCTATGATACTAATGGCAACAGCGCTACGACTGTTTTCACCGATGACTCCGTCGATAAAAAATATATTGGGTCGGCCAACTTTGATGGGGAATTACTCCTCCTAAAAAATGATGGAGAAATTCGCTCTTTTCATCCGGAAACGGGATTTAGTGGCGCAAACAATAAGTTCAACGTCACAGATAAAAAAAAGAGGAAGAAATATAAAAATTTCGATGGGATTGCCTATGATTCGAATGAGGAAGTCCTCCTCATGCTCAAAACCGATGATGAGGAAGGAGAGATCGAAGTCTATGACGAGAATCAGAATAAAGTAGAAAATCATCCATTTCATGACATGGAATTTGAATTCGATGACGACGACGAAGAAGTACAAGGAATTTCATATGACTCTACCAAACAGATCCTTATCGTCATGACGAAAAATCAGGTCGTTGCATTTGACTCTCAAGAAAATCAAATTTCTAGCGACTACGAGATTAACAAATCTAAATTGCCAGGACTTAAAGATTTCCGGGGAATAGCTATTCATTCTGGTACTATTAAGGCAAAAGATACAGACGACGACAGCAATCAAAGCGAAACTCCATCGAGAATGCATTTCTTGGATAACAATGGAGAATTTTTGGCATTTGATACCACAGGAGCCAGTGTAGAAACTGGCGTTACCGGGCAAACAATCGGCAGCGATTACGTGGGAATCGGTAACTACCAAGGGGGATTTCTTATTTTGCACGATAACGGTTACATCAGCTCTTTTCATCCCGAAACAGGGATCTCAAGCACAGGCGCATTTAATCATTCCAGTTGGAATAAAAGACAAAGTTTAAAAAAGTATAGCGGAATCACCTATGACCCTCATCGCAATGTCATACTCATGTTTCATAAAGAACCAGCAATGGTGCGCGCTTACGACTCTGATCATAAACGATACGAAGATCACCCTTTTAATAATGTAAAGCTTGGTCAAGGCAACGAAGGTCAAGACATTACAGGTATTTCATATGATAGCGATGCGAATGTGATTCTGGCTCTTAAAGGGAATAAAGTTACTGCCTACGACACGTCCGGGACTGAAGTAACTACCAAATATTCCATGACTAAGTCCGAATTGGGTAATTGTAAGGGCTTGGCGCTTATTGAAGATACATGGTCGTTAGTCCAAAGTGATACAGTTCCTTTATCCAAGAAAAAGGTTAGGCTCCTCAACAGCGACGTCTCGAGTGCCAGTGGACAGGGAGCAGATGGCATTCCAAGCTTAAGCAGCTTTAATATCCCAAATGGTCAAAACAGATTGGTTTTAGTGGTGTCCGTTTTCGAAAGGGATCACTGTCATCCAGGGGATGACTGCACAAACCCATTGTCCAACGACCTTGGTGATAATTTTGCAGCACCCAACTTCACTAATGGGGACTACACCATCAATGCTGCGTTTGCCGGTAGCGGTCAAATCATAAATCGAAAAAATGCATACGGGGGAGCTGGGGATTTAAGATACACATCTCAAATAGCCTATCTCGCCTCCTCTTCAAAGAAAGCGATCGATATGACTGAGTTTTCAGGGGAAAGTTATCATATTGCCATTTATGAATCTGAGATTAGGACTTTGCTTGGTGGTGGTGATTCTGGTGATATTTCAATAGATCTGACCAATATCAACACTCCATCAAATGATGGTGACGATGCGGTTTTGATGGCTTTTGTATTTGAAAATGCAGACCAATCATCAGCGGGCGTTACATTCTCAGGTCGTAACACATCCTCCGATTTTACTAACGGTATTCCAGGAAATTGGTCAAAGACTGTCTCCAGTTTGGATCTGGGACAAGCGCCAGACGACAACGATGATGGTTTCTTAGCTGTGGGTTTCAGTTATTTTGGTAAATCTGATACTACCAACGGTTTTAAAACCAGCAGCGAATACCAAGAGGTTATTTCCCACGCCGTCTTTAATGACAGCGGAACATACGGCAAATACAATGACGCCGATGGATTGAGTGTTGGAGCTCAATTTCGAAATGGTAAAATCACCTCTTTCACATTGGATTCAAACGCTCCGCAAGACCAAACAACAAATGGCGGAGCGATTCTGGGTTTTACTATCCAATCCGTAGGACTTTTAACTTCACAAAAAGAAGAAGTCGCTAATACAAATCCATTCTCCCAGACATCGATACCTTTGGATACCCGGTCCTATCTGATTCAAACGAAGGAAGCTGATATTTATTCCGTTGATCTGGTCACTGGGCAGTCCACCTTGTTGGTTGATAATACATTTAATAGAGATGTTAATGCTGCAGGTTATAATACTCTTGATGGAGCAATCTGGGGATATCCACGAGGTGACGAGGAAGGTAGGACGAGTAAACTGATCCGATATGGTGGGGATTTTGTGGCTGAGGAAATTGCGATCACAGGCCTTAAACCTGGAGGCTATTTCGTAGGAGATATCAATACCTCTGGCTTCTTATACATGCGCGGTTCTGTCAAAATTCGGAGAAATGATGATGATGATGATGATGATGATGATGATGATGATGATGATGATGATGATGATGATGATGATGATGATGATGATCAAAAATATGACTCGCAGTCGATTGTTGTGGTTATTGATTTAAACCCTTCTTCAACGAGCTACAAGACAGTCATTAAGGAACTTAGCCTATCGGAGTCTTTGGAAATCCATGACTGGGCATTTAACCCTATAGATGACCAGTTATATTCTGTGGAAAGAAAAACCAACAATTTGGTTCGCATTAATCCATCTACCGGTCTTGTGGAATACATTGGTCCCGTCCAAGCAATGGATGGCGAATCTGGGGACGCGTACGGAGCTGTTTATTTTGATGACAGAGGTAATTTATACGCATCAAATAATGGCTCGGGGGTGATTTATAAAGTCGAAATAACTCACTCTTACTCAGTTGGAGATCCCATTTCTTCTTCGAAGTTCACAGATGGTCCGGATTCCGGTTTGAATGATGGTGTTCGTGCTCCAATAGGGTTGGTATCTACAGACGAAGCCAATGATTGCTGCCTGGGTGTAGTATCTGTCGATGAATATGAAACCACGGGGGGGTCGGCTTTTCGTCCTGCCACTGAAAGCTTCCAGCTTACTGGCAATAATAACCCTGGTAATGGCAATCTCAATGAAGTGGGGGCAACATGGTCAACAAACAGAGTCGATCTGGCAAACAACTTTTTTATCGATACTGAATTATATTTTGGAGATCAAGATTCCGACCAAGGTGGCATAACGATATCTTTACAAAATTCTAGTAATGGAGATACTGCCTCTTCCGATGGACAAGAAGAAAATTTAGGTGTAGGAGCTATTACTCCAAGTTTTGGAGCTTATTTTAAAACTTCAAGTTCCAATGGTGAGCCGGCATCTGACCACACTGGATTTTTTGAGAATGGTGTTATTTCATCCGTTGGGCCTTCTCCGGTTCCGATTAATTCAGAGAACGATAATGTAGAAGATGGTAAGTGGCACCGAGTTTCCATGGAGTGGGATTCAGATAGTCAGGAATTGAAAGTTTATTACGAGGGAGAGCTAAGACAAACTATCCAAAAAGATATTGTAAATGATATCTTCGGTGGTGCGACTGAAGTGTATTTAGGAGTTACAGCCGGAACCCCGGAACCGGCTGAAACACAGCTTGGTGCTAAGATCGCCGAAATAAAAACTGTGAATGAAGAATCGGCAATTGTGGATATGACCGTGAGGGAAACTTCTTCCGAAACGTTTTCTAGCGACGGTAATGCCATTGATCCAAATTTTTCACTAACATCCAATGTCGAGTCCCAAAATTTGACCGAAGCCTCTGTCTCTTTCAATACCTCATTTGACCCGTTAACTGAAAAACTTGGCATTGCCGGACAAGATGGTAATTCAGGTAGTGTTGAGGGTTTGAGTTGGGCATACGACGTCAATACTGGTGTGCTCCAATTTACTGGGGATGCTCCTATGTCATCTTACGAATCGGCCATTAGCCAAGTGGTCTACGTCAACGAAAATCAAGGTGATAGCAATGGTGCGACGCGTGAGTTTTCTATCACTGTGGGCGATGCGCAACCTTTTTATGGTCCCAATAATTCCTATGACGAACCTCATTATTACAAAGTCATCGAAAGGTCGTCTGCTCTGAGTTGGCTCGAAGCTAAGAACTTAGCAGAAGTTCAAACCCACATGGGCCTCACAGGCTATCTTGCTACTATCTCAAGTGCTGAGGAGAACGCACATATCGCCGGTCTCCTCAATGATAATAAAAGTTGGATTGGAGCGCATGATGCAGCCGAAGACAAAAAATGGCGGTGGGTAACTGGCCCCGAATCATATGCTGATGCTTTAAGTGGAGATTTATTCTTCATACAAAACGGAGGGGAAAGTGACACGAGTGAGAGCGGGGCTATCGGAGGTCTGGCAAGTGACACCAAATACAACAACTGGGATATTTCGGCTCCTGATAACCTTATAAGTTTAGCTCCAGAAGATTACGCGGTAATTAACGAGGATGCTACGTGGAATGATCGCTCTTTATATGCTGAGAATGAAATCTATCACTATGTTGTCGAATTCGGCGGAACAAGAGGGGAGCCCTCCACGGATATTTCTAAATCAATTACTGTTAATTACATATCAAATGATCCTGATAATGATGGTGTTGTAACAGCTAATGATCGATGTCCTGATACTCCTCCAGGAGTCGAGGTCGATGCCTTTGGTTGTGGTCTCCCATCTTTTACCGCTAATGATGTGATTGGGGTTATGGAGAATTCTATACCATTGGATATTTCATTGGGTTCTGTGGTTAGCACGAATAATTTTCGTATCCGGGGATTGCCTGCGGGTTCCCGATTATCTAAAGGTTATAAATCGCGAGCCCGCCATTGGGTCGTGCCTGCCAGTGAAATAGAAAATTTAGTTTTGACCCCGCCACGTGGTTGGTCTGGATCTAAAAATATCAAAGTGAGCCAAGCTGGTGCTAATATGATTGACTTTGCCAACAATGGAACATTTGGTAGCGGAAACGGAAGATATTCAGATGATCAACTTGCCGGAAGGACTGAATATAATTATTTTAGAAACTCTCCAAATTCTGGGGATTACGCCATCGGCCAAAATTCAAACTGGCAATCCAAGACAGGTATTATAGATAGAACGGATCCGAATAATGGGTATTTTGCTATCTTCGGGTTGAACCAAACCAGTAATATTCTGGAATTTGGTTTCTCGGATCTCAAAGCCAATACGCCATATGAAATGAGTTTTTGGATAGCTAGCATCAACAATGATCCCACCGGAATAACAAAGAGTCCTTTCAATATTCTTGTTAACCAAAGTAGTAATGGCATTGCTACCACTCTATACAAGACCGGTAAAAGATCAGGGTTGAGAGTCATCGACTCAAATCCTCAAAACCTATGGGAACACCACGGCTTCGTAATCAAAAGCACATCTCAAAGTAGCCCTACATTTAATTTAAGAAATGCCACCCCAGATCTAATTAACATAGCAATGGCATTGGACGATGTTAGTTTCAGGCAACTTGTAAATGACAGCATGAGGCTGACCATTCAAGGGCAAACTATTACTGGAATAGACAGGTCTGGGCAAAAAGATGAACTCATACCCATAGAAGTTGAATTAGGAAGTGTCACATCCACTCGCCCATTTCTTATTAGAGGAGTTCCAATCGGTGCCGAGCTCTCTCATGGTAAGAAAATTGGTGACACGGAATGGATGGTAGGGGCTGACTCCATATCAAATCTTTATATCCTCCCACCTCAAGGGTTTACTGGTGCGATCGAAATAACAATCATTCAAGTTGGTGGAAACATCTCCGAGACGGGGAGCGATTACTCTGATTACACTGGTATTGATATTGTCGAGTCATCGGAACTAAACCTAGAGCGAAATATACTTCCACCACAAAAAGAAACTGGGGACATCGACGGTACGCCCTTGGTGGTGAAATATTCGACCGCAAATTCTGAAGCGCTCAATCTTGATATTGCTGATGCCGTCAAGGCGATCTATCAAATGTATCAAGCTGCCTACCTTACAAAGACATATATGGTCGACCACGCTTATAGTGTGGCCCTGAGCGAATCCTGGTCGTTTTCGGATTCCATTCAGTTCAGCAGACGTGATGACGGACGTACTATTAATTCGAAACTGAAAAGCGGCTTGCGGTCGATTTCCGATAGTCTCAAATCCTATGTTATTGGTAATGGTGGCCAAATGCCATCGAACTGGCCCTTGGTTTTGCCTGACTTTAAAACGTCCTTTTGGAATCCTGACAAGGGATACCTTGCTGTGGAAACAACAATAAAGAACTTTGATCTAAAGATTTTGTCATCGAGTGTCGGTTATCCGTCTCATGTAAAATTGTCCGACCCAGTGACGGTTTCAAAATTTGAAGAATCGGTTTCAGTAGAGACTGGTAAAGACTATTTGTTCTTTTTCACCGTCAAAAATACCGGGGCTTCTGACTTAGTATCTTTCGATGCCACGGTCAATACAGCTACGACTATCAGCGGTTCCTCAATAATTAATGATGGTGATTGGTATACTTTTTCCGGTTCATGGAGCAGCGGCTCGGAAACCCTCGCAGATCTAGAAATTCAGTTTACTGGAGAAAGCGGATTTGATTCATCCATTGAGATAGGATCGATTGAATTCTCGGAACAAGTATCCACTGAAACAACAATAACAGTATTGAGTTCTGATTCGTCCAGTCCTGTTGCTGGTAGTGGTGTGTTTCAGGTTGACGACTTGGATCCTGTGGTGATCGACACCATATCTTTATCTTATGATAACAATGGGGAACTGGATCCATCTTCCACCGTCATAGTGGACAACCCAACAAGCGGAACAATAGAAGTCGACCCTGCGACAGGTTTTGTTACATACACGCCTGGACCGGCTTTCTCTGCTGACTCGTTTACCTACACTATCGCTGATACTGCCGGTAATGTATCCCAGCCAGCTACAATATTCTTGAATGCAGAAGTTGAGCAATCAGCTCCAGACGATCTCATTGGATATTGGAAATTTGATGAAGCGGCTGGTTTGGTCGCCACAGACTCCTCGAGCTATAAAAATGATGGTGGACTCAAGAATTTCTCCGATGAAACATCGCATTGGGTGGCCGGGAAAATCAACAACGCACTAAAGCTCGGAGGAAGAGAATCTCAAGAATACGTCGTTGTGGAAAATACAACATCATTGACGACTCAGATGACCATTAGTGGCTGGATTCAGGTCTCAAGTTATTCTCCATACGCAACAATCGTTAAAAATTGGGGCGAGGGTTTAACAGGTCAGTTTCACTTTGACCTGGGCGCAGATGGTAACGGCCCAACTGTCACTATCGGCCAAGACGATAGTTTCCCTCCATTGGAACCGGTTTCCAACAAACCCGGTGAAAATCCCGATTATGTTAGGCTTGGGGGTGTGAAGACAAATCCAGGTACAGGTGGAGTTGTCGTTTCCCAAAATACGCCACTGGCCATTGATACATGGTATCATGTCGCTATTGTTGCGGATGGTGCTGACATAATTCTCTATCAGGATGGGGTGGAAGTTTCTAGAAGTCCCTACAATGGTCAATTCAATGCTTCCAATGTCGACGCCATTGGTATCGGGGCTAAATTAGATGATTTTGGGACATCAGCAGCATGGGAGGAACCTGGACATTTTCACGGACTTCTCGATGACCTGGCGATCTGGAACAGAGGGCTGACAGCTCAAGAAATCTCCGATATTTATACCAATGGTTCATCTGGCCAAGCTGTTCTTGGCATTTCAAATTCAGCGGTTTCTCCGGCGATTACTTCTCACCCCACATCTCAAGATGTTACTGAAGGTTCCCAATTAGATTTAAAAGTTCTTTACACTGGATCCGCGCCATTCGTTATTCAGTGGTATCTCGACGGGGCTCCAATATCAGGTGGCACAAGCGCTACTTATACTGTTGAGCAGACTCAAGCCAGCGATGCAGGAAGCTACACAGTCAAAGTCACGAATTCGGCCGGATCGACGACATCGAATTCAGCTGATGTGACCATTTCCAATTCTTCTCAGCTATGGACGGATTTAGTTGGTTATTGGAAATTTGATGATGGATCTGGTCAGTCGGCTTTGGATGATTCGGGAATGAACACGCATGCAGATCTAAAACCAGCCGAGGTAACATCAGTTTGGGGTAGTGGTAAGTTTAACAATGCAATTGATTTTTCCGGTTCTGACGGAGGCGGTCGCTACGGAGAAATCTCTGGTTTCAATGTGGCGACAGATGCTGTGACTGTCTCTGGTTGGGTTTATGCGAGGAGCTTGCCTGCGAACGCGAGTATTCTAAGGAACATTGGTGATTCATCTGCAGAGGGGTATTTCAGCTTAGGTGCTTCGGGTTCCACTTCGAAAATATCAAATACTATTTCTTTAGCATCAGGTGCTGAGGAAACAATAATGTCCAGTGAGGATTTGCCATTAGATACCTGGACACATATTGCTGTTGTAGCTACAAGTGATAAACATTATCTATTTCAGAATGGAGTTTTGGTCGCTCAAGGGAGTGGGGGGTCTTTTGCATCCTCCACAATGGATTCACTGGGAGTAGGTGCTCGACTAGCAGATGCTGGTGGTGTATCTGGAACCATACCTCAGATTTGGGATGGACTTTTGGATGATATATCTGTTTGGAAACGTGGTCTTTCTACTATTGAGGTCAGAACAATATACGAAGCTGGTGTGGGGGGAAATAGCTTGGAGACATTACTAGGGGACTTACCGATTCACCTGTCTGGGCAACCAGCGACAATGAAAGTTGCTTCCGGATTAGAAATCGCGATTGCGCCAACGATCGTCGGACAGCCAACATATTATCAGTGGTATAAGGATGGTGAGCCGATCACAACACAGATTGACAGCTCTTTATCAATACCAACTTCAACGACAGCAGACTCAGGTTCATATTATCTCGTTGCAGGAAATACGAACTGGGAGGTAACTTCGACGACGACTGCGGTAACCGTCATCGATGTCTCAGGAATACCTAATGGCTTAGTCGCATATTGGCCGTTTAATGAGGCAACTGGAACGACTGCCAGCGATTATTCTGGATACGGATCAGACGGGCAGCTCCAGGGTTACGGTGTAGATGATTCACAATGGGTTTCAGGTAAAGCTGGAAATGCTCTCGAGTTCGGCGGGTTATCATCTCAACAATACGTTTTGGTTCCTAATTACACCAAACCTTCCACTGCTGTTTCCATTGCGGCATGGGTAAATCCTTCCGAATTGGATTATGATGCGACAATAGTAAAGAACTGGGGTGATGGAACAACATTGAGTGGAAGTGACGTTCTTGGGCAATTTAACCTGGGGCTTTCATCGACGACCGGAAAACTTTCGGGTTTGATGCCTGAAACCCAATCCGGGACGGGGGTCGCACAAGTTATCAATTCATCTTCAGCTTTGCCCACCAGTACGTGGACTCATGTCGCCATGGTTTATTCTCCGCCAACAGGTGCAAACCTTGTCACAAATGGTGACTTTAGTGATGGACTCAATAATTGGGTTTCTTCGGGAACGGTGAGTGTCACATCTAGTGTCGCCCAATTTGGAGCCGGAAGTGTCAGTGGCAATAATGAAATCGAAGCAACAGTATCTACGACTGCTGGCGAGACCTACTTGCTCTTCTTTAATTATCGCGATGATAGTTCGGACTATAATCAGGCGATGAGGGTAGAGGTCGATGGAGATGCAGCATTAATGCCCCCAACCGATATTCTCTCCGAAATTGCTGCGACGGAATATATCAACTACCAATACCAATTTACTGCCGATAGTAGTTCGACGACATTGAAGTTTACCGATGTCTCCGACACAGCAGGAACAACAAACAATGGTTCCATTGGTGTCGATGGATACCTGGATGATGTCACTGTAATTAACGCTTCCAATGGAACACTTAAATTATATGAGAATGGAACAGAAGTTTCCTCGGCATCTTTAAATTACCTCAAATCATCTCCTGTAGTGACCTCACTTGGGATAGGTGTTCGATTAAATGACGCACAGAATGGTCCCGCCTGGGATATGTCTTTCTGGAATGGGTTGATTGATGATTTAGCTATTTGGAATAGAAGTATTTCATTGGATGAAATAGAAGCTTTAAATCAGCTGGGTAACAATTCCATGGGGCTTGTTGACGTTGCCCCTGGGCTGGCTCCACAATCAATTAACTATGTCGAGGTCGCTGACCCAGACACTGGTGTGATTCGTAATGTCCCAGTGCGATCTGTGAATCAAACCATAGCACCGCCGGTAATAACCATAGAGCAAGATAAGGATTTCGTTACGCTTCGTTGGCCAGCTGGTTACACGCTTCAGTCCTCTGATGTCCTTGACGGAGAGGGGTGGCAGACAGTCCACCCCGGAGATGGATCTGATATGAATAAGTTTCGATACGAACTTTCTGACGAAAAAGCCAATGCCATTCAGTTTTTCAGGCTTACTCCTAAAATAGATAAGTAAAAGGAATGAAAGGAATGATGAGAAAGATAGTTTTATATACTATTGCTACAGTGGTGTTGTTTACAGGAATGCGTGAGATTGTGGGCCAGCCGGTTATCATCTCTCAGCCTACAGCGCCGGTTGTCGTTAGTGAAGGAACAGATGTTACCTTAGCAGTTGAGGTAGAAATCCAAGATGGTGTGACCTACCAATGGTATAAAAATGACGTGGCTATTGCCGGTGCTGTGGGATCGTCGCTTTTATTCAGCTCGATTAAAATGACAGATTTTGGGATTTATTACGTCTTGGCCGCTGACGCTGTAGGGGAGACAAAAAGTCATCCAGTCGTGATTCGGGTTTCACCAGCACCAGACCTCACTATTACTGAGCAGCCGCAGAGCCTAAGCGTCGAGGAGGGAATAGTGACTTCTCTCAGTGTTGTCGTTGATGGAGGCGATGCCTATCGATATGTCTGGTATCACAATGGGGTTCCGGTTCCCGACTCGAACTCTACTGAGCTCGTCTTTAGCCCGGTGAAAATGAGTCATGCTGGAGATTACAAAGTGGAAATCAGCACTCCCTCGGGAACAGTCACAAGTAACACAGCCGTCTTAAGCGTTCTTCCAGGTGCTATACGAATAGTTAATATGGCAGCAAGCCAGTCTTTCAAATCTGGCGTCCGAGCTGGGTTGTGGGTCGTCATCGAATCCGATGATGGCGTCATACCTGAATACAAATGGTTTAAAAATGGGGAGCCGATATCCATTCCTTCGAATATTCCATCTTACGATATATACGATTTTTCAGCAGCTGATGAAGGAGAATATTACGTCCAGATTTCGACATTGGATACTATTATTGAATCTGACCCAATTACCTTCTCCCTGGACAGACAGAGCATTGATATCATCAGAAATCCAGCATCGTATGAAGTTCTCATGGGTGGAACAGCAGAATTTAATGTTCAAGCTGAATCTGAGAAAAAATTGAGCTACCAATGGTATAAAGATGGAGTGGCAATCCCTGGTGCAAATGATAATTTATTGGTTATCTCACCTGTATCCGAGCTAGATGCAGGTCAGTACCGTGTTACTGTCTCAAATTCACTCGACCAGGTAGACTCACTTCCTGGTCTGCTTGTCCCCATCACAGGTCCATTAAAAGTACAGAGCCCTCCTCAAAGTCACATCGCTCTCCTGGGGCAGAGTCACACATTCAGCGCTAGTATTATTGGCTCTTTGGAAATCGACTATCAGTGGTTGAAAAATGGGGAACCCATTCCCGGGGCTACTTCGGCGGTTTTGACGCTGAGTGATTTGACCACAGACGATTCAGGAGAATATGCACTTGCTGCAAATAATGATGAGTCAGCGGTGACCACCGAACCAGCTGTTTTAGTTGTCTCTGCTCCTGAGTTAACAATATTGGAGCAACCATCAGACAAAGCTGTTTCGGAAGGCGAGCCGGTGACCTTACAAGTGGTTGTAACGAGCCCATCGAGTATCCGGTATAAGTGGTTTCAAGATGGGAATGAGATACCCAATAGTAATTCATCAACCTTGAGGCTGAGTGGTCCCAGTGAGGAGATTGTCGGTCAATATTATGTGGTCATGACATCATCAGGCCTCGTGGTGACCTCTTCGACCGCGCAAGTCAGAATGGCGGACGGCCCTGAGCCTGATGTCAGGTTAGAGGTTCGTAGGTCCGGGGATTCATTGGAATTGAGCTGGCCGGTGAGAAATACGGTGTATTCGATAGAATCGATTGGCTCCATCGGGGCAAATTGGTCAAGGCTGGATCTACAGCCCACGGAAATTGGTGGACTCTATGTCGTTAAACTTCCATTTTCCGAACGAACCGAATTTTTCAGATTGATGGCAAATTAACCTCCTTTTCTGACCGAAAGCCATATCTGGATTCCAAAATCCATCCTGCTCCTGGGGATTGCTCAAATGAGTTAATTTGCTATAATGTTCTTGTGATACACCACAGATCAAAGCGAATTCAAGGGGTTCTCATACTTTTCCTGGCTGGGCTCGTCATCATTCCGGGTTTGTGGGCCTCAAATGTTGGTTCGGGGAATTTGTCTTTCAACAAGCACATACGCCCCATTCTTGCTTCCAATTGTTATTCTTGTCATGGGCCGGATGAGTCGTCCCTGAAGGCGGATTTACGTTTAGATTTATTTGAAGAAGCCACGCGCGAAATTGATGGATTTAAGGCTATTGCGCCCGGCAACCCACAAGCGAGCATCATTATGGAGCGGATACGCTCCAAAGATCCGGATGAAGTGATGCCGCCCCCGGAAACTGGCCATGCCATCACTCCGGAGCAGGCAGATATACTCGAGAAATGGATTGAGCAGGGTGCCAATTATGAAAGGCATTGGAGCTTCAACCCTCTCTCAAAACCAGATTACCCGACGGTTCAAAACACGGCATGGCCCATCAATGGAATAGATTACTTTACGCTGGATGGAATAGAGAATGCCGGGTTTGAGCCGAGCCTACAGGCCGACCCTTACACTCTAGTGAGGCGTCTCTATCTCGATTTAACCGGACTTCCCCCCACATGGAAGGAAGCTCAGGAATTTGCCAATAATGAAGATCCAGAGACATATGAAAAACTTGTGGATAAGTTGTTGGATAATCCAGCTTATGGCGAAAAGTGGGCGTCCATGTGGTTGGACCTTGCTCGGTATGCTGATTCGGCTGGATACGGATCTGATCCATTGAGAACGATTTGGAAATACAGAGACTGGGTGATAGATGCCTGGAATAAAAATCTTTCCTATGAGCAATTTACTTACGAGCAAATTGCAGGTGACTTGTTTGAAAATCCAACAAAGGATCAACTCCTAGCTACTGCCTTCCACAGGAATACAAAGACAAATACTGAGGGAGGCACGGATGATGAAGAGTTTCGAACAGAAGCTGTTCGTGACCGCGTCGACACGACTGTTCAGGTATGGATGGGATTAACTATGGGGTGCGCCAAGTGTCATACTCATAAGTATGACCCGATTAGCATCAAGGAATACTATGAGTTTTATGATTTCTTCAATCAGACCGCTGATTCTGATAGAGGTGATGAATTTCCAAAGCTTTCTACACCAACCCGTCAGCAAGAATTAAAAATAGCCGAGCTTCAATCAGAGATAGACAGATTAAATCCAGCGACGACGACAATTAACGGAGATTTGAAAAAAGAGTATGAGGAATGGAAAACGAAATTGCAGGAACCTCAACCCAATAATTCCCTCGTCTTGAGTTCTTGGATGTCAATTGGGCCATTCAAAGCAAAAAGTTTTGATGAAGCCCATAGCAAGGAGTTCGTGAAATTTTCTTCTATAGACTTCGAGAAGGACGTGGAGAGCGGGGATAAAAAACTACGATGGGCAGAAAAGCCTGAATGGAAAGATGGTGTTATTACTTCCTTGGAAGGTGATAATTCAGCGACTTATCTATACCGCACTATTACTGTTGAAAATGCCACGCACCGCTATGTTTCATTGGGAAGCGACGACAGTATTCAAGTTTTTTTAAATGGAAAAAAAATCCTCGATAACAAAGTGAGTCGTGGAGTTGCAAAGGACCAAGAAATTCTCGGGCTTGAGCTTAATAAAGGCGAAAATAAACTTTTGATAAAAGTGGCTAACGGGTCCGGAGGATATGGGTTTTATTTTAATCTTAAGGACAAGAATGCCCCGGATGAAATTATTGCTCTTGTCGGCAAAGAAGAAAAAGGGCTCAGCGATGAGGAAAAGAAAAAAATTGAAAAGCACTTTCTTGATACTAGCTCAACGGTAAGGGTATTGAAGAAACAACTTGCAGATGCCTCCAATAAAAAGCGAGATATTGAAAATAGAGTGATCAAGACCCCGATCATGCAAGAGCGCAGCGCAGACAAAAAGCGCCTCACCCATGTTCTCGTCAAAGGCAGCTTCTTGAACCAAGGTGAAAAGGTCGCTGCCAGTGTTCCATCTGCGTTTCACAATCTACCAGAAGGCGCCCCGAAAAATAGGTTGGGTGTAGCAAAATGGCTGATGGACAAACAAAACCCTTTGACCGCAAGAGTTTCCGTAAATCGCTTTTGGGCGAGAATATTTGGAAAAGGGCTCGTGGAAACTGAAGAAGACTTTGGGTCGCAAGGAAAGATGCCATCCCATCCTGAGTTGTTGGATTGGCTCGCTTCGACTTTTCAAAATGACCTCGAATGGGACATGAAAAAACTTGTCAAACTTATCGTGACATCTGCGACATACAGACAAAGCAGTATTGTTCAATCCGAGAAACTTGAAAAAGATCCCAACAATATTTTGCTAGCTCGCATGTCTCGTATTCGTTTAGATGCGGAGTTGGTCCGAGACCAGTCGCTCAGCGTTTCTGGACTTCTGAGTCAAAAACTTCGTGGGCCGTCTGTTTTCCCCCCACAGCCAGATGGTCTCTGGAGAGCTGCATTCAATGGGCAAAGGAATTGGGCGACAAGTGAAAATGAAGACAGATATCGAAGAGGTCTGTACACATTTCTGAGGAGATCGATACCATACCCATCCATGGCGACTTTCGATGCCCCCAGCAGGGAGACGTGCACGATACGTAGGATTCCTACCAATACCCCGCTGCAAGCATTCGTCACCATGAATGATCCTGCCTTTGTAGAAATGTCACAAGGCTTTGCTCTCCGTATAGCGGAGAAGAAATTTAAAGTCATTAATGAAGCTTTAACATTTGCTTTGCAAACAGCACTGGTCAGGCCTGCAAGCCCGGAACAAATAAAAGTCCTTGAAGAACTCTACCTTTCAGAGGTGGAGCATTATAAGAATCATCCGGACCAGGCCAAAGAGATGTTAGGTCGCTTCAAAGAACATTTCAGTGATGACATACCCATAGAGGAGTCAGCAGCTTGGGTTGTTGTTGCCAATGTCATTCTCAATCTTGATGGCTTTTTAATGAAAGGGTAATAAGTGAATAAACAGCAATCTTCCTTACTTTTTAAAACTCGAAGGCAATTCTTGAAAAACTGCCAAGTCGGACTTGGTGGAATGGCACTCTCACAATTGCTTGGGACTAACGCATCAGCAAGTCAGGCAGATGGTGCGAACGCAATGCTTTCTAAAGCTCCTATGGGTCCAGCAAAAGCCAAGCGTGTTATATACCTCCACATGTCTGGGGCTCCACCTCAAATAGATATTTTCGATGATAAGCCGAAATTAAGAGAGCTTCACATGCAGCCATGCCCGGAAGAATTCTTTAAGGGGGTACGACTTGCTTTTACCAAAGGCCACCCGAAACTACTCGGCTGTCAGCAGAATTTTGTTAGGGCTGGGAAAAGCGATACCAAGATCACAGAGTTGCTTCCGCACTTCAAGTCAGTGGTCGACGACGTAACCATCATTAAATCGATGCATACTGACCAGTTTAATCACGCCCCAGCTGAGCTTCTATTGTTCACTGGGTCCGCCCAGTTCGGAAATGCTTCATTTGGTTCCTGGGCCACATATGGGTTAGGTTCAGAGAATGAGAATCTTCCTGGCTTCGTCGTGTTGGGCTCCGGGGGAACTGATCCGAGTGGTGGCAAGAGTTTATGGAGCAGCGGATTCCTTCCTTCGGTTTACCAGGGGGTCCAGTGCAGAACTTCAGGAGAACCCATTCTTTACGTTACCAATCCAAAAGGGATGAACAGGTCGGTAAGAAGAAGAAGTATTGATGCGCTTAATAAATTGAATGCATTGGAATATGACTTGGCTGGTGATCCTGAGACAATGACTAGAATCAGTCAGTATGAACTGGCTTATAAAATGCAGATTAGCGTGCCCGAGGTTATGGATATTTCCAAAGAACCTCAGTCCATATTGGAATCATACGGAGCTCAGCCCGGGAAATCATCATTCGCAAACAATTGTCTTCTCGCACGTAAACTTGCCGAACAGGGTGTTCGATTTATTCAATTATTCGATTGGGGTTGGGATATCCATGGTAATTCAAAGGGCAATGCGCTCAATACAGCGCTACCTAATAAGTGCCGAGACATTGACCGTCCAATGACCGCCCTTCTTCAGGATCTCAAGCAGAGGGGAATGTTAGACGAAACCCTGGTCGTATGGGGAGGAGAATTTGGCAGAACTCCAATGAATGAAGCACGTGGAGGCGTCAAATGGCTTGGTAGAGATCACCACCCTAATTGTTTCTCTATCTGGATGGCTGGCGCAGGAATTAAGAAAGGATATGTATACGGGGAGACTGATGAATTAGGATACAACATCACCAAAAATAAAATGCACGTGCACGATCTTCAGGCCACTATTTTAGACCAACTTGGCCTCGATCCTTTTAAATTCTCAGTGCCATTTCAGGGCTTGAACCAAAGGCTGATTGGGCCTTCGAGTGATCCATTCATTCACAAAGACATTCTTGCTTAGTCAGATTGAGCAAAGCGAGACGAGCTGAATTACTAGGGGCGAGTTATAAATGGCCTTTTTTATCTTTTTCAGATTCAAAAGGCTACGGGGTCAATTGTGAAGTTCTGGCCTGGATTGATATTGGATCACTATTACCTATGGCATTTGTGCTTGAAACTTCTTCTCGTTTAGCTTTTGAATCCACTTCTCTATATGAGTTAGTGATCTGTAAATGCCCTCAAGTGAATCCAGGAGTTCCGATGGGTTTTTCTGATCCCATTTCGCACTCAAAGCTTTCAAGTCTGTCATCAGTTTGCTCTGGTAATGATTTAAATTATCCAATACAGACTGAGCCAAATCTGATAAGTCCATTGCTCTTTTCACGACTCCCATTTTGAGAATAGGATTGGTGAGCGACTCCTTCTCTTTAATACAGCCTTCAAATTGCTTGAGGATTTTCTCAACACTCATAAACAAATCCATTACTTCATTGGGGAGCTGCTCCACAACCGAAGGTGGAGAATTAGACTCAAGAGTCAACAAATGTCGGATCCTCGATGAATGGTTCGAAATAATTTGATTTGCCTGGTTTATTTCAGAGTATTTTTCCTCGGCCTTTTGCTTTTCGCTTTCTTCGGCAGTATGAAATTTGTCGGGGTGCCAGAGACGCGAAAGCTCAAGGTATTGCTTGTTAATGGCCTCTGTCTCCAGCCACGGAAGACGCGGTAGTCCCAACGTTTGAAAATAATCTGTCATAAAGACTTGGAGGGAAACTTTACGGAGGACATTCTACTCATTACCAAATAGATTGCTTTGCCTCAAGCACTGAAGGATTCTCCACAAGAACATGTTGTAGCAGCATTTGGATTATGCACTTTAAAACCAGTTTCCTCCAGCGATTCTAAAAAATCGATCTCGGACCCTGTGACGTATAAAGCGCTTTTAGGATCGACCACTACCTGGACGCCTTGAGAATCCACCATGATATCTCTATTGGCGGGGGCTCCTTGCAGATCTAATTTGTATTGAAGGCCCGAACATCCACCACCAATCACAGCGACTCTGAGGACGCCTCCTGGGCGGCCCTGTCTTTCCAAAAGCGATATCACTTTGTGGGCTGCATTGGTTGTCAGCTTTACAAGCCTTTCGTCACCAATTCGAACGTTTCCCGCTTCTTTTTTTCTTGAGGTAGACCCCGAAATCATGCGCCTAAACTAAGTCTAAAGCGCCATACCGTCAACTCGCAGGTCATTCTGTCACTTGCTACTTGATGGGAAAGCAAAGTCGGCACACAATACCTTTAAATGGATTTTAATGACCAGGAACTTGATGAGTTAATGATTTGCCGTTTGGATCATGCCAGAAAAATCGTAGAACCCTGTACAATTATTATTTTTGGCGCTAGCGGGGATTTGACCTACCGAAAGCTAATTCCGGCTTTATACCATTTATTTGAGGAAGGTGCGTTACCAAATCCATTTAAGGTTGTTGGCTTTGCTCGGCGGGAAAAAACGGACCAGAATTGGAGAAATGAATTATTAGAAGGATTTACTAAATACTCTCGAACTAAAGATGAGACTCCGCAGAAATGGGACGAGTTTTGCAATAACGTCCACTATTGTCAGGCATCATTTGATGACATTGAGGGATACAAGAAGCTCGAAAAAATGTTGTCTGAATTTGGCGACCCTCGTTTAAGGAAGAATTTATTATTTTACTTAGCCACCAGTCCGACACAATTTGCCCTCGTCGCTGAGAATCTTCATTCGACAGGTCTTCTTAACAAAAATGAAAATGATGACCATTCCGAAAGATTGGTTGTCGAAAAACCATTTGGAACAGATTTAAAATCTGCTCAAGAGCTTAATACAGCCCTTAATAAATTTGCTCATGAAAAGCAGATCTTCAGAATAGATCATTACCTTGGAAAAGAAACTGTCCAAAATATTCTTGTCTTTCGTTTTTCAAATTATCTCATTGAGCAAAATTGGAATAGAGAGTCTATAGATCATATTCAGATCACAGTCAGTGAAGATATGGGCGTCGGAAATCGGGGGGGGTACTATGAAGATGCCGGGGCTTTACGCGACATGGTTCAAAATCACCTTTTGCAAGTTCTTGCACTCACTGCAATGGAGCCGCCTGGACATCTGGAGGCCGAGGCGATCCGGGATGAAAAAGTGAAGCTTTTGCGGTCCATCAGGCCTATGACCCCGGAAATGGTTGGCCGTATGGTCGTCCGCGGACAATACACAGGTGGAGTTGTCGATGGCGAAGATAGACCGGCATACAGGCATGAGCCCAGGGTAGATCCCCAATCGAATGTAGAAACCTATGTGGGGATGAAAGTCTGGATAGATAATTGGAGGTGGTCTGGAGTTCCTTTTTATTTAAGAACAGGTAAGAATCTACCATTTAAAGCAAGTGAGGTTAGAATTCAGTTTAAGCGCCCTCCGCAGGTTCTTTTTGCGGCTCAGTGCGGAACTAATCTCGATGCAAACTCCATGACATTAAGGCTGCAGCCAGACGAGGGAATTACCCTTCATATCAATGGGAAAATACCTGGCGCCAATATGCAGCTCAGGCCCGTCCGAATGAGATTTTCCTACGACTCTGAATTTGGAGCCTATACTCCAGAGGCATACGAAAGATTGTTACTTGAAGCGATGGCTGGTGATCCAACCCTATTTATTCGACGGGATGAACTTGAAGTAGCATGGGCTTTTGTCGATTCTATTCGTAATGGATGGGGAGATCGCCCAATGGCGGACGATGAATTTTACCCTGCCGGTTCTTGGGGCCCTACTCCTTCTGATGGCCTTTTACAGCGAACGAATAGGAGTTGGCGTCATCCTGCCCCTCAACAAGTATGATGATCCATATATTGAAGTGCATCCCAATTTCAGTTATAACATCAAAATAGTTTGATATGATCCACCACCTTGAATTTGAAAAACCCCTTATCGACCTCCAGCAAAAACTTGAGGATTTAAGGCATACAGAAAAATCTGGTATTCTTAAGATCAATCTTGCAGATGAGATTACTCGTATCGAAAAGAAGATCGAGGAGACCAGAAAATCTATTTTTTCAAATCTAACTGCATGGCAGAGGGTTCAGTTGGCAAGGCACCCAAAGCGACCTTACACCTTGGACTACATTGCCAATGCATTTGAAGATTTTGAGGAACTGCATGGGGATCGACTATACGGTGACGACAGAGCTGTCGTCGGAGGATTTGCGAAGCTTGGGGATCAAAAAGTCATGGTCATTGGTACCCAGAAAGGCAGAGATACCAAGGAAAATATTTTGAGAAATTTCGGGTCAGCTCACCCTGAAGGATATAGGAAAGCGCTCCGATTAATGCGAATGGCAGACAAGTTTTCTTTGCCTATAGTAGCTCTTATTGACACGGCCGGTGCCTACCCTGGGGTCGGGGCCGAAGAACGTCACATTGCGGAGGCAATAGCCGTGAATATACGAGAGATGGCGAGGCTAGAGGTTCCCATTGTTGCTGCCGTCATCGGCGAAGGTGGTTCTGGCGGGGCCTTAGGTATTGGTGTTGCGGACCGAATCCTCGTTTTAGAAAATGCCTATTATTCGGTCATTAGCCCAGAAGGCTGTGCGGCTATTTTATGGAAAGATAGAGCAGCTGCTCCAAAAGCCGCTGAGGCACTAAAGATAACGGCAAAAGATTTATTAGAATTTGAAATTGCCGATGAAATAATTCCCGAACCTCTTGGTGGGGCTCACGTTAACCCGTCTTATACTGCAAACAATTTAAAAGCTTCGGTCCTCAGCCATTTGGAGCAATTGAAAAAACTTAAAGTTAAGGATTTACTGGAGCATCGATATCAGAAATATCGAGCCATGGGGCATTACGAGGATACAGCAATCGAGAGGGCTAAAGAAAATGCCTGATATTTTTTATCTTTCCTCGTAGATACAAAAACTCTCCTCATTTCTACATCCAAATGAATGTATACCCGCTGCGGTTTGAACCAATTCTTAAGGAACGAATTTGGGGTGGCCGAAATTTAGAGTCCCTCTACAATAAAAGCCTTCCTCCAAATGTGCCGGTTGGTGAATCGTGGGAGGTTTCCGATCGAAAAGAAGATAGCAGTGTCATTACTAACGGGGAATACGCCGGTAATGATCTGACGTGGCTCATGAAAAATTTTTCATCGGAAATCATGGGGCAAGTCACTTTGCATTCAAACCGCTTTCCTCTTTTGGTCAAAATTTTAGATGCGCAACAGAAGCTGTCACTACAAGTTCATCCACCAGCTGAGAAAGCAACTCAAATGGGAGGAGAGCCTAAGACTGAGATGTGGTTTGTCACTCATGCTGAGCCTGGAGCAGATCTTTTTGTTGGTTTGAAAAACGGTGTTACTGAAGATACGTTTCGGCATAAAATTGACGACGGTTCAGTCGCTGATTGTTTTCATCAAATTAAAGTGAGCTCTGGCGATGCCATGTTTCTGCCGAGCGGTCGTGTTCATGCCATAGGAGCTGGAAATGTAATTTTTGAAATTCAGCAGAATTCCGATACTACTTTTCGCGTTTTTGATTGGAATCGCACGGGGCTTGATGGCAAGCCTCGTGAGTTGCATATTGATTCTTCAATGAAATCCATCGATTTTTTGGATTTTGAACCCCCGTTGTGTTCCAGTTTGGAAGGGAATCCGGTAATCCCTGGGGCCAATCTCATAGTCGATGATGCTTTATTTTCAGTGGAAACAAACAGCTTGGCTATTGGAGAAACAGCCAGCATTAGTTCCATCGGTAAACCGATTATCATTGGAGTTTACAAAGGGGCTTTGAGTGTCAATACCCCAAGCTCCCCTGGAGAGAATCTCCTGGCAGGTCAGTTCTGCCTTATTCCAGCTTGTGCGCCGTCTTGGCAACTATCATCTATCGAAGCATCAGATTTCTTAATCGCCGTACCGAGGTAAAGAGATCCATACTTTTTTGTTTCCGATTTAGCTTTAAAACATATCGTGAAAGAGCCTATGCGAGGATTTTTTTCACGACATTTCCGTGAACATCTGTCAGACGGAAATAACGACCCTGAAATTTATAGGTAAGGCGTTCATGATCCAAACCAAGAAGATGGAGAATTGTTGCCTGGAAATCATGAACATGCACAGGATCCTCCACAGCATTAAAGGCTAAATCATCTGAAGCTCCATGTGAGATGCCGGGTTTTATCCCTCCGCCTGCCATCCATACTGTAAAGGCATAAGGGTGGTGGTCTCTTCCCCACCGAGGTCGGTTGTCTAAGCTCCCCTGAATGAATGGCGTTCTTCCAAATTCCCCGCCCCAAATCACGAGAGTGTCATCAAGGAGCCCCCTCATTTTCAGGTCTTTTACTAGTGCAGCACTGGGTTGATCGGTGTCTTTACATTGGGTATAAAGCTCAGTTGTGAGGCTGTTGTGCTGATCCCATCCGGCATGCATGCATTGGATAAACCTCACCCCTCTCTCCGCTAAACGCCGAGACATAAGGCAGTTATAAGCAAAAGTACCGGGCTCTCTCACTTGAGGCCCATACATGTCGAGAATGTGATCTGGTTCATCGGAAAGGTCGGTAAGGTCAGGAACTGAGGTTTGCATTCGGTATGCCATTTCATACTGACTCATGCGAGTTTGAATCTCTGGGTCACCCATTTGCTCATATTTATGTTGATTAAGTGCGTTGAGATCGTCCAGGAGTCCTCTCCGTAGAGAGGGTTTCATACCCGCTGGATTGTTTAAAAAAAGAACGGGATCTTTACTGCCCCTAAATTTTGAGCCCTGAAAGCGAGACGGTAAAAAACCGGATCCCCAATAGAAGTCATAGAAAATTTGCCCACAAGTGGTACCTTTACTAACGGAGGTCATAACGACATATCCGGGTAAATCTTCTGCCTCTGTTCCCAATCCGTAGTTGAGCCAGGCCCCCATTGCCGGCCGCCCCGGGATTTCAGCACCGCTCAGTAAAAAAGAAATAGCCGGGGCGTGATTAACAGCCTCGGTATGCATACTTTTGACAAAACATAAGTTATCCGAAATTTCCGCTATATGGGGCATGAAATTACTTACCCAAGCGCCGCTTTGACCATGCTGCTTAAATGGTTCTACAGGAGCGAGCATAAGCTTGCCGGTTGGATTTCCAGTCATGGTGCTAAATCTCTTATTTCCGAAGTATTCTTTCGGGACTGGTTTGCCATGCATATCCATTATACGCGGTTTATAATCAAAGAGGTCCACATGAGTTGGGGCACCATTTTGAAAAAGGTAAATAACTCTTTTTGCCTTGGGTGCAAAGTGTCCGAATAGTGGCTTTCTTTCTGAATGGCTTGCCATGAGCCCATCCTTTTGAAGAAGGGTGGCTAGAGCAGCAAGGCCGACACCGTTAGCCGTTTTTCCCATGAACTGGCGCCTGTTAACCAACAGTTGCTGGTCAAGAATAGGCTTCGGCGTTTTGTCGCTTAATACTTTCCAACCATTTTTCATATTATTCCTTGGTTAAAGTCTCGTCTAAATTTAATACGTTTAAGCAAAGAGCAGCCCAAGCTGCCACTTCTTTTGGGGTTAGGGATTCATCACGGGGCTGAGCCCCTACGGATACAAATTCCTTAGCGGCATTTTCATCCTTCATAAAAGCATCCATGGATTTCTTCAAACTTTGTTCAAGAACCTGATATTCCTTTTCATCCGGGTATCTTCCGAGAGTTCTGAGATATATCAGATCAAGGCGTTTTTTAGAATCGTCACTAGTGGATATGACATGTTCGGCAAGTGAACGCGCTGCTTCAACAAATGTGATATCATTATAGACAGTCAGTGCATGCATAGGTGTATTGGTGCGGAGAGGGTTCACCTCACAGACCTGTCTTTTAGCTGTATCAAAGAATACTGGAGGACCAACAATGCGTCTCCAAAATGTATATATACTTCTTCGATGAAGTTTTTCGCCATCATCCTGGTTATATCTTTTTTTCCCGAAAGTTGCCTCGGACCAAAGCCCTTTGGGTTGGTAACTAAATACAGGTCTTCCACCCACAGCAGAGTTGAGGAGATTACTAGCCGCAAGGGCCTGATCTCTAATCATCCACGAAGGCATTCTGAATCTTGGG
Organism: Limisphaerales bacterium; assembly: GCA_965657355.1. Lineage (GTDB taxonomy): Bacteria > Verrucomicrobiota > Verrucomicrobiia > Limisphaerales > JAJOIW01 > JAJOIW01. The sequence continues at coordinate 35,604 of CBFHOE010000010.1, read as the reverse complement.
CCTCTGGCTAAATAACGGTTCTGCGGGTCCTTTTGGTATTCCGTTTTAGTCTTTGCAATAGAGCTTTGTTGGTATGTTTTGCTCGTTACAATGGTTCTTATAAGATGTTTCATATCCCAACCGCTATCCATAAATTCTGCAGCAAGCCAGTCGAGCAATTCTTTATGTTCTGGGTATTCTGATTGCACTCCGAAATCCTCTGCTGTTTTGACTAGTCCCGTTCCGAAAAACATTTGCCAGATTCGATTAACCGTTACCCTAGATGTAAGGGGGTTATCATTCCTGACCAACCATTCTGCTAAGTCTAATCGGTTTAAATTTGTTCTTTTCTGGATTTGAGGAAGTGCCGATGGGATATTAGCTTTTACTGGGTTTCCTGGCTTGTTGTATAAGCCGCGCTCAAGTATATAGGTCTGCCGAGATTGATCGCGATCTTTCATGACCATGACTTTCGGAATACCTTGAGATATTCTTTTTATTTGGTCATTCAATGCCTTTTTATCGTTGGATAGTTTTTGGTAAGCAGCGTCTGATTTTAAGAGCGCTTCTCTGATGGTCTTCTTCTGGTCCTCCGAGCGTTTGTCTGGAGCCACTTTCAAGGTGGCTACCAATTGAGAACGCTCATCATCTAATTTGGGATTCGGAGCTCCAGATGCCAGTAGTCGAAAATATCCCAAATTATGCTTTGCATGGGGCGAATTAAATTTTAGTACTGCTACCAGTTTGTTTTCCGTCCCATTTAATGGAGTTGGTTTTAGAGTAAATACGGCGGCGTGATCGCGGTCCAAATTTTTGCCGTTCCAAACTGCCCAACCTGTTTGAGGGTCTGAGTCAAAGGTGTTTGTTATCTTATGACCTCCCTGTTCAAAAGTAGCTTGGGCTGATTGGATTTGGAGCCTTCTTGAATTTTTGGAGACGCCATCGGTCAATTGAAACTCGATATCTGTTAAGACAAAGTTCCCACTATCTGATCTAGCCAGTCCTCCAGCAGTCATCTGGGGGTGCCTTACGGCCTCGATCTTTACCCCAGTTAAGGCATCAGTTTCTATCGGATAGCTTATAACATATTCGTCCTTGTCAGGATTCTTTCCTTTCGCATATATAAAACCTTTATCCTGGATAATGAGTTCTTGATGCTTAGCTGTGGCTTTGTCAGGAATGAGTGCTTCCCATGATGTCGTCTTTTGAATTTCCAATTGTTTCTTTTCCCATTCCTTTTGATTTGAAATCAAAAAATTTGACCTTTTCTTAATTGAGTCATCTAGTTCTGAAATCTCCGACTTCAATGCTTCTATTTTTCTGGATTGTTCATAAGTTGGCGCTTCAAGAATGGGGGCTGTCTGGCCGCTTCCTCCACCCCCATTTACTGGGGTTTGGTTGAAAAATGCTGTGAGCTGGTAATATTCTTTTTGGGCTATTGGATCGAATTTATGATCGTGGCATCTGCTACAATTTAGTGTGAGTCCCAGCCAAACGGTGCCCATGGTTTCTGTCATATCAAAAACGTAATCAACCCGGTTCTCTTCTGCGATTCTCCCGCCTTCCCCATTAATCATGTGGTTTCGATTGAATCCAGTCGCCAAAATTTGATTCCGGGTTGGGTTTGGCATGAGGTCCCCGGCAAGTTGCCACATCGTGAATTTGTCGTAAGGAAGATTCTCGTTGAATGCACTTACAACCCAGTCTCTCCATGGCCACATGGTTCTTTCTCTGTCTCCCTGATATCCATTTGTATCAGAATATCGAGAAGCCTCGAGCCAATCCCAAGCCATCCTCTCTCCGAACGATTCCTTGGTTAACATACGTTCTACAGCTTGTTCCCATGCATTGGGTGATGAATCGCTCAAGAATTTTTGTATTTCGTTTGGCGTCGGGGGTAACCCTGTGAGGTCTAAGGCCAATCTTCTTATCAGAGTTCTTCGGTCAGCCTTTTGGTTCATGGTTAGGTTTTTGGAAGTGAGCTTTTTTACCACCAATGAATCTATAGGATGATCTGATTTCGTATGTGAGGTGGGTTTAATCACGGGTTCAAATGCCCAATGCTTGCCCCATTTAGCTCCCTGCTTTATCCAATCTGACAATAAACTTTTTTGCTGAGCTGTGAGTTTACGCCCCAGCTCTGGTGGGGGCATTTCATCGTCAGAATCGGTGGAATTGATTCTTTTTATTAATTCACTATTTGAGGAATCTCCTTCCGAAATGACTTTGTAAGCAGAGTCTCTAAGCCTTTTTGTGTCCTCCTCCTCATCAAGACGTAGATCCCCTTTACGGCCTTCATTTGTATCCGGCCCATGACATTGGAAGCAATTATCGGAAAGTATTGGAAGGATATCTCTCGCAAAATCTATTTCCTTGGCTTGAGCCCATTGCTTATCCGGTCCCAGTAGAACAAGTAGGATAAGTAGAATAGCTGACATGGAACGCATACGTATATAATGCGTTTTTGCTCCTATTATGCAAGATTACCATCAATGAAGAGTTGAAAGGTAATCTCTTCGTCAGATTCATTGAAGTGTCGATCCCTTCAGTTTGAGGGAAAGTATAAAGCCAAAGATTCCTAAAAAACGTGAATATAGCTTGATTAGTTAAATCGAAAAAAGGGAACGGAAACAATTATTCAGGAAGATTCATCTGCTGGAAGATGGAAAATGGAAGATATTTTAAATTTCGTGGTTGGCACTGAAGAATAATGACTTCATCCAATTTGAACTTGCTATTGGATCGCCCTCGCTCAGCTAATCGGAATTCAAAAAAACAGCTGACCAAAGCATTGCATTCCAAGATTTGTGAAATTTGTTTCCTTCCTGCCAATAAAATGTTAGTTCAGTGGAATTTTTATGGGAGATTATGTCGCGGTAATGAAATCCAGCTCACTCGAGCCAGGTAAGGGGCAGATTGTAAAAGTTAATGGTAAAAGGCTCGCTGTTTTCAGAGAGGGCAACGAGCTTTATTGCGTGGATGATTTTTGCCCGCATGCCGGAGCCTCGCTTGGACAAGGTACCGTGATGAAGGGGGTCGTTTATTGCCCTTGGCACCAATGGGGATTCAATGGGAAATCCGGCAAATGTATTACGGGTTCCATATGGCATGTGGAATCTTTTAAAGTGAGGGAAATTAATGGGATGATAGAAATTGACCCTACTCCGATCAAAGATAATGAGACATCCGAATAGTGATTAATGACTTTTTTGAAGCAACAAAATTCTATTAGTGTTGGTCCCCTTTTTCTGATTTGAGACTCCCCAGCAATTTGCTGTTTTAGTGAACTCCTGGTCGTTGATCAGTAAAAAAATAGGCACAAGACCAGAGGCTATAGCGGCTGGGGCTGCTAGTGTTTCCATCCTAAGTTTGCCTCCCCGCACTTCTCCCACTTCAAATGCAATATGGCCACCCGGTTTTAGGACTCTCTTTAATTCAAGAAAGACTTGAGTCATGGCGTTAATCCAAGCTTCCGGTCTCCTTATGTTCCAGAGGGAAACTGCCTCTGAGTCAATATGGTTAAACCAACATCTTAGCCAATTATCACCTTGATAGTTTACAATGTCCAAAAAGGGAGGGGAGGTAATGATAAGGTCAATGGACGCGTCCTTGATTTCGGGTGTCTTGTCGCAGGAACCAGTTATTAACACGGACTTTTTAAAATTTCTTTTTAGTTTTATCAGGTCTATGTCATCTAAATCTTTTAGTAAAGACTTACTCTTTTTTAAGATGATCCCTTTAATATTTCTTTCTGGTGGGGTTTGGTTTCTTTTTTTATTTATTCGTTGCTGTGCTTTGATCGAGGTCGCTTGATTTGGGGGAAGCGTGTAAACTGAAAAGAAGCCAGGAGAATGTCCCGTCAATCTGTTCGTTGCTATCATTCTTATCCAGTCATCTACAAGGTCTGATTTTCTATCAAGCTTTCTTTGGTGCAGGTACGTCCTCAACGAGCATATTTTTGAAAGAGTTCTTGGGTGGTAAAATGTCAAGAGGTCTTGATTATCAATTTCTGAATTTTCGGAAAGATCTATTCGATTGAGGCGATCCTCAATCTGGGAGTATGAAGGTGGGCTAAGCCTCGGCTTCACGAGAATAGAGCTAAGCGGATTGGCATCACACCCCATGGTAACTCTATCCAAAAGAGCTCCTTCAAGGATCGTTGTACCTCTCCCCATAAATGGATCAAAAATACTATCGCCGGGTCGGGTAAGTTGGTTGATAAAAAAGGCTGGTAGTTGAGGTTTGAAGCAAGCCCTATATGAAATTTCGTGCAATGAATGGGCTGCTCTCTGTTTCGCGGTCCAAAATTCATTAATATAGACGGGCAACTCTATTTCAGGATCAGGGAAATTTGTCGTTTCTGTTTTTGATCCGAATTCTTTAAAATTTTCTACATGTCTGAGAAATTGAAGTGTCGATGGGCACAACTCGGCCGCCTGTTCCCCATGGAAAAATTCAAGCTGGCCGTCCTGCATATGAGTCGTTTCAGAAATGAAAGTGGATTTTCATCTAAACTAGATGAAAATAATATCATCTAGCTACAATATACTTTTAATCTATTGTACATTTGAGAGGATGTCTCCATGAAATTTCCTCTTAGCTATATAGTCGCCATGGCTTCAATTTTACTAGTTGGCAATGTAAAAGGCCTTGAGAAGGGTGACGACTGCCCTGACTTTTCATTAAAAGGGTCAGATGGCCATACGTATGCCTTATCTGAGATCAAAGGTAAGGCTCCATTCGTCATAGCTTGGTATCCTAAAGCTTTTACAGGGGGCTGCACTCGCGAGTGCAAATCCTTCCGGTCAGATGGGGAAGCTATGCGTGAATACGATGCGCTCTATTTTACTGCGAGCGTTGATTCGGTCGAAGATAACACGCGCTTCTCTCAATCATTAAATCTTGATTACCCCATCTTATCTGATCCCGGTAAAAAAGTTGCTGAAGCTTTCGGGGTCGTGACTGATTTCAGGTCGGTGCCTTATCGATGGACTTTTTATGTCGGTAAAGATGGCAAGATTTTAAAGGTCGATAAAAAAATTAAAGTCGTTTCTGCTGGATCTGATGTGGCAAAAACTTTCGAAGAACTCGGAATTAAAAAACGTTCGACTTTGGACAATTCTATTGCATCCGCGGAAAGGGCGGCAGGTTGGGAATTATTATTCAATGGCAAAGACGACTCAGGTTGGATGACAAACAAGAAAACTAAAATCCAAACTAAAATTGATGATGGTTCCTTGGTTCCTTTCAAATCTGGGGGTTATGTCATTGTCCATGAAAAGAAATTTAAAAATTTTGAGTTTGTTTCTGATGTAAAGATGAGCGCAGAGAGGTGTAATTCGGGAATATTTTTCAGAGTGTCTGACTTGTCAAATCCAGTTCAAAGTGGTTTTGAGGCGCAAATTTTGGGTCGGTCTGGAAATGGTTACCACGACTTCGGGGCAATTTATGATCTCTCCAAAACATCCATGGGTGATTTTAAATATGATGATTGGAATAGGGTTCTCATCCGAGCTGTTGGGTCTAATATTGAAGTCCATATCAATGGGAATAAAGTTTCATCCATTGATACCGATAAATTTTCTGAGCGTGGTAGGCGTCCGGACGGTACCAAACACAAGTTTGGGGTCATAAAAGATTTGCCTTGGGAAGGATATCTAGGTTTCCAAGACCATGGAGCCATGGTTTGGTATAAAAATGTCAAAGCCCGAGAAATAAAGTAATCCGGGTTCTCAAAATGACCGATGAGAGGCTGTAATACAAATTTGATATTTTCTTCGGCGCCTAGAGGTCGCTCTTTTTCTCATTGCCATATAGCGAAATGTAAACGGGGAAGACACTGCCCACGATGATACACAAAATTTTTTCAAAAAAACCTGAGATATTTACGATACTGCGGGGGCCATTTCGAGGATCAAGAGTTTTTCTCAATCCGGCAAACTCGAAAAGAATGCTTTTTGGGCTCTACGAGAGACAGCTCAACGGTTGGTTAAGTAAAAATGCTCCAGGAAAAGATTTTGCTTTCGATGTCGGGGCACAAGCCGGTTACGATACATATGGGTTAGCTCATCTTATTTCCGGAGGAAATAAAAAGAAGATCGACATCATATCTTTTGAGCCTGAGGCAGATCTTTATTCTGAACTGACCACCCCCCAGGAATGGCCTTGTTATTCAAACTGTGCCATTGAAATTGTCCCGAAATTTGTCAGCGATAGAGATTCAGAGAATTCCGTGACGCTGGACGCGACCTTTGACCGGTTGGACCACCTCAGAGGCAAGGCCGGCCTGATTAAAATTGACGTTGAGGGGGCTGAAGATGCTGTATTACGTGGCAGTCGCAACTTGCTCGAAGACCCGGCGCATGATTGGCTAGTCGAGATCCACACCAAAGAAAAAATTCCTGAGATCACCCAATTTTTTTCAAATCTTAATAGGCCATTTCTTGTTTTAGGTGAAGCTTCACTTCCAATTATAGGTAAGGATTTGCGTCCGATTGACACTTATTGGCTCGCTACAATCCGATGAAACGTGGCTTTTTAAAAAATTACTGACAAAGAGTTGTTTTCACACAAACTCACCGGTTGAAAGAAATTTTCCCTCGCGCCTAATTAATATCATTTTATTTTGCCGATGTTAATTTGATTTTTGTCACCGACTAGAGTTTGTATGATCCCAGTTTTGATCTCAACAGGCTTACTAATGGTGCGAAGAGAGCTGGTCCGTCCATTAAAGTCTCGATTTTTCATTAACCTAACATTTAAAAGGTAATTACCTTCAGGCACATTTTCAAAAATGAGGTTTCCATCTTTTCTGATATGGCCGACTCTGATTGTCCGGTTATCGATCAGTTTTTTATATTTGTTGCTTCTTCGCCAAAGGGTATAGAGTTTTGGGTTGTCTCTTATTCTTTTGGGTGGCATGGGGGCTGCTTCGGATAAAATAGCATAGGACATGCTATGGTCTATCAGCTCAATAGTTTCCCGGGATAAGTCTATCCTTCCCTTAATTTGCCAATCCTTTCCACCGATTTTGACCAAATCGCCATCGTCTCTATTCGCAGATACGATCATTGACTGACCGGAAACAAAACCTTTTGGTCCAATTCTTTTGACATGTCTGACGATTAATTCAATAGGGGGTAAATCCTCTATAGAGAAAGCTCCATTTTTATCAGTTGATGTGATGAAGGCATCATGCTGGGTTCTTAAGTTGTTTAATGAGTTGCCAGCATTAGTATCCACTCGGATATTTTGGTTGGGCCACGGATCTCCGTTACTTTTCATCAAAATACCATTAATAGTTTGAAACGGCCGAAGAATAAGTTTTAACTCGTCTGAATTTGTGTCCCAAGGAACTTGAGTAAATCCTTTTTTCGAGACTGCAACAATATGGCATGTCGGTAAAATTGCTGGGAGTTGGAAGCTTCCATCGTCAGATGTTAAGGTTAATTCTGTTCTTGAATGCGTGATCGTTGGTCCTGGAGCTATGTATTGAGTTCCCATTCCTTCTAAAAAAACTTCACAATTTTTGACTGGCTGTCCATTGGCGTCGACGACAATCCCATGCGGGCCCAATCCTCTTTTGAGCTTTACCTCTTGATCCAACGTGCCATAGGCAGGAACCATCCCTGTGTCGTAGGGAAGATAACCCGGGGCATGGATGATGAATCTGTGTCCCTGGGATTCTGGTAAATGTCGATTCGATTTGTAAACTAGTCTCCCATTGACTAATTTGGCGTTCGTGTATGGGGCCCATTGATTAACCTCACTAGTGTTATTGATGTTCCACGCAGTGCCTTTGAGGATTTTGGGTTCTGCCACTGGCTGGAGGCTTATGGCATCTAGGACTTCCATATTGATGTTAAATGGCTTTCTAAAAAAGAATGTAATTGTGGATCCATCAGCCAAGTTTGCAGGGATCGTCTTTTTCAAAGGGGTTCCTTGCCCTTTTGCATATGCTGAAATAATTATTTCACCTTGCGGTGCTTGGGTCCACTCATAGATTCCATCGTGTGGATTTGCTAACATGGCATCTCTGAAAAGAGGCGCTGAACCATTTATACTGGAAATATAAAACTTAACATCTTCCGGTTTCTTATCTCCTTCCATTTCAGCTTTCAGTTCGAGAAATCTCGGCTTCGAGAACTCCACGTTCCATTCATTTTCCTGATTGTTGCTTTCAAATGATTTAGAGGCAAAGTTTGCCACTTTATCTTGAGCAACCAATTTAAAACCACTGTGAAATGGGAATGACAAATTATACCTTCCATTTGCATCGGTCTCTATCACCGCCAGTATGCTATTCTGAGACAATGTATACATGTCTCGGTTGACAGGTTCGGCTTTCAGCTTAACACGGGCTCTCGGACTACCATTGCTGTCTGTCACCAATCCGGATACTTTAGTCGTGGTTTTCACAACGAGATCCCAATCATAATTTTTGATATTTTTTAAGGGAATATGGTTTTTGTGATTGTTATTCCAACCCAGAAAAAAATACCTCATTTCGATTTCCTTTCCCCCAAAAGTGAGGTTTGTTGGGGCATCGGCGGCCAAAGGAATCCCGATTTCCCAGGAGCCATCTTTGTTAATATTTTTATTTTCTATCTGGCTGACGGATTGAAATGGACTAAAATCATAGACGATTCGAGGCATAATCCCGATTTTTTCATTTTCCCAGTTTATTTCTTTTGTCTCATCTGCCATGCGAAGAGATCCTTTTATGCGAGCTGTTGGGAATACTGGAATTTTCACTGATACTCCACTCGGCCTACCTGTCATTTTGAGTTTTGGAATATATAGGCCTTTTTTTATAATTGTCAGATTGAACAAGGTCCGATCCTGATCTGATTTTAGTGGAATCTTAGCTATGCCCTCTGCGTTTGTTTTCGTTTTAAAATCTTCCAATTCTTTACCTTTATAAGTCTTTCTTCCTGTCAGTAAGACATCTGCGCCATCAAAAGGGTTTTGTGAATTCTCAGATTCAAATTCAAGTGATCCTGGGCCTCGAAAAAGTTGGATCTCTATCTCCTCAGGGATATTATTTTGTTCGACCTGTGCCTTCGTGGAAAACGGACTGCAAAGTAATAAAATTCCAAATAAGAAAAGGTTAATTAAATTCCGAAATATCATAAAATTTGATCGCCTTAAATTGATGTTTCAAGAAACTTGTTTGTCGAATATATATCCAAACGGGCATACGCGCATTCCAGCAATTTTACCCCACTTTACAAATCGATCTAGTTTTGTTGATTTCTTCAAGACCTTGCTGCTGGCTATAACTCGTAGTAGCCTCTGTCATCATGTCCATCTCCATAAAGTCGGTAAACTTCTGCACTCAAATTTTGAGTGCAAGTATAATGCTCAGCCTATCTCAGATTTGCCACTCTGCACAAGAAAAGCCAAACGTCATATACATTTTAGCGGATGATTTGGGATACGGAGATATATCCTGTTATGGCCAAAGGGAAATAGAGACCCCAAAAATTGATCAGTTAGCCCGTGAGGGAATCCGATTTATGAACCATTATGCTGGGAGCACTGTCTGCGCTCCTTCAAGATGTGTTCTGATGACTGGGTTACATACCGGGCATGCCCGAATCAGAGGAAATAACCCTGTTTTAATGAAAGATACCGACCTTACTGTTGCTAAGCTTTTTAAACAGTCTGGGTACACAACAGGGTGTTTCGGAAAATGGGGAATCGGGCATCCTCCCCCCTATAATGATCCTCAGAAAAAGGGGTTTGATCATTTTTTTGGATATATCAACATGTGGCACGCACACAACTTTTGGCCTGAATTTCTTATCGAAAATGGCAAAAAAGTTGACCTTCCTAACAAAGTTCTAGAGAAGTATAAATCCCCCAAAGATAAAGAGGGGCGAGGCGTCGCCATCGAAAAAAATGTCTATGCCCCAGATCTCATTGCTGAGAAAGCCCTCGCATTTATCGACACCAATAAAGAGGCTCCATTTTTTCTATTCTTTGCCCTAAATATGCCCCATGCAAACAATGAGGCAGGTAATGAAGTCCTCGCTGATTTTGATGGTATGGAAGTCCCTGTTCACGGCAGTTTTTCTGAAAGGGATTGGCCACGCCAGGAAAAAGGGTTTGCCAGAATGATTCAATTGATCGACGGATACGTAGGCCAGATTCTCGAGAAATTGGAAACTCACGGGCTTACCGAAAAAACTCTCATCATATTCTCCAGTGATAATGGCCCACACCAAGAGGGAAGGCATAAGATGGAATTCTTTAATTCCAATGGTCAATTAAAGGGCTTAAAGAGAGATTTATACGAGGGCGGCATTCGAGTCCCAATGATAGCACGCTGGCCAGGAACCATTAGGTCCGGATCAGTAACTCAACACGTATCCGCATTTCAAGATGTCCTTCCAACAATTTCTGAACTCATAGGCATCCCCGTTAAAAAAACCGATGGACTCTCTTTTCTTCCAACCCTTTTAGGGGAACAAATGAACCAGAAAAAACACCCCTACCTCTATTGGGAATTTTATGAAAAAGGGGGGCGTCAATCCGTAATCCTCGACCACTTTAAAGGCGTCCGGTATAACATGCTCAAAAATCCAGATGCTCCAATTGAGTTGTATGACCTTAGAAACGACGTAAGAGAAAATAGTAACATCGCACGACTATACCCAGATATAATCGATAAAATGAAAAAAATTATCAAAGAGGCACATTCTGATTTGTAAATTACCAATATCTACGTTGCTTCACTGAAATTATATGACAAATGGGGGTTTGGTTTTCACTCCGAAAGTTTAAAAAAACCTGATTGTTCGTTTGGACGTAATAAGATTTTGAAATGTTCTCCATCAAAGGTGACATTTTCAGTGATAGGTCGCCATGGTCCATTTATTGATTTTGAACCCGATATATTTGAGAATAAACCACTTCCGGGCCACTGAATTTTTAATCGAGTCCCCAAATTTTCTATGGTTAAATCGGGGGTCATACGACTTAATTGGTTCTCAATAAAATTATTGAGATAGTTGTGTCTTGCTCTTATATGGCTTTTTAGTGATAACGCTCTGCCTGTCTGATTACCCTCTTCAGCAATTTGATCAATGACAACATCCAACGACTCAGGGTTATAAACATTGTTATTTAGGTAATAAAACATTCTAAGGAATTCTTCTGGGTAAGCTATGAAGAACGAGTCTTTTATTCTATTCCACCAACCTTGTCTATTGCCTACATTTCCATATCGTGATTCATCTACGCCACGGAATGGATGCGCACTCGATTGCCCAAAAGCACCACCTAAAGTGTTGTCCATATCCCACGGAAACATACACCATAGCCCATTATCTGCTCGTCTGTAGATATAGTGGTTCTGAAACATGTCATCAAAAGTGCCGACGTAATTGATGGTGCACATATATCTGAGGGTTAGATTGACATCAAAGTTTGATGCCAGGAATTCACGGAGAGCGTTTCGGCCTTTGGAGCGAGCACGATGGAGCCCTTCTATGAGCGCCTCTGGAAGATCGGGAGCGTTGTCTAGCTCATTTGATTTATAATTAAGAGTCTTCCTATTGTAAGTAAACTTATACCTTTGAGTCTCTGAAAATCCATTCATGGATCCGCGAATCAGGCGTGCGTCTCCCCAGCTCCACGGTCCTTCGTTCCCAGTATAGCCCTGAGATTTAAATAAGTCACCAACCTGTCCGAACCATCGTTTTACAAGGTCATTGCCGGGTCTCTCAATTTGAAATGCATCGGGGTTATATTCGCATCCATTGATTCTCAGATTGGCCCAACTGGTCTTTGGTGCCGGGACTCCCGCCATTTCAAACATTGCAAATGATATTCTTTGAGGCCATCCACTTTGTTTTTGCAGGAGCATCACATCCATTCCTCTGAAACGTCGGTGATTCGGAAATTGTATTCTCCAGGATCTCACTTGTGCCCTGCCATCGGTCCTGTGAGACCCACATTCAAATGAAATGAGAGAACCATTTCGACGATTCCATCTGCTTCCTTGATGTCGAACGCTGACATCGAATACCTCTCCACCTCCTACAAAGATTGCAGGGACCTCATTATTCCAGGTTGGATTTGGCTTTCCGCCCGAGACTCGACCCGCATCTGTCCATGAATGAAGTTTTCTCCAGTTCAAAGGAGAAATAAATAAGTGGTAAAGATTGGGTTGGCTTGTCGTGATTTCTGGATCGACGAAATAAGAATGCCATTTAAATTGATCCCTATTGGAATTTGGAGTGGTAATGGTTGACCCGTCGTCGAGTTGGGAATAAATGACGTATCTCACAACTGAATTCGGAGGGTATTGTGGAAATTGAAATTGCCAGTCACCAGATTCTAATTTTGTAGCCGTAGAGCGTGATTTTGTTTCTTTATTGTTTAAGAAGTCCTCTATAAAATATTCTACTTCCACTGATATGACGTTATAGGATTCTGATAATGATATTGCTAAAATGGGTTCTGACGAACTGGTCACAGTCTCCGGTGATAAATTCAGACTCATAATTGGGTTGAGCCATTCCTGGCCAGGTATCATATTTTTTTCTCCAGGAGAAGGTCTCTCTGTATACCAGAAATCGGCTGTGTTTTTTTCTGAGCGATCATTAACTCTTTGAAGTGAATGCCCTGGGCCTCTGACGGATCCAATTCCATCAGCGAGTGATGGCCAGGGGAAATCATCATTGTAATTTACCTGGTCCACGATTTGTCCATCGGTCGCAATGAGCGCAAGACTCCCACCTCCGTTTGGTAAACCACCAGAGAACGGACCAAAAACTAACTTTGGTTCCAAGTCGAATTCCTCAATTAATCTGTCTGGATTAAATGCTACTAGTTTTTTTTGTTCAGGTTCGATAATAGCTTGGTTTGGAAACGTATAGTGGATATCACCGGCCAGTATCCAGTTGGCCAGGTCTATCGGCTCAGAACTGAAATTCCAGAGCTCCAAAAACTCCAGATTCCGATCGTCTTCTCTCTGAATAGAGGAATGATAGTGAATCTCAGTAATTTGTATTTTCGGTCGAATCGCAGGAACGCAACCAACGATTTGGTTTTCCTTGCCAGGAGATGGACTATTTATGGGAGATCCGGACCAATGACTATAATCTGATTCACCTTCTTTAATACACGTCCTTTCGAGTGAAGCCCCGAGTCCATTTGGTGTCCATGGCCATGGTGATTTGTTGTCAAATCTTACCAGGTCTACGACGATATCATTTTCATCCTGCAAAATGAGCAATTCGCCGTTATCTCTTAATCCACCCGAATAATCACCGAATAGTTTTTCCAGAGGAATATTATAAAATTGAGTGGCGCTAACCTTGTCATCACAAACAACCACATACTCTTCAGGGTGAATAATCGTTCCTTTTGGAAATTTGTATGATAAACCAACAAAGTGCCATCCGGATATATCAATTGGTAATTCCTGGCTTGGGTTAAAAATTTCAAGATATTCAAATCTCTCACCGTCAGGGTGGTGGTACATTATCTCATTAAGAGCAACGGGATAAACGCTCGTTTTGGAATTTTGTTGGCCCGGGGTCAGTTTAGATGTATGAAACCAATTTTTTCCCCCGTCGGGGATTCTCACCAAACTCGTTTCTGGTAATTGTTTCCCCCATCCGTATGCATCAACGACTATTTCCTGGTCAGGTCTGTAAAGAATTATTTTCTCACCATTTGAGCTTAACCCGAAACCCAATTCTGCGCGGGTAAAATGGATGAAACCTTTTGGTTCAATAATTGTATTTTCCGGTATTTTGTATTTTCTTGGACCGAAAGCTGAGTCACTGAGGTAATATCCGCTTAAATTAATTTGTTCATTAGATGGATTAAATAATTCAACAAAATCCATATCCTGTGCAGAGTTGGCAAATACTTCGTTAAAGATTACGCCTTCCCAAGCCTCATCCTTATTCGACTCCATTTTAGTCTTAAGGGTAAGGGTTGGGCTAATAACAAAATCGCTACTCACCCCGATGCCAACATTGTGTCCTTGAATCGCCAAAATGTTTTCCCCGGGTTGCAATCGATTGGAATATCTCAATAAATCTATATTCACCGGAGAATAGTCAGACCCAGTTGAGGCTGGTCGATTAAAGGGAGGAGGGGAACCGCTTATGTTGGCCGATGTAATTTTTACGCCATTTAAATAAACAACGTATCCATCATCATAAGCCAAATTAAGATTAAATTGGTCTATGGAATTAATTTGTGCCTCTGTGACGAGGAAAGGAAATCGGGTGTAAACCGAGAGATAGTTGTCTCTCATATCAGGGAGCATTGTAGCTAAATAATTGCGCTCTTGATTGTTGTTTGAATAACCGACGCCACTCTTGGCATTCAACCAGCTGCTCGATTCAGCGAATCCGATTTTGGTCCAGCTGGTATCTCCATTTGAAGGTTCCTTTGTGCCTTTGAAATATTTTAAATTATCTCCTTTTTGTAGAAGGATGATTTCATCTTCATCCGAAAGGTTAAGATTATCCCAATTTCCCGGAGATCCTCCGATTTGGTTGCTCGCTTCCCAATTTCTGCCCCTTAAATGCGAGTCATTATGATCTTCATAAACCAGGCTATATCCCGCTCCATCGGCTTGAGCAGGCCAGTCTCCTCTATCAGAATATGATCCGTCCCAGACCTCCTCACCAAAATTATCAACGAGAGTAATACGTTCACCCGAATTGTTTAATTTCCCAAGAAATGGGCCAAAATCTGGTTCAAATCCGTATGCTTTACTAAATTGTTCTGGATCTTTGGATAAGACAATAAATTTCCCTGGGCCTATTTTTGCCCCTGTTGGAAAACTAAATCCCAGCCCCCTGGCGAATGTGAATGAAGACAAATTAATTTCTTGATTTCCGGCATTAAAAAATTCAAGAAACTCAAATCCGTCCGGTTGAGGGGAGTTCGAATCGTTATTGTTTACTCTCCCTGAATTGTAGTGAATTTCTGTGACTAAGAGCTCCGCGCTTAACAAAGTAATGTTAAGGCTGAGCATAAGCGTGTATACGTATAGGAATCTCATGAGAGCGGGGTATTCTTAATTTAGGACCGGATTTCCATGTAATATCGTTCCTTTTTATATTTCCCTCAAACAGATTTTGCATTCCCCTTATTTTCCAGCTGGTCGGCTAATTATTAATTTCCAGGCAGTAGCTAAAATTTTGCTCAAGTGTCACTAAAAAATGCTGGTTTTTTGAGGCTGTCAGAGGATGATGAAGACATGAGACACCCTTCATTTAAGTTTTTTGTTGTCACAGCCCTGGCCTGCATGCTCACCATAGCTCCTGCTTTTGGAGATGAGCAGATGGCTCATGGACTAGTTTTTCATGATCTGAATTCTAACGGAAAGCTTGATTCCGGGGAGCCTGGATTAGAAGGGGTGAAAGTATCCAACCAGGTGCAGATCGTTTCGACTGATGCGGATGGAAAATGGAGCCTTCCATGTTCTGATGACACGACATTTTTTGTCATTAAGCCGTCTGGATATTCTACGCCACTCAACAAAGATAATCTTCCTCAATTTTATTACATCCACAAACCTAAGGGCTCGCCCAATTTTAAATTCCCTGGAGTCTCTCCGACGGGTGATTTGCCAGACTCAATTAATTTTGCCTTAGAAAAAGTAAAAGAACCTAAAAATTTCCAGGCCCTGTTTTTCGGCGACCCTCAGCCCAGAGACATCCGCGAAGTCGAGTATATTGGCTACGACGTGGTCGAAGAGCTGATTGGCTCAAAAGCGAAATTTGGTGTTACTCTAGGAGATATAGTTTTTGATGATCTGAATTTATTTGAACCATTAAATGGCTCAATAGCTCTTATAGGTATTCCATGGTTCAATGTCATCGGCAACCACGATATCAATTTTGATGCTCCAAATGATGAGCTATCTGACGAAACATTCACCCGTGTTTATGGTCCTTCTTATTATTCATTCGATTACGGGCCCGTTCATTTTTTAGTCCTTGATAACATTATGTGGGGAGGGGCAAAGCCCGCCGGCTCCGGGAGTTACTCAGGCGGTTTCGGAGAAAACCAAATCAAATTTATTAAAAATGATTTGAAGGACATACCTAGTGACCAGCTCGTCGTTCTCCTCATGCACATCCCCATTACTGGCACAGCCGATCGCGAAGAACTTTTCCGCCTCATTGAAGACCGTCCTTACACGCTCTCTATTTCCGGTCATACTCATTGGCAGGCTCATCTTGAGCTTGATAAAGAAGCGGGTTGGAAAGGAAAAAAGCCTCACCATCATTTTGTTTGTGTGACCGTATCTGGCAGTTGGTGGACCGGACAGCCAGATGAATTCGGTATCCCACACACTTCTATGCGAGATGGAGTTCCCAATGGTTATGCGATTATCGATTTTTCAAAAACGAAAGCGGAAATCTCATATAAAGCGGCTCGTAAACCAGCCTCCTTTCAGATGTCTATTCATGCGCCTAAATCGGTTAAATTGTCAGAAACCGCATCTATTCCTCTCATGGTCAACGTCTTTAATGGCTGGAAAAAATCAAAAGTGCAAGTTAGATGGAATAACGCGGGCAAGTGGCAATCGCTGCAATTTGCACCCGATGCCAGGGATAATTTTCTCACGGAAGCTAAATCACGGGAGCCAGAGTCGGTGGCACCACCTTTTAGAAAACTTTCCGGACCTGTGTCCACATACCATATCTGGACTGGGGATCTACTGGATATTCCGGCCCCAGGAGTGCACAAAATTTCGGTCCGAGCTACCGATGTTAATGGAAATTGGTTAAAGTCATCTCGAATAATTCGAATCGAATAACACAAAGTCTCGACAAATCGAATCCAAGGCTGGCTGCGATTTGAATTTATTTATCTTCGCCCTATATTAGAACTAGTGTTAACTGTTCCCAAAGAGTGTGGAGTGATGATTTTGGAGGATCTTATTCTTTTTCCTCAAATGATGCTGCCAATGTATATCTTTGAACCTCGATACAAAGATATGCTCAAAGAGTCCCTCGAAGGCTCCAGGATGTTCTGCGTCGCTCGGCAACGAACAGACAAAAAAGAAGAATGTCCAGAGCTTGTTGCTGGGATTGGCGTCATCAGGGCCGCTATCGACCACGACAATGGAACCTCTCACCTAGTCCTCCAGGGCATCTCCCGTGTTATTCTAAAAGGGCGAGGCCAATTCAGAACATTTCCCAACTATCAGATAAAGATTTTCAATACGCGCAGGGAAAATGAAGAAAGATTGCATGCCTTGGGAGATCGGGCCAAGTCACTAGCTATCAATTTCCTCAAAGGAAACGTCGATCCCGACCATGACGAAATTCCAGTGATCACAAGCTGCTCTCAAAAATCCTCCCTCACGCAATCGCAAGACGCTGGGAAACAAAAATTATTGGAATATCTCAGTTGTATTGATGATCCAGAGCAGATTGGTGATCTCATCTCATCGTCTATCATCCGTTGTCCAACCAAGAAGCAGCAACTCCTTTCCATTTCTAGCTTAGAGGAGCGTCTCGACTTTCTCTCTCGCTCGCTCATAGAAGAATATAATCTTGATGAATGATCTCACGTCCAATGAAAATTATAGTTCCGAAGAGGAAATTTATTCTGACCTTTTTGAGCAACTCATCCTCGATCTTGGGCAAACAGCTCTCTATTTTTTAGGAAGCATTCCCGACCCGGAAACAGGCGCGTTCACAGATAATTTGGAAGGGGCCAAACATATTGTTGATCAGCTCGAAATGCTGAAATACAAAACCAAGGGAAACCTTTCCACTGATGAAAGCGACTTGCTTGAAACCACTTTGCTCAATCTTCGCGATATCGTAGGAGATCGATTTCAAAACCTCGCATAAAAGATCATTATAGATTCAATGCCTGCCGCATCGTAAATATGTGATCCATTTTCTTTGCCCCAAAAATAGACAAAACTCGCTCAACGGTATTGAGCGAGTTTCATATTTTTCTAATAAACCTGAATCTTTTTAAATCTACGAGCAATCTTTAAAGTCTGTGGATTTCTCTTAGGTTGTCGTTGTTTCCACCTGCTCAATTTTTATGAGCTTGTCCAGCCGGGTGAACGAAAAAGTCCTTTGAATGTGAGGGTTAGCTACTCGAGCAGCAACGGCTGCGTTTTTCGATTTAGCAGCTTTCAGGACAGAAACCAACAAGTTTAAGCCTGCAGAATCAATCATTTTTGCCGCTGTTAAATCGAGTGTGATTTTTCTGTAGCCTTTACTAGCCAATTCTTCTGAATCAATAATATCAAAAATCGATTCCCTAACAGAGTCCACATTGGAGCTCAAAATATCACCTGGGATCGTAAGATTTACTATTTTTTCATCATTATCATAGTTGTAATTCATAATATTCCCTTTAATTTGCAGTAATTCGTAGTTTTTCTTCAGATTTAATGACTTCGAAATCCATTGTCAAAAATCGACCCCGACTTTCCGTAATTATATTATCGGGTAATTCACGCAATAATATAAATCCAGTATTTCTTTTTGTTGGATCCGGTTCCTCCCTGTTAGCATCACCGGCATCTTCTAAATAGTTAAAATCATGACCGTCTCCTGAGTCTTTCACTCTAATTCTAATAACTTTGGATGTTGGCTTATACGTAATTCTAAGGTCGCAAAAATTATCTGGTAGACCTTTACAGCCATGGGTTAGAGCATTCAAAAGAGCCTCCCTGATACATATAATAATATCGTACAGCTTATCAGTGCCTATTTCAGGGAGTGCATATTTTAAACTAGATTCAATCCATTCCTGGCTTACGTCGACGATATCAATTTGGTCGCCTTTTATCCTTTTATTGAGGATGGGTATCTCTGCAGAGTGATTTTCGCCGGCTTCCTTTTTGTCCATATCAAATCTTATCAGGAGGACATCATCTGTCGCCTCTTTGAGCTCGTTTTTCCGAGCAACTGGATCACCAATGGTGAAAAGCCTGTGAGCTAATGCGAAGACTGATATGCCGTTGTCTATCGCGAAATCCTCTAAACCATCACTCCATAAATAGATGGAGCACCCCTCTCGGCCCCTGATAATGTCAATTTCGAAATTGTCATCATCAAACCATCCAAGTGGTCCAGTTCCAATTCCAATTTGGCATGTTTTACCATCTTTCTCGACGAGGTATGGCGTCGGGAATCCGCTGTTCACGACTTTTATTGAGTGGGTCTCAGGGTTTACTTCGATACCGCAAAGTGCAACTGAGGTCAGGCTTTGGTTCGTGGTATTTTTATTCCACTCATTGTTAAGAAACTTGTTAAAAAAGCTAAATATCTGTTGGTCTGAGGCATCGTGATGCATCATTCCCCGAAGAACTCCTTGTGAGAAGGTGGAGAAATAAGCTGCTCTTAAATCATGGCCAGAGACATCTCCAGCAATAATACGTTTGCTTCCATCTTTGGTGTCAAATACTCCTATGAAATCACCGCCGGCTTGACACACTGGACAATAACATATTTTTATTCCTTGCCCTTCGGAAATGTTATCAACACCTAAAAGTTGCAATTGGTCTTCACCAACCGCATTCACAGCTGAATCCGTATCTGCTAACCTCCGCTTTTCTAATGTTATTGTTTCACCATTAGAAACGGATTCTCTAAAGGTGTTTAATTCGACGGGTTTCTCGAGAAAATCAACAGCTCCCTCTCGCAATATGCTTGCGACGAGAGATTTATCTCCTTCAGCCGTAAGCATTATGGCTGACAAAGTTTCATCTTGTTTCCTAAGCCATGTCAGAAATTCGAGACCATCCTTTCCTGGCATTCTGTAATCAACAACAGCACAAACAAAATTTCTTGATTCCTTTTCCTGGATGATTTTAGAGGCTTCATCAGCATTAGCAGCAACCGCGACGGCATACCCGTATTTCTCTAGCGCCCCAGCAAGAAGCCTGCGGGTTACTTTGTCGTCATCAACAACAAGGACTTTTCTATCCTTTGACTGTTCTAGGTTCTGTTCCAAAATATTTATCAGTCTGTGTGCAGAAAGGACAGATCACCTGGAGTGCAATGATCCATTGACTCCGATAGAACACAATCCACCTACAAAAATGCTAACTATTTTAGCCTATAAAACTATCGGAAGATTTTAGAATATTATTGATACCCAAAATTTATTTTTTAATTTCGGCCTAACCAGAGTCATTAAAAATCGTGCTCAACTAAAATGCGCGATCTTATGTTCGAAAGATTATTGTGGTTATTTATAATTTGGATAAATGCGGGAGTCATCTTTTCGCCTTTTCGCATCAACAAATCCCCCGCATTTGTGACAATGGGTTCAGCCAGAATCATTCCTTGTTCGAGCTCCTGAACCAAAATCTCAACTGTGGAAATTCTATTTTCTCTAGATTCAAATATGGGCGCCCTGACAGCTGCTCTGACTATATCCGGGTCAAAGCGTTTTCCACTGCTGGCTTGCATTAAGTCCAGTGCACGATTTGGATCATTGGCCCCCCGAGCCAGAAAGATGCTGACCGATAGAATCTTGGATATGAGGTGAATGTATTGTCCCTGGAGTTTGTCCGGAAAGCCAGTCCCGTCAAAATGCTCGCACTGCTGACGAACGATTTTTGATATTTCTCCGGAGGAATCGACATAAGCGGCCATTTCTTCGCTTAACACAGGGTAATGTTCGACCTGTTTTTTTTCTTCGGGGGTCAAACTTCCCGGCGAGCTTTCCCATTTTTTTATAAGCTCTCTTGAAAGGCCAACCATACCAATTTCATGAACAAGCGCAGCAATCCTTATTTGATGTAATTCCCGTTCATCTAGTCCAAGTTCTTT
Organism: Limisphaerales bacterium; assembly: GCA_965657355.1. Classification (GTDB taxonomy): domain Bacteria; phylum Verrucomicrobiota; class Verrucomicrobiia; order Limisphaerales; family JAJOIW01; genus JAJOIW01. The sequence goes on along the minus strand of CBFHOE010000010.1, from coordinate 14,827 downwards.
ACCTAGAATAAGTGCAATTCTTTGGACTTCCCTCGCCCGATCTCCCAGAACCGAGTGGTAACTCTCGATAACTTTCAGGCTGAGTTTTACCGAGTTCTCAATGGTTTCGATTAATTCGTTCCTCTGGTTTTTAACAATTTGAAGTTGCTCTTCTAAGGTTTTATTTGTCTCAAGTGTCTGGTTTTGAAGGGCTTCATTATTGCGCAGAAGTTCGTATTTTTGAGCTGCATTGTGAATCGTCGCAATAAGCTCTTCGCCTTTCCAAGGCTTTGTTATGAATCTAAAAATCTCCCCATCATTGATGGCATTGACGACCGTCGCATTATCTACGATAGCTGTGATTAATATTCTTGTTGCAAGAGGTTGTATCGTCCTTGCCTGTTGCAAAAACTCAAGCCCCGAAAGCATTGGCATCTGATAATCGGTAATGATGACACCTATGTCCGTCTCGCGCAGTATTTTCAGAGCATCAACAGCATGGTCTGCTTTAAAGACATTATACTGGTAGCGAGTCAGGAATTTATCCAAGGCTTTAAGGATTATAGGCTCATCGTCTACGACTAAAATATTCCGGGCCGACTCGCTTAATTTCGAAGCAAATGAATCATCCATTCGATACCTCCACCATTTGGCTTAATTTATCCAAAACCTCCATTCTAGAGGTCGCCGGGGATATGATCCAACTCGCCATTTCAATTTCAGAATCTCTCAAGGCATCTTGGTCGCAGTTTTGTAATTTCAAAACTATATTTATATCCTCATTAACCATTCGCATTTCATCCAAATACGAAAGCCACTCATCGCATCCATCCTCTATTATGACCAATAAAATCCTGAATGCCTCCGGTTTTTGTTCCAGAAGGTCCGTCGCTTGAATTTTCTGGACGACTTCTGAAATACTAAATCCTTGAGCCTTTAAAAACTCAGCGGCACTCTCAAGGCTTGGCCCCGGGTTTCCAGCAAGCAATATTCCCGGTTTTGGTCCCGTTTGATAATCGGTGCCTTTGACTTCTCCACCACCAGTTTGCAAGGTGGGCGCTTCCGATCCCTCATTATCAGCACTACTCAGCGATTCAAGATTTTGCAAAGGAAGAAATATGGTGAACTTAGTACCTGTTTCTTCGGATGATTCCACCGAGATAGCTCCATTGTGTCGTTCAACAAATATTTTAGTATTATACAAGCCAAGCCCGCTCCCCTTGTTCATGGGCTTTGACGTAAAAAAGGGCTCGAAAATCTTTGAGAGTTTGCTTTGGACAATGCCGCATCCAGTGTCTGAAATTGAAATGAAAGCGCAGGGAGTGGATGGGGGAGGGCCAAAAGTATGAGCAGGAAAATCACCACTTTCAAAAACCCCTGATGAAAATGATATCTCCCCATTTTTTTCAATAGCATCGACTGCGTTTAAAGCCAGATTGACAATGACTTGCCTAAATTCGACTGGATCTACCCAGATGGTTAATTTTGACTTCAGAATTGAAGTTTTAAACTCGATGCGACGGGGTGTTATCTTCTTTATTAGTTCACCAATATCACGTGCCAGTTCATTGAGGTTTTCATACTGTGCATCACCTATTTTTCCCTGATGTAAATCTAAAATTTTCTGCACCAATTGATTGGCATGCAAAGAATTTTTACTGATGTCCTCAAGATATTCCTTATTTGTATCATCCTGATTCAGGTCACACATCAGAGTGTCACTTAGAGATGCAATGCCGGCCATGGTATTTCTGAAATCATGTGCAAGACCCATTGTAAGGGCGGCAAGAGTTTCTTTCCATGCGGAGCCCATAAGCCTTTTTTCGGCAATCATTTGCCTGGTAATATCAATCCAAACCCCATGATAACTAACGAGTAATCCCCCTCTGTAAACTGAAATGCGATGTTCAAGGATATATGATATTTTTCCCGTGATTTGATTCTTTATTCTGAAGGTCGAATCAATCCCTTTTGGGTTGTTCTTGAGGCTAGCTAAATTCTTTTTGAGTTCTTCGTGGTCTGATTCATGCACGAATTCCCAAAACGCACCTGGTTTTCTATCTAAATCTGATTGGCCATATCCAGTGAGTTCCCGCACTTTGGGAGAAATCTCGCGGAATGTCATATTGCTTCTCTGGGTAAAAACAATACCAGGCCACCTTTCGTGTATACTATCCAGCCTTGATTCCAATTCAATTAATCGAGCGACAAGCTGCTGGCTATCTCCAATGGAGTCGCCCAATTCATAGACAGAATTCTCTTTTAATTCGTTTAATGGAGGCAAGGCGTTTTGAAGGCACAGAACGATCTGTGAACCAACATGTGTCTTTTGTAACTCTACCCACTCGCCAGATTTCGTAATTTCTGAATCATGTACGATTTTGCACTTTAAACTCTCGAACGTATCGCGTTTCTTAAGGAAATTTTCAAGGCTTACTTTTTCGCAATCAATTATTTTTCCAAGCCATTCAACCAAAGGTTGCCCATTCAGGCTCTGTTTGGTTTTTCCAAAAATATTTGCGAAGGTTTCATTTGTCTCAATGATTTCCCCTTCAAGTGTAGAAATAATGAGAGTGCAATTGGAAGGCTCTGCTTCGAGCAATGAATTTTTGTTTTGCCCTTCCGAGACGACCTCATTTGATGGATTCGCTGCGGCTGCATCCATTTGGATTTGTCCTGATCTTTAAAATGTTAATTATATAACCAAACCATCCAACGCTGAACATACAGCCATCGGTAACTTTACCACATTATCAAAACAATCTCGCATATGGAAATTTTTATTGCCCAAATACATATAAAACTTCTGTTAAATGTCGGTAATTATATTCAAGCAATTCAAGGCGTGAGCCAGCGGTTATAAAAAACTCCCCGGGTTCTTTCGGCCCGGGGAGAAAATAAAAAATTATTTTGTCTGGTAGCAAAAAGCTAAATTAGACAGTGCCAAAGATGGTCTTGCCTGTTGATTCCAGATCATTGCAAGCTTCAATCATTCTGTCTGCCATTGCCTGTTCTGCTTTCTTTAAGTACGAGCGAGGATCGTAGACTTTCTTATTCCCGACTTCTCCATCGAGTTTGAGAACACCGTCATAATTTTTGAGTATGTGGTCAGCTACAGGCTGTGTGAATGCATACTGCGTGTCGGTATCAATGTTCATTTTGACCACGCCGTATTCCAGGGTTTCTTTAATTTCGCTTTTTGCAGACCCTGAGCCACCGTGGAAAACCAGGTCAAATTCTGCATCAGCTCCGTATTTGGAAATCACGGCGTCCTGTCCCTGTTTGAGGATATCTGGTCTGAGTTTAACCGCTCCTGGCTTATAAGAGCCATGCACATTCCCAAAAGTTGCCGCAAAAAGGTATCTGCCAATTCCGTTCAAAGTCTCGTAAACAGCAAGCATGTCTTCAGGAGTAGTGTATAGCTTATCAGCTGGCATATCTTCAGTTCCAGCAGCCCCATCTTCCTCCCCACCAACAACACCAGCTTCAACCTCAAGGATAATTTCATTCTTGGCGCACAATTCCAGGTATTCTTTGGAAATTTTCATGTTTTCATCCAAAGGAAGAATGGATGCGTCGAGCATATGGCTTTGAAAAAGATTGTTCTTTCCTTCCGCTCTTCTTGCCGCCGTCGCCTCTATCAATGGTTTGAGAAAGGATTCAGCCTTTTCTGGTTGGCAATGGTCCGTATGAAGGCCAATTAATACATCATATTTTTCAGCAAGCATATGGGCTGCCTCTGCTAGAACAATACAACCTAGGACCGGATCTTTAACATTGAGCCCGGATGCAAATTGACCACCTCCGGTGCTCATCTGGATGATACCGTCAGACTTCGCATCGGCAAAAGCCTTGAGCGCGCCGTTGAGTGTGGGCAGCGAGGTTATGTTGACAGCTGGATAGGCGTAATTTCCTTTTTGGGCGGCATCTAACATTGCCGCATACTGTTTAGGTGTTGCTATGGGCATAATTTATATTTCGGAATTATGAATATGAGCCAGTTAGGCTTTTTGCTTTATGCATGCTTGCATTCGGTGCGTGCATACTTAATCAATGCCCCAAAACTTTAGCTCATTCAAATTCCGAAACAAGTCCACTTTTAGCTAAAAAGGTTAATTTTTCATAAATTCGAAAAAATTTCGTCCAATGGCGACTAGTTTTAAGTTTCATTGGTCATTCGGACTAAAGGGAGTAATGACTTTTGATAAGTTTGATTCCCATTATTTCTGACTATAAAAACCCAATATTTTGCGCCATTAATGCGCTTTGAGTCTTCCTCTCCTTCAAAGTCTCCGGCTCCTAACTCGCGATATCATAATGATAGGCAAAATTAGCTCCGAAATTTTTTATCATGAATCATATTTTTACGCATCAGGGATAGGGTATAGGATGAAAAAGGCTTGAATAGTTACTGATCCATCGTGAGAATCAACAGAACACCATAATATCAATGAAAATCCTCCATCATGGCGGACGTATGTCCCATTGCACCCATTTTATATATAGAATCATAGGATTATTGGTTCTATCCCTCAGTCTGCTTGCATCAGCAACTTTTTCCAGAGCTGAAGAATCAAAATCTCGTAAATTAGTCATCGTTGCAGGGCGACCGAGTCACGGCCCAGGTGACCATGAATTCAATGCTGGCTGTATGCTTCTTCAAAAATGTCTGAAAGAATCAAACCCCGACCTTAGTGTCGCCTTGGTAAAAGGGGGATGGCCCAAAGACGTGTCGGTATTTGATGATGCTGATGCTATCTTCTTGTATATGGATGGTGGGGCCAGGCATCCGGCAATCCAACCCGATAGATTGAAAATACTCGATGGCCTCATGGCGAAGGGAGTTGGTTTGGGGTGTGCTCACTTTGCTGTGGAAGTGCCAAAAGGAGAACCCGGTGATGCATGGAAAAAATGGATTGGAGGCTATTATGAACACCAATTTTCTTGTAATCCTTTTTGGTCGCCAAAATACAAAACCTTCCCAGACCACCCAATATCCAATGGTGTGAAGCCATTTTCCGTAAGGGATGAGTGGTATATGAATATGAGATTTCGGCCCGAGCGTGAAGGCGTTGTTTCCATACTTGAGGCAAAACCCTCTGATGACGTAAGAGATGGCCCATATGTTTATCCAAGAGGCCCTTACAAGCATATCATGGACAATACAGGCAGGCCTGAAGTGATGATGTGGGCCGTCCAAAGAGAAGATGGTGGGCGTGGATTTGGGTTCACCGGTGGCCATGTCCACAACAATTGGGGGGAGCCAAATTATAGAAAGGTAATACTCAATGCCTTGCTGTGGATTTCGAAAGTAGAAGTTCCCGAGGAAGGAGTCGAATCAGTTGTCAGTAAACAAGACCTCAAAATGAACATGGATCCAAAATAAAATTTATAAAAAACCTTATTTTAAATGAAATTATTAAAACTTAGTTTAAACGTATTTTTCGCATTTGGGTTGTCGTCATCCCTTTTTGCGGTTAACCCAAATGGGAGTGGTCCAGATGCTGCTGCCGAGCAACTCAAGAAGCTGAAAGTTCATGATAAACTTAAGGTCTCTCTATTCGCCTCTGAGCCGATGGTAGTCAACCCAGCCAATATTTCAATCGATCATAAAGGGAGGGTTTGGTCGACCGAAGGAGCCAATTACAGGTTGTGGCAAAAGTGGGGTAAGCTGAGACCTGGAGGGGACCGAATTGTTATTTTAGAGGATACTGACGGAGACGGAGCTGCGGATAAGCAAAAGGTATTCTATCAGGGTGATGACGTAAATACAGCACTTGGAATTGTCGTGCTGGGAAATAAAGTCATCGTATCTTGTTCGCCCAATGTTTTAGTTTTCACCGATGAAGATGGTGATGATAAACCCGACAAGAAAGAAGTGCTCTTTTCAAATATAAAAGGAGTCGATCACGACCATGGAGTTCATGCCTTTGTCTTTGGTCCTGATGGAAAATTGTATTTCAACCAGGGCAATAATGGATACCAGGTAGGTAACGCAGACGGTGAAATAGTCACGGATATTTATGGGAGAAAGGTTATAGGTAACCGTCAACCATTTCAGCAGGGAATGGTCTTTCGCTGTAATATGGACGGGAGCCAGTTCGAGGTACTTGGGCATAATTTTAGAAACAACTACGAAGTAGCGGTTGATTCATTCGGGACTTTGTGGCAATCCGATAATGATGATGATGGCAACCGAGGTGTTCGAATCAATTACGTCATGCAGCAAGGAAACTACGGATATCGCAGTGAGTTAAATGGGGCTGGTTGGAGAGCAAAACGAGCCAATCTTGAAAAAGAAATTTCCTTACAGCATTGGCATCTCAATGATCCAGGTGTTGTTCCGAACCTTTTACAAACGGGTGCTGGTTCTCCTACAGGTATCCTCCACTACGAGGGGACCTCATTACCATTAATTTTTAGAAATCAGGTCATTCACTGTGATGCTGGTCCAGGAGTTGTTCGGGCCTATATAAGAAAAGATAATGGTGCTGGATACAGCGCTAGGATTGTTAACATTCTTGAGCAGGGAGAAGACCGCTGGTTCCGCCCCTCTGACGTCTGTGCTGCCCCTGACGGATCACTTTTCATTTCCGATTGGAATGATGCTAACGTAGGAGGTCACTATATGGCTGACCAGAAGCTGGAATCCTTATCGGGGCGTATTTATCGGGTGACTGCCAAGCAATCAAAATATGAAGTTCCAAAGCATCATTTCGAAAAACCAGCTCAGGCCATAAAGGCTCTGAAATCCCCAAACATGGAAACGCGATACTTGGCTTGGTCCGCTCTGAATGCTATGGGGGAGAAATCGGAACCCGCTCTCAATAAACTTTTCGAAAATGGAAAAAATCAAAGCTTCAGAGCGCGAGCCTTTCACTTACTGGTTCAAACGCCGGCCAGTGAAAAATACATAGTGAAAGGATTAAAAGACCCAAACAAAGACATTCGTATCCTGGCTATCAGAACAGCAAAACAAAAAGTTAAAGATATTGTTAGCTTGATCAGGCCATTGACATTTGATCCTTCCAGTCAGGTGAGAAGGGAATGCGCGCTAGCTTTATTTCAGGTGAAAGGAGAGGAAAGCGCTAAAATGTGGGCCGATTTGGCCAGTCAGCACATCGGCAGTGACCGTTGGTATCTTGAAGCTTTAGGTATTGCGGCCACCGACAACGAAGACGCTTGCTTTAAAGCTTACGAAGCTAATCATGCTGATAAGCTGACCACCCCGGGAGGAAAAGATATTATTTGGAGATCCCGCTCTGAACACGCCATCGATCACCTCATAGGAATACTCAAAGACAAGCAACTTCCTCAAGATCAGAAACAGCGTTATTACAGGTCGTTAGATTTTCATGAAGGCCCTAAAAAAGAGGCTGCTCTCCTTGACCTGCTGACTTTGAACTAAAGGCCAATACATATAGATTTTCATATCTAATCCAGGGGGTAGTGCGTTGTTTCACTACCCCTTTTTTGTTTTCGTAAAAATAATATGCCCTCACTACGGAAAAATTTTAAATCGCCCTTTTTACAGCCTAGCCCAATAAGCATTCATGATGGCTGATGTTGTCATTTGGCGACAATGAGGAGGGAACGGTTGTTTGAGGGCAAGATGACATGGTATAAAGTTTTTGATGAGTTCTCTTTATAGCAATCCAATTTACGGAGAAACAAATCCGTCTCCCGAAAAAATTCAGCAAAGCTCGGTTAAGAGATTTGGTTCAATCATCGGACTCAAAGGCGAGATGGAAAAATATTATCGTGAACTTCATGCAAATGCATGGACAGCTGTTTTGGATAGATTGCGCCGATCAAATATTTCTAATTTCTCTATATATATTACCCAGATCGAAGATAAGAAATACCTCTTCAGTTATTTTGAATACTCGGGCCAAAATCTCGATCAGGACATGAAAGCTGTAGCTGATGATCCACATACCCAAAGATGGTGGAAGGAAACAGACCCTTGCCAAATAGAATTACCTTCCAAAAAAAAGGGAGACCATTGGAGCCAAATGGAAATGGTTTTCCTTATGGAATAATGAATTTCCGTTTATGATTAATGAAAAACATAGCGAAATCAGATTTCAGATTCTTCTTCATCGTCAAGAATCTGTGATGGCAATTGACCCCTTCGTACAAGTTCATTGAGGTCTCTTAGAATTGTCCTGCGCGCAACCTTGTACTCGCGGGCTAGATGCGAGATATTTGGCTTTGTTGTCTTGCCCTGAAGCCTTTTTACAATATCGTTTTGTCTGCTGAGCCTTTCGGTTGAGCGACTCATCAAGTCCAATGCATCTACTCTTTTCGATTTTTCTAATGCGGAAAATTGTTGTACGATTTCCGTTTCCCCGCATTCCGTCAGGGCTTCTTGAACAACGGATTTAAGTCTTTCTAAGTCCAGAGGTTTAGTTAGACAATAATGGGCTCGCCTCGGTCCTTGTAAGGCGTCCATTTGTTGGTGTACTTCAAGAGCTCCCGAGATGACAATGATGGGTACGTGAGGCAAAGCTTCTTTGATAGTCGAAAGGTGGTCTAATCCAAGGTCGCCCTCCGCCAATATGTGGTCTAAAATAACCAAGCTGGCAGGGTATCTAGCGACATGTTGAAGTGCTTCGCTGATTGTGCGGGCTCTTCTCAGGTGGAATCCTTCAAGAGCTTCTTCGTATAATTCATACTGAAGATCATCATCTTCGATGACTAGCAAGTATTTGTCTGGCCGGTCAGGCATTTTCTCCATTCCTCTTGCAATATAAACTATTACAGGACTTTATGGAATGACATACCAATGGCCGTCGCGTCGTCACTGGAAAAAATGATATCTATGGACCAGGCTCAGCACCTGGTCAGTATTTATTTGCTATACCCTTTTAGGACACCCATCGCATAGTCGCGGTTCAGCTTCCCGATGACACTAAGTGGAATCTCTTTCGGACAAACGGCAGCGCAAGCCCCGGTGACAGTGCATGCACCAAACCCTTGCTCGTCCATTGTCTCAACGACAGATACCGCTCTTTGATGTTTCTCTGGCTGACCTTGTGGGAGCGTGTTCAAGTGTGTCACTTTGGCCCCTCCGAATAGCATTGCAGATGAGTTCTTGCATGCGGCAACGCATGCCCCACAACCAATACATGTTGCCGCGTCCATTGCTGAATCGGCGTCAACTTTTGGAATAGGTAGGGCATTCGCATCAGGGGCTCCGCCGGTATTCACATTGACGAAACCTCCACTCTGGATGACTTTATCAAATGCAGATCTGTCGACTGCAAGATCCTTCAAAACCGGAAAAGCTTTGGCTCGCCACGGTTCAATAGTAATTGTTTGACCATCTGTGAAGGCCCTCATATGTAGCTGGCAGACAGTTGTTCCCTTCTGGCCACCATGAGGTATCCCATTGACCACTAGTGAGCACATCCCGCAAATGCCTTCTCTGCAATCGGAATCAAATACTACTGGTTCGCCTCCGCTGGTGATAAGATCTTCATTGAGCACGTCGAGCATCTCGAGAAACGACATGTCTGGTTCAATTCCTTTTGCCTCGTAAGTCTCGAATCTTCCTTCTGAGGACCCGCTTTCTTGTCTCCAGATTTTAAGTGTTAAATTCATTACTTATAGCTCCTTTGTGACATTTTAACTTCTTTATAATTGAGGTCTTCAACGTGCCGTTTCGGGACTCGCTTTCCGTTAAATTCCCAAGCTGCGACATGGGCAAATTTTTCATCGTCTCTGAGAGCTTCGCCTTCATCTGTTTGGTGTTCTGTTCTGAAGTGGCCACCGCAACTTTCCTCTCTCTTAAGAGCATCGCGGCACATCAGCTCTCCGAATTCCAAGAAATCCGAGACTCTATTGGCATGCTCGAGGGTTTTGTTCATGCCTTCATTGGTTCCCGTTACTTTGACATTTTCCCAGAATTCTTGACGGATTGCCGGTATTTTCTTTATGGCAGCCTGCAATCCTTTTTTGTTTCTGGACATCCCACATTCTTCCCAAATCAATCTGCCGATTTCTCTGTGGAATGACCTGACCGTTCTTTTGCCATCAATGGCAATTAAACTTTCTATTCTCTCTTTGGATACCTTTTTAGCATCTTCAAATTCTTGACTCGTTTCCGACGGGTGATTTTTCGGTGTGGAAGCGAAATAAGACCCAATGGTGTAAGGAATCACAAAATAACCATCAGCAAGACCTTGCATTAGAGCACTCGCTCCAAGCCTATTGGCACCGTGATCTGAGAAATTGGCTTCGCCCAGGACGAATAAACCTGGGATGTTACTCTGCAAATTATAATCGACCCAAAGACCTCCCATTGTGTAGTGGACCGCCGGATAAATTCTCATCGGCATTTGGTAGGCATTCTCACCAGTAATTTTTTCATACATCTGGAAGAGGTTGCCATATCGAGCCTTAATAGCTGATTCTCCATCACGATTGATGGCATCTTCAAAGTCGAGGTAAACACCTAATCCACCTGGTCCAACACCTCTCCCTTCGTCACATGCTTCTTTAGCTGCCCTCGAAGAAATATCCCTCGGAGCCAGGTTTCCGAAACTTGGATACTTTCTTTCTAGAAAATAGTCTCTTTCACTTTCTGGGATTTCCGAGGCTGCACGCGTTTCTCCTGCTTTCGAAGGGACCCAAACGCGGCCATCATTTCTCAAGGATTCCGACATGAGGGTGAGTTTAGACTGATGATCTCCATTAACAGGAATGCATGTAGGGTGTATTTGTGTATAACAAGGGTTGGCGAAATAAGCCCCCTTCTTGTAGGCCCTGAAGGTCGCTGTGACATTGCAACCGATCGCATTTGTGGACAGATAAAAAACATTTCCATAACCTCCACTCGCTAAGATAACTGCATCTGCGGAATGGGTACTAATTTCACCGGTTTTTAAGTCTCTGACCACAATGCCTTTGGCGTGACCATCGACGAGAACCAGATCCATCATCTCTGTTCTCGGAAACATTTTAACAGCTCCTTTGGCTATCTGCTTTGAGAGTGCTTGATATGCTCCAAGGAGTAGCTGCTGGCCGGTTTGGCCCTTTGCATAAAAAGTTCTGCTGACTTGGGCACCCCCAAAAGAGCGGTTAGCCAAGTGGCCTCCGTACTCTCTTGCGAAAGGAACACCTTGTGAGACGCACTGATCAATTATATTCGTGCTGACTTGAGCCAAACGGTAAACATTGGCTTCTCTTGATCTAAAGTCACCACCTTTGACTGTGTCGTAAAATAGTCGATATGTACTATCTCCATCATTCTGGTAATTTTTTGCGGCATTTATTCCTCCCTGGGCCGCGATACTGTGCGCTCGGCGAGGGCTGTCCTGGTAACAAAAACAGTCCACTTTGTATCCTAGTTCGGAGAGTGATGCTGCGGCTGAAGACCCGGCCAAACCCGAACCCACCACAATGACCTTAAATTTCCTTTTGTTTGCTGGGTTTACCAGTTTGAGATCAAAGCGGTGTTTGTCCCACTTATCTGCCAAAGGTCCGCTTGGTATATTACTTTTCAACATCGACCTGTCCTACTTTACGTATCCTAATAAAATTGAGAGCGGGATGGCGCAATTACCGATAAAAATTGCTACCCAACCAACCAGCGCCAGTTTTTCGATTAATGGCGTATATTTTGCATTGATAAAACCGAGTGATTGAAACAATGAGGATAAACCATGACTCAAGTGAAAACATAATAAAGCCATGGAAATCACATAAAAAAATGCCACCCACCAAATTTGGAAACCTTCTACGACCATACCATAGACATCATGAAGGCCTTCCGAATCTTTCATTTGGAAGTGGTCGGGGAATATCGCACCCATTGTGAAATGCAAAATATGAAAAACGACAAAAGCAAGAATAACAGATCCACTAACGATCATCGTTCGTGAGGCTATTGTGGATCCATTGTCAGAAGGGTCGGTGTAATTTACCTCACCTTTGGCTTTTCTATTAGCCGCAGCGAGACTAAACGCTGTCTGTATATGTAGAGCAAAGATTCCTATGAGCCCCAATCTAAATCCCCACAAAATGATCGGCTTGGATTTCAAGAAGTGCGCGTAGTGGTTGATGGACTCCTGTCCTGAATAAATCTGTAGATTTCCAATAAGGTGGATGACAACAAATCCGTATAGCATCAACCCGGTTACTGCCATAACCAGCTTTTTCCCTACCGATGTCCTAACAAGGGCCGTCAGTTCTTTCATTTATTCTCTCTTGCTTCTTTCAACTCAACTTCTATGTTTTTAACCATCAACCCCTGCCAGGGGCAATGAGGAACTCACTTTTGTATTGTTATTAATTATATACCATTTCATCAAGACCTAGCAAACCTCGTTGAAATATTGTTGAAGTTTAGTCCAATTATCTGGCTCTCGCCATCTTACATCCATCCATCAAAAAACTTGATACCAATTACCTCAAGAAATTCCATAGGTTATTCCTGCGATTTACATGGTAGAGTAGATTTCAAGTAAGGAAATGTTTACTCTCATCTCCAGCCTCCATGAAACTTGGATGCCGAATGACTACAAAAACTCATATCCTATCCATCTAATGCGGCGAATATCGGATTTTGTTTATCCAGGCTAAAATAATAACCTCTAAGTTTTGGACACTGTGAGCCATTTGATCCCTTTAATTAGACACCAGGTTGTGAAATTTGATATCAGAAGAGAATAAAATAATATCTTTACTAGATTCTCCCGGTGGGTTTCATCGATTTTCGGTCAGCTTGCCACGGGCCACGTGATCACCGGTTATTCTGTCTTACAATAGACTTTTTTCAATTTGCAGTCGTATGAACCCACGGTCTCAATCAATATTTTTACGAAGCCTCCGCTCCTTAGCAAATTTACTCACCCCAAATTTGCCTATCTAAGGTTCGGTATTGGACCGCCTCGTATATGTGAGAACTTTCAATATCCTGACGCTTATCCATGTCGGCAATTGTTCTGGCCACTTTTAATATTCGATCATATGTCCTCGCACTAAAATTCAGTTTGTTCATTGCCGCTTTCAGGTCTTTCGATACCTCTGGCTTTAACCGACAATGTTGACGTAATTCTTTTGATTCCATTTGTGCATTACATCGACAAAAGCTCGAATTTTTATATCTAAGGTTTTGAATATTTCTCGCTTCAATGACTCTCAACCTAATTTCCTCTGACGTTTCTCCGCATGATTGAGAAGCCATATCTTGAAATTTAACTTTTGGAACCTCCACGTGAATGTCAATTCGGTCCAGAAGCGGTCTTGAAATCTTGCCAAGATATTTTCTTATTTCTTTTTGGCTGCTTTTAGATTCCTCTGGCATTTTACCATCAGGGGTGGGATTCATTGCGGCAATTAACATAAATTTTGCGGGAAAGGTGAAAGTTCCTGCTGCTCTGGAGATTGTGACTCTTCCTTCTTCTAACGGTTGGCGCATCGTTTCCAAAACACTACGCTTAAATTCCGGTAACTCATCTAAAAAAAGAACACCGTTGTGTGCCAAAGAAATTTCACCCGGGGTGGGATTGGCTCTTCCACCTAAAAGTCCCGCATGACTTGCTGTGTGATGTGGTGTCCTGAAGGATCTCTCAGTGACCAACGCCTGATTCGTATTAAGTATCCCTGCAATACTATGAACCTTGGTAGTCTCCAATGCCTCTCTTAATGTGAGAGGCGGAAGGATGGTCTTGAGTCGTTTTGCTAACATGGACTTTCCAGTCCCTGGGGCTCCTATCATCAACCTATTAGTAAAGTTATCCGCCTTTCTGTGAAAAAGCATGAAAAAACCCATAGAATCTTGCGATAATATGGGAATTTCTACCTTGTTTTCTTGTTTTGACTGAGCAGCTATGGAGGCCGCAAAAATAAGGCCCTGAAGAAAAAATGTTAAAAATTCAGAGCCTGCCAATAGATTTACTACTCATTGGGAGATCCTGAAACCAATTGCTACCGCAGCATCTTCTATTGACTTAAAATCTTTTGCCGTTAGGTGACTTTTTTTAGAGGAAATATGATTTTTAGCTTCCAACAATTTCCAGTTTTCAAAGCGCTTAGCTTCCTCGTCTGTTTCTGGCACATATTTTATTGGATTTGATTTGAAGGTTGGTAATTTCTTCTTGGGAACGTCCACGCCCTTATATTTTGCATACAGTTCAGCTACTCTGTTGCGGTTTTTGTTTTCCAAATTATGATAATAGTTTTGTTTTTCTTCACGGTGCTGTGCTTTCGCCGCTCGTGTTATGTGGGCGCTCGCCGTTAAGTCGTCCCAAGAGCAATGAATAATGTTTTTATCTTTAGTATGCATCTTAATTAAACCTTATGTTATTAGTTATTTTTGAAACAATTTTTCGTTTTTCAGCATCTCGCGCTTGCTTTTCATTGTGAAAATTTGCTGCGTTGCGCTTTAAATTTTCTAGCTCTGCCTCATCGACATGCTTATTTAAATTTGTTGTATTTTGTGATTGATTTTTCATATGAAATTTGTTGTTTTTTGCACTGGCTTTTTCTTTACTTTTTTTCCTTCCAAAACGGACCAAATCTGGATATTTGCAGATTCGATATACTCTCCGAAGCTTGTCCTTCCCAGACGGGCTGCAAATATTTTACAGGTATTATCACCGTTGTGTCTCGACCCTCCCAACATAATGACTTTTTCTTGAGTTCCTCCGCTGGTATTGACGAGGAGAGGCCCGCTCTGCTCTCGACTATCAATTTCTTGATCAAATTTACATTCGCTCGGTATATAATCCATTTTTCTTTAATTTTGTAGTTACTATTATTTACACTATTGTATATTTCTTCTGCGGTTTTTGATGCCTTTGACTTATATTGATTCAGCAAAATTTGATTGAAGATAATT
>CBFHOE010000009.1:0-228075 GCA_965657355.1 Limisphaerales bacterium | reverse complement strand
CGAGGAGGTGATTACGCTTTCTTTCAAGACATCTCTTAGACTGTGAACAAAGAGAAAATACATGCCAACAGCAAAAACGGGCGTGTGAAACTCAAATATCAGAAATACACAAGTCAGTTCACAAATTTCTTTCAATGATGAAAAACCTGGTTGAGAAAAAGAACCTATTCGCAGAATCGTTACGACAAACGCCAACGATATACTAGTTAAAATAATTGGTATGCTCGACGATAGCCAAAGCTCTTCATTCATAACGATTTTGCTGCCTAGGATATTCATCAATGTAGTAACAAATTCATACGACTCATAAGGTTTGAGAAAAAATGGTAAGCTAACAATGAAGATTCCACGAGCTAACCCGTAGAAATTGTCCCAAAGTGGTATTCCAAATTTTACTAATTTATCTGAAATTCCAAAATGGTATGCGGTTAATAATGCGAAAAATATAAGATACCTGTAGTCAAAAACGATCGAAAGAGTCACTGACGTTATCAGTATTGCTGAATATACCAACAGATGCTTTATATATTTTGCACCGTTTCTTGATCGACAGTTACAAAAAAGTTTTGGTAAATCAGCTGCCCCATGGGCCATACCGATAGTAAAGAATGAAACGAAAAAAGGGATGTATGATGTCCATCCTGATATTTTAACCCCAGTTAGACCAAGAAAAATAAAAGGGATAAATACCGCGCAAGGTATCAACCATAGATCTTTTTTTTCGTTTTTCATAAAAAAAGGGCTGCCGAAGCAGCCCAGTTTTCCTGGTGTTTTAAGCTTGAACTACATCAGCTTCGGAGGACCCAGTTTTTGTTTCCTGGCTACTGATTTGTTTTATTCCGTAGTAGGCTACTAGACCAAATCCAACTTTGTTGATGACATCAGCAATATTGTAGAAAATTTCTCTAAAATCACCTCCGGTTGATCCTGCAAGTGCCATCAAAAATCCGACAGGATAGATAATCCATCCAATAAAGATGAAGTTCCTCATTAATTTTAATGACTTTGCAATTGGTGCGGGTGATTCTTGTATGGATTTGCCCATTTTGACGAACAGGAGGAAAACAATCCCTGCCTCAAATAAACACGCCGCTATGAAAAATGTCCACCAGCTCATCCCACCTATCGGCGACACCTCGGCAACATAAGCAGTGACGATCATCGCTATGTCTAACGTTATCAGCGGCGTGAGAAACTTTTTGGCTCCCTTAGCAATTCCCAGAAGTAATGGGAATTTTATTAACATCAGTGGAGTTGTGATTATCCAGTCAATATATCTGTAGGCAGTAGGGAAATCCCCCGCTGCGTATATGCCGGCCATCCGGTAGTAGTGGAAACAAGCCACTCCTGTGACTAGTCCGGCTACTGTCATCGAGCTCCTATACCTCGAAGCGACATTTGATCTTTCCAGAAAGAAAAAAACGGTTGCGCTTCCCATGGCCACCGTGCCGATCCAAAATAGATATTGGGTGATTGCTTGTATGGATAAACCTCCATCATAAGTTGCTATTTCATTCATTTTATAAATAGTTGTTCAAGTTTGTATGTTCAATAAATCATATACAATATTGAACAATAGTGGAGATGTGCAAATTTTATTGCACAGAATAGTTGAATTTCTTGGGAAATTCCATAATGTTCAACTAAGATTGTTAGAAACTTGAACAAAAAGAAAGTATGAGTGAAGAACAAAATAAACTTTCGTCTACATCTGACATTTCGATTGTCAGCAAAACCTTAGGAATACCATCAGCCAATATCAGAGCATGGGAAAATCGATATGGAGTCGTTCAATCAATCCGGACTGAGGGAGGGCGCAGAAGGTATTCCAAAGGCGATGTCAAAAAACTCAGTATACTTAAACTGCTGATTGATCAAGGCCACAAGATTGGTGACATCGCCCGAATATCAAACGACGAACTGATTGCATTAACTAAAAAACAAACTGGTGAGAATGATAAAGAATTGTTTGAAAGAAACAGCCATAAAGGCCAAAGCATCCTACTAATCGGTCAACACTACACATACCGCCTGATCGACATTATCAACTCAACGGATTTTGGATATGTATTTGAAGTTTTCAATGGGGAACTGGAAGATTTGACAAATGAAAAAGCATCTCAGCACGATATAATTATTGTAGATGCTCCCTTTATAGATTTGACGAAATATAAAACACTCCTATTTGGTAACAACGCAAACACCAAAACCAAGTATGTGCTTTTATATTCTTTTTCAAATAGTTCCACCACTGAAGAATTGGATGGTTATGAGAACGTGTTCACTATACTGACTCCGATAAATATTTATTACTTAAAAACGTTATTGGAAAAATTTGATGAGGAATTCAGGAAGGGTGTTGAAGGCGTAGAAGTCTATGAAGAAGATAAGACTCCTAGAGAAAGATTATATACTAACAGGGAACTCGCCATCTTATCACAAATCACAAGTTCGATTGATTGCGAGTGTCCCCAACATCTTGGACAAATTATTTCCAATCTGGTTGCATTCGAGGATTATAGCCGTTCATGTATTGATAAAAATGCCAAAGACGCAATGATTCACAAACATTTATTTCAAGTTTCATCAACGGCAAGGGCGATGTTAGAAGGGGCTCTTTCAATTGTTATCAGTCATGAGAACATAAAAATCTAATTATGACTGAAGAACTTTTTTTGTAATGATTTCTGGTATTGAAATTTGGTAAATAATACAGGAAAACGATGAAAATGAGAGATCCCAAAAAAGCCGATGGCAAAACTTTATACAGGGGGGCTTTGACTTGAACGAACATTATTGATTCAGATATTACTTTCGGGTAGTCATATTGGTGAACTCCTGCCACAAAGGAAAGTAGCAATTGTTTCGCCGCAAACCAATTATTCTATTACACTAATTCATCACCGCTAAAAATGAAATCTCTAAAATTTTTATTAATGTCAGTCGTAATAAATTTTGCATCTGCATCCCCCAGTGCTGAAAAAACTAATAAGGCAGTCAGGGAGGTTATGGAAAGTGCGATGCAGGATTCTGATCTACCTGCAGTTGTTGCGGTTGCGGTAAATTCCAACGGGCAACTTGTGGAATATTCATACGGCAACATAAATTGGAACGAAACCCTCCCAGTTTCGACTGCTAGCATTTTTAGAATTCATTCTATGACCAAAATTGTGACCAGTATTGCTGCGATGCAGCTAGTGGAGCAGGGAGAGGTTCATTTGGATCAGGACTTGTCGGAGTTACTTCCCGAAATGGCAAGGATACCAATTATGCTTCCCAATGGCGAATTGGTAGAGGCAACAGTAGGCATTACATTAATGCACTTATTAACTCATACGGCAGGCTTTGGTTATCCAAATAAAACCTACAAGTTGTCAGGCGAATTTGATCCTTCAAAATGGGAATATGAAGATTTCCCAAGGCAATTTGAAAGTGGTAGTAAGTATCTTTATGGGACAAATACTGATTGGGCAGGGAAACTTGTCGAGAAGATCTCAGGTATGAGCCTAGAGATGTATTTTGAGAAAAACATTTTCAACCCGCTTGGCGTTGAAAACACTTATTTCAACGTTCCTCAAAAGGAATTTAAAAGAATCGTTTCAATGGGTAACCGTGGCAAAGACGGAAAAGGACCCTTAGTCGAGATAGATGGAGATGAGGTATCTCCTAGCAGATACCCAAAAGAGGTGGTGACGAATTTCAGTGGTGGCGGAGGGCTGTTTTCGACTCCTAGTGATTTCACTAAAATACTTCAGTGCGTTCTCAATTATGGGAGCTTCAAAGGAAGTAGGATTTTGAAAAAAGAGACGGTTGAACTTATGATGCAGAATCATGTTGGAGATATCAGTCTTAACCCAGAAGGATGGCACTATGATCCTGCTACTTGTTGCAATTTCAACGGAATCATGGACAAAGACTCAAAATGGGGGCTAGCTACACTAATCGACAATACTCCTGAGGCGTATGGAAGAAAAAAGGGCGCTTTGGTTTGGGGGGGGTATCGTAACACTTACTTTTACATTGACCATAAATCGGGCGTAGCTGCTAGTATTTACAGCCAGCATTTACCATTTAATCACCACTCAACAGTGTCACTTTTTGAAAAGTTTTCAAAAGCTGTCTATGAGAACTTTAAATAACCCTGTCTTAGGATTGTCGGTCGGCGAACCGCGACAAGTTCGTCCCGGACGGGTGCTGTCACCACCGACTACGGATTCCGCTTAGCCCAAGTTCCAGTCTACTTATGAGATAGAGTGCTGAGCTAGAGTAGGATGAGCAGTGGAGGCTTGCAGGTGCTAGGTGCGGAGCCCGAAGCCCCGTAGGTGCCGTAGCAATAATAGGACCCTATATTGTTATGCAGAGGAGCGCGAACTTCATTATGTATTTTTGTCAAGGCCTGCTTTTTTTCTGTTATTTCTAATTACTGCAATCAGCCCCCCCGATAATTAAAGCTCTCCCAATATACATAAAATAGAGGGCCTCTCTACCAACCCCGGTTACCAGAGCGGATATTTTCGGATTTTGAGGATTGTAAAACACCTCGACCTCCATATCCATTGGGTAGTTTTTAAGTAATTCTTTTGCTGAGGAACGGCCCAGGGTCGCGTTGTATCCAAATTGGAATACATCACTTTTAAGCTCTAAGCCATCGACCGTATATTGATAAACAACGGCCAATCCGTATCCCACAGAAGTTTGGTATGATGTGATGGTAATAAACTCATAAGTTAATGGGTTTCTAGAAAGATATATTGGACGAGAAAGAGGGCTCTGCGAGAATCTCCTCGCGACGGGACTTTAATGGCTACGGACGAATTTGACGGTGAGTTTACAAAAAGCCAGAGAACCCATGGAAGCGATTCGCGGATATTCTTTATTCCACAAATATTTATGAATGAAAACAAACAAGCAGAACAATCCAGTTAAGCCAATGCTGGTTACGCTTCGCTCGATAGTCATTGCCACATTTTGTCGTTCGATGAAAAATTGCTATCATTTCATAAGCTACGAAATCGTTCCTTTCCGGAATTTTCATTAAGCCCGATTTAGTATAGATTTCTGGGGATGAATTGGTTTGGCATAATCACGATCTTCATTTTTATTTGCACGACTGGGAATTTGCGTGGGCAATCCGATGGTGTCACCAGGAATCGCCCAGATGAAGCCCGGTCGGCGTACTCTGCCGAAATGGCCATCGATTTTATCGAGCGGTCAGTTAGCAAATGGCAAGAAAGGCGGCGTTGTGTCACTTGCCATACAAACGGTTTACACCTTGTCGCAGGTGCCCAGATCACACCAAACTCACAGGTACTTATCAGTAATCAAAAATTCACCCGTGACTACCTGACATCATACATTTCGGGCAAGGCCAAGCCTCGCGGTCAACGCGGGGCTATTGAGGGCATTGTCGCGGGTGCCAGTTTTCTGGCGATTAGCGAGATGACTACGGATAAGAAGCTGCATGCTCAAACAGTCCGTGCGCTGGACTATATTTGGTCGAAACAGAATCCATCTGGCGCTTGGGAGGACTGGCTTAAGTGCCATTGGGGTCCGTTTGAAGTGGATGATCATTTTGGTGTCACCCTAGCCACCATTGCTCTAGCCATGGCGCCAATCGAATATCGAAGCCAGCCAACCGCCATGGAAGCCGAGAAGAAGCTCCACCAGTATCTCAAGGCCAACGCGCCCACCGCCCCGCATCAGCAAGCCATGATGCTCTGGGCAGCAAGGCACGCTCCCGAATTGGCCACGGTCGAGCAGCAACAGAGGTGGGTCAAGTCGCTTCGTAAGCTGCAGCAAGAGGATGGAGGCTGGGTCTTGGCGCAGCTCGGCGATGCGCAGTGGCAGCGTGAAGATGAGAAGCCCCACCACCAAACCAGTGACGGCTATGCCACAGCCCTGGGCTTGTACGCTTTGCGTCAGGCTGGTGTATCGAAGGAGGATCCCGGCATTGTCCGTGGTATCAAGTGGCTTAAGGCAAATCAGCGTCAAAGTGGCCGTTGGTTCACTCACTCTCCCCGCCGTGACGGCCGGCACTACATTACCCAGGCCGGCACCAACATGGCCCTTCTTGCCTTGCATAGCTGCGGAGCGCTGGGGATCGATGGCCTCATTACTCGAGATATCGAGCGCCATGCTTCTGCCTTGGTCCCACTCAACCCAGCTCCCGAACAAGCCGGTGCGGAACCACCGGCTTCCAGCCCCGAAGCGGAATGATTTCAGTATCTATAATCTTTAACCAACCTGATAGATTTTTGAGACTTTTTTAAGAGCGTAAAACGAGTAGTGAAAACTGAGTAACGAAAGATTACGATAACTTTTTTAGGTTGTGCCATCTAGCCCCGAAGACAGGTGCAGAGTTAAGGTTGGACACTAAGTTGTCAATCATGCAACGAGAACATATAATTACAACGTGATCCAAATCACAATTTTGCTCGATATCAGCTACCAGCCAAATTTACAGAAAGTTCATAATATGAGTCCGGAGGGCTAGGTGGTTTTTTCGTAAATAGGCAAAACTTGGTGATAGTAACTACTGGTCCGGGGGAAGTGCAAGAAAGTGAAGAAGCACTCGTGGAGTAAACTGTGGTAAAGACCTAAAATGAATGACGTTAGCAAAAGTGCAACTGTGCTTCTCATGGCCGATGGAGTAGGGCACATATAACTTCATCAAGGAAGATTGATAAAGTATGAATTCATCAGCCAAAATTGCACTCAATTTAGTATAGTTGAGATCTGCGACTGCTCTGGAATAAGTCGGAGTGGATATTATGATTGGTCCGAACGTGAACAAAGCCCGCGGGAACTTGAATACCCAGCTCATGAGATTCGTATTCAAGAACTTCACAAGCAAGCAAAAGGGTGTTATGGGCACCGGCCAATATGTCATCACATCGGAGAATAAAATTTAGAATGCGGACGAGACCAAACGTTGCGATTGATGAAAGAACTGGGAATTGAAGGCATTCAAAAGAAAGGCTTTAAACCACTGGGAGCCAATAGTAATCATGAATTCGGATACTCACCAAATCTTTTGATAGAGCTAGAAGCTCCAAGTCAATGTGATGAAATCTGGGTAGCTGATACAACCTACCTGGGATTTTAAGAAGTTTGAAGTTACTTGGCCAAAGTCATGGATTTGTTAAGTAGGCGGATTATAGGGTGGATTGTCTCATCACTTAAAGATACCGAGCTGGTGAGTCAGGCATTGTGGTGAGCGGTCATGATACGAGGCAAACATTCATTGGCTGGACTTATACATCACTGCGATCGTGGCAGCATCTATGCGGCTGACAAATACCAAGGGAAGTTATGGGGATTTGGGATCAAAGCGAGTATGAGCGTCAAAGGCAATTGCCACGATAATGCATCGATGGAGTCATTTTATGGATGTTACAAATGCTCATTTGTTAGAGGTCGCATTTTCGAAAATGAAACAGAGCTCAGAGCCAACGTATTCGAAAATATTAAAATATTTTACAACCGATTTCGTAACCCCGTCTCAAAAGCGTAAAAGAAAAGGAGCTTTCAAGATTTCTTGTAGGTGCTTGCTCTGATCTACAAGCGATCTACAAAACACTGCTGAACTTATCGGTATTCCAGTGATGGGTTCAGACTGGAGTGCTACCATACTTTACCCTGAATAGGCTAGGCCATTCACTTGTCCAGTTTACTTTATATTAGCGTATTCACTCCTCTTTTAGATAGTCGATATATAAAGTGAATTGAATGTGAATGAGTATTGGGTAACCCTTTACAATACCTATTATATTGTCCGTATTAACGTCTTTTGACATCAACCCAAAAACCTCTCACACCCGTTAAGATTGATATTTTGATAAAGTGTTGCGGGGGATATTCAAAATACAAAACCCTTTCGTTGGGAGAAGGGCTTCGATGAGATGGTTTTTTAGAGATAAACCTGAAGCAATTAGTAATTATTTCCCTCTTCTTTAGCTGGTAGGAATCCGCATTCTATAAACCACCAAATAATTCCAATGACAGGAATAAGAATAATTAGCATCCACCATCCAGATTTGTTCCGATCGTGCCAGCGGCGCACATTTAATGCTATATTAGGTATGATTATTATCAAACCTACCAAGGTCCCAACCCAAGGTATTGGTAAGGCAGATGGATCATCAGCAGGGGCCATGGATCCATCGATACTACCGGAAATAATAGCCAAAACCCAAAAGATAATATTAAGTTTCCACCATTCTCCTCTACCTGCTCTACCGCTGAAACTAAATAACCATTTCATTTAATTGTCTTTCTTTAATTGTTTCGTTATCTAAGAAAAATTTCTCCTCTACTACACCGTGTAAAAAAAGGACTTGCGATAAATTTAAGTCAAAAAAGCTGTTTGAACTATTACAAAAAACAATTTTTTTTGTAATCGAACGTTTTTTCAAAAGGCGTTAAGTTAATTGATTTTATTTTGTATCGCATCGGCACTTCTTGGTAGTGCATTCATATCAAGCTCCTAACCGCATACACAATTTTCGTATTCTTTTATCCAGATAAGCATAAAATTGAACTGAGAGATTGAAAATCTTACGAACACGATTTGAGCTGCACAATAGGACTAGAAAGTTATTCTAATGGCTCTGTTCTCAATAAGCCAAGAACTCACAAAAGTATACGTGTAAATTACAAATTAAGCATGATTTTATAATAGCGGGATTGTGATTACTTCCACAAATTCTTAGGCGTCATGAGGAGCTGCAGATGTCTAATTGCACCTTTGTTACTTATCGCTGTAGGAATACTGCTCGTTCTATATTTTTATAATCCAAGCACGTCTCGTTTTTACCCAGTTTGTCTTTTTCATTCACTGACCGGATTCCATTGCGCGGGATGCGGAGGGTTGAGAGCTGTACATGCTTTACTTAATGGTCAGTTAGCTGAAAGTATTTCATACAACCCCCTACTGATAATAGTTGGACCTCTGTTCCTTTTGGCTTTGATTGCGAAAAAAAAACTTCGTCTTCTTTTGTTATCCGATCCGAAGCGGGAGATGCGCGACCAAATCCAGTATTTTACGCCAGCTGTGGTTATTACAGTCATTGGGTACACCATACTTCGTAATTTACCGTTTCCACCTTTTTGCCATTTGGCACCTCACTAGCAACAGAAACTCATCCCAATCTGAAACACGAGTAATCCGTTTATAAAAATTATTTACAATTATTGATATGAATGAAGAAACCTTTAAATGTGCCTGCGAATCGTGCGGTGGGCGCGTAGAAGTTCCCAAATCGTCCGCTGGTATTTCAACGGAATGTCCACATTGTCAGCAGCTCATGACGCTAATAAATCCTGATGAAAGGGTAAAAACCGGAAACAGCTTTCCCAAAACGAGAGAGACAGGCAGATTCTCACCTCCTTCAGCTAGTTCCGACATTTCAAAACAACGGTATAGACCATCAGCCCGAACTTCTTCGATCAAAAAAAATCGAGCCAGCCCACCAGGTAAAGATTGGCAGACAACATTTTATCTCTCGTTTTTTTTGGGGCATTTAGGAGTGGATCGATTTTACTCCGGAAATATAGGACTAGGATTTGCGAAAGCCTTGACGTGCGGCGGATGCGGTATCTGGACTACGTATGATTTGGCTATGTTGATGAATGAGAAATATTTTGATGGATCTGGTCATTGTTTGCGGCCGGAAACCCAGGAACAAAAGGAAACTGCGAAGAAGTTCCTCACCATAATGATGGCGATTGGGGTCGTCATTTTCGTTATAACCAAAATATTTTATAATTGATCTTCCTGGCCATGACCTGAAAAACTGGCCCAAAGAGATTGAGTCGTTTTGTGTTAACAAAACGACTCAATCAAAAATAAAAAGATAATAACTAGAAGAGGTCATCTGCTTATTATGAGAAGGTCACAACAGCGAAGTAAAATTTATTATTTCGCTTTTTTAGACATAACCATATTAATAAGATTTATGTCCTTTTCAAAAATCCCCGCCTCCTCTAATGACCACCTAGTTTCTCAATGGAACAGATGAAATCTTAAATCCATCCCATAGATTTTTTTAAGTCTTCCCGGGAGTGAATTCCGATACTGGTGATTTTATGGCATTAGCTATGAAATTTTCTACTTTCAAAATCAGGGTTAACAGGATCCGGATCGAATACCCATTCAAGTCCCAGTCGCGGAACTTTTGTCCTCTTATTCTAATCGCATGATTGAAAATAGATTTGTTGATAATCGCTTGTTGAAGCGGGGAAATAGGGGAGCCTTCATTAAATTGAGAGGCATAGATTTGAAAAGTTTCCAAGATCTGATGGGGAGTTTTGAGGAAAACCGGGAACCTGAAACTACAGCAAAATGTGGATCATATCTTTGCTATTTCATATATACAAAACAAAGCAGGCCGTTCACTAAGTGAGTGAACAGCCTGCTTTTTAAATTAATTACTGATTTGATTGGATTAGCAACCAACAACGTTAGTCGCGCACGGTCCTTTTTGCCCTTGTCCGATTTCGAATTCTACGGGTTGACCGTCATCTAATGTTGCAAAGTTTCCGTCACTTTTAATTTCAGAATGATGCACGAATAGGTCTTTTCCGCCGTCATCTGGAGTAATGAAACCGTAGCCTTTTTCTGAGTCAAACCATTTTACTGTTCCTTTGTTCATAATTGTATTTGTATTTGTATTTTAATATGTAGTTGTTTTTTTATGTATCGATATTGAAGTAAAAGTATTGTTGATTGCAATTTAATTTGATCCGAACTTTTCATCAGACGCCCGAATTTTCAAATTGTCGTCTTCACTGAGAATCGAAATTTAGCTCTTATGGGGTCGCTGGTTTTTTGATACACCCCAAAACCCGGTTCCATATACCAGATAGTCATGGAGTTTAATTTGTCCAATTTTTTTCAATTTTTATTATTTTTTGATTCCCATTTTGAGGAATTGTTTCTTCGATTTGAAAATGAGCATTTCTATTCGGATATTCCTACTCAGTTTTAGCAGGAGGTATAGTGCGGAATCGCTTGAGCTTTGCAATAGATAAGTGAAATTTTGATCGGTGGCAGTAAATAGTTCCTTCGAAACGGCGCAAATAGAGAATTTCAATCAATTCATGTTTAATTCTTTAACACTCTGACGTGCATTTCGATAAATTGCAACGAAATCCGCCTACAACGGATCGGATTTGTTGATATCATTGAAACAGTATGGTCGAAAATGCATTGATAGAAAATTCTACAGGGCTGGTTATTTTACACTATGGGTTACTTTGAATTGCTCTTTGAACGCCGCAATGAAGAACCTTTTCTTCTCGGTTTTGCTTGAGCGTATGCATTTTTTCTGCGGGGTTTGGCTTTATTTTTCTTCTTCGTCCCATTTTTAGGCTTATCAGCCATTTGAGCCGTTAATGGGCAATGGAAAGGGTGCTCTTCATTTTTATGAATTGGCCTCTTAAGCATTCTTTCAATACTTTTAAGGTTCCCCAAATCCTTCGATGAGCAAAAAGACAGGGCGCTGCCAGATTCGCCGGCGCGACCCGTGCGGCCAATCCTGTGAACGTATGTTTCGGCCTCCTCTGGGAGTTGGTAATTGATCACATGGGTGATACCTTCGACATCAATTCCCCTTGCGGCAACATCAGTTGCTATTAAAACGCTCAATTGCCCACGCCGGAATCGATCCAACGCTTTAATTCGGGCTGCTTGACTTTTATTACCGTGAATGGCCATTGATTCGACGTTAGCCCTATCGAGCTTTTCAACCAGCTTATTGGCTGTATGCTTCATTTGGACGAAGATAATTACTCTTCTAACTTTTGGATCCTCAAGAAGATGCAGAAGTAGTGGATGCTTCCCCTTATCGGTGACGAAAAAGACGCTCTGTGAAATTTGATCAACGGTGATTTTTTCAGGTGCAATGACGATCTGTTCGGGATCTTCGAGTAATTCATCAGATAAGTTTCGGACTTCTTTTGGAAATGTTGCCGAAAAAAGAGCTACGTTTCGCTTTTTTGGTAACTTGGCAATGATTCGCCGAACATCATGAATGAATCCCATGTCCAGCATGCGATCAGCCTCGTCCAATACCAGCGACTCAACAGCATCTAATTTGATGTGCCCTTGGTTCATTAAATCCAATAGCCTACCAGGTGTTGCGATCAGAAAATCTACTCCCCTTCGCATGGCTTTTACCTGAGGGTTTTGAGAAACGCCGCCGTAAACAACAGTTTCTCGAAATCTGAGATGGCTTCCTAAAGATTTAAGCTCCTGCTGTATTTGCAGAGCAAGTTCACGAGTTGGCGCAAGAATAAGATTTTTTGCTGAATTGCCTGCGACGGCATTCCTGGCCTGGTAGGTTTTTTGCAGGAGTGGGAGGATAAAAGCTGCTGTTTTGCCGGTCCCGGTTTGGGCCGTTGCTAATAGATCATTCTCGCCTAATAGAATAGGAATGCATTGTCTTTGAACTGGTGTTGATTCTTTAAAATTCTGACCCGAAAGGCTATGCTGAAGCTCGGGAATCAAAAGTTTGAATGAACAACTATCAGGCCATTCCGTGATCTTGCCGTCCGGGTATAGTTCGGGGCTGTCAGGATTTATTGACTGGTCGGAATGGGAAGGTTTTCTGCGCTTTTTACTAACCGACTTTCTTTTTACTATCATGTATTATGTTCAAATCCGGAGATATGGTTACTTCTCCACCACCGGATTTGAGGGAAAAATATCTGCGCTTCGAGGCGACTTTTTTTGGGTTATTACAAACCCGTATCAGTAGGAGTGAACGGGGCTTTTTCAGAGACACGAATTCCAGCTGGCGGGCAAGCTCTCACATCGATTCTGCTTAGTCAAGTGAATGTTATATAAACTACTTCATATTGTGGATTAAGCCTGTAATCTCATCATTTGATCCATGCGACCATGCCATTATGATTACAATTCCTCTTTTTAGTTCAATTTCGGCAGTTTTTGTGGTTTGATAGTGGTAATGCTGTCGCCGCGATTATCAACAATGGATCTCATTAAGTCCGCTGTCTTCGGTTGCGTGATTGGCTTGTCGCCGGTCGTAACCAGCTATGCTCAAGGCGATGTGGTCGGCGCAGATGAGGCCGAACTTCGAATTGAAGCCAAAAGAGTTTTTAAAGAGCAGGTCGGGCCTTTCGTGAAAAAATACTGCACAAAATGCCATGGAGGCGGTCGTGCCAAGGCGAATATCAGTTTCGAGGTGGCGCTCAAGGCTCCTGGTCGGGGGACGGCATTTCTTAATTGGAAGAAGGCCGTCGCAAGTGTGAAGGTGCACGACATGCCGCCTGAGGAATCTCGTAAAAAGCCAACCGAAGAAGAAAGACTCCAATTCATTGAGTGGATGGGGATGCTTAAATACTTAAGCCCCAGAAATCCTGGGCCATTTGTCATCCGTCGCTTAACGCCAGTGGAATATGGCAACACATTACATGACCTTTATGGGATAGACCCCTCAATTGCAGAGCTGCTTCCAGATGAAGTCGTGGGTGAAGGCTATCTCAATTCGATATCCCCGCTCCAATCAGAACTTTTCCTTGAGCTAGCTAATCGCGTTGTTGACCAAATTATCGCGCCAAAGGGTAAGGCTCAATCTGATCTACAAAAGCAGCTTTTTGGTGACAATCCCGAGGAAGATGCTGATCCTCGCCTTGCTGCTCGACGTGTAGCAGGTAAACTGGCTCGCCAGGCGTTTCGCAGACCAGTTTCTGACACGGAGCTGGACGTTCTGGTCGATGTCTTTGATCTTGCCCAGGACAATGGCATGGACTACACGGATTCGCTGGGGCTGGTGCTGAAGTCAGTTCTTGTGTCTCCCCAGTTTCTCTTCATCACTCCCAATCCAGATCTCCAGTTTAACGATGAAATCATGAGACTGGACGACCACCAGTTGGCCTCGCGCGTTTCATACCTTTTGTGGGCAGCACCGCCAGATGATGAGTTGTCAAAACTTGCCGACCAGGGGATGCTTCATCAAACGAAAATCCTAAAGGAGCAAGTTGATAGACTTTTAAAACATCCTCGTGCTCGCGCCTTGTTTGATAGCTTCGGCGCACAGTGGCTTCGAGTGAATAACCTGCAGAGCCAGGTTTTTGATCCAGAACTTTTTCCCGAAATAACGCCTGAACTGCTAGGTGCAATGGTTGATGAACCTCGATTGCTTTTTGAAAATATCATCCATGAGAATCAGCGCATAACTCAATTTATAGACAGTGACTACACTTTTATGAATGAGTCGCTTGCCGACTTATACGGCTTGCATCCTGATCCCCCCATACTGGGCTCTGAGATGCGCCGGGTGGCGTTGGATAACCCGAACCGTGGAGGCATCCTCGGCATGTCAGCGACACTTGCGGCTACGTCTTTTCCGAATCGAACTAGCCCGGTGCGTCGAGGGGTATGGGTTTTGGAACAAATCCTAGGCGAACAAGTCCCTCCTCCCCCTCCGGATGTTCCAGAACTCGACGAACAGGAGGAAATAAGTAGTGATGGATTGACGCTTCGTCAGCGAACCGAGCTCCATACCAAGAATCCTGTATGTGCTAATTGCCACCGTGTTTTGGATCCTATCGGTTTCGGGCTTGAGAATTTCGATGCTATCGGCCGCTGGCGTGAGAAGAATGAAGCCGGTGTGGCGATCGACTCCATGGGGAAACTCCCAAGTGGAAGTTCATTCACAAGCCCAGCAGCATTAAAGCAACTTTTGGCAAAGCGCGAGGTCGACCTGGCACGCAATTTTGTGGAGAGACTTATGTCGCACGCACTTGGTCGTAAATTGGAAGGTTATGATGAAATCATCATCGACCGCCTGATGACTCGGGCAGCTCAAGACGATTTCCGTGTCAAAACCATTATTACTGAAGTCATTACAAGTTATTTATTTACCCACCGAAGAGTTCAAAAATAGTTAATCAAAAGAGGAGCAGAAATATGAATACCAATAATCAGCCATCGAAATTCGATCGTCGCAACTTCCTTAAAGGGGTAGGGGTCTCTCTGTCTCTACCGTTCATGGACTCTTTGGCCTCCCCCGCGGTTTCGGGCAAGCCTCCAGTGAGGATGGCCTTTATGTATATGCCGCACGGTGTCATTATGGATCAATTCTGGCCCGAGAATCAGGAAGAATTTCTCAAAGCATCCCCATCCATCATCCAGTCATTGAAACCAATCATGAATCAGTGCCTTATGATGAAAGGAATCTCTGGTGTGCCAATCACACCATTCAATGGGGCACCGCACGCTTTAGAACTATCTACTTGGCTCACTGGGCGTTTACCCGATCCTGATTCCAGAGATCGCATTAAAATTTCCATTTCCGCCGACCAAATCATGGCCAATTATGTTGGAGCCCAAACTTTACTCCCATCTTTGGAGCTGGCCACCATGCCCCAGACCTGGAAAGAAAACCAGGAAGGTCTCCATGAAGGCTACTATAATTATTGTAGTTTCCGGTCACCTACGCAGCCCGTGCCGGCTGAGACGGATCCACGCAATGTATTGAATCGACTTTTCGGTAAACGAGGAAAAGAAGGTAGGGTGACTCAAGCCAACCCATTGGACCGCAAGATGCTGGACCGGGTGCTTGGAGGGGCTCGAGACCTCCGTCGGAACCTTGCCAAAGACGACCAACAAAAGCTCGACGAATATTTAAATAGCGTTCGCTCGCTGGAACGCCGGATTGCTGCAATCGAAACGCGCCAACAAGAAGCCGCTTTCGAGAAAAATGGTGTTGCCCCGTCAAAGCGGCATGCCACAGATTCTGCTCCCATTGAAGTGAAGATCCCTGAGGGTGATAAGCGCAGTGAATATATGCAAGTGATGTGTGATCTCACTATCCTTGCCTTCCAAACTGACACGACTCGCGTCAGCACCTATATAGGATCCAGACCGAATGGAGCATCTTATCCTGAGTTGGGATTCTCTAACCAACACCATTCTCAAACACACTACGGGAGTGATCAGGAAAAAATCCGTAAGGTAGCCGCGATTAACAAATTGAATGTTGATCAGTTCGCCTACATGGTAAACAAAATGCATTCACTCAAGGAAGGGGACGGAACTCTACTTGATAATTGTATTATGATGTGGGGTTCAGGATTGGAAGATGGTAACAAGCACGGACGCGAAAATCTCCCTTTCATCATCGCAGGAAAAGGTGGAGGTGCTATTCATACAGGACGCCTTCTCTCAAATGTCAAAGGTAACCAAGCCGATCTGCTGACAACGCTTCTCTCCTGTGCTGGTATCCCATTGGATCGCCCAATCGGCATTGCTACTAAACAGATTGATCAAATAAAGGCCTGAAAAATCAGACATCAGCGTCTCGATAATTTTGATAAAACGTAGCCTCAGCGGATGACGGCCTTTTGCTTGTTTCGGCTAAAAAGGAGGCCTTCTCCAATCGATCTTTTCACCTTCCTGGTTTAATTGATTCAACAAGGGTTGCAAGTCTTCCGCTTTCCAGTCGGGGTTTGTTTTGTTTCCTCTTTCTTGCATCAAACTGATAAGACGCTCGGCTGATGGTCGTTTGCTGACTAACCCACCTTTGGGAACTTCTCGACCTCCCGCCCAAACAATGGCATTCAGTATCATCTTTCGTGCGTTGTCATTAGCCCAATCCCAATGAAAATGACCACCAGTATATGAGAATGTACGACCACCTTTGGGACGGGTGTAAACCCATGCGACGGTTTGTGGGAGATCTCGCTCCAAAGATGCACGTGCCTTAGGGGTTACGGAATTAGCTTTGAATTTTGGTCCAGGTTTTGCACTCAATATATCGATTACGCCAGATTTTTCCTCGTCGGCCCAGCGCATATGAAAGTAGCATTCGTCGACCAGTTCGAATGGCTTCATGCCATGTGTGATAGGGTGATCTCCGAGAGAGAATTTTTGATTCCATAGTGTGGAATGCACGGAGTAATCGCTTTCCATATTTCCACCAAATAAGGATCGATGATACTCCTTTTCCGACGGATCACTTCCGGTGGCCCAATGGATCCGCAAGACGCCCTTGCCGGCATTTAAAAAATTCCTTATTTGTTTAAGCCTCTTATCTCCTTTTAATACGCTACGGTTCCAACCATCCGAGTAGATGACACATACATCTGCTTTGGCTAATTCGTCATCCTCGGGCCACCTGCTCCATGCCACATTGATTTGAACCGCATCACCCATGGCGTCTTTAAGTGACTCCGATAGTGCTCCGGTGCTTGGATTGTGGTCATGCGCCCCCCAACCGTGCGTGTCGGGCCCCGCAACAAATAATACGGATAATGGGGCGGGTTCTTTTGCTATCGCCGAACTCAACATCCACAAAGCTACTAATCCTATAAAAATTCTTTTCATTTTAATGTCTGAATTTATTTTTTGTAATGAACACATTTTGAACTCGATCCAATAAGGTTTCAAGGAGCTATATTTTCTACATAGTATCAATATTAAAAACGGGCCCCGTCTTGAAGTCGTGATGATCACGAAATCTCAAATATAATTCCACACTTCCCTTTGTGAATGATGAATTAAATTTGAAGCTTTGAAGTCATTGTGGACTGTCTTTACAAAAAGCAGGTTTCCACCTATTTTTGATTCTCAATTCCATGGCAAATTTCTTATCACAGAGGTGGCTTACTCATCGCCGACATTTTTTGCGAGGGATTGGCGCATCGATGATGCTGCCAATGTTGGATTGCATGCGGCCCCTGCGTGCAGCAGTGAGCGATGAACGTCCCCGGCGCAGCGTTTTTGTATATCTCCCAAATGGCGTCAATACTCATGATTATGAGATGTCTGAATCCGGGAAGGACTACCAGTTTTCCAAAATTCTTCGCCCATTGGAAAATTTCCGCCATCTAATTTCACCTGTAAGTGGTTTTTATCACCCGAATGCTTTTGGGGTAGCTCATAATGCCACACAAACATGGTTAACAGGAGCCAAACACGGTCCTTCGGATCGCAATACCATTTCTGTTGATCAATTAATGGCTCGTCATGTTGGGGCTAAAACGCGCTTCCCATCATTGGAGATCAGTAACCAGGGACTACCCATGGCCGTCAGTGCTGACGGTATAACTCTTCCCACCGAAAAGAATCCCGCGACCGTATTTCAAAGGCTTTTCACCGAACCCAAGGGCGGCGTGGATAAACAGCGCCGCCGACTTCGCCGCCAGCAGAGCATGTTGGATCTAGTTCTCGATGATGCAAAATCCTTCGCACGTCAATTAGGCCATGAGGACAGGGGCAGGCTGGACCAATACCTTATGGCTGCCCGTGAGGTTGAGATACGAACAAAACGAGCCGAGGCCTGGTTAGAAACCCCCCGACCAAATATCGAAGAAGATGTTGCTTCAAAATTAAACCGCGATATTGAACTGAAGCGCCTTGGTGAATATTTACGAACAATGTACGATATCATCGTTCTTGCCTTTCGGACTGATATGACACGCGTAGTCACGTTCAATACTGGGAATGAGGGAACAGGGCCATCTGTTCCTGAAATTGGTATTAATCGTGACCGCCATTCTCTGTCACATCACAATGGCGACAGGGATCTTTTAAATCAGCTTTCGCGCAGCGATACTTTTAATGTGGAGCAGTTTGGTTATTTTCTAAAAAGGTTAAGCGAAACTGATGATGCAGGGGTTCCCCTTTTGGATTCGACTATGGCCTTATATGGAAGTGGATTGTCATATGGAAACAGCCATGGAACAACAAGCCTCCCATTGGTGTTAGCAGGTGGAAAACGGCTGGGCCTGAGGCATGGAGCCCACGTGGACTACAATAAAAAAATTGGCGAATTCAAAGGGTATAACTCGGGGATTCGACACTATCATAGTCCTGTTAATCCCAAAGCTCATTTCAGTAATCTGCTCTTGACTATGGCACAGCGCATGGGCGTACAGGCTGAATCTTTTGCCGACTCTAATGGTGTCGTCTCTGAAGTGGTAGCATGAAACGTCTTGGGATAACTCATTATAGGCAATGGCAGTCTTTGGCTGTAGTTGTCTTCTTTGTGTTTTGTGGGGGCTCTTTGATAGGCAATGATAAATTGCCAGTTCAGTCGGTAAGGGACCACACCCCAATTCCTGGCCGATTCCCACCCGAAGGAGCTGGAATTCACTTTTCAGGTGATTTGGTTTTTATGGATCCCATGAATCGTCGCGGCGCTCTGAGAAAAGGTGATGCTACCTCGGATCCCCGTCGGCATTATTTCGCTATGTTGCCATATGGTACGGTTTATTATCACGGTGCTCCAGCGGACATACGTCACATTCCGAATGGAACGCATATGCATGGGCGCTTTCTTCTCCCCATGAAAGGTGAAGAGGATACAATTCCGCAATTGACTGCGGCACAGTTAAAAAAATATCCAGAAGGTCGTTACAATCACGCCATTCTTTTAGAGGACGACGCCACCTTTTACTCCCGCCAAGGTCGATCATGGAAAATTCTCGGGACGGAACAGGGCGGCGGTCCTGCTCCTCGCTTGAAACTTTCTGTCGAGCCCGTGGGGCCCCGCATTGATGGTGGCATTAATAAGCCCGCTCTTTTCGATATCGATGCATCAACCCGGATTTGGAAAGATAGGCAACTGGTCGATTTAGACCAGGTCAAATCCGGGCTACTGGCTCAGGTCAATCTTACTTGGGGGCCGTTTGAAAGTTTGGCAACCACTGACGTTTGGTTAGACAAAGAAAGTTTTGATGCTTTCAGCGAAATACAGCGGCAGCGTCATTTGAGACTTATTAGATCTCGCTTCTTGCCCGGTTGGGTAGATTCTGTGCAGAACAACGATACGGGTGGTGGTGAGTTAAGTGTTACCTTGTTTTCAGGAATGGATCCTTTGCTTTACAAAGAAATGAAAAAAACAACTCATCACAAAATTTGTGATGCTGAAATGACATTGCGTACTTGGGCTTTCCACGCTGAATATGCCGTTCCGAGTGAACGTCTCGAATGGATTGATTTAGAAAATCCACCACGTGGTAGCAGTGGCATTAAAATTAGACTTAAAGTGCCCCAAATGCTTGATGGTTTTCGTCCGGGAAGAGTTGTCCGGCTCAAAGGGCCTTGGACATATGTATTGCTCCCGTTTGACGAATGGTTGGTTACTCCCGAAGACTTTGAGCGTGCTTCCAAACTTAGACTGCCATGAATTTTTTTTGTTTTAGTTTATTGGGACCCAAGAGACTAATCATTGGGTTTTTTACTGTCTTAACAATGATTCTTCATTCCACCATGGCCGTGAAATGTGAAGAAGAACTGGATGCTGCAACTCAGGGTTTCATACAATCCCATTGTTCAAGGTGTCATGGGGAGTCTAAACAGAAGGGTGGATTTAGGATCGATAACTTGGAACCCGATTTCCACGATCCAGTCGCAGCTGAAAAGTGGAGCGAAGTTGCTTTTCGCATCAAATCGGCGGAGATGCCTCCGCCAGAAGAACCCCAACCCTCTGCCGCAGAGATTGGGCGTGTGGTAGAATTCCTCACTCAAAAAGTGCGTGAAGGTTCTGCTATTCGAATGGCTAAGCGCGGACTCTACCAACAATATCGTCTCAGTCGTGAAGAATATGCACATACCATATACGACCTTTTAGGTGTCGTCTTCGATGTAGATGCGCCAGGAGCTTTTAATGAGGAACCTCGTTGGCAAGGATTTGACCGTGTCGGTGCTTTGCTATCTCTTTCCCCCTCCCACATCCAGCGTTATCTCGAGGCTGCCGACACTGTTGTAGAGCTCGCTTTTCCGGATCAAAAAATAACTTCCCGCACTGAAAAAAAATCAGTAGGACCGGGAAAACGCCAACTGCTGCAACTCGGGGAAGGTTGGAAATTTGAAATAAAACATCCAGGTCGTTACTTGCTGAGAGTGCGTGCCAGTGGCTTGCCCGCTTTTACTGGGCGTATTCCAAGATTATCCGTATGGCATAATTATCATAAAAGATCCTATGCAGGTGCCGACCTCGTTGCTGAGGAAAATGCTCCTGCGACGTTGGAATTTGATGGCTTGTATCCCTCTGGTATTTATACCATTCGGAATCATGCGCGAACCATGAAACACGCAAATGGCGGGCTCTCTCTCTTTCGTAATGAAGTGATTGATGCCGACAAATTAATTAAATCTCTGATTGGAGGCCACCGTTCTCCATGGACGAAGGTTGTCGATGAAAATGGGCAACCAACTATGCCGTTGCTGCTGGTGGATTGGGTAGAAATTGAGGGGCCCATTCAAGACGGTAATCAAGAAGCAAATCTTAATAAAATTTTCCCTGAAAAAACGAGTAGCTCGGCAGAGAGACTTAGCTGCTTAAAACAATTTGCGGAGAGGGCATGGCGGCGTCCCGTGGCCACGTCTGAGATCGATCAGTATGTCGAGTTGATTGAGAGTGAAATGGAGGCTGGTGCTCCCTATAAGTCCGCTTATCGCACCGCGCTTGCGAGCATGTTGATTTCCAGAAGCTTTTTTTGCCTTGAAGAAGGCTCGCCCGATCAAGATAGAGAGAAGGTGAACGACACTGAATTGGCTAATCGTCTTTCATATTTACTCTGGAGTTCAATGCCCGACAAACAATTGTTCAGTGCTGCCAAAAGCGGGAAACTTCATATGCCAGAAAATCTGGCTGGTGAATTTGAGAGAATGGTTTCGGACTCAAAAATAGAACGTTTTTTGGATTCTTTTCCAAAACAATGGCTACAACTGCATCGAGTTGGAATGTTCCAGCCTGATCCAAATTTGTATCCGGCATACGGGCCATGGCTCGAGGAAAGTATGATAGAAGAGACGACTCGATATTTTTCTGAAATGTTTCGTCGAAACTTGCCCATCCGTGAATTCATAGAATCGGATTGGACGATGTTAAATCAGAGGCTTGCGGTGCATTATGATTTACCTCAGCCCATGCAAACGGGATTTGCGCTGCATCATTTTAAGGACCCCTCGAAAAGGGGGGGGATTCTTACCCACGGTTCCATTTTATCTTTAACATCAGATGGAACCCGTCACCGCCCAGTGCATCGTGGAGCATGGGTTTTAGAAGCGCTTTTTGCGCGAACCCCTCCTCCGCCACCTCCCAATGTGGACCCCTTGGAGCCCGTCATGGGCAATAAGCCCAAAAAAACAATCCGTGCAAAATTAGAAGCACATGCCATTGATCCTAATTGTATTTCTTGCCATAAAAAAATTGATCCACTTGGGCTGGCATTTGAGAATTACGATGCCGTCGGGCGCTGGCGTGAGACTGAGCGAGTCGCTGACGGAGCAGGGGAGGATCCAGCTGTAGATGCCACGGGTAAATTGGCAAATGGAAAAGTCTTTGACGGACCATTTCAATTCAAAGAGGTGATAGCTGATGAGGAAGAAAAATTTGCAGAGGGATTTTTAGAGCATCTGGCGACATACGCTTTGCGACGAGTTATCACAATAGACGACAAGGAAGCGCTCAAAAGCATCGTCCATTCAGAGCTCAATGGAGGATTGCGCCTGAAAAATCTTGTGCGAGCTTTCATTTTATCGGACCTGTTCCAAAAACGATAACTACGAATTGTTTTTATTAATCAGAACGATTTCATATTGTTTCTTTCTCCTGGACGCTTTTGAGATACCACTGAAAATATCCATTTCGTCTCACTTTAAAAGTGAATCGGCAAAATTCAGAAACCACTCCCAATCTTTGTCCTTAAGGTCATGTTCTTTGGTGCGAATGTGATATCCAGTTTGGCCCACGATTCGTGGCTTATTTAAAGCTGGCATAATTGATTGTGTGATCGAGTTTTTGCCAAGCAATTTGAAGACAGGCGCTGATTCGACAATAGAGGTATATTCTCCTTTTGGGTCAGCCCAGAGGTCTTCATCCGCACTTGTCACGTACACCCCTCGAGGTGCTATGAGCCCGATCAATTGGTGCTGGTCCACTGGTAATTGATATTCTTTACCTCCATAAGCTGCAAAGTTAGCGCAAAACCAGTATGGAAAACTGGTGGTGATTCTGGATACAGTTTCCCCATAGACTCGACGAGAAAGTGCGGCTCCCCCGCATCCAGAGTTATTGCTATATGCAATGGCAAATCTTTCGTCTTCAGCAGCGGCCCAAAGAGATGCTTTACCTCCGCGAGAATGCCCAACAACAGCAATCCTTTTTTCATCGATGGCATGTGTGGTTTCGAAATAATCCAATAAACGGCTAGCTGCCCAACCCCAAGCGGAAAGAGCTCGCCAGGCGCTGTCTGTAGGTAGATCACCCTCCGCAAAGAAGGCACGGATGCCATCTGCGTAGCCATTCTTTTTATCGGGATCGACATGAGAAGTGTGAAACGAAGCGGTTGCGTAACCTCGTTCAAGGATTTGCCGGACGGACCAGAACGGGTCATGCCGGGTCGCGGCATCTTTTAGCGGAGTAAAATATCGATTGTTTATATGAATAATGGCCGGGACCGGAGCCTGAGTTTTTTTAGGTAAAAATAAGATAAATGGCCATTCATACGACCTTTGACCGATGATTACTTTTGCTATCATACTTTTTCCAATCGCAATACCATCAACGGCATTCTTCTCCTCAGCTATTTGCTGAAATGACAGTTTGTATTTGGTGCTAGGCCTGAAGCCGTATACCTGGTCGCGAAATAAATTCAGGATTTCCTCTCGTCGAAATTCATTCCACTGTTTAGCTGATTTGACAACCGATCCATCAGCAGCATTTAGTGAGTCGGGGAGTGAGTAAGCGGGAACTTCGGATTCAATGTAGTTAAACTTATTTCGTTTGGAAAACTTTTCTATCACATCCTGACGTGCTGTCCACGGCACGTCATCCTGAGCATGAACGTACTCAAGTTTTGTCACAAATGTCATTATCAGCAAGTAGGCCAATACAATTCGGTACAGGTGGCTATCGATAGTTATTGCCATATTTATATATATTGTTTTAGACAGAAGGATTCGGGATCTATTCTAAATATAGATTTATGGAATCTTCAAGAATTCCGGTTCTAAGCATCGCGTTCCATCAAATATAAGGAATATTTATTAAAGGAAAACATAAGTCGAATAATCAGCTGTTTTCTTGCCTGTGAATTATTAAGTGATCAAATTTTTCTAAAAATTTTGTTGAGGAATATTTTTGGCTTTTGGTCTTTGCATTTTTTTGTTTGGTATATAAATTTCGAAGTCTTCAATCTAATTATATAACGATGCCCGATTCGCTTCATTGGTTTGATGGCCTTGTCGTGATCATTTATTTACTAGGTGTCACGATCCTAGGTATTTGGTCTGGACGCCGTATCAAGCGCTCCCAAGATTTCTTTATGCCCAGGCGCTTCGGTAAATGGATGATGATGATGCATGCGTTTGGGACTGGTACGGCATCAGATCAGGCCGTGACCGTTGCATCTGCGACTGCCCGCAATGGTGTATCTGGAATTTGGTTTCAGTGGTTCTGGTTATTGATGACCCCTTTTTATTGGCTCATTGCTCCTATCATGCGTCGATTCAGGGCCACAACAACTGCTGATGTGTACGAGTTACGCTATGGTCGAAGCTTTGCCATGCTCTTTGCTGTCGTCGGCATTGCAAGCATGGTGACTAAATTGGGACTTATGATGAAGGGTGCGGGTGCCCTTATCGAATCAGGCACTGGTGGTTTGGTCGACGCCAACATTGCTATCGTTCTTACCACCATTTTGTTCGTCGCTTACGGGATGGCTGGTGGCTTGGCTGCTGCCATCATAACCGATTTTGTGCAGGGTGTAATGACCTTGCTCTTTTCATTTATTTTACTTCCATTCATTCTAAATGCTGTAGGCGGACTTGAAGGAGTCCGCACTATACTCGAACCGAACCATGCTGAAAAATTGTCCCTAGTTGCTCCCGGAAAAATTGGGATTTTTTGGATCGTCATGATGTCTATTCAGGTCATTGTTGGCATCGTTGCCTTTCCGAGCGCAATGGGAAATTGTGCAGCCGGTAAAACGGAGAATGAGGGCCGTGTTGGTTACATGTGCGGTACCTTCATTAAGCGGGTCTGCACAGTAGCTTGGTGTCTCACTGGTATTGCCGCACTTGCTTATTACCAAAAGCAGGGAATCGGGTTGGATGAGATCAGCGCGGATAACGTCTATGGCGATGTTGCCTATAGATTTCTCCCAATAGGCGTGCTTGGAGTTTTTATAGCATCACTTCTTGCCGCGATTATGAGCTCTTGTGATTCGTTTATGATTGCGGCATCTGCCTTGTTTACCGAAAATATTTACCGAACAAAAAGACCAGGTTGCAGCCAAAAACATTACCTTTGGGTTGGGCGATTTGCTGCCTTGGTCATTGTAGTTTTGGGGATGCTTTTTGCCTTTTGGCTTCCAAATGTGATCGCTGGACTGATGATCTGGTTGAAAATTGCACCTATGATGGGAGTTGCTTTTTGGCTCGGCTTACTATGGCGAGGCTGCACGACGATTGGAGCATGGGCGAGTACGGTTTTTGGCTTTGCAGCCTGGTGGTTGCTCGAGCAAAGTTTTTTTATCGAATGGGTAAAAGGGCTTTCGCTGGCGGAGCCTCTGAGATTGCTTTATACCGAAAATGGTGAAGTGGGGATTTATGAACCATGGGGAATAGTTTTCTATTTAAGTGCTGCTACTGCAGCAGGGGTTTTGGTGAGTCTATTCACCCGACCAATGCCCAAGGAACGACTTGATCGATTCTATCAATTGACACGAACTCCTATTCAGGACGGGGAAATTTTGGAGTCCCCATGTAAATTGCCTCAAGGGGTCAAGCCTGCTGCCCGTGGAATGCTTTTCACGAAGTTTGGATTTGAGATACCAAAGCCATCAAAAACGTCTGTGATCGGATTTTTCGTTGGCAGTTTTGGGGTTGTTTCCTTGATTCTTTTCTTCGTTTGGATAGCACCTTAAATTAACCTTAAAAAAATGAGTAATTGGAAAAAACAACCTTGGTCCGGAGTCTATCCGGCGACACTGTGCCCTTTTCATGACGATGAATCCATAGATGAAGCGGGGCTCTCTGAATACATTTCTGAAGTGGCCTCTGTGGACGGGATCAATGGTGTTGTATGTAATGGTCACACCGGAGAAATAATGTCTCTCAAACCGAAGGAAAGAGATCAGGTCACTTCTATTGCTAGGTCTGCGGTAGATGCCGTAAGCACAAAATCTGGTCG
Organism: Limisphaerales bacterium; assembly: GCA_965657355.1. Lineage (GTDB taxonomy): Bacteria > Verrucomicrobiota > Verrucomicrobiia > Limisphaerales > JAJOIW01 > JAJOIW01. The sequence continues at coordinate 201,907 of CBFHOE010000009.1, read as the reverse complement.
TGCGATAAAGACAATTACTGGAGTCTCCGCAGAAGGGTCGCACGAGGCTATTGACATGGCTAAATCTGCCCGCGATGCAGGTGCTGATGCTATACTTCTTATGCCTCCGCATCATTGGCTTCGTTTTGGTCGAAGCTCAGAAACTGCAATTGGCTTTATACGCGATGTCGCAGAAGGAGCCGGTGTCCCAATAATCATCCACCAGTATCCTGCATGGACAAAAGCTGGATATACCCTCGAAGAAATGTTGGAAATGGTCAAGATTCCCGAGGTCGTCATGATCAAGATGGGGACAAGGGATATGTCTCGTTGGTTGTTTGATTATGAGCAGTTAAAACTTGCTGCACCAAATGTGTCTATTGTCACCTGTCATGACGAGTTTCTTTTACCAACTCTGTTAGAAGGAGCCGACGGTGCATTGATAGGGTTTGCCGGTTTTGTTCCAGAGCTCATGGTAAAAACAGTTCACTCGGCATTAGACGGCGATCTTGCTGGTGCCCGCAAAGCCCGTGAGGTTGTCGCCCCTCTTGCACGGCTTATTTACAATTTTGGAGAACCTGGGTGTGGAGCGCACCAGCGGATGAAAGTTGCGCGCTGGTTGATGGGTAGGTTTCCTAGTCCCCATTTCCGTCGCCCGATTCGCCCACTTTCCCCAGAAAGTATTCAAAGCATTAGAGATCAGCTGAAAGCTATCGATTATCCAGTTGTCAGATAATGCTCCGGGAATGTCTGAAGTTCTGACTGATATTTTTAATCATTGCTTACCGCCTCGATACATAAAGGCGTGTCTCTCTCACATGGCCGCACCCATGGTCATGTTTGATCGTGCTATTGTCATGCCTGGCATGTCTGATTTCGACGAACGCTGTAAAATTATCGACGGATATAATAACTATCGCCAATTACTCAGCTTGGCCTCACCCGCACCAGAAAGTATAGCGGACCCGAACTATTCCCCAGAGCTTGTCCGCATTGGGAATGATTGTTTGAAAGAATGGTGCATGAGAGATCCTGCTCGCTTTCCCGGTTTCATTGCCTCCCTACCTATGAATAACCCGGAAGCCGGAATGAGGGAGGCTCAGCGGGTCATCACCGAATTAGGTGCGGTCGGCGTTCAAGTTTATACTCATATAAACGGTTTGGCTTTAGATCAACCTGAACCTATGGCGGTTCTTGAATTCTTGGCTGAAATGAAATGCCCAGTTTGGTTGCACCCTTTGCGTTCGAGTCGCCACGCTGATTATACCAATGAAACTATTTCAAAGTACGATCTTTGGTGGGCACTTGGCTGGCCTCATGAAACGAGTGTCTGCGCTGGGCGATTGGTGTTCTCCGGTTTGTTTGATCGTTTTCCGGATTTAAAAATAATCACCCACCATGGTGGAGGAACTATTCCTATTCTTGATGGGCGACTCGAATATGGATTAAAGGCGCTTGGAACTCGATATGCCCCAGGAGACATGGATGCTGCGGCCACTCCATTAAAAGAGTCTGTAATTTCGGCATTTCATCGATTTCATGCAGACACGGCAACCTTTGGTTCGCGCATCGGAGTCGAAGCCGCTTTATCATTTTTTGGCCCGAAGCAGGTCTATTTTGCAACAGATTTTCCTTTTGGTGAGATTGAGTCAACCATGCGTGCTGTGGATGGAATTCCAGCTAACATTTTGCACAGTAATACTGAAATACTGATGAGGTATTGTGATGAGTAAAGGGACTTTATTTTCAAGTGAAGTGATGGCGTTTTCTGAAGCCTCGAATGGAGTTCGGGTGCGGCAGCTGACATCTCATCCTTCTATCCATCATCATCCTTTTTATTATCTTCCTGCATGGGACGATGCAATGCAGCGACTGATTCTGGTTTCTCATCGCACAGGCATCCCTCAAATATTCGCTATGCATTGGGATTCTGGTCAATTAATGCAATTGACCGATCGCAGCGATTTGAATGAGTGGTCTATTCACCCATCACATGACGGGCGATTCGTCTACTTCACCGCAGGAGCAGGTGCATGGAGAGTCGATACCCAATCACTAAAAGAAGAACAGTTGGTTCACTTCGAAACCGACAATATTCGAGAAAAAGGGATGGTAGGTGCCGCCATGGGGACAACAACTTTGAGTCGTGATGATCGTTGGTGGGCCATACCAGTAAAATCGGGAGAGCTTGCTCGGTTTTTTGTTGTCGATACAAGTTCTGGAAAATCAGAAATTATCCTCGAAAAGGATTCTATTGGGCACCCACAATTTCATCCCGATGATCCCAATTTATTGCGGTATGCTGGCCCATATCACTCTCGAATTTGGACTGTTCGCCGAGATGGCTCGCATGACAAGCTTCTTTACAAGAGAGATGAAAAGAAAAAAGAATGGATAGTGCACGAGACCTGGCGACCTGGAACAATGGAGATCCTTACCGTAAACTGGCCCAAGGGGGTAATCGGTATCAATGCGTTGACAGGCGAAGTGCGTAAAGTTATTCAAACCAATGCTTGGCATCCCATGATCGATAGAACGGGTCAAATAATGGTCACAGATACGCGAGATCCCGATGTCGGATTAAAACTATTTACGGTTGATCTCCCCAATAACGAAGATCTAGAGGTCTGCTCGACAGGGTCTTCCAATGCAGGCGATCATTGGAGTAACGATCATTGCCCATACGACGATGGCCCCGTAAAAGTTTATGCTCCTCAGCATACTCATCCACACCCCAATTTCTCACCTGATGGGAGAAGAATTGTTTTTACTTCTGACCGAACAGGGCATGCCCATATCTATGAAGTCGTATTGCCTGAATCCTTTAGATAGTAGCTTTGGATAGATCTCTCGGAAAAAATCTTGAGTTTAAATCATAAATGTAGCAAACGATGCTGAGCATCATAAACTTTCTCCAAGGATTTTTTTTGCCCACCTGGTGATCGAATACTGTGGAAATTTTTATAATAATCGCAGTCGAAAATATTTTGATTACCAATGCGCGTTTTTTTACTGGAATGAGCCAGGAGTATACAAACACTCCAAATTACCAACTTATGCCTCTGACCAGCTCAGCTGAATAATTCTTTACGAGCTTTCCCTTTATTAGCTAATCGGAATGGTCGACCGTTGGTGGAATTCTCTTCATAGTCGGGGTCGATCCCAAGTCGCCATGCTATGGAAGCATTGAAATCAGTAACGTCCAAAATGTTCTCATAGGCATGTTTTCCGTCCTTGGTTGTTGTTCCATAAATCTGACCGGCTTTTACACCTGCACCTGCCATCAAACAGGTGAAACCATCTGGGTGGTGGTCGCGTCCTTTGTTGGGATTTACATCCGGTTTTCGGCCGAACTCAGTGGAAACAACAACCAAAGTAGAATCCAACATTCCTTTTACGTTCAAGTGGGTAAGTAGCGAAGACAAACCACTATCAAGTTTATTGGCATTGGAAGGCATTCTGGAATAGATGCTGTTATGATAATCCCATCCCCCCAGGTTTACTTTAACGAATCGGACGCCGCGCTCTACAAGGCGTCCGGCAAGGAGGCAGCTTCGACTAAAACTGTCTTTGTTATATAAATCAATAATCTGGGGGTTCTCGTTTTTCAACTCAAAGGCATCGATGTCGTTTGAGTTCATGAATTTCAAAGAACCTGCATACGTATCAATGTATGATTGGGTTTCTTTGTCGCCAAAGTTCTCCTGGAAATCCCGATTCAATGAGTCGAGAATGTTGATGCGCTTTTCAAATGCTTCGTCCTCCAAATCAACTTTTCGATTCACAAAATCTATCCCTTTGTTTGGGTCCTTTACCGGAAGAGCTGCCCACTGTCCGGGCAAGAATCCGGCGCTGCCTGCGCGTCCATTTCCAATACTGACAAAATTTGGAAGGCTGTCTAATTGGCTAGTTTTGTATTTGTTAACCCAGGCTCCCAACTCAGGGTGAGTGACTGTTGAGCGTGGATTGTAGCTCGTTAACATTTTATAAATTCCCGCAGGGTGAGCTCCTTGATTGGTCTTCATTGCATTCAGCACGAGAAGCTTGTCCATCTGCTTGGCAAGTTTTGGGTAGTAGTGACTGACTCTGACCCCATCGGCATTACTTTTAATGATAGTTGAATTTCCGAGGACTGGTTTATCGACTTCAACATTGAAACTGTCATACTGACTCAGCCCACCATTCAAAAAAATATAAATAACAGATTTGGCCTTTGCTGAGTATTTTGGAGCGCTCGTCGCATTCAAAAATGGTAGCGACATTCCGGTCAAACCCACGCGATAAATAAAATCTCTTCTGTTCATTGACTTATTTAGCAAATCGAAATTCATTTGAGTTAAGCAAAGCCCATAACAAATCCTTGGGATCATTGCCGAATAATGGTTCTTCGGAGTCTTTAGGTAATCGACCTAAAGTTGCTTTCCATAATATCTCCATTTTTTTCACATGATTACTGGCGCTATTGAGTTTGCGATGGATCAATGCGTTCTGCGGAATCCCAAGACCATTCATCATGAACAAAATTTGAGGGATATCAGGTTCCAGACTAGCCTGATCAATAAGCTCCCGATTAGATTTTCCCATCAACATCGCTACCCAATGCCCTCTGTAATTGCGACCAAATGTAGACACACGCCATAAATTGCTCGGTCCCATATTCCCATTTAGTTTCATGGCTTCTCTCTCTTCTCGCGCTTGAAAGCGCCCTCGCCCTGGCCCTTTGATTGAGTAGTCGACAAAATCTTTAGCCGTCATGTTTTGGGATTTTTTATAGAAGTGTGTAAATCCATCCCAACGAAATTCTGTGGCAACAAATTTGTCTGGGGTCTCAGTCTTTAAGCTTAGAAATGAGTCAACAAGAACTTCTGCTGGGAGGCGCCTCACTACGGGGCCATCAAAAATATATTCTGGGTGGTCTTGGGATAAAGCGATCGACTTGCTTTGGTATGTTTTTGAATTGAAGAGAATACTCACAAATTTTTTTGTGTCGTATTTTGTGGCCTTCATGATCTCCATTAGCTTTTGGGTTAACAGCGGGTGTTTTCCCATATCTTCCAATTTTAACCCACCTAACTGTCCAACTAGCTCTGTCCCCATAATTTTATGCCACAAGCGATTTACAGTTGCTTTTGTAAACATAGGATTCTCCGGTGAAGTCATCCAATCCGCCATGGACTCACGTGCATTGATCCCTGGCCCGAAATTGTTTTTTGGCAGAGACTCAAGTTTCTTTTTGTTTATCTGGTAGTTGACTTTCGGCATCTTACCGAAGAGCACATTTGCTTTGATGACTTCATGCGGCTTACCATCCTCGTATTGATAGTCGTGGGGGAGGCGCATATAACCTGTACCGTTTCCATAGATGGCGGCATGTTTGACTCGAATTGATTCGCGATAAACAATCCATTCATCAAAATCTCTCTGCTTCAATATTTGGCGATCCTTTGCATAAATCTTTCTCTCGTCTTTGGGTAATGGATCGACACGTAAATGAGTTTTGGAAGCAAAAGCCGCCAACTTGTAGAAATCTTTTTGTGACCAATCCTCAAATGGGTGGTCGTGGCATTGTGCACATTCAATACTCATGCCCATAAATGTTTTAACCGAGTTTGCAAGATGATCCAAAGGCATGGGCTCACGGGCGTAAAATCCAGTCGCACCATTGCCAGGCTTGTAGAGTTCGCCTCTCGCATTGATTAATTCATGTGCCATCTGGTTGTATGGTTTGTTACTCCTTATGGCGTCCTTGATCCATTCCGAGAAATTCCCTGAATGATGTAGCTTATCTCCCACATCCTTAACACGAAGCAGGTCGGCCCAGTAGTTATACCAATGGCTATTATACCCTTTAGAGGCCAATAGCTCATCGATAAGTCGAGCCCGTTTGTCAGATCGGCTGTCGGCCACAAAGTTTTCCAGTTCGTTAATCGTTGGGATGCGACCAATGGCATCAATATAGAGGCGACGGCAGAAAGTATAATCATCGATGTCCAGTCGGACTTTCTGATTTAGCCGCATTAATTCGTTAGCCACTAATTGATCGATCTCATCGGAAAATCTAGTCAGATCGGCTGTTTTGGGCGGGAGCTCGTTTGATGCAAGGTTTGGTGAATCTTCGATACCGAATAATTTTGACCCTGAGATGCAGAGAGTCATTACAAAAAATACAAGGTAAGGTTTGGCCATCACGAGAACACTTTTTCAAACGTTGTAATTCTATTATGTCACCAAAATTCACAAAATTCCACCAGAAATTCCCATCATCTCAGGCTGACACAGGCGTTTGCGTTGAATCTTTAAAAAGTAAATCGAAAGCGCAGTCTCTACCTTTGCAAGGATTGGGAATTAGAATCGGTGCTGAATTTCACCCTCCAATAAGCATTATAAGCTGACTTATTTTTATTTTTTATTTGGCAGATAAAGAAATGGAGCATTTGAGCTCACGCCTCCGATTTGAGTGAGTTTCTTTTTCTGATTGAAAAGTAACCATTCCACTTGCCCGGGTGAGAGTTCAAGGCGCAGCACGGAAACTTCGGGAGTATCCGTGAGGCTTTGGATGCCTGAGGCATGGGCGGTAGCCTGCAATTCATTAGCATAAGTGGCTTTGGCATTTGGATTTGGATTGTTGGAACTGGAGCGGGATCGGTAGGGTGGGTGCGGGTAATATATTTGCGTGAAGACCTTTTTTTCTCCTTTTTTTGGTGTTCCTTCCCACTGGTAGCGGACTTGGTTGGGACAAGCTTCCGCTCTTGGGTCATCAATAAGGCGGTCGACTACCTCCAGTTCGCAATCTTCCTGAGGAGCAAACCAGACAAGAAGGTCAACTGGAGGGCTTTTCATACTGCGCGTTCCATTGTTCGCTATAGGCTGATGAATAAATGTGTTTGCCCAATGGCTTCCAATTTGAGGCCCTATATTATGCGTGTTCCATATTGGCGACAAGCGAGCCTCAAAGCTTTCCTCGAAGGTGATGATTTCCCGAGTAGCAAGAAAACGATTCTTTGCGAAGATAAACTCTCTCTCGTAGGTAACGGGTAGGCCATCAGCATTTTTCACTCGCACCCTGGCGAAAGTAGCTTGAGGGGTATCCTCAAAATAAGTCACCTCGGACTGAATGTCAGGCATTGTGCCACTCCGCCAAAACTCATCGATGCGAAGTTTGTCTGGATGGTAACGTCTTGGCGCCGCCTCGCTCATGTCTTCTATGAGTAGCCGGTTTTCAACTGAAGCACCTTTGCTGGTTACGATTTGAGTAAAAGGCGCACCCCAGCGATTCAATCCCATAATGCCACCAGGATTAGCAGGAAAGCTTGTTGGGTGAAGTTCTACAAGTCCAAAGAAATCACCGGGATTCCAACCGCTTCTCAAGATCATTTTATCGGGCCATTGTTTACCCGTCATATACCAGCTACAACAAATATGACCTCTGTTGTCTCTAAAGTCAGCCCCCCCAAGTAGCTTGTCAGTTAGTTGTTTGTCTGTATGCGGAATTCTTATGGCTTCACCTCGCATATTCCATAGCGAGCCATTCGCCGGTTCGACCGGCTGAATGCTGTCGTCTGTCCAAATAGAAGCTAAGGAGATTAGCCATGGGGACGCTCCGCCGAGACCTTGCTTTTGAGTATCACGACTTTGATAACACATATAATTGAAAAGCTTTTGAGCTCCGAAGCGATATCTTCCATCACCAGTTTTTGCAGCTAATCGCTCAAGCATGGCGATTCGATAATCAGCGGTGCTATTCCATCCACCATTGGGTCCGTATGGATTGATGAAACCATCAGGTGAGATTTCAACGAGCAGGCGTTCCCACAAACGTTTCATTCCCGGGTCCTTAAAAACGCGATCATCGCCAGCCCATTGGTCGCCACCGCAGATAAGAATAATGAGTGGGCCCATCATGTAGCCCGTATCGTTTTGAGGGGCGTCCTTCGCAGTCCAGAAGTCATTAAAAACAAGTTTGGAATATCTTTCCCATTCTTCTGCTTCCGGGATATCTGGATACCAAGTTGCTGCTCGACCCTTTGCATACCCTTCGGGCATGGACCGGTGGCATCCTCCTCTCCACTCCACGGGTTCACTGTCCCAGACATGCAGGTTTCGGCAGTAGGTCAACCACATACGCCTAAACCATCTCGCATCCGCGGACATGGCACCACCTGAGATGAGATATTTGCGGTAAATTGGAATCAAAGCCGCTGGTTGTTCGAATTGCCAAAACCATTTCTTTTTTTCAACCTGTTGCAGCATTTCTTTGTGGAAGGCTTTCAACATCGAAATACAAGCACTACCCCATTTTTTATCTCCTGTTTGGACGTATTTAGCCAACACCGGAGCAAAAATATGTGGTCCCGCCATGCCTCGATTGGGATTCTGTGCAATAACTTCTGGTGCGTAATTATCGACCTGCTTTAGATATGAGTTTCGATCAACCTTAGTCCGGGGAATAGGATTAAACGAGGGGGCCGAAAAGTTTGGCGAGTCTCCAAATCTATACCTTTCAACATCAATAGAATAACGCGCCGATGGTAACTGGGGCTCTGCCCAAAGAGATCCAAAGTTCAAATCTAAAGCGAGTAATATTAGGCACAAGCTATATCTGATTTGAACAAATTTCATGAGTGCAATTCTTAATTGTAAATGTTTCATGGCAAGCTTGAAATTTTCGAATGATAGTCTTTGGCCAAGCTACGAGGTTCATCAATTTACTCTTTGTTTCTGCCGGGTTTAGACAATTGATCCAATACGTTCTTAGTGATTTGGATCACTTTCGGATCATTACCCATGAGGCCATGTGCCCAATCTGTTGTTCCCGTGGTGACGACAGTGCCACCACGAGTGTAAGTGCCGAAAACGGCAGACCCGATGCGATCCTTGGGGAAGCGATCATACCAATAGCTATCACCCGGAGCCCACTTTGCTGGGCATGTCGCTAGAATGGTGAAGGACTCCGGAGTTCCATCTCGATGTGTAGGAAAGGGGAGTCCATCTTTCCATTCGATCTCACAGCCATCACATTCGTATCCCACAATTGTGTTCTCCCCGCCAAAAAACTCACCTCTTTCAAGGTTTGTATTTTTAAATAGCCAATGATCTGGGCGGTGAACTTTAAATGCCCCGAGACCATCCATGAATTGATCATGGCTTTTGTGATAACCCCCCCAAAGAAAACCGACTCCTGTCAATGTATTCTCTGGCCTATCGACAAGGTGATGGCTCCATAGTGTGCTGAGAAATTTGTGATCTGTTGTGCGAAAGTAAGGATCGAATTGAAAGGTTTGCTTCCAGCAGGTCAGTGCTCTTCCTTTGTTTTCGCTTCGCACTTGCCAACAACAGGTGTTACCACTGAAGAAGGCTACATTTCCTCCGGAAGTAATAAAATTTTCGAGATGATCACGCATTGGAGAAGACCAGTATTCGTCATGTCCGACGCTGATTACTAATTGGTATTCATCCAGAATTTCAGGGTGGAATTCAAGGTCGCTATTGACTGCATAGTCCAGAACGTATCCATTTGATTCTGCCCATGCAACGAAAGGTAGTTCCCAATTGCTGAACTGAGATCGAATGGGTCTGTCGAATGAAACTCGGTGGCCCTGAAGTCCATCCCGATCGTGATACGAATACAAGCTGTGTCCGCCCCAGTTGGTATAAGCATTGTATGTGTTTGTTGCGAGCTGGATAAGAATTTTGGTATTTTTTCCCGGGTTAGATGACCTGACAATAAAGAACAATGTCGACGTTGCTGGCACTTCACCTGCCGTGGACAAAACGACTTGATAGTAGCCACTTTTCCAATGGCCCGGAATTTCAAAGCGATATGTCTCTGGCCAGGCACAGCCATCGGAAGAGGCTCGATCAGGTATGGGGTGGGCAATAGTAGGGAGCTTCTCTTTTTCGAAGACAATGTGTTTATCTGCCGCAACTCTTGCAATAGATAGATTAACAGCTGGCTCACTACTAGAAAGGTGAAGTGCGACTTCGTCTCCGGGGATATAACTCAATTGATTTGGATAACCAAAAACAAAAGGATCCATGGGTTGCTTCTGATCGGCACTGGCATGAAGTATCCAACTCGCCATAGCCAGCAATATAAGCCCAAAATGTATTTTTTTTATCATAGTTGAATTTATTCTGGCATTAAACCATTGGTTATTGATTCTGTCTGGCCCAATTAATTCGTATGACTAACATGCTGCATTTATAATTTTTTCGGCAATTGTGCGGCTTGGTGTAGTCGACAGATATTGCCCTTTTCCTCTTGTCCTTGGATGTTAGATGTTTTGTCAAAATCCAATATTTTTTGATGCTTCACCTTCGTCTGGTTTAAAGTTTCTAATCATCGAATGTGTAGGTCTTAACTCCCATACACCACCTTGCTCCATTCATAATAGTATTCTTTAAAGTATCACATTTTGATACTGATTATTATTTGGTCCTGGCATGGACTGGTCTGTTGCTAAGCCACAATCAATGGTATGGCCTTTGGGACTACGCAACCAATAACCCGCGCGCCGTTATGCGCTTTCATTAATTTCTCCAATTGAGTCGGTGCTTGATGGATGTTCTGGTGGCTTACACCCCATTCAAATTTTATACAATAAGTTCGCTCCAGTCTTTTTATGCGGCGTTAATCTATGTCAGTGTTATTTTGGATCGTAATTAAATCAAAGTTTCCTCCACGCTCACAAAGTATCCTGAAGGGATTTCTGAACCCAAACATATATCAATCACTTTGCATTTGACGGACGGCTCAAATTGGAATCCCCCCACAAATGGATTTTTGTTTATGGTCTGCGCCACAAAATTGAGCTCTGGTGTATTTTATAGTTTTATAATTCGAATTTTTATTAAAGGAATATTCCGACAATGAGGTAAAAGCGATGAGTGAAAACCCATCGCCTCAAAAAAAGTTCAGTTTTTATCCATCCCATCTTGGAAATAATGCGATATTCAGGAGGTTAGATTTCCCATCCCTTTCTATATTCAGTTGAAATATATTGATTGGCCTTTTCATTGTTTGTGACTTTTAAATTTTTGGCATCCCATTCAATAGGGTTTCCCGCGCGCATAGCGACTTGGCCAAGGAGAACCACTTCGGTAACTGGGCCTGCTTTGTCAAAGTTTGAAAGAGCTTGCTCTCCACCTCTGCAGGCGTTAAGCCAATCATCGTAATGGCACTGGTGCCAGTTCTCGCATTCCCCGAAAATTCTAGGAGCATTTATTTCTTTATAATTTCTTCCGCTCCTCAATTTTCCACCTCCACTATAATGTGTGAGCATTGTATCTTCCGTTCCAATCATGAGGATTCCGTTCGCGTCAAATTCTGTGCCGGAAAATAAATCCTGAGAGGGTTTACGCCCGCCGTCGTACCAATGGAACTTAAAAGCCGGCTGCCCTGGGCGACTTGGAAAATCCCAAATGATATGGGATTCTGTAGGGCCAGTTTCACTTGTTTGGCCGATTCCATTAGCGATTATTTTTTCTGGATCACGTATGTCCATTGCCAGTGTAGCCAGATTGAGGAGGTGACACCCCATATCTCCTATCGCCCCCGTTCCAAAATCCCAGTAACCTCTCCAGTGAAAAGGATGGTAGGCAGGATTGTATGGACGCCAAGGAGCACAACCAATCCATAGGTCCCAATCGATATGGTCCGGAACGTTATGTTTACCAGTTGGACGCTCGAGGCCTTGTTTCCAATAGCGACCTGGTCGATTTGTCCAGCAATGCATCTCTGTTATTTTTCCCAGAGCGCCTGCTTTGACGACTTCTGCGTCCTTTCTCATTTTTGGTGATGATATGCCCTGGTTGCCCATTTGTGTTGAGACTCCGGCTTCTTTTGCCGCCTGAGTGAGCGTGCGCGCTTCCCAAACTGTGTGAGTTAGTGGTTTTTGGCAAAATACATGTTTTTTAGAGCCAACTGCTCGCATGGCAGGGTGAAAGTGCATGTGATCAGGTGTTGAAATAGTTACGGCGTCGATCTTATCCGTCATTTCGTCGAACATTACTCGATAGTCCTTATACCGCTTTGCTTTTGGAAATTTATTGAATGACTTGGCTCCATGAATATGGTCAACATCAACAAGGGCCACAATATTTTGCGTCCCGCAATGATCAACATCCACAGCTCCTTTGCCGCCACAGCCAATGCCAGCTATATTAAGTCGATTGTTCGCTCCAAGCACATTACGAACAGAGACGAACGGGAATGACATGGCGCCAGCAGTCAGTGCCGAGCGGTTGATGAAAGAACGACGAGATAAACTAATCTTTTTCATTTTTGGATAAAATAATCATACCAAAATCCGATTTCATGAGCCATTCTTTTCAGGTCGCACATAGCGAATCAAAAGAAATTAGAAGTTTGGTCATAACAGTCATGCTTTTTGAGAAATATTCTCAATGACAAATACTTCTTCCGAGGATTTTGAATTAGAAAAATTCAGATTGAATGTCTTTTGCCGTCCGTTGATAATCACCAGCATGATCTTCAAAATACGGGGGGAACTGGTTGTGATCTGCATCTTTTTGCAAGTTATAAGTGCGATTGATGTATATGCATCCCACAAGTCATCGAATTTGAGATCGCCTAATTTTATTTTGCTTATGGGCGATGACCATGGATGGAGTGAGACCGGTTACAATGGCCATCCGCATGTTCAAACCCCAGTTTTAGACGAAATGGCCAGGACAGGTTTGCGTTTCAATGCTTTCTATGCGGCTCACCCGACTTGTTCGCCAACCCGAGGTAGCTTCCTCACCGGTCGGCACCCGAATCGTTATGGAACTTTTTCTCCAGGATGGTCTATTCGCCCCGAGGAAATCACCATAGCTCACCTCTTATCTGAAGCTGGATATCGGTGTGGCCACTTTGGTAAATGGCACATCGGTCCGGTTAAGTTGGAGTCACCCACCAATCCAGCTTCCATGGGGTTTCATCATTACGTTTCGCACGACAACTTTTTTGAAATGAACCCAGCTTTTTCACGTGACGGTCGTCCGCCCGAAATTATTAAAGGTGAAGGATCAGAAGTCACCATTGATGAGACTATCAAATTCATTGAGACAGCACGTGAAGCAGATCAACCTTTTTTTGCTGTAGTTTGGTATGGTTCGCCTCATGAACCCTATAGTGGTCTTCAAAAGGATTTAAAACTTTATGACGACCTTCCGGAGGAATACGCGCAGCGCAAGGTTAGGCTTACTTCATTGAAAACGGGGCGTCCAACGGAGCGTCCCTTGAGGGATGTGCTTCGAGAGCGTTACGCCGAGATAACAGCAATGGACCGATCAATCGGAAAGCTTAGAGATTATTTGGAATCGAAAGAACTAAGAAAAAATACTATCCTTTTTTATTGTGGTGATAATGGCAATCCGAGGAGTAGTGGGCGTACGGCAACCCCTCTGCGAGCGGAAAAGGGGTTTGTTTATGAAGGAGGTATTAGGGTGCCTGGTGTAATGGAGTGGCCCGCTAAGATAGCTCGCCCCAGAACTACTGATGTAGCTGCCGTAACCAGCGACCTTCTTCCTACACTTTGTGATATTGCAGAAATTGATTTACCAAAACGACCTCTTGACGGTATCAGTTTGCTTTCCCTTATAGACGGGGATATGTCCGAGCGTACAAGTCCTATATTTTTCTGGAAGTATAATACTCAGCTCATTGGTGCCGGAGCATCGAAACCAAAACCTTGGATAAATCCCAGTTTACAGCAAGGAACCACTCCTTTAGTGAAATACTCAGGTCAAAAGTTAACCCGCGATTTTAAAAATTTTCATATTCACGTCCCCACAGCAGCCGACTATATGGGATCGTGTGCTGTAATCGGGAATCAATATAAACTTGTCATTGATGGGTCAACAAACAGGCAAATTGAACTCTTCGATATCCAAAATGACCAAGCTGAGAAAATAAATATATCCCAACAGAATACTGAAATAGTTTCCAAAATGAGGGGGGCTCTGAGAAAATGGAAAGAATCTGTCTTGCAAAGCCTTCAGGGCAAAGATTATTAAATGATTAATGCCATTGTTTTACCTTATCTTTAGGCATTAAGGTATTATTTACTACTAGTATGGCTTTGAAATTTGTGGCCTATTGAAGTAGATCCGTTGAGTTGTGGCCATTTTTACCTTAAGCACCAACAATTAATACTCTCATCATGCATACCACTTTTGAGACCAGCTCACAGAGCTTCCCGGGAGTCATCAAAAAGTAGGCTTTTTAGGCTTTGAAAGTCTTTGTCACTAACTGCGGGGTCGAATTCTAATTTTTGTTCGCGATTCAAGAGCTTAATTAACCGGTGGTTAATGCGTTGCCTTAGACCTTTGATTGGGCTTATGAGGTATATTCCTGCGATGTGTACCTCATCCTTAATGATTATTTGGTCAGAACGCACTTCGTATTCTACGTCTGCCAAGTGATCCTTTTTTAATGAGAAAACTTCAACGGGGGACAATAGGTAGGTAGGTAACTTAAATTGAAAGTTTCCTTTTCGAGATTTGAACTCAAACTGATCTTTTTTGTCATTTATTTCGTAATCAAGATCGATTGCGAATAAAACCCCCCCCTCAGGGCCTGTAATCGAAGATAGATCCCAGTCAGGTTTTCCATCGACCTCTTTTCTTTTGTGTTCAAAGGCATCGCCTTCGATAAGTAAGCTTGCCATTACTAATGATTGGCGGCTGATTTCAGTGATTGGATCGATCAAGTCTCTGAATTGGATGAGTGATTTAAGACTGAGATTAAACCAGTAAAGTGAGGTTATTCTGGCTGCTAAACCATGATAGGCTTGCGCTCGGAGTTCATCTGGAGAAGGTGAATTGCGCTTTCGCCCAAAGTAGCGTCCCCAACTATGGGCTCCTTGGGACCAATAGGCGATAGGGCGTGGTCGATTTAATTCACGAAGGGAGCGGGTCATGGTGCCGATTGTTTCCAGTGGTGCTCCCCAACGAATGCTTTTTCCACCCCATCGGTCATAACTTTTCCAGCTATCGGCTGCTGGAGCATTGATGCGGTAGGCATCGTAATGCGGGTAATCCGATATGCCGGCGTAAAAGCGCCAAATACGTTCTTCACTGTGTGTTATTGACGTTGGAAGTCTTGTTTCGGCATACGGTGTAAAGGCTTTCCACACCTCTTGTGGAGGAACTGGGGTTCCGCCTCCATATTGTGGCTCACCCAGAAATTCGACTGCATGAATATGGGGTAGTAATTCGTCTGTATCGTAATGTTCAATGGGTTGAAGTTTGTTGGTATATTTGAGTGGGTATTGATCAAAAAGCGCAGTGCCTGAGTAGCCAGCGATTTGCTGATGCATTCCGGCATTAACGTGCATGCGAGCTAAAGTGCGCAGGTAATCTTCTGCTTGAAGAGTATTTTTATTTCCGAGTTTTTCAGCGAGCCAGCCACCGCCTATGTCGAAGACCTCGCGCTTGATTCTTTGGTGAGCCCAGAGTGATACTGTTTTGCCGGATGCGTTAGCAAGTTTAACTTCTAGCGCGCAATAGGTGAGAGGCAGTGGCCTAGTGAATACCCGGGCACCTCCACGACCTCCTGGAATGACCCAACCGTCACTAGGAAATATCTCCAATGAATCCTTGTTCCATGGTTGAGCAATTAAAGAATTCCAACTGGCATTGGATTGTGGTAGCCACAATCGACAGTCGAGAATTCTTAGCGGTTTTGTTGATTCATTAACGATATGAAAAATGAAACTGTCTGGTTGAGGGTTTTCTGGCTCTCCTAAAAAAGTGACTGCTGATAGCCATGCACTTGGCTTTTTGATTTTGATGTCATGTTTTTCAATGCCTTGACCATCTGCGAAATTTAAAGTGAGGTCCGTTTCGGTGGAGACTCCCCATTCAGCACGTTTTCCATTCCAGCTCCAAACGGTGATGGCATTAGGTTGGATCTCCATGCCATCATCACCCCAGGCCGAGGGAAAGCTGTGCCATGCCCATTCGTCTGATTTGATGTGTTGGTGGGGTGATTTGCCTCTGAGTTTAACATCCAATGTAGGTTTAATGAATAATGACTTGGAGCTTTTGTTTCTGAGGAATACTTCGACGCGAGCGCCCAAGCTAAAATCAGTGGGCTTTCGATATCGCATCTCATGAGATTGGGTGTGGGGAACAATGTGGACGCCCTCCACAGCGACCACCTCCGCCTTCACATTACCCTTTGAGAAAAAAGCGAATAAAAGGGCGATGAAAGTGGTTTTGATTACTCCGTATCGAGCAAATCGAAATAAAATATTTTTTAGGACTCGCATTTTTTCTTCACTTAAATTTCTTCAATCAAGGAAATTATCTATCTATAAAATCCAGACGTTCAATCTCTGCCGTTCCCAATTCTGCCCAAGCACCAATTGCGATAAATGGCTACAAGCCTTCTGTGCTTGGTTCGAAGAGTTTCTCCAATTCTTTCTTCGTGCATATGGCAATGAGTTCAAAATTGTTTTTTTCCGGAATTATAACAATAGATAATTCATCCCAATCGTTTGCTGGATTACCAAAAGAATTTGCCCAAGTGGTAATTTGACAAACTAAAAAGAAATAATCTACACAGACCGATCAATTTTAATAGCAAAAGTAAGTTGCTTTTCTTTAATGAACCTTCTTTGACGCGGGTCGGCCGTTATACTCGGTGAATTCTAAATAATTTGGGTAGATCGTTTAAGAATAAATTTTTCGAAGAGTGATTTCGTATTCTTGCCAATCCAGATCATTTATTTTTGATTATAGATGATTCATTACCACCGAGAGCGAAACTACCTGCTGATTTAATCGGCAATTGAAGTAATCGCTTTGATTCTTTAAGTAGAAAATCTGGATCGTTGAATGGCTCGTAACTAATATCATGCCAACGGACTAAACCGTCCCCGTCGATCAAAAATGTGCCGTGTAATGGTTGTTCTTCAAAGTCGTCAAAAGCTCTGTAAGCCTTGAAAATACTGAGCTCCGAATCTGAAACAAGCGGGAAGGGGAACTCACCTGTAAATTCATTAATGCCGGGGACGGATTCCTTCTCGTTACTGGATGTTAATTTCGACTGTATTTCAACTTGATAGTTCTTTATCGATTTTTGCAATTCATTAACTTCATCCGTGCTAATGGCAACCAATGAAATTCCAGCATCAGTAAACTCATTTGTTTTAGGAGCGAAGGTAGTGAGCTGCTCAATACAATGTAAACAGCCGTGCCCTAGGTAAAAAATGACAACAACTGGCTGGCCTTTATATTGTTTTAAAGTTATGGGCTCTCCACTGCCATTGGATAAACTCCAGCTTGGAGCTTTTGAAGGTGAGTAACGAAGTGGTCCTATGCTATCAAGTGATGGGCGAACACCAACGTCGGAAGATAGTGGTTTAGTCACGCGCCAATCTTTAGGAAAATCAAGATCCCTGGCAACCTCTGACAAACGTTCAAATGGAGGAAGAGTCAGATCATCGATGTCCCCTGAAATTTCGCGCAACTTGGCAAAAGCCTCACTCGCCTGTTTTTTCTTTCCAAGGCTAAAGAGAACGCTGACTTGGTTTGCCAATGGAAGAACTTCATTCTTAGCAGAATCTACGGCTTCGCGTGCGAGGCGCTCTGCTTTTTCTTGATCTCCCACTCTTAAGTAAAGTCTGGCTAGTCGATCTTTCGGGATACCATTGACTTGATCAAGCAGAGTCCCAGCCGTTTCTTTAGTGCCAACCAATAGTCCTGCATAGGCATTCAGTTCAGCTACTCCATCATTTAGGGACTTTATCCGGTTATCAAATCGCTTTGCTGCGGCCGACTTTGCCTTTTCTATTTCAGTCTGAGGTTTTTTGGCCTTCTTAGCATCTTTTACCGCCTTATCCATTGCATTTTTTTGTTCAGTTCGAGATTTAGCCAAGCGTCCCTGCAAATCCACGAGTTGTGCCATGAGCTTAATTGACTCTCCTTTTTCGAAATACGCGATTCCTAAGGCGCGGATGCGTTTGTCTTGCTCTGATTGGATGTCAGTTGGTTCAAGATACATGGTCTCGGTCAATTTGATGAGCTGGTCCCACATTTCAAAACGTTCCAGTGCTTGGAAAAGGCGGGTTCTTCCATAAGCTGCGCTGCGCCCTCGTCGAGTGGCCGTGTTGTATTTCGGGTGTCTTGGGTGCTCTACCAGGTTGGAGGCTATCGCTAGTGCATCGCGAGACCGGCCAATGTGGATAAGGTTCCGGGTCATCCATTCTTGATTGTGGGCGTAGTTGTGGATCTGGTCCGGCAGAACCCGATCCCGCATCATGTGGGCATGGTCAGCGCGGGATGAGGCCTCTTGCTGCCAGACGGCATCCCTATACCTTTTCAACCGAGAATAGATATGACCGGGCATGTGCCATAGATGCGCGATGCTGGGGCCCGACTGTCCACCTCGTGCAGCAGAACCTAGAGCTCGCTCGGGTTTTTCGCGATCCCATAAATGAATTCGGTAATGATGAGCCGGATGCATCGGGTTCAAATCGAACACTTGATCCAATATTGAATCGACAGCTTGGTGGCTGGAGATGGGAAGAGCTCCATTGAATTGCCACAAATGTACGGCTAAAAAGGCTTTGGCTTCAATATCGTCGGGGAACTCGTGGATTATTTCTTCCAGGTGGCGAATATATTCGCGTTTGGCATTTTTGTCGTTTTTCTTTTTGGCTTTCAGGTATGTATCGAGTCCATCTATCCAGAGTTGTTCCCGTCTGGTTACACCTTCTTTTCTTTTGATAGCTTCTTTTATGAATTCAGCTGCGCGCTTTGCGTTCTGACCTTGATTAGCCATCGCCATTCCCCAGTAAGCCATAGCGCAATTATTATCTAGTTTGGCGACCTGACGGAATGATCGTTCTGCTTCCAAATACCAGAATCCATGAAGTTGTCCGATTGCTTGATTGAAAAATTGCTGGGCAAGAGCGATATCAGTTGTCACTTCAAAGCTCACATTCCCTGTGCCACCCATGAGGTAAGCTCCTTGGCGTGGTCCTTCATTGAAAGCCTCACCGTGAAATGAGTGACCAGCGAGAATATTTTCGCTACCGCTTGGTGAGTCTTCTTCTCGCTCCTTACTCTCTTGTGCCGAGATGTTTGTAATAAATAAAGTTGCTGAAAGGTAAAAAAATGAACCTAAAATTAAATAAATTTTATAAATGGATGGGGATCTCCAATGGTCAAAATTAGGTGATGTCGGAAATTTTAGAAATTCACTCATATAATTATTACTTAAAAGGTGGTGCTCCAGAACAGATTAGATATTCACCATCAACTTAAGGCAAAAATAGGGATCTTGTCCACCTCGTAGATAAATAACCAATGATACCTTTTGGTTTTCGAGAATAGGGCTGAGTAAAAGTTTCTTGGCAAAGCGGATAGTCGAGATTTAAAACAATTGCTCGGCAAGGTCATTTATTCCGAGGTTTTATTTAAAATCCTTATCCATTTCCCCATAAGATGCCGAAGGTGGTCATGTCGACGAATTACGGTGTGATTTATTCCACCACTACCCTGTAGAATTGTTCTGGTTGCCCTTGTTTGATATTTAAATTGAACTTGATGATACTATCGCCCTCAGGGTTGAACCTATTTATTTCGGTCCAGTTTGATAATGAAAGGTCCGAGGTGGATTCCACCCGGTAAACCCGTCGAGTTTGAGCTGGCCAGCTCATAGTGTAATTTCCACTTTGGTCAATTTTGTTAAGGCTTACGGCGACGCCTCTGATAGCATCATCGACCCTTCCCGGAGATCCATGATATATTCGGCTGGCACGCCAAAGGCTGGCGTCAGATAATATAACGGATTCTCCTCCCTCGTTAATTGATGGGAAAATAGTTTCGAGTAATTCAAGTGAGCTTCCATCTCCATCGGGGCTCAAAGGCCAAGGTGGAGTGTTATCAAAGTTCAACGAACAGAGCAATCTGCCTTCTTTATCCCAGATCTCGATCAGTTCTCCGTTATCATTAAGACGTCCGTCCCATACTCCTATTAATTGAATGTCAGGAAAAAAGTAATCCGAATCTGGTGTCATATATCTCTGTCCAAATGATTCAGCATTTTCAGCAACTAGACCAAATGAATTTGGCAATAGTCGGGTACCATTCTCTATTAATAAATTTACTCCGCCACGCATTCTGACTCCCGAAAGATCTAATGTTTTATCACTCAAGTTTAATAATTCGATAAACTCAAACTCATCTGATCCGTCAGGGTTGTAATGAATTTCGGAAATAATAAGTTCGCCAGGTAATGGAGGAGCTGCCTCTTCTGAAAAGAATTGAGCTTTAGTCAAGGCGCTCCAATTTGTACCATCGAAAGCTCGTCCTTTGAACGAGTTTCCTGGTTTTAAAATAATTTCCAATGAAATGGAGCTCTGAAGCCATGCATCGAATCGCAAATCTGAACTAGATCCCGATACTTGATGTACCTCGGCTGCCAATACGTTTTTCCCCAGGCGCAGTAATTTCCTCGGGATATTGAACTCTCTAATTAATGATTCATCGCCACCTCCAGCAGCTGACAATGCACGAGTGGTGTATTCTAAAGAGCCAGCTGGCAAATTATCACGAACTATTTCTACTCCGTTGAGATAGATGGCAACGCCGTCGTCTCGAATGAGATTTAAATTGATGTTATCTAAATCTTCCAAATCATCGATTTGGAATTCTCTTAAAAAATAATACCCACTGTATTTATTATTGGCCTCCGGACCAAAATCTAATGTTGTGGCCATCCCCGGGTCTCCATACCCGAGAGGGGCTTTGCCGGCTTTCCACTCAGTAGAATCAAAATTTAAAGAGGTCCAATTTTCAGGAGGTGCTTGTCCGATATTAAAATATCTCCAAAGACCATTCGGCTGGATCACCTCAGATGATTCTCCGCCATCCAATGTCAGTGCTTCGGGGTGGATTTTTCCGCCCGCTAAACGAGGGTCTGTTCCGTCAATTGTATAGTAAATAGATCCACCGCTAGCTTGGATTTTTACGATTTTTTCGCCTTGAATTACTCCGCCGTGCTGCGACAAAACAGGGGCGTCTAGCGTTGGCAAAAGTCCACGTGAACGCAATCGTGAAATCAGTTGTTGAGTCTGACTAGGGAATAGATTATTGATTGCATTTCGAGCAGCGTTTTCCCAGCTGCTTGAACTTCTATAGCCCCACCTGGCAGACTCGGTCACTAAACTATTTTTTATCTCATCCATGCGTCTCTCCAATCGCCGGATATTGCGATTTGGAGTCAATGCCCCATCATTGAATAAGTGCATCTGTGCTCGGTCAGCCAAAAGTGTCATGAAATCTGGGTTTCCTTCATTGACTAGAGTGCCAAAAATCCCGGCAGGTCCAGAGTTGCCCGTGCGATCACCGGGAGCGCGAATATGTCCATCCGCATCCCCAAGCCAAAACTTGAAGCCAGAAGAGCCGGGTTGGATCGGGCCAGCTGACCGAAACTCCGATTCCGCATTTCCGAAATACCACATTAACATGAAATCAATGAGGTGCGGAATGTCTACCCATTCACGGATTTTTTCAAAATCTCCTTTTGCATTTAAAACGTTTGCCCACGGTTCTCTATTTATTGGGTCTGGTGTTCCTAAAATAAAACTACTACCGTTGTTATCGTTGCCTCGCACGTTTGTATAATCTGCCGTTTTACCACCTAAATAATCTGCTAGAAAAGCATCTGTAAGTCTTTCCCGCATGTGGTATTGTCCCCAGTAATTGCCATTGAAGTAGAGATTCACAAATCTGCCGTGTGGATTTAGGCTGCCCATTTCCAGCATGGAATCCTCGCTAAATCTGGATGACATATAAAATCCACGGGATGACATATCATGCCCACCTGCTCTAAGGTCAAGCTCATCAAATTGATCAACTACCTGGAATCCAAGATCAAAGCCATCAAACAAAGGGGCCTTCAGTTTTTTTGCTCCATACTTTGCTCGGAATTTCAATCGGTAGTTCTTTTTTCCAAAATTCGTCCATGCACCACCGAATCTTTCAACTCCTGCATTTTCAAAAATGGGTTCTTCTCCTGGAAGAAAAATCTCAACTGAAGCGGGGCGTTCATTCCAGTCATCGGGTAATTGGTCAACTGAAACATTAATTGTCGGTAGATCAATCAATCCCTTCCTGGCTTTCTCCATATTTTGAGCCTTACCCAATTCTCCTTGATTCATATTTGAATACTGCAAGGTATCCTCTATGAATAAATAAGTATGAGTTTGTGACGGAGGGGATTTAAATCCAGATTTTCTTACCTCTACTTTTACTGAAGTATTTCCACTTATTACGAATGGCTCTTCATAGAGAGACATGCGGCTTCTTCCATCCTTTGAAAACCAAATTTCAGCATCGGGGTCATTGTGCTTAAGAGCCAGGTTGAAGCTGTTTTCATAAAACCCTCTTGAATTGCTGAATGATGCAGATGGCAACCAGCCTTCGTAAGATTGGGTTTCGTTGATTTTTCCGGGAGTTGGTTCCAAGAATGCGATACTGCCAGTGAGTTTGCGCCCATATGAAAGATCCTCTCCCTGGTTTGAGAAATTTTCTATGAGGTCTACAATAGTTGAGCCATCTGGATCCGTTAAAACTAGTGACTCCCCGGATTGATTCAAAGCAAAATTGGTATGCCAGTGCCCTGATTTGGGATCAAAAATATCTCGTCCCGATGCAAATATAATCAAATTGGAATGAGGTGGCAATGTGATATTACCGGGGAATACCCACTTCATTCCATTAGCGAGTTCATCACTGAGTCCGTAGCCCTCGAGATTTAACGGCAAGTTATTAGGATTGCGAATTTCGACCCAATCGGAACTTCTTCCAAACCCATCCTCCAATGAGAATTGGTTGTTAGCAACGAATTCTGTTATCCGGGGGGGAAGGTTTTGATTGTCCACCTGGACAGTGACGCTTCGAGTGAGTGATTCCCCGTATAAATTTGCGACTAATGTGTACTCAGTAGTTTCAAGTGGAGTGACATTTATTTCACCATGGCCATTAGATTGAGTCATCGGTAAAAGGTCTTCATCAGAAGGGTATAATTTGAGGCCACGAATATCTTCTACCTTCCACCGGAGTGTTGTCTCCTCTCCGGCAGAAACCTCCACCTTGTCTGCCCCAAAGTCCAGTATCCCGACTTCATCTGCTGGTCGGCCATAAGTCTCGAGTTCTTTTAAACCGAGATACCAAAACGTGCCAGGCTCTGAGCGTTCTTTGTTCTCATATCCAACTCGAACATATCTTCCCAAAATGGGGCCAGGCATTAAAACATCAAAATCTGGCGCACTGTCTCTCAGGTGTTTGGAGAATATGGAATTATGGTTACCGTCATAGATTCGAACTGTTGTGTGTGTCATCCTGCTTTGGAATCCATCAGCAGGTACGACGCGTACACGGTACAATGCCCGCTCCTCGCCTAAATCCACTTCAAAAAAAGATCCCACGGCCCGGCGAGTGCTTTCAGTGTGGGTATTGTAGTTTCCGTCATTCCCGTTTTCGGTAGGAGGAAGTGAATTAGTGAAGCGCATCATATAAGATTCAGCTCCAATCGCATAATTTTTTAATTTTGAAAAAGGAGGGGGCTCACGGGTATTAAATGTCCATATACGTGAGCTCTCACGACCCGAAATATCTGATGCAATTATTTTCGCAGTATATTCTTTGTTGATGACCAAAGGCTCTGAGTAAGTGACTACCCATTTATCTGGGCCTTCTTCAAACTCAAGTTCAGAGGAAACATTTTTTTCATTCAGTATTAATTGGATTTGATCCGGCCTTACCTCATTTGGGGTCATGACGTTAATATGAAAATTTAATCCATCATCAACAGGGTGAAATCGGGTTTTGTCTTCAGGGAAAATCTCAGAAATTGCAGGTGGCCATTCCTCAGGTGACGCGATAATTTCATTTGGTAACGCCCCGCTTGCCAGCGCTTCAATCTGATTTTGAGGTAAGGCGGAACCAAAAATAGCGACATCGTCAAGCCAACCATGAAATGCCACGTTTGCCTCTGTTGGTGATTGGGCAAGATGCATAGATGTCCAGTCGGTAGCAAGAGGTAATGCCCCCGATTCTTGATGCAGAACCAACTTACCATTGACCCACACCTGTTTGCTCCCTTCATCTTTTACCAGAACGACATGATTCCACTTTTCCCAGTCTAATTCTGCTATTCGGCCGTTCAAACGCTTTTCAGGCGACCCGCAGCATCCTGATGTATCAAAATAGACGATTTGATTTCCCCACGGGAGGTGCGCTTGAAATCCTCTATTCCCAGCACCCGACGAAGGTGAAGAAAACCAGACAGATGAACTATTTGACACGGAGCCGGACTTCCAGCGCTGCCAGAATGCGACAGTCAACTTGTCATTCTTATTGGACTGGTTCAATTTGTTCAAAAAATGGCTCCCCGCTGGATTGTCCGCAGTCACTCGTGCATGGGTTGGGTTGGCTTCTCCTCCTGAATCTTTAAAAAATAAGGACCTGTCATCAACCTCACCTGTGCGACCCTCTCCATCGGAGCTTAGTTCTGCTGCGCCCACAAGTCCGAGAGGAGTACTATTTAACTGGTCCAAAATGGCTCCATCTATGGCCATATTAGAGTTGAATTCCCAGAGCCCGATTGGTTCGAGGTGAGGGCCTTGTTGGGCTTCCGCATGAAAAATCATCAAGCCTAAAAAAAGGGTAGCTCGCACTTGCACTGCCCATCTACTCGACCTTAAACAAACACTTTTCATCAGCTTTGTTACTCGAACCATAGAAAAGACTGTAACACAGTCGAAAGATTTCTTCCATTGGTTACTCATAAGTGAGCTCGCCTGAATATTTATAAAAATCACATAAATGGAATGATTATCAGCTAGACATTTACTTCATGCCTTATAATGGAATTTATGATTTGTAAATCGCATCAAATCTTTTTTATGGTCTTGGGTAAGTGAAAAACATTTACTGGTGGACGCTTTTCAAAAAGCAGAAATAACAAAAGTATGACGCCGCACAAATGACGATTTCGTCAAGCACATCCTCAGCGATATGTCATTACGAAACCGGATTGAATCTCAATCCCACTACGATTTAGTCATGAAATTCCAAACCTTTTATTGCTATGATTTTATTTGGTTACGTAGTTTGGATTTCTTTTCGGGAGATTAGCTCCGTCTGCTTTGAGGCGCGACAGCAATAATAGGTCCAGTTCTTTAACTTTTTCAGGCATCTCTTTGGCAAGGTTTTTTGCTTCGCCGATATCATCAGAAAGATTGTATAACTCGAATGGTCCAGTCCAAAATTTGATCAATTTCCAATCGCCTTTGCGGATGATGCTATATGGGCCTGGGTTGTGACGGTAGTGTGGGAAATGCCAATAAAGGGTATCGCGGTTTAGATTGTTTTTACCCCCTGTTATCAAATGTTTCATAAGCGATAAACCATCTATCGCGCGGTCTTTAGGGAGATTTACCCCGGCGGATTCAAGTATGGTCGGGAAAAGGTCTATTGAACACACAGGGGAGTCACTTGACTTATCCCCAGCAACAACACCGGGCCACCTCACAATAAAGGGAACGCGAATACCTCCTTCGTGCGCGTAACCTTTACCACTGCGCAGTGGTGCGTTTTCAGTAGGGCCACCGTTTCTATCTAACCCTCCATTATCACTTGTGAATATGATCATTGTATTGTCGTCGATATTCAATTCATCAAGCGTATCGAGTATTTGGCGCGTCGAGTCGTCCACAGATTCAACCATGGCTGCATATCGTGCGTTAAGATCCGTTTTATCCTTTTGTTTATACTGTTCTGCCACTTCTTTAATCGCTTGAATGGGCGTATGAACCGCGTAGTGGCCAATTTGCAGAAAGAAGGGTGTCTTATTTGTATGCCATTTTCGGATAAGTGCTTCTGCTTCGTCAGCCTCTCGATGTGTAAGAAATTCGCCCGGTTTACGGCCCGGTAGTTTATAAATCCCTTCTCGAAGTGTATGGTGTTTTCCATTAGGTTGATTATACGGGTCAAAATAACTTGGTGGCTGCCCGTAATCATTTCCTCCTCGGTTTTCATCATAACCCTGTCCTTCCGGAAACCATGCAGGATCACCAAGGTGCCACTTGCCTATATAACCACTTTGATAGCCCGCTTCTTTTAATGCTTCGGCTATAGTAATTTCCTCATGCTCCATCCAAAATGGATTAGGAGGACAGAGGAATTTACGGTTTTTTCCTCCAACATATTTGGTTGGGTTGGCATCAGGTGTTCCTAAACCTCCGCGTTGAAAACGTGAACGAATCCAGTCAGTCACACCTATGCGGTGCGGGTATCGCCCGGTTTGAACAGCCGCTCGGGTAGGGGAACAAACAGCACATGCGGCATAACCATTGGTAAAGCGCATGCCCTGTTTAGCCAGTTGGTCAATAGCCGGAGTCTTATAATAATCACTACCTTGGCAAGAAAGATCCATCCACCCCATATCGTCGACAAGAATAAGTATAATGTTGGGCTTCTCCGCATTTGCCATAGTCATGCTAAAAAGCAAAATGCTCGTGACTGAAAGGAGGATTTTTTTCATGTTTCTTAGTGTGATGGGTAGAGCACCTTTGGTCAATCAGTTTGCTTTATTGTGAGTTTGTTCGGATGCAAAAGATCGCTCGCCATAAAATCGCAACTTGGTCGCTGGTAAAAAAGATGTTTTGATATCGTGGCTCATTAGTCAATATGTCTAGTAATTTGAAAAAAACTCCGCCATCAGGTGGATGCCTTTCCTTCATTTCAGGCTCCTCTTCTTCTCGCGGCTCTCATTTTGCTGTCTGGTGTATCGTAGCTGCCTTTGGGGCTTATTTTTGCATGTATGGAATTCGTAAGCCATTTACCTCAACTTCGTATAATGGCATGACAGCCTTTGGAATGGATCTCAAATCTGCTTTGGTGATATTCCAGGTCTCTGGATATATGCTGTCCAAGTTCATTGGCATAAAAGTTATATCTGAGATGCCTCCAAGGAAGCGGGTTCGCGGTATTTTAATGCTGACCTCAATAGCTTTAGCCTGCTTATTTGGGTTTGCTGTAGCACCCACTCCCATATCCGTCATTTTTCTTTTTGGCAATGGCCTGATGTTGGGCATGGTATTTGGACTAGTCCTTGGTTTTTTAGAGGGCCGGCGGATGACTGAATTACTCGCAGCCGGATTATGTGCGAGCTTCGTTCTAGCCGATGGAGTTACTAAATCGGTGGGCGCTTGGTTGATAGAAATAGGAATCGTAGAAGTCTGGATGCCATTTTTAGCCGGGGTTATTTTTATGATTCCACTACTCGTGTTTTTATGGATGTTGAATCAAATCCCCCCTCCGGATGAATCTGACAGGGCCGAGCGTCAGGCTCGTAGACAAATGAATGGTGTCGACCGGAGACATTATTTTATGCACTATGCTCCAGGGTTGATTGCCATCATTTCAGCTTACCTTTTGATAACTTTGATAAGAAGCCTCAGAGGTGATTTTGCACCTGAAATATGGAAAAGTTTAGGAGTCAAAACAACACCCGAGATTTTTTCTACCTCCGAGATGTGGATAGCTTTGGGGATAATGATATGCAGCGGTATTTTCTCTCTCTATCGTAACAACCGACTGGCTCTTTTTCACGCATTCTTAGTCTGTATGATAGGCTTAGCTTTAATCCCGCTGAGCTTGATCGCTATCGATCAAAAATGGATCTCGCCATTCTGGTTTATGGTATTGGTTGGTCTTGCGTTTTACCTTGCATATGTGCTTGTTCACACCACAATATTCGAGCGAATCGTGGCCGTGACCCCGGAAAAGGGAAATGTCGGATATTTGATGTATCTTGCAGATTCAACAGGGTATCTGGGATATGTTGTCCTTATGCTTGTCAAAGATAAGCTTCCTGGAGGCGAAGATACTTTTTCCTTTTTAACTCAATTATGCTGGGTAGTCGGGGGAGTGGGCATAAGCTCGTTTTTATTGGCACTTATTTATTTTAAGAAGAAACTTCCTCAGGTTACTCAATAACGAATGAATTTTGAATCAAATGAGCAATTTTCCGGTGCCATTGCATTATACCATGGTCAGGATAAGTCCATGGAAGTGCGCCAGGCCACTTGGCCCAGACCTCAAGGCGAAGAAGCATTGGTAAAGATCACTCATTGTGCCATTTGTCGCAGTGATGTGCATACTATGTGTGGGCGCCGTACGGTGCACACACCCACAGTGTTGGGTCATGAAATGATTGGGAACATTGTAGCCACCGGAGACAATTTTCCCAAAACGGATATTTGTGGTGAAACAATAGTTATTGGTGATCGAATAACCTGGGCGATTTATGCTCACTGCGGTAAGTGCTTTTATTGTAAAACTGGCATTCCACAGAAATGTGAGAACCTTTTTAAATACGGACACGAATCCGTGTCTATGGATGGATCAAATTCAAGTGGCGGCATGGCAAGTTACATTATACTCCGTCCAGGAACTCCAATTCTAAAGCTGCCAGAAGAAATTCATAATTTCATAGCGACTCCGATCAATTGTGCTGTTTCGACTGCAGCAGCTATGTTGAGAGAAAGTCAGGTAAAAATAAATGCCTCATCCACGCTGCTTGTTATGGGCGGTGGGTATGCAGGGTTGAGTGCGGTTGCCCTAGCCAAACGCCAGGGCTGTGGGCACGTTTTGGTTGTTGAGCCCAATCGCGAACGACACCAACGGTGTTTGGATTTCGGTGCTGATAGAGTATGCGCACCCGGTGATGAATCAGCAGAGAGTTTTATCCAGATTTCGACTTCTGGTCGTGGCGTTGACTTAGCTCTCGAATTGGCTGGGTCCTCTGAAGCTGCTCAATTGGCATTAGGCCAACTTCGTATAGGCGGTACACTTGTCCTGGCGGGTACTGTATTTCCTTCACCTCCATTGAAAATTGACCCGGACCAAATCGTTCGACGCTGCCTGACGATAAAAGGGGTACACAATTATCGTCCGGAGGACTTGATTGTCGCTACGCGTTGTATATTGGATACGAAGGACTCTGTCCCATGGAATCAATTGATTGGTGCAGAATTTCAATTAGAAAGGGTTGATTCTGCTGTGGCATTTGCAAAGGACAATCCCGGGCTGCGTTCAATTATTCATCCTCCACATTAGAGCGATCTCCGATAGGGTAGCAGTTCTATTTTCCGACTGAGAATTTGCCAGGACATCTTAGCCGGCTGACTCATAATCCTTGATAACCTTTTGCTCAATATATGAGCTGAATTTGGTGGTTTATCTCCAAAGTGAATTTCCCGCGAAGATCTTTATCACACCTTATTAAATATACAGAAACATTACATGACTCCAAGTGATGCTTTGAATTCACTAGTTGTAAATACGGTTATCTTCATCGTTCGCTTTTAAAACCCCAAAATAATCTGAAATATTTTGCACTTGAATTCGAATAAGTCATTAAACATCGGAAATTCGGACAGCGATAATTCATTTTCACGGTGTCTGAAAACGTTCAACCAAATACTAGATGGTTTTTAAATTAAGTGAAAAGAGATTTTAGATACAGACCCCGACGACCCAGTAACTGGAGATAAAAATGTCAAGGCCACTCGTAATCATACATGGATGGAGCGATACGTATGAATCGTTTTTAAATTTAGGCGAATTCTTTGTGAGCCGTTTGGGGCGTGAAGTGGTTCGAATTGAGTTAGCTGATTGGTTGTCGATGCATGATGAAGTCACATACAAGGATTTAGCCCAAGCGATGGAGAGCGCGTGGGTTTCCGAGCAACTCCCGAGAAAATCTAGATCTGTAGATGTCGTATTGCATAGCGCGGGGGCCTTAGTTTTTAGGGAGTGGCTGACGCGATTTTATACCTATGATAATAATCCTATTGACCATTTGTTGATGCTTGCCCCTGCCAATTTTGGTTCGCACCTAGCTCATAAAGGAAGAGCGTTTTATGGAAGAATCATAAAGGGGTGGGGTCACGGTTTTAGAACGGGTAAACATCTTTTAAATGGATTAGAGTTAGGTTCGCCTTATACATGGGAACTCGCTGAAAAAGATGTTTTTTGTGAAAATGCTTGGTATGGACAAGATGCCATCAAAGCTACTGTCTTGGTGGGAAATAAAGGGAATAGCGGTGTTCGCGCTGCTGCAAATGAAAGCGGTGGCGATGGGGTAGTCAGAATTTCAAGCGCTAATCTAAATGCACGCAAAATGATTGTTGATTTCTCATCGCATTCACAATCTCCAAAACTTAATTTTATCCAGCCAGCCGAAAATCATCAAATCGCATTCGGTATTCTTGATGGAGAAAACCATGAATCACTTATAATGAAGAGTGAAAATACTCCAAATAATAAAGAGGTTTTAAATCTTTATATTCAAGCCCTTCAAGTCACATCAGAGGGTTGGGCGGCTTGGAATCAAAAACTCATAAATATTTGTTCTGGAATAGATAAAGAGCGAGCTTATCAAAATACTTTGGTCCGCGTGGTTGATCATGTCGAAAATCCTGTAGAAGATTATTTCATTGAATTCTTTGATGATGATCCGGAGGACGGGCATCTTGCTGGAATATTTTATCAAAAAATACTTCAAAAAGTTCACGTTCCGAAATCTGCCCCACATTACAGATCGATGTATTGTAACGCTTCTCAATTACACGATGGATTTAATAACAAGGAATGCGATAAATTAGACATCAGTATTCGTGCTGAGCCAATAATTGAACAAAATTCCAACGCCATACAAGTTGGATACAATGATAACGTCGGAAAGGTGTCCCTGGATTCTGATACCGTAAGATTTGCTTTTGCGAAACACACGACAATTTTGGTTGAGCTTATTATCAAAAGAGAATTGATGAACGCCTTTGTGATTCGAAACTTGTGAGAAGTTCAATGGATGAATCAATTTATCTTAGCCAGGAATTCTTGTTACTTTGAATTTTATCCTGCCTGCTGGTAAGTTTACAAAGTCGATTGTAGCGGCTCATCAAAAAATTTAGCCCACTGAATTCCCTTATATTTTTCAATGATATTTATAATTTTTATGGCCTAATTGACAGAGCCTTTGGAGCAACTAACTATAAATATCAGACATCACACCCGTGCTGTCTGCAAATTTTTCGACGGGAACATCAACGGCATTAAGCATTGAGACAAATAAATTAGCCAAGGGTACTTTTTTGTCTCCGATAAAATCATGAAGACTCCCATGCCGGAAACCTAACTCATTACCTCCGGCAATTTGAATCGGGTAGTTTTTGGTGCTGTGTGATGCATGTGGGTGCGCTGACCCCCAAAGCACAAGTGTCCTGTCGAGCATTGTTCCATCTCCTTCTGGCGTATCTCGTAAACGCTTTAAAAAATAAGCATGCTGCTCAGCTCTCCATTTATCCCATTGTCCTGCGTATTTTTCTGGACGTTTGTGGGCGATATCATGTGTGGCTCCTTTATATCCCAACACATATGTTGCGTAATTCCACATTTCGCTGTTAGAAGATTGCTCGCTTTCCAGCATAAGGGTGGCATATCTGGTGCTGTCAGTTTGAAATGCCAGAAAAACGAGATCATACATGCAGCGGATGTATTCTTTTGGGTCTTTTGGAGACACTTGGATATTTAGTTGGTCAGTATCGATATCAGGGAGTTCCCTGTGGGTCCATTTACTGGTGCGCTCCACTCTTTGCTCCAGAGCTCTTATGGAGTCGAGGTATTCATCTACTTTCAACCTGTCGTCCTTACCAAGCCGGTTTTTAAAGCTACGTGTATGATCCATGACCAGGTCGAGGATACTTGCTTCACGCTTCAAACTTGCACGGACTTGGTCGACTCCTTTACCTGCGTATGGATTAAAAAGGCCATTGAAAATTTCATTTGGTTTATGAAGTGAAGGTATGGGTCGCCCCGGGCCTCTATGGGATAGCGTTTTACAGGACCCATAGGAACCGGTTCCGCCCTCTGTTCCTAGAACTAAAGATGGGTAGCGTGTTTTATGTCCATGGGTGTTCGCGGCGACCTGATCTATGGAAATGCTGTTTGTTTTCTCAGTTCCTACCATATCTGCTCCAGTTGCAAAGACATCGCCTGAACTGTGCCCTCCAAGTTTCCACCCTCCTGCATGATCTAGTCCACGGAGGTAGGAAATGTTGTCTTTCAAAGAAGTAAATGGCTCCGAGGATTTGTTGAAGGTCAGTGGGCCTGCCTGTTTGCAGGGCCACCAACTCCATTCATGATGGTCTTTTTTTGGGTCTGGGATACCTGATGGCCCATCTGGCATGTATGCCCCGTATGCAAAGTAACTTACTAGCATTCGTTTAGGTGCTTTCGTATCACCCCTTTTTTCAACTCCAGTGGCCATGGATTTATCCATCCCATTCAGAAGGGGTAATGCGATGGCGACTCCTCCTCCTTTAAGGAATTCGCGCCTATTGAGGTGCCAGGATTTTCTTTTCATTTGTATTTTGTCCTAAAACAAGGTCGCTTTGACAAATGGACACAATCATACTCTTTATAAGATAACCTTTTTCCTTGGATTGAGAGAGGATTTTTTCGACCTCGAAGCGGTCTTGATAATTCAATTCTCGGCCGATTGCATAGGAGAGAAGCTTACGTATTAAATTTTCGGCGATGTCATCTATGCGATCTGTTATAAGGTGTTCTTTAAGCTCCCGCATCCCATCGATCTCGGGGCCTTGAGGAACTCTAGCACTTGCTTGAACTTTCTTGGTATTTATTTTCTTTAGATATCGTTCGTATCCAACGAGGTTTTTGTCCTTTTCTTTATTAAATCCACGAACACGAGTCCCCTCTTCAGGAACAAAAGGCTGGAATTTACCTATGGCATTATAACGTTCGAAAGGAATACCCCATGGGTCCAGCCGGATATGGCAGTCATGGCAACTTTCCTCCGTTCGATGTTTGGCCAATAAATCTTTTATGTTTGATGCTTCATCTGCGGACTCACCGGCAGAGTCCGAAAGAGCGGGTACTTCTGCAGGAGGGTCCTTGACTTCGTCTCCTAATATCGCTTCACGAAGCCAAACAGCTCGATAAATTGGGTGTGGTGCCGAGCCAGTACTATTACCAATGAGTATGGATCCTTGTGTCAGTAGACCCCCTAAATGTTTCTCGGGCCCCACATCGACAGGCCGGATGGTCTGCCCTTCAACTCCATCCACTCCATAGTGAGCTGCGAGTGGCTGATTCATCATGGCAAAATCAGAATCCACAAGATTATATACAGGGGCATCACGATTAATTAATTCTTCGAAAAAATGAATCGTCTCATTAATCATATGATCGCGAATAGTTGGTATGTATGGTTTTTCGGTGCCGGCACGCTCTCCGGCCTCTACATAAAAAAGAAATCGTGGAAATAAATCGCGATTTATTGGTACTGTTTTTATTTTTTCCAGGCTTAGCCATTGTTTGGTGAAGTTGGAAATAAAATCGTGGGACCGCGCATCATCCAGCATTCGATTTACTTGGTTTTTTATAATAATAGGATTTTCTAAATCTCCCTGAGACGCTAATTGGATAAGCTCATCATCAGGCATGCTACCCCACAGGAAATAAGAAAGCATAGAAGCTTTTTCATAGGCTTGAGAGATGGTTTTACCATTTGACTTCGTGTGAAGAAGAAATTGAGGGGTAACTAAGACCATGGCTAGGGTTTCTCTCATTATGGCTTCAATACTTTCAAATTCTGTTTGAAGCAGATTGTAAATCTTTACAAACCGACTTACTTCCTCTGCAGTTGCCGGGCGGCGATATGCGCGAGACATAAAACGTTTGATTACCTTCTGCACATATTCGTCGATATTCGTTTGACGCAAATGGGAATCGAATAAAATGCGAGTGTGGTGATCAGGTGGCCAAACATCTGTGATAGGAGCCTCAAATTCTATCCAATCGACTACCGCTCGTGGCATGTCCAATTGACGGGGCCAATACAAAAAACGATTTTCATCATTCAGCGTGCCATCATCGTAATTGTTTTGAGGAGTTATCGTCAGGGAATCAGGACGCAATCTGCCACGATGGACTTTTCCTTTTTGAACTGGGTAATTTTCAATGCGCCCTCGCAATTCATAAACCTGAGGATTATCAGGTGTATTGCGCAATGGTACAATACCAACCGGCTCAACTTCCAGTGTAGAACTATTGACATTCAAATTGTAACCCATGACAAAGCGCAGAGGGAGCTCTGTCGCTCCATTTGGGAAAACAGCTGAGGCTTGGAAGCGAATCCGAAATTCTCCAGTTTTTGGAAATTTTGTCACGCTCATGCCTTGACCCGGTGTTCCACGGCGCGAGTTATGAATCGCAATTTCGTTACGATTTAAAACAACTCCAAACCCCTTGCCTAATGCATTATTATCCCATTCTCTGCGAGTTTTGTATGTTTCAGGTTTCTGCGTGTCCACAATGGCGCTAGCCATGACGCGGCGCGCTACTTCCAGATAGCGATCGATTTGCTCTGGTCCAAGTAGCATGAACTCCGATGTATTATTAAAGTGGTATGGTTTAAAAGGATCCTTAGGTAGGTCGTCTATAAGATTTAAATCGATTCCAATGAGGTCTCTTATCGTATTTTGGTATTCAAAATTAGTGAGTCGGCGGACTGTTGATGGAGATTCTTGTTTGTCTTTGTTTTCTACGAAACGACGGAGGCCGGTGTTGATCCAAACGATCATTTTTTCGCGTTCTTTTTTTGTAGGTTGAGTCTCATTATCCGGAGGCATTTCTCCGCTTTGAAGAATCTCAAGAATAGTTTCCCAGAGTTCCAGGTTCTTCCCATCGACAAGATCAGAATCGCTGAGGGTATGTAATGTGATTTTTCCTTTGCTCTTTTGTGGTCCATGACAATCGATACAAAAGGATTTAAAGAATGATTCAACAGTTGAACCGTGTCCGGCCTCTAAATGCCTAACATTAATAGAAGGGTTTATTTCCTGAGAGCTAACCCGGGAAGTTTCAATTTTAAGTGAAAATAAAAATATCCCAACGAGTAGGAAATACCTAAAACACCTTGTTGTCATATCTCTATTACCTTTTGGGTAACACCATCATAAACCTAGTTATAAAACAAATTGCAGTTTTCATGATGACCATTAATTCTGAAAGTTAGTCATCGTGGCATTAATCAAAAAAGAGCCCTGATTTATCCATTAATGAAAATTCGAAATAATCAATATCTCCTATGCTATTAGACGGGCCTTCCTCATCCATCACAATACGGATTGTGTGTATACCTTTTTTCAGCTTTATTCCTTTTGCTGTGATGGTTCTAAGAATAGTCCAACCACCCGTATCCGGGACTCTGATTGGTCCGGTGAGGTTTTTGCCTCCTATTTCAAGGTGAAATAATCCTCCCATTTTATCAGAAGCAACAGGCATGGTTACTTTATAAATACCGTCTTTTTCAACCTTTACAGTGTATCGCAACCACTCGCCTTTTAATGTCCATCCTATTCCATGCCCATTAGAAGCGTCGCCTCGTTTCTCAATATCGACTTCCGTGTCCTTTCGATATTCAGCGCCCTGGTTTGCCTTGTCGTTATCTTTATAGGCGATTCCCGCTGGGCCCTCATCGTAGTGCTCCGCCTCAATAATCCCTGGTATATTATGTGGTTTCCCGCCAAAGGGCTTGGACATTATTTTGTTTGTTTCACCCTTTGGTTTTTTTAAACTTCCGAGATTGCGTATTAAAAACTCCTCATATTTACGATATTTACCAAGGCGCTTTATATCTCCTCCAAGACCATGGCCTCCAGTTGGATCAAGGAATAATTCTACTAATGTCTCTTTGCCCGCCTTAATAAGTTCTCTGTAGACCCTCACAGTGTCTTGGTAAAGGACATTGCTATCCTCCATGCCATGAACCAATAGAAGTTTAGCTTTGAGATTTTTGGCAAGTGGTAATAGGGAATAAGCTTTTTGATCAAGTTTGCCTTCTTTGCTTCGATCGATAGTTCCGGTTGAATACCATTTATTGTAATTTTCCCATTCGGTTGGCCCTGCGCCAGCTATTCCTATCGCAAAAATATCAGGTTCTGTATATAAGCACATCTGGGTTTGAAATCCTCCAAAACTCCAGCCATGCAATCCAATTTTCTTCTCATCCACTCCACAATTCTCAACTAAAAAACGAGTGCCATCGACCAAGTCTTCAACTTGAGGTTTGCCAACTTGCTTAAAGTTTGATTTTTCAAATAATGCCCCATAACCGGATTGCCCACGAGGGTCGATAGTCACTGTGACATACCCGTGAACATACGCCATGTAGTAAGCAAAAAAGTAACTATCTGACCTGTAACTTCCGTCCACAACACTGTGACGGGTGCCAAGTGGGCCTCCATACACATAAATTAGGCAAGGGCGTTTATCAGATTTTTTCCAGTCTTTTGGTTTGAAAATCGTCCCATGTAATCTTTGTCCATGACGATTTTTATAAGTAAAAAACTCAGGTGTCGGTTTTGTTATTTTTTTGGCTTCGGAAGGGTGTGAATCTGTTAGAGTTTTGAATGTGTTTTTCTTTGCGTTTTGGTTGACCCTAACTAACTCGCGCAATTTACCGAAAGTTGAATAATTTGCCAGCATCTTTGTCCCGTCCTGACTAATGGAAACGTTGGAATAATTTCCTTTAATATCTGTTAAAGGGTTCATTTCCTTGGTTTTAAGATCGATGCTATAAGCCATTGTTTGCGCTGGACTACTTTTCGTGCTGGTTACTAATGCAAATCGTCGATCCTTTGAAACCTCATTAAGGTAGACTTCAAAGTTGCCCTCAGTCAATGAGGTGACAGTTTGATATGTAGTGTCGAGTATGTGTAGGTGTCTGAATCCAGTTTGTTCACTAACGAAGAGAATCTTTGTCGGGTCCTCAAGGAAATGAGGTTGAATCAAACGTGGAGTATTTGGCCCACCAAAATGTAAAAACCTGTATTGGAGTTTGGCGAGTTTCTTTGGCTGATTTTTGATGTCATCTTTGTTTTCTTTTGGACTGTCGGGTTCCTTTTGATCTTCATTGACTCGATTCTGGTCTTCAGGAATTTGAGTTTGCTCTTCCTCTTTCGTATCAGTCTCTGGAAAAGTCGCTGTGTAGAGCGAAACATTGTCGTCCTCAAAATGAAAAGTCGCAAATGTGATATGTTTGGAATCCAGTGACCATTCTGGTGCAGAAATAGCATCGCGAGGACTATTGATCTTGGTAGTGTGCACTAATTCCAGCTCGGCCCGTTCGTTTTCATGTTTGGTAAGGTCGTAAAGGTAGATAAAAACTTCCTGCTCAACCATAGGGTCATCAGAAACGACTCTATTGAATTCTCGAACTTCAGCAAATCGGCCGCGGTAATTGACAATCTTGACTTTTCGGTCACTGGAAAATGGGCTCTTACCTTTTCGCGTTTGTAGAGAAATTCGTGTCCCATCTGGACTCAGTCTAAAAGAACTCATTGATTCGCCTTTGCTTAGTTTTGGACTGATCTGCTCGATTAATGATCGTCCTTCTTGGACGCGAAACAATTTTTCGCCTCGCATGAAAATGAATCCCTTGCCATCCGGTAGATACTGGACATTTCGTTCTGCATCCTGCGTGCGAGTGAGTCTTTCAGGAGGTGATCCATTGAGTTTCATGTGGTAAATATCTCCTCCCGAAATAAAGAGTATTTCGTTTTTTACTGGGTGCCAAGTGAAGGATTGAATTCCCTCATATCTGGGAGCTTTTTCATCATCAGCGTCTTTATCTGATACAATATCGCCTTGCTTTTTATCTGGTTTTTTCTGTTGGTCTTTTTCGCTTTCTTTTTCTTCCCCGTTATCAGTGGTTTCTTTTGAAGTCGTCTTTTTGGCTTTTTCAGCTTTTTCGATACGATCTTTCTGAACTTTGCGAGCAGAAGCCTGAAATTCTGACATAAGAGATACCGAGGTCAGTCTTTTCATTTCGTCTTTGTTAAAATCATAAACGTACAAATCATTTCCGTGACGACGTTCTTTATAGGGGCGATAAAGAAATGCAGCATACCGGCCTTCGTGAGAAAATGATGTCTGAGAGGCGGAGGGCCCAAAAACTGATTTTTCAGGGAATAGCTTTTTTAATGTTAGAATATTCGAATCTTTGGAATCACTCTTCTCATTATTGTTATTGTTTTTTGTTTTCTCAGGTTTTGATGTCTGCGCATGTAATTCATGTATGCAGAAGCTCATTACTAAAAATGCAACTAGACTTGTGCATATGATGAGAAGTGATTTTCTTTTTATCATTTTATGGAGTTGTTCAATTGCAAGCGTTCCCTTTAGAGATGTTAAAATCCTGCCTGATAAATTCAATCGATTCAAGAAGGACCCTAAGGAAATAAATCTGTCAAAACGTAAGCTGTTATCATACTTGTATCAAATAAGCGGGGCTACAATATTGATGTCTCATTACCTAAACGAATACCCTTATCTTCGATTTATATCTTACCCTTTTGCAGTTAAGAATCATCTAAGGATTTCGCTTTGACTTTCTCCCAAACAGGATGTCTCTCGCTGAGAATCATGATTGTCTCAATCAAATACACCAGGTCTCTGTTAAAAAACATTTATCGCCAATAAATGATTCTTTATAGATATTTAGATGAAAACGCTAAATTGTCCTCCTGTTTGATGATGGTAGCCTACCATTTATTTCATAGCCTTCGGGCTTAGTTCTTTAGCAATAGAAGGTTTTGGGGGAAGAACTAAGGTAAGGGTATTTTCAGTGGAGCGCCTGGACCAAGATTAATGCCGAAGGCGATCCAGAGGATCATCAACAAAACACCGGTGATCATCATCCACATCGAATAGGGTATCATCATCGCTGTTAGCGACCCTATCCCAAAATTAGATTGCCAGCGTTTTGCAAAGATGAGCACAAGTGGAAAATACACCATAAGTGGTGAGATGATATTGGTGGCGCTGTCTCCGACTCGATAGGCCGCCGTGGCGCCCTCTGGACTCACACCCAGAAGCATCAGCATTGGTACTAAAACTGGGGCAAGCAAAGCCCACTTTGCACTAGCAGACCCTACAAACAAATTTAATACCGATGCAAATATAACGATCAACCCCAGAACTATGGGCAATGGTAAACCACTTGATTTTATAACTTCGGCGCCATGAACAGCTGAAATCAGCCCAAGGTTTGACCAATTAAACATGGCAACGAAATGAGCGGCGGCAAAAGAAAGAACTAAGTAATATCCCATATCTTTCATTGATTCCGACATCATTGTTACCAGATCATCGCTTGTTTTTATGGTTCCCGCAGCGGATCCGTAAGCCCAACCTGCCCCGAGGAAAAGAATCATAAAAGCCCCAACGAGAGATTTAAAAAATGGCGTTGCGGTGACGTACCAGGCTTGACCCTCCGTACCTGGTCCATCATTTAGTAGGGGAGTGCCTGGTCCAAAAGTCATAGCCAACCAGAATAAGCAGACACCAAGGATTGCAAAGCCCGCTCTGCCTAGTCCTTTTTTTTCACCATCTGTTAAAGGTTTGTCCTCATCACCAAAAGTATCCTGGTGTCCCTCTCCAGGGGACCACTTTCCAAGGCGAGGTTCGATCAGTTTATCGGTGACATACCAGATTACCGGAAGATAGATTGCGAGTAGTGCGGCGATGAAGAACCAGTTTCCAGCGATATTCATCGTCCATCCTGTGTCTAGCTGCGCGCCATCAACAGCCGCCTCGGTAATGCCGAAAAGAAGTGCATCGAGCTGTCCAGGTGTAAAGTTTGCTGAAAATCCCCCGGAGACACCGGCAAAAGCTGCGGCTATTCCGGCAATGGGATGCCGTCCAGCTGCAGCAAAAATAATGGCGGCCAGAGGAATGACGACCACGTATCCAGCGTCGGCAGCATGGTTAGAAAGCATGGCGGCCAGAGCAACCGTTGGTGTGAGGAGTCCTTTTGGTGCATGCCGCATCGCCGATTTAATGCCACTGGCAAAAAGTCCAGATCGTTCAGCAACTCCAGCTCCAAGCATCACGACCAATACATACCCAAGTGGATGAAAATGTGTGAATGTTTTCGGCATCTCCACCCAAATCTTTTGAATATTCTCGGCAGAAAGAAGGCTCTTGGCATTCATAATTAATGGGCCCGAACCATCCTCCAAAAGCTTGGTAGGATGAGCAGCAGAAACTCCTGCCCAACTACAAATAACCGAGATGACGATTAATATTCCAATAAGAAAAACAAATATAAATACGGGATCAGGGAGCCGGTTTCCCACTCGCTCTACAAATCCAAGAAATCCTTTTTGAGTCGATGTCGATGATGAGTTTTTCATAAGAACCTCGAAGACCCTCATTTATTGGGATCTAGTTGAGACCTCTAAATGAGATCCATTCAATTTGCATATTAATATTTTGGGCAACGATAGACAATCCTCGTGTAAACCCGGTTCATTTTTGACGAATTAAAATTTTAGATTGAAATCGCAAGGAAGTATGAATGAAATCTACGGTAATAGTTTAGCTCGAATATTATTTACCGATCTCTATAGGGTATACTCATTAAATATTATGAATTTGAGAATTTTTTACACTCTCTGCCTAACTTTGTTTTTTGTTTCCAATGATGGAAAGGCTGAGACAAAATTGTTGCGTTTCCCAGATATTAGTGGTGATTTGGTGGTCTTTTGCTACGGAGGAGACCTCTGGAAAGCCTCAACTAAAGGCGGTCAGGCCTCCCGACTAACGGCTCACCCTGGTCAGGAACTTTTCCCCAAATTTTCTCCGAACGGCAAATGGATCGCTTTCACCGGGCAATATGATGGTGATGAACAGGTTTATGTCATGCCTGCTACTGGAGGTATTCCAAAACAGCTGACATATTATCCTGCGTCGGGCCCATTGCCTCCTCGATGGGGGTATGATCATCAAGTCTACGGCTGGACACCAGACGGTGAGAAAGTTCTATTTCGCTCTTTACGTGATGCTGATGGCGGTAAAACTTTGACTGGACTTTACACAGTCGGTGTCGATGGTGGTTTGCCTGTTATGATGCCGATGCCTACTTCAGGTGCTGGGGATATTTCACCGAATGGCAAAAAGGTTCTTTACTCGCCACTTTTTAGAGATTTTCGAACATGGAAGCGATACCAAGGCGGGTGGGCGCAGGATTTATATGTCTTTGATTTAGAGAGCAATGAAGCTGTGGCGATAGACAATAGCCTTAGGACGGAACGTGACCCAATGTGGATTGGAGATCACATATATTTTGCCTCTGATCGTGGAGACCGGTTGAATTTATATCGATATCATCAAGAGACTAAAAAATCTGAAGCTTTGACCCATCACAAAGAATGGGACGTTCGCTGGCCTTCGTCAGACGGTCAATCGCGTATTGTTTTTGAAATTGATGGCGTCCTTGCCATATACGATATCAAATCGGGCAGTGAAACCAAGTTATCCATAACTGTTCCTGATGACGGCCTTGCCATGCGACCCTCTCGTTACCCCGCATACAACAATATAGAGAGCTATAGACTTTCACCCAAAGGAAAGCGTGCCGTTTTTGTTGCCCGAGGTGATGTCTTCACCGTGCCGATTGAAAAGGGGCCAACTCGAAATTTAACCAATTCTTCAAATGCTCACGATAAGCACGCTCGGTGGTCGCCAGATGGCCGCCAGATTGCTTTCATATCCGACCTTTCTGGTGAGGAGCAAATATACCTGATTGATCAAAGTGGTCGCCAGGCACCCAAGGCCTTAACTACAGGGCATAAGGTTATGCTGGGGGCTCCTACATGGTCGCCAGATGGGAAACGCCTAGCCTATTCTGACAAGGACGGAAAACTTTTTGTAATCACGATAGCAACAAAAGCAGTAGTGGAAATAATCGATGCACCTCGAGGAGGAATCTCTGACCATACATGGTCAGCTTGTGGCGGCCACCTCGCATTTACAATGAGAGAGATTAATGGTTTTGGTCGGCTCCACATTTGGTCAGTCGCCGACGGAAAGACACATCCTATTACAAACCCACACTTTGATGTTGATTCCCCTACATGGGATCCGGAAGGGAATTATATTTTCTATCTTTCACGTCGAGAGTTTGCACCACAAATTTCCACGATTGAGTGGAATTATGCAGGAAGTCATGATGTTCAAGCTTACGCTTTGGCATTACGCAAGGGCGTATTAAATCCTTTTGCTCCAGAGTCTGACGAGGTTGATATAGATGAGGAAAAAGGTGATCCAGATCCTATTGATCATAAAAATTCAGTTAATGAGGAGAAAAATGAAACTGAGAGATTGGAATATACACATATTGATTTTGATGGCCTTGATCAGCGAGCTGTCCGCGTTCCGGTCAGAGCAGGCAATATCAGAAAACTGACTTCGGCCAAAGGCTTCCTCTTTTATTCCACCTCTGGCTCCAGTTATTACGGACGCAGTAGTAGCGAGAAATCGACTCTTCATATTTTTGATCTCAAGAAACGTGAATCCACATCTTTCTTAGAAGGTGCCGGATCATGGTCGCTATCCTCAGATGGACAGAAGGTATTAGTAAGGGCTCAGGGTGGATTCGCTCGATACGACGCAAAAACAGGAGCTCCGGGGAAAAAGTCGATTTCAACTTCGGGTTTGATGGTAGATCGGAATCCAAGTGAGGAATGGATCACCGTCTTCAATGAGGTGTGGCGTCGGTATCGCGACTTCTTTTACGTGGAAAACATGCATGGCTTTGACTGGGATGCGATTGGAAATCAATATCGCCCTTTGGTAAAGCACGTAGCCCATCGCTCCGACCTCAATTATGTCATCGGTGAAATGATATCTGAACTTAACGTGGGGCATGCTTACATCGCAGGTGGAGATTTTGAGATTCCAAAGAGACCCAAAGTTGGTTTGCCTGGCGCCAGATTTAAATTGGATTCAGAGGTTAATAAGTATCGTATTTTCAAAATCATGAAAGGCCATAATGAAGAAGCAAAATACCGCTCGCCCCTGACCGAAGTCGGAGTCGACATAGACGAGGGTGATTACGTTTTGGCCATTGACGGGGAATCACTAAATGGAAACGATAATCCATACCGCTTGCTTCAACACAAGACCGATCCCATTGTTCTTACAATTAATAAGAAACCAAGTGAAGAGGGTGCTCGAGAGATTACTTATCGTCCGGTCTCTTCTGAGAAATCATTGCTCTATCTAAATTGGGTGCTGGGTAATATGGCTAAGGTCGATGCGATGACTGCGGGCAGAGTAGGGTATCTTCATATTCCAGATATGGGGGCGCCGGGAATCTAT
This sequence comes from Limisphaerales bacterium, assembly GCA_965657355.1. Taxonomy (GTDB): domain Bacteria; phylum Verrucomicrobiota; class Verrucomicrobiia; order Limisphaerales; family JAJOIW01; genus JAJOIW01. The sequence goes on along the minus strand of CBFHOE010000009.1, from coordinate 158,647 downwards.
GAGTTCATAAAATGGTTTTATCCACAAATGCGTAAAGAAGGACTCATTGTGGACGTCCGAAGTAATGGAGGTGGAAATGTTTCCCAGTGGATTATTGAACGCCTCGACACCAAATTACTCGGTACGCGCTTCGGGTATTCTAGTGACGAGCCGGGCACATATCCCGGGACTGTTTTTCATGGGCACAAAGTTTGCCTCATTAATGAGACATCCGCATCGGATGGTGATATATTTCCGCACCGTTTCCGTAAGTCAGAACTGGGGCCTTTGATCGGTAAGCGCTCTTGGGGTGGCGTTGTTGGTATTTCAAGTCGAGGACCTCTTCTTGATGGTGGTACGGTTTATGTTCCGCTACAGGCGACTAATGACACGGATGGAGAATATATCATAGAGGGTCATGGTGTAGATCCGGATATCTATGTTGAAAATGATCCCCAGTCTGTCATTGAGGGGCGCGATCCTCAGTTGGAAAGAGGCATTCAGGAAGTTCTGAGCATGATGGCCGAAAAACCAATGAGATTGCCAAAAAGACCTGCTGATCCCGTGAAAACGGAGTGATCCAATATTTTAAATGATCCGGGCTCCCGAACACGTTTCTTATTTTGTTTTCATCTCGGCTCTTTTTATGAAATTTCCATAAAAAACCATTTCAGTCATTTTACGTGGAATATCAGACTCGCTAAATCCTGAATATTATAAGAAACTCATTGGCAAATCCAATTCAGCCGATGAATAAAACAGTTCCTATATTTGTATTCACTGTATTAGCGCAATCATTGATCGCTGGCGATCAAATCACTATAGATTCAAAAGAAGAATGGGGGAAATCTGTCCTTTCATCCAGTGGTTTGTCCATTAAAGACGGAATGGCTTCGCCTCTCGATAAATCGGGTACATTAAAAACTAAGATTTATCGATTTGATGGAAAGCGCTCCGCTTCCAAGCTTACAATTAAACAATCGCCAGTATGGCAGAATTGGAATCCCATAGAAAACCTTGGGCCTGAAAATTTGCGTGATGCTCCAGTTTTGCTGACTGTTGGCCCTGGTAATTATTGGATGTTTGGGCGATACGGAAATCCTCCCAAAAAATCTTTCAGGCCGGAACCAGCTCAGCTTGAAGGTTTTGGCATTCCACTTCAAACAACTCCTTGGAAGAATCAATATAATGCTCCTGGCGGTTTAAAACCTGGAAAGGGTGGTTATCACGCATGGCAAAGCAGAGACATGAAAAATTGGGTTCATCATGGGCCTGTCACAGAGGGATTCTCAAAATGGGTGACGAGCGCCGAATGGGTCGATGGAAAAGCATACATTTATTATGATTTTCCCAATGACCAGGATCCGCATGTATACGTCGACGATGATCTCACTGATGGCGAGCCAGGAAAAAATATGGGCATCGCGGTTGATGATCCCTCACATGGATCCGATGCGGGTTTCATCCGAGACCTTGATGGAAATATGCACGTCGTCATTGAAGACTGGAGCCCCATCTCAGCAAATAAGAGATCTTGGGATTCACCCCTCGCTGGTCACGCCGTGAGTAAAAATGGACTCAATCACTTCAAATTTGTTAAGCCTGCTGTAGATAATAGAACGAACCCAACAGGTAAGATCGCAACATATAAACATCCTCATTGGGCTAAAGAAAACCCGAAGCGTTTCCCATCAAATATCGCAAAATATGAGATTCATGAGCCCGAGCAGGAGGCATACGGCGATTGGGCTCTTATCGCTATTGGTGGGCAATATTATCTATTCGGTGATTACGATCCCGCTGGTGGACACAAAATGTCTGTCGGCTGGTTTACTTCATCGTCAATAGATCAAGAATTCACATGGTGTGATAAAATTGGCAATGGACATCCTGATCCTGATATATGCTTTGCAGAAGGCCAATTCTATCTAGCAACACAACAGAGGGTGGATTTCGTAAGCCCAGGGCCCTGGGTTGAGAAAGTTGAAGCTCGAGTTGGAGTTGATACCGATGATGATGGGGAAATTAACCAGTGGAGCAAATGGAGAGCGGTTAAGGAAACTTACGATTACATTGAAGGTTTCTCCAAACAAATCAAACGTAAGCCAGCTCAATTAGACCTTAATGATCTACCGAAGGGTTTTGGTTTCCAAATCGAACTCATCGTCACTGATACTACCAATAATAAATCTAAACCGATGGTAGAATCGGTGGAGCTATCATTTTAAGGTAATGACGATTGCAAAACGAATATCAAAGGGGATACTTGCGAAATCTTTTGGCTTTAGAAAATATGTGAGATGAATCGGTGTCATCATTATATACCGGGTAAGTCTGTAACTGAAAAAGGAATGGTATCTTTTGATTCATAATTCGTTTATGTCCTAGACTCAAAATCAAAAATAGGATCAATTTGCATGAGCTTAATCTTACGAATAAAATAAACAAAGCATCGAAGCGCATATACCATTAAAGCGCGCCCAAAGCATTTCCTGTACTACTTACTTTTTAACCCTTTATTGATTTAGGAAATTGAGTCATGAAAAACTATATTCTCATTTTAGCGTCGATATGGATGCTGCCCCTTTTTAATCAAGTTCACGCTGGCACATCCGTAAATCCTCGACCAAATATTCTTGTCATATTAACTGATGATCAGGGGTGGGGGGATCTAAGTATAAATGGAAACGTCGCCATCAATACGCCAAATATAGACAAGATGGCCAAAAATGGTGCCCGATTTGATCGTTTTTTTGTATGTCCCGTGTGCAGTCCGACACGAGCCGAATTTTTAACAGGTCGATATGCCGCCCGCTCTGGTGTTTATAGTACTTCCGCAGGCGGGGAACGCGTCAACCCTGATGAAACAATGATCGGTGAGGTTTTCAAGAACTCGGGATATAAGACCGCTGCTTTTGGGAAATGGCATAGTGGAATGCAATTTCCATACCATCCGAACGCTCGAGGCTTTGATGAATTCTATGGTTTTTGCTCTGGTCATTGGGGGAATTATTTTAATCCCATGTTGGAGCATAATAATCAATTGGTAAAAGGTAATGGGTTTATTATAGATGACCTTACCGAAAGAGCCATGAGGTATATTGAGGGGAATAAAGAAAATCCATTTTTCGTCTATCTGCCCTACAATACTCCCCATTCACCAATGCAAGTGCCAGATCGTTGGTGGAATAAATTTAAGAATATGGAGTTTCCTGATGACCACCCGAAACTGCAGCCCAAATACAAACAGCATGCACGAGCAGCATTAGCTATGTGTGAAAATATAGATTGGAATGTTGGACGACTCCTTTCGAAGCTTGATGAATTAAAGCTCTCTGAAAACACAATCGTTATTTATTTTTGTGATAATGGTCCAAATGGTAATCGTTACAATGGAGGTATGCGCGGTCGAAAGGGATCAACCGATGAAGGAGGTGTTAGATCACCACTTTTCGTGCGTTGGCCTGCAAAAATTAAACCCGGAACACAGATCCCTCAGATTAGTGCTGCTATAGATTTGCTGCCCACATTGGCTGACCTTTCCGGCATCGAGGTATCTGGAACAAAGCCATTAGATGGTATCAGTCTTGCGCCTTTACTTTTAGGGAATAGGGTAGGCTGGAGCCCTCGCACATTGTTTCACCAATGGAGGAATAATATTTCGGTCCGTACTCAGCAATACAGGTTGGATTCCAAGGGTAATCTTTATAATATTCCGGCTGATCCAGGACAGAAAAACCCCATCAACAGTGCGAAACCTGGTATCACAAAACGGCTGTCCGATCTCGCAAAAAAGTTTCGTTCAGAGATGTTAGTCGACTACGGTAAGGAATTCGATAACCGCCCATTTATTATTGGTCACCCTGACGCTGTCAGGACACAGATTCCTGCTCGAGATGGGGTCCCTCACGGAAATATAAAAAGATCAAATCGCTTTCCCAATGATTCGTTTTTTTATAATTGGACCAGTCTTGAAGATTCCATCACCTGGGATTGTGAAGTGGGTAAAACCGGAACCTACAAAGTAGAGATCTTTTACACCTGCCCAAAGGACGACGTAGGCTCAACTATCGAACTGAGCTTCAATAACTCTAAATTAAAGGGAAATATTATCGAAGCTCATGATCCACCACTAAGCGGAATGAAAGAGGATCGATTTGTAAGAGTTGAATCTTATGTGAAAGATTTCAAGCGGATGACCCTTGGAAATGTAAAATTAAAAAAGGGAAAAGGAGTATTGAAGTTACAAGCATCTAACATTCCAGGAAACCAGGTCATGGACTTTCGCCTTTTGCTACTTACTCGGATTGAAGATTAATTGGCTCATTTAATCCCATCAGCCTGTAAGATTATAATATGGGGCAGGTTGTCCCGTCGGGTATTAAATTAAAAATAATAAACGCAGACAGGTATGTTCACATTTTCAGGAAATGAATCAAAAGATTTTGTTTCCTGGGTATTAGAATGGGTTAGTTCTTTTTCTCCCCTGTTTTGGCGTCATATGTCCCATGCATCGTAGTTGAACCCAAGAAATTTGCATCCGGATTGGCTGGTTCTGTTTGAGTTTCAAACCCAATGAGAAGCTCACCATCAAATGCTTGCACGGCTTCATGTTGCATAATTTTATCTACGATAGGTTTTTGCTCTACGTCCATAGTCTCGGTCTTAACAACGATAACCGGTATTCCCCCCCATGCTGCGGCAGTCATGGTGTGTTCTGTCTCAATGTCTTTGCTTGCCACTGCCACTACTTCTACCGCTTTTTCAAGTGCCCCAGAGTCATCATCTGGCTTCTTAATTTGAGGTTCGCGACATGCACTAAAGCAGAGAGAGGTCATCAATGTCAGGACACCTAGAAATCTAAACTTTTTCATCTGATACTCGTTATTTATTGGACAGTGATAGATTGGTCAACGGGATAATTCCAGAGAACAACGGTTCCCAATACTTTTGGATAAGAATGTGAGATTCATAGAAAATTAATTTCTATTTGTAATAGCGCTGCCCAATGAAGCCCTATAAATTTGTTCAAATGGTCATGTCAAATATCAAGCGATTCGGTTATTCATTGATCGTAATCGGGCTTATCGGCACAGGTATCACTGTCGCGGGCATCCTTAATACCTACGACATGGCTCAACAAGAAGCGGCTACATCTTTTGCTGAGAGGATAAGCCAGAATTTATGGCCTGCCAGTGTGAGTTTTCCTCTATTGATAGTAGGATTGGTTTTATTAATAATTGGGTGGCTTCGTAATAGAAACATTTCCCACCCAAATATTAAACGGGTCAATTTCAATGGGTGATAATCTTGAGAGTCCTATGATGAACAGCAGTCCCCAGATTTCTCAAGAATGAACAGACAGGGGGGAACTACCACATCCCGAATGAAATCGATAAAGGGTGTTTTTCAGCACCTGATGGTATATTCTATCGAAATGAACCGGAGGTTTTTAATTACACTGGCTGTTTGTCTTTGTTCACAAACACTGTCTGGGGCACAGAAGAGACCCAATGTGATTCTGGTCATGGCAGACGACCAAGGGTGGGGGCAAGTTGGATATAAAAATCATCCGCAGCTAAAAACTCCTAATCTGGATGCCATGGCCAGAGCTGGAATTCGCTTTGACAGGTTTTATGCCGCCGGACCGGTTTGTTCACCGACCAGGGCATCTGTTCTGACCGGGCGAACACACAATAGAACTGGTGTGCCCTCTCATGGGCATAATTTGTGCCTCCAAGAAAAAACACTCCCTCAGGCATTGAAGAATGCTGGCTACGCAACAGGGCATTTTGGTAAATGGCATCTTAATGGCATCCGAGGACCGGGAGTTCCAATTTTAAAAGACGATGCCAACCACCCTGGGCGCTATGGATTTGAAGAGTGGATCTCTGTGACTAACTTCTTCGACACAAATCCAATAATGAGCCGAAAAGGTCAGTTTGAAGAATTTCAAGGGGACTCATCAGTTGTCATAGTCGATGAGGCTATAAAATTTATCAGGGATAAAAACGGGAAGGGAAAGCCATTTTTTGCAGTCATTTGGTATGGTTCACCTCATAGCCCAATGCGAGCGGTAGATCAGGATCTTAAAGGTCTTTCGGATGATAAACTTGGAAATCATCTCGGTGAGATTGTAGGTATCGATCGCAGTATTGGCCGTCTCCGTGATGGTATCCGGGAAATAGGAATCGAAAAAGAAACACTCGTTTGGTATTGCAGTGATAATGGGGGGCTTACTGTGGACCCAGGTTCTTGTGGTGGACTAAGAGGAAATAAAGGTGACGTTTATGAGGGAGGAATCCGTGTGCCGGGAATCATTGAATGGCCGGGCCATATCAAATCTCGAGTAACCTCTTTTCCTGCGTCTACAATGGATATCATGCCGACCCTTGTGGACCTTTTGGGCTTATCAGATGATTCCATGTTATCCGTTGTGGATGGCCAAAGCCTAAAGGAGGTATTAAATGGGAATGACCCAAAGAAACGAAAAGCTATTCCGTTCTACTTTCAGAGAAAAGCAGCTCTGATAGATGGCCAATACAAAATAGTCAGCACAGCCATTGGAAGGGATAACTCATGGGAGCTTTACAATCTTGAATCCGATAATGCAGAAAAAAAGAATATCGCAGAGATGGAGGCTACTCGATTTCAGAGAATGAAATCAGAAGCCATCAAAATGCTTCAGTCTGTAGACTCGAGTGCGAATGGTAAGGATTACCCAGAAGGGAAAATCGTCCAGAAACCAAGACGGGCCTTTTGGTTTCACATGGAAGAGTATAAACCTTATTTTGAAGATTTCTTTAAGCGTCCCGAGTATCAGGGGAATAAAAATAAAGCCATTAAGTAATGTTTTTTCAACTCCTCAATGAGCATTCAAGTGGCCGACATTCTTGTCTGCTCTCTTCATTTTCTCATAAAATGGTGTGAACCATTGCCGTTGTAAAAACCCCATTATCTTTCTTTTAGCTGAATAGATTTTGGGTCTATCTTCATGACGAATAAATTAGCAATTTTATCTACCTGGCCCTCTACTTGGGTGGGCAAACCGACATAGTCAAGGACCTGGTTATTAATCGGTTTGCCATTGGAGTCGACAAGGAGGTAATAACCGCTGGTGTTATCATCGCTGGGCTTAGTTGCCATTATCGGAGGAATACCACCTTTTATGCATAATATTGCACATGCCCTGTGTGTTTTTCTGGAGCCAGGATTCATTACCCCAAGCCAACATTTTGAATCGACAATTTCACCCGAAATAGCTTTTACCCCAATCGTTTCTGCTTGGTTATGAAAGTTATTTGATTGGGAGCCGCCATTGTCGATTTTGATGCCTTCTTTGGCTACTTCAACCATGGCTTGATGGTCATCATGAATAAGTGTTCCTTTTATTGTTACTGCTTTGAGATGGAATGATTTCGCCATTTCCTGGTCCAGCCCAAACTTCCATTCATTCACAAGAAGTATGGTTGAGTGCCCTTTTATAGGAGTTTCTGAAATCAGCATTGGATAAGGATCACTGAGAAATAACCCCTTGAATTCCTTTTTGTTCCCAAAGTCGAAAAAAGCTGTGCCAATAGTCGACTGAAGCGCAGCCATTCCAGCTGATACAGCGACAAGAACGATGGCGATCATTAATGTGTAATTGCGTATTGTTCCTACTGTGCTCTTTGCTCTATCAGCGTCCCAACCTATAAAAAATTCTTTTCGGCTCATGATTTATTTCTGAGTTTTATTTTCCGGAATGACCAGTGGATGGATCTCAGTTCCTGCTGGATTAGGTTCCCTTTTGACGTAAATGTCATTGTCTTTCATGAGAGCACTGAATGTGGGGATTTTTTCAGTGAATGGTTCTGGGGAGCACCCATTATGTGGCAGGTATTGGTATCCATGCCATGGGCAAGTGAGGCATCCATGGATGAATCGGCCTTCAGAAAGTGGGCCATTCTGGTGTTGGCAGACGCCAGAAACCACAGACACTTTATTGACGTCATATAAAATGACAGCCACCCGTTCACCTGAGATAGTCGTTGGATACGGTATGTTTTCTTCGAGTTCCGAAATAGAACATATTTTCTGGTAATCCTCTTCATCAGGTGAACGCCCATTGGATTCTTTATCCAGTTTTGTGGATTGAAAAGCCGCGATGATATGAAGACTTGATAATCCTACAATGCCGATACCAAACAAGATCCCATAAATGGGGTGCGTCTCAGATTGAAGGATTCCGAAGCAAACGTGTAACACCAGAAAGAGATAGGCCATATAAACACCCATATGTAAATATTTCCAAATAGGTGCCGTTAAATTAGTGAGCCAAAAGTCATGGCTTGTCGCAGCCATGATAAAAAGTATGAGGAGTGCAAGAAATCCGAATGCCTGGAATGGGAATGTTCCAACTGTATTGCCACTGTCTGTAATGAAAATGGAATGGATGGGGTTAACATCACTCCCCGCATGATAAGTCATGATGGATAGAACTCCGTGCAATAAACCGAAAACGAAAAGTGTGACACCTAAATGTCTTCGATTATACAAAACAGGTAGCCAGCGATTATCAATGCGAGCCAGTGGGCCTATCGCCAATATAAAATGAAGAAAAACAATGGAGGTCAGGCCCAACCCTCGTATTAAGGCAATCTCAATGGTCATCGATGGAAACCTTACTAAGGAAACAGCAACAAAAATGGCCAGTATAACTATCAGTATTCCCAGCGTTAGCAGGTCATACTTCTTCTTGAAGGAATTCCATCCGACAGCTTTATATGAAACAGACATGTGGGTTAATAAATGACTTTCCTGTTAATTCCAAATCACTTGTTTGATGACGGCTATAATGAGTATCAGTAGGCTTGCTACGGGTAAGATATACCAAATGATTCTATGGGCTTTTCTATGGCGACTTTGCATGCTCGGAAAATTTAGATTATTGTCGGGAGGGTATACCTCGATGAAGTGATTTCTCAATTGGAGGTTTGGATTTTTTGATCCATCTCAACAAGAGGTATGGCCAGAAAATCGTCGCGCCCGGAATGACAACAATCCGAAACCCAATGGTGGATCCTTTTACAGAGGTATCGATCATTCCAATGCCAAACAGAACAAAAAGAATGGAAAAAATAAATCCGGCTAAAAGATAAAAACCAAGGATATTTAGTATGATGAGTGCCATGATATTTTAGAATATAAAAATAATCATACTTTCCCAATTTTTCCTACTAAAACTGCAGTGGTAATCGTGCTTGGGATTGATTAAAATCAAATTCCAGTCGGTGGTAGTTGGCTATTGTTAGTGAGTTATGAGTTTTAAAGGTTGTATAATAATTAAAATACAATCCAACATGCAGTATAGGTATGACATTGATTGCTTTCGTTTTTTAAAAAAACTGAGTCATTCTATTTCCTTTTTCTTGGAATAGGGGTGATCATTTCAGCGAAATCTGGAAGCAAGGATCTGTGGTTATCAATAATGACCTTATATTCTTGGCTATTTATTTCATTGGTCCATTGATTTGGGTCTGATCTGAGGTCATAAAATTCTTCCTGGGCATTGGTATATCTTATGTAGCGAAATGATTCGGTTCTGATTGTGGCGTATCTATTTGAAAATGTAGTAATTGCCGTGCTTTTCCATTTAGCATTTGGATCTTTTAATAAAGGTAATAGAGATCGGCCTTCAACATAGTCAGGAGTTTTTACATTACAGAGTTGAGTCAGTGTGGGATAGATGTCTTGTAGGGAGACAAGTCTTTGGCTAACCAGATTGGGGCGAGTGACACCAGGAACACGAAACATGAGCAAGCAGTTGGTTGCTTCTTCCCACAGCGTTCCTTTCTGCCAATGATTCTTCTCTCCAAGATGAAACCCGTGATCGCTGAATAAAACGACTAAGGTGCTGTTTTTATATGGGCTCTTATCCAATGCATCGAGCACCCGGCCGATTTGTGCATCGGCATATGCCGTTGTCGCAAGATAAGCCTGAACCCCTTCTTTATGGAGGCCATGAGCAACAACCTGGTCGACGAACTTGCTTTTACCTTGGGTTATTTCACGTCCTAGAGTCGGGATATCATCAAGATCATTTTTTTTGATTGGTGGAATGGTAACCTCGCTTAGAGGAAACATATCGAAATATTTTTGTGGGACATACCAGGGCATATGGGGATGAAATAAACCACAAGCAATAAAGAAAGGACGTTCATGCTCTCTCTGTAAAAGCTTTATTGTGGCGTCAGCATACTTGGTGTCATTCATCTCTTCTTCAGTAAGATGGGTGGGGCCCCAATCCTGTTCGCCTCGAGTGAACGAGAGGAATGGTGCATTTGGGGGTATGGGGTCTCTACGATGTGGGGTCCGCTCATCAAAACCACTGCGAGTATCCCACCCATGTGTGACCTTCCCATGCGACGCAGTAAAGTAACCCGCTTGTTTAAAAAGCTTTGGCAACGAAGTAGCCTTTTTCAATGCTTTGCTTTGCCGGCTGTCGACTCCGTTTTGATAAACACCTGTTTGCCATGGTCTCATTCCAGACCATAGTGCCGTTCTTGATGGGGCACAAACTGGGCTAGCTGTGTAAGCGTGTTGAAATACAATCCCGCTCTTTCCTAATTTAGTTATGTTGGGGGCAATAACTTTACCTCTATATCGGTTTTCATCTCCAAGAAGCCAGGTGTTCAGATCATCTATAATCAAAAATAAAACGTTCATCTGCTGCTTTTCGGCAAATGTGTTGGGAGTCGCGCCCAAAACTACTATGATAAGGAGGTGATATAAATGCTTCATCAATGGTTCCCTGGTGAAATGGTTTTTATTATTCATTGGTAACCTTAAAGGGGATAAGAATGGTTGAGCAAACTTAGATCTTTCCCCACTATATTCAAAACCGTTTTTGATATGAAAAGATTGTTTATCATATTTATTGTTTATTTACACATCCTAGTGACATTAGGAGGTGGCCAGGATAAGCCCAATGTCATTTTGATTATGACCGATGATCAAGGTTACGGGGATCTTAGTTGTCATGGCAACCCTATCATAAAGACACCTCATCTTGATAAACTGCATAATGAGTCAGTGAGGTTTACAGATTTTCATGTCAGCTCTTTCTGCACCCCAACCCGAGCCGCCCTCATGACTGGTCGTTATCCTGCCCGAACCGGGGCCTATCGTACTAGCTCTGGCAGGACGATGATGCACACAGATGAAAGAACTATTGCCAATGTTTTTGCAGACAATGGTTACGTCACAGGAATGGTTGGTAAGTGGCATCTAGGGGATAATGCGCCCCATCGGCCTCAAGATCGTGGTTTCCAAGATGTCGTTTGGCACCGTTGTGGTGGGGTAGGTCAGGCATCTGATTATTGGGGCAATGATTATTTTGACGATACATACGAACGAAATGGCATGTTTGAGAAATTTGAAGGGTACTGCACAGACATTTGGTTTTCTGAATCTATCAGGTTTGTTGAACAGAATAAGGACAAGCCATTTTTTCTATACCTGGCACCGAATGCACCGCACGGCCCATACTATGTGGATCCAAAATGGAGTGCCCCTTACAAAGAAAAAATTAAATGGGGCGGGGGAGCTAATTTCTACGGGATGGTCGCAAACATTGATCACAATGTAGGATTGCTTCGGAAAAAATTGGAATCACTTGGCCTCTCCGAAAACACGATTTTTATTTTCATGACGGATAATGGAACTGCAAACGGAGCCCGGTTTAATGGTTTAACCTCGGAAGCAATAGATGGGTACAATGCTGGAATGCGTGGAAAGAAATCCTCAGTTTACGAAGGAGGACACAGAGTTCCCTTCTTCATCCATTGGCCAAAAGGGGGAATAAACAAAGGGAGAGATATTGATTCATTGACTGCTCACATAGATGTTTTACCAACACTGACTGAACTATGTGATCTTTCTTTACCAGGTAGTCATAAACCAGATGGACTTTCTTTTGCTCCAATATTGAAAAATGCTCAAGCACCGCCTCATCGTCGAGATCTCATAGTGCAATTTCAAGGTGGTCCATATTTTAGGGAGATGCCAAAAGCTTGGTTATACAGCTGTGTTCTCAAAGATAAGTGGCGGTTGATAGACGGGAAAGAGCTTTATGACTTAGGTAACGATCCATCTCAAAGAAATGATGTTTCTCAAAAATATCCCAATGTCGTCCATTCACTCAGAAATCTTTATCAGCCATTTTGGGAATCAGTGTCACCGAGGATAAAACCAGTTGCCATTGATCTTGGGAACTCCGCTCAAAACCCCACAGTCCTTTGTTCACAGGATTGGTATATGCCCGCAGGAAATCCACCATGGAATTTTGGCTCTATTAGAAGGCTGCCAAAAGTGACTGGGCCGTGGATTGTGGATGTAAAAAGGGCAGGCCGTTATCGAATTACACTGAGGCAGTTTCCCGTTGAAGCTGGTATGGAAGTTAAGGCAGTTAGAGCAAAAATCGAGATCGCTGGGAAAATAGCTGAATCCAAGGTGCTGTCAGAGAGATATGGTGTCAACTTCATCCTTGATTTACCTGCAGGAAAAACAGAGCTTCGAACATGGTTATTCGATAATGATGATAAATCAGGTGGGGCTTACTTTACTGAAGTCGAGCTTCTTGATCACTGACTCATGATCATAAAAACCAGCAGACTTGTGATGGGTATGTTTTTCGGTGGGAGCTTCATAATTTAAACCATTAATAATTATCGCATGGTACCTAAATTGAATAAGCAATTGAGCGGCCGGATAAGTGTCTGTCAATGGTCAGACAAACGTCCAGACCCTTTTATGCAATAAATCTTGTGTCTTAAAACAAGAGTCCTAGGAGAAATATCAAGGACTCTTGTTTTTATTTTTTAAATGCTTTTAGCTGTTTTTGAATTGACCAGGAGAAGGGGTTTCCCCTGGTTGATAAATAATTAGTCTAAAGAATAATGTGTCACAGTGACTTCATCTCCGCGTGCATCGATTTCAAAGATAATATGACTGATGTCACCATTGGTAACTTCATCAATTCCATGGACAACAATTTTGGTGTTCTTCCTTCTCCATCTACCGGAAAAAGAACCGACAATGAAACTGCCATCTTCGAGAGCTCCTTGCCCACCACCATAAGCTTTGCCACCGTTACTACTTGCATTGGGTTCTAAGTTGACTGTAAATCGCACCATTCCATAGCGACCCATTTCTGCTTTTGCGCTTATTATTGTCACCTCATCACGAACCTCTGTTGATGTTATCTGGGCCACGACTGGATTTTGCCTTCGAGTAAAATTCATAACTTACATAATACCGGCTCTCAGTTTATTTAAAATACTTATTCGCCGAGGTTATTTATAAAAAAAGTAAGAAGGGAATGATGAAAAATCTTCATTTTAACTAGAAAAAAAGACCAATATAGAGTTGTCGATCAAGATTGCGGGATATGGATATGACTGATACACATGTCCCTCATGAAACACCTTTTATTCATCCTTATTTCTGCCGTGGCATTATCAAGTATGGCAAGGTCACCTAACATTGTTTTTATATTAGTCGATGACCAAGGGTATTATGATCTCGGATGCTATGGGGCAACGGAATTTAAGACACCACGGATTGATTTATTAGCGAAAAAAGGTATCCGTTTTACAGATTATTATGCTGCTGCGCCAATTTGCAGTCCTTCTCGTGCCGGTCTTTTAACGGGGTGTTACCCTAGAAGAATCGGTAATCACATTTGGGTACATCGCGCTGATTCTGCTATTGGTATTCATCCTGACGAATTAACCCTTGCTGAATTATTTAGGGCGAATGGGTATGCAACTGCATGTATTGGCAAATGGCATCTCGGGTTTAAAGAGGAATTCCTTCCTCACAATCAGGGGTTCGATCATTACTTCGGTCTCCTTCATAATTTGGATCCTGTTGAAGTCGTCTATTTCGGAGAGGCCGGGGTTCCTGTAATGCGTAATAAGGAAGTTATCAAACGCCCAGCTGATCCGAATGAACTTACAAGAATTTATACAAATGAGGCATTAAAATTTATTAGTAAAAATAAAGATCAGCCCTTTTTTCTCTATCTCCCGCACACTATGTTGCACAATCCCATAGGTGTAAGTGAAGCTTTTCGGAACTCCTCTCAATTTGGAATCTATGGTGATGCCATACAGGAAATGGACTACCATGTCGGACGAATTATGGATCGTTTAGAGCAATTGGAATTGCATGAGAATACCATTGTTGTTTATGCGTCAGATAATGGTAGAGGGCCTGGGAGAAATGCGAGTCAGCCGATTCGGGGAAATAAACTTTCGACATATGAAGGGGGTATTCGTGTTCCATGTATTGCATGGGGCCCAGGACTGGGGGTCTCAGAAGGTGACAAAAATAGTGAAGTCGTCAGGGCCATGGATTGGTATCCAACTTTAGCCTCTCTTTCAGGCTTGCGAATCCCCGAGGGCAGGGTGATTGATGGAAGAGACATATCCCCTATGATTCTTGGGAAAACCAAAAAAATACCTAAACCAGGTGCAAAACTATCCATTAATTCACAAGTGCCGCTTCGACGTCATTGGAGTCCGCCTGGAGAATGGGGAAAGCTAATTTCCCGAGATGAATACAACGAAGCCTTTTTTTATCATGGAAGCCAAGGGGCACTGGCTGCCGTGAGGTGGAGACAATGGAAATTATTCCTTAACCCTGGACTGACACTCTACGATTTATCTCAAGACCCAGGAGAAAGGGATCCTATTCGCGTGGGGAAAATTTCTCGTAAACTCAGAGGGATGGCTATCCTGTTTCAGCAAGAAATGATGAAAGATGCCAGGCGCCCTGGAATGGTTTCATCTGATTAGATAACCATTTTCAAGAATAAGACTCTCTCCATTATAGATTAAGTTCAGCGAGTGATGTCTTTATTAATTAAATTAAGCATGATGCCAGGAGTTTCTTCCGGGTGGCATCAGAAAGAGAAGGACTCCTCTAATAAATTTTTATGACTCTTTATAATCCAGCTTTGGACGGTGAACAAACAAGTGATGAAGAATAACAATCAGTAAATTTAATGCCCTCCTCAGTCGGGGTATCCACATTTGAAGTCTAAATTATCTGGCGGCTGCATGCCGATAGGTCTCCGCAACCTAAATCATCGCATATTATTAGTAAGAAATCTGGTCTTTCAGCTCTGACTTTGTCTGCGGAGCGTAACATCACCAATAAAAGTGAAATGACTGAAATAGCAAGTTTCTGGAATGTGGGTCTGACATGATTATTCGATTATCCGAAATATTTTATCGAGGAACAATGGTTTTGGCGTAACATTTCGCATAAATTTGGCGAAATAAATCTATCTCATGATAGGGTATAAATGCACCGCCTTAAGGTCGCGTATTTTAAAAGATTCAATTTCGCTAATCTAAATTTTTATAAAGTTTGAGAGCGACGTTCACCGTGGTTTTACGAGGGCATGATTTGTAATCGTTAACAAAATCTCTGAGTGTATTTTTTAGCTCTCTAGGGAGCGCGTTGGAAATGGGTATTGCAGCTTTGATTACTTTTCCGGCAAGCACTAATTCACAATCATTTGATGGAGAATAGTTTTTTAATTTTAAAAGTTTGGTGAAAATTTGATTTCTTAAATCTGGGGCTTCGAATGCAAACTTTCCCATACAACTAATGGCGTGGCTTATTGTGACCATTGATTTATCTTGGAGTTTTTGAATCAATACGGGTAAACACTTTTGAAGGTCTGCCGGTGTTTTTAAATGAGCCAGATAACCTAAGGCTTTCATCGCATTCCAGCTGACAATATTACTTTCACACGAAACGAGCAGTAAAAGTCTATCCCAATGGGGAATGACGCTCTCGGGGGTGCTCTGTGAAAGTTGAGACAAAAGTTTTACTGATCGGTTTTTACAGCGCTTGTTACGAACGACAGTGAGTTGAATAAGTAAGCTCGCCAATTCGCTGTCATTGCAGTCCATGGACGATTTTAGTTCAGTTGGCTCGTTTTCTTTCTCACAGAGAAAAGAGGCCGCAGTTTTAAGGCTTTTGGAACAAATATTCATCCCAAGATATCACTCACGAATTAAATTGATGCCATGATATGGTTGACTGAAAAAGAACGAACGTAACCACATCTCTTACAGACCTGGGTCACCATGGCGATACCACTTTGGGCTTTTGGTTTACCCCTTAATTCATCTTTACTTATTACAGGCGATGTTTTTTGTGAGTATGGCAAGAGCTCAAACGCGTTGATGCTATCGCATTCAGAGTATTCGTTTTTAACGCTATTTTTAGATAAAATTTGGTGTGAAAATTGCTCGTCTTCCGAGGTTGTTTTTTCTCCTTTAAGCATATAGTGAAGGGATCCAGTAACCATTAAATCACAAAAGTAAAAGTTTTTGTAACTTAGTTTTTGGTGATAGCCAAATGGCGCTCCGGTTCTTTTGCTTGATTGCCTTTAGGCGGTGAAGGATGGTTCCTGTAATCGCATATATTTCAATACTAATACTCGAGGTGTCCATTAAATAGACCTGGTATTTGAAGAATCTGGAAAACAATCAATATTCTTCAAATTTTAGTTTTGAAAGAAACAGCAATAAAAAGTCTTTTACCTAAAATTACACTCAAGCTCAGTTATTACGATATAATAGAACCCTATTTCTTGGTGATCCACGGATAAGTGGATGGATCGTAATCTGGATTAGCTTTCATCATTTTCGCGGAAACTTGTTCTCTCCATAGATTGAGTTTGGATTTTAATTCCTCAGCTCTTTTAGTCATGGTTTTTGATAAGTCATACTGTTCCCCTTTATCATTTTTCAGGTTAAATAACTGGATGCTTCCATTCTCGTAGTATTCGATGAGCTTCAAATCTCCTTCCCTTATGACTCCGGCTGGGCTTTGCATGCCGTGGTTGCTATAATGAGGGAAATGCCAAAAGAGTGGTCGTGCATCCAAATTTTTTCCATTAATTAAGGGGGCTAAATTGACGCCCTCAATACCATCAGAAATCGCGCTCTCATTCCCAGTCATATGTAAAATTGTGGGGAAAAAATCTATACTCGAAACTGGGGTTGAACATATAGATTTGGCTTGAGTTTTTCCGGGCCACTTTATTATTAGGGGCACCCTGATACCACCTTCATATAGCCACCCTTTTGCACCCCTCAGTGGAAGGTTTGAGGTTGAATAGGCTATATCTACATTGCCCTCTTGTATTGATCGTTTCGGCCATCCCACATTCATTGCAGACATTCCCCCATTGTCTGATGTAAATATGAGTATAGTATTGTTTGCAATATTCAATTGGTCTAGCTTACTCATGATTCGCCCCAGGCTTTCATCTACTGCTTCTACCATAGCTGCAAATTCCACGTTGTCCTGTTTTTGTTTGATCTTAATGGTGCGTTTTGGCATGACTTTGTGACCTGAGAAATTTGGGGTATTTATCCATTCAGTAAGCTCTGCACGAGAGGGGCTTTTGGCACTGTCAGGATTTCCCTCGAGGATATAGGCTGGTCCAATTGGTCGGGTGGTTCCTTTTAGTTTCTTATGATATTTTTGGACCAGATCGCTTCTTCCCTGTATTGGGTCATGGACAGCAAAGTGTGACATGTAAAGAAAGAATGGTGTGTCTTGTTTATTCTCAATCCATCTAATAGCCTCATCAGTTAGTTTATCGGTTAAGTAATCCCCTTTTTTACTTTCCAGCTTTTTTAATCCAAAAGGGCCATGAAATGTTCTCCAATTTGAGGGCGTGTCTGGGATGTGGGTGTCAAACCCATGGTCTGTCGGCATAGACCCCTCCTTTCCTAAATGCCACTTACCAAATATGCCAGTCGAATACCCCTTATCCTTCAATATTTCCGCTATGGTTGTCTCCTCACTAGGGAGACTCTGATTTATTTTGACATTAAGCAATTTTTGGAATGGAAAATCTCTCCGACCAGGTAACCAGTCTGTCAGGTTGAGTGTTGCTGGGTATTTTCCTGTCAAAATACTTGCTCGAGTGGGGGAGCAAACATGGCATGCAGCATAAGCATCAGTGAATCGAATTCCCTCTTCAGCTAACTGATCAATATTTGGGGTTTCATAAAAACGACTTCCATAGCACTGCACATCAGACCAGCCCAAATCATCAACTAAAAAGAAGACAATATTTGGTTTTCTTGTTTTTTCTTCATCACCTGATAGATAAAAATGAGGAGGAACAAAAACAATCGTGATTATGATAAATAAAAGATTTTTCATGGTTATAGATGGTCATGATTAAATTACAACAGATAATAGGTTTTAGGAATTCCTTTCGGCTTTTGGTTTAATCTAAATGGTCGTAACGCGTGATATTATTATTCAGAATTCAACAGTATTTTGTCGTAATTTTGATGGAGATGGAGAAAAGCCGTTGGCTTGAAATAAGTGAAGGTAAAGCATCCGCTGAAAAAAAATCACATTTATAGTTGTTCGAGACAGACCAGATGACGGAGAAATGAATTACACATTTATTGGTAAACTACAAGAAGAAGGAAAGATCACGGGAAAAGTTAAGACGAGTTTTGACGGTTCTAGAGATGTCACAATGAAATGGAATGCTACGAGGACTTGATAATTCGGTGAAATATTAACTTTTACAATCGGATAACTCAGGGCTTAGCCCTGGGTGGTTTTTTGTTTTTTCCTTATAAATTGGTGGATTTAAAAAAACTGATTCATTAAGGTCTTGCCTGCCAAAATCAAAACTTAAACGGGATCACAAAATCAAACCAACGTAAAATAATTTAACATATAATGATGCTTCGATATTATTTATAGTTATAATTTCCATTGGGTGCTTTTGTAAATAAGGAAGAGAGGTACGGTTGATGAATCCTATCATAAAAAGTATTACGGACATTTTTGAAAAACGAGGGAAAGACCAATACGGGGTGGAGGAGGTCAATCAACTCCAACACGCCCTCCAATGCGGTTTGTTGGCTCAGAACGCTAAAGCTAAAAACCAGCAAATTGTTGCAGCTTTACTGCATGATATAGGGCATATATATGAAGGAAGTCATTTGCCTGAAAGCCTTAATGGAAATTTCGATGATAAGCATGAGCTTCGAGGTAACGGTTGGCTGAAATTGCATTTTGGCCCTGAAGTAGCCGATCCAATTCGCCTCCACGTCTCCGCTAAAAGATATTTGTGCACAGTAGACAAAACTTACGAATCTAGATTATCTCCTACCTCGTATAAAAGCTATCTTGACCAGGGTGGTCCTATGAGTGAAGAAGAGAGGGCTGACTTCGAAAAAGAACCCTATTACAAAGAGGCTCTAGAGTTACGAAAATGGGATGACCAGGCAAAAGACCCAAATCTGCAAACCCCAGATTTTTCTCATTTTATTCTTTATTTATCAAATAGTATCAAACAGTGATTTTGAATATAAGCATTTCAGCCATAGACATGAAATGCGTGATAATTAATGCTTATGCTGGCGACTTTTGTTGGATTAGAATTTTTCCTGATACTCGTCCCTATCGTTTAAAAAATTCTTCAATACCCCTTCGGTGTTTAAAATAAATCGACTCTTTTTTCTGAGATAGTTCAAACCCATTTTCTTATTTTTTGAAGTATCAACTGAAGGTCTGTTTGGACTAACTTTTCTGCTTTTTCAAATGGAACGATAACTCTTTTTCTCATTTTTTGCTCAGGAAATTTTTTCAAAATAACTTTTACTTGCATGGGGTAAAGTCTCAATCTTTTGACCTTTCCAAGTGGAGTTTTGAAGTCATGACTTTTTCTTTTCATTACACCTTTTACCCCAGCCTCTTCGAAAGCCTCCAAGCGAGCGACGGCTCTATCACTTCTTCCCTTTTCCCGGTTGCCTTTTGGGAAAATCCAATAATCCCCGCTTCTTGTTGTGACAAGAACTATATGGCCTTCTTTTGTTATAGGTATGACACCAACTTGATAGTGATTATCATTCATGCGAGAACTTTTGTGGGAATCAAAGTTTTTGATTCAGATTAGTTGGTATCCTCGATTTTTTATCGATTCATCTTTGTATGCGAAACTCTCTCGAACCTGTAAATTGATACAAATTTTTCTCGGAACGTATAATGCATTAAGGGCAGCCATATTTTGTTTTCAACCTCTGAGTTGTTTTATATCATAGCCCATTTTTTTGAGTAAGAATAATTCTCTTTTTTACGTTCACTTTTTCAGTGAAAGGTATCCAAAATATATCCCTGACCCATTTTGTCATGATTTTGCGCATGCTTCCTCGCCTAAGATAATTTTGCTGTATTACATGCTAGCGCTTCGGTATACGCCTTATTGCTGGAGACTGCAAAGAATATAAATCATGAGGGTTTTTTCGATTATATTAAGTAACTGAAATATATGCCGCTAAATATAATGTATCTCTGTGAGAGGAGGCACAGTCAACCAGTTTATGATCACGGGTGAATTGTATTCAGATGATCCAGTGGTGGGAAAATTTGAGATCCTAGGCACATCAGTGCCTCATCTTTATGGTGGCTTGTTTGAGCTGACATCCAAAGTTCTTATCAAGCTCTGACTAAAAAGCTTTATAATTTTATATCATGTGATTTTTGCCTAGATCTTGTACAAGGCCTGCGCAATCAATTCAAAACTAAGCATGTTGCTAACAAATTCAAATTTTCATGAAGAAGAATGTGGGCCACGTCTTGAGGGTAGTGGAAACAGAGAAAATACTTCTGACATAGCTCAATCTTTATTAAATGAACTTCAGAAAATTTCATCAGATTTTGACTCAAGCGTTAATTTATTGGAAGAACGATTTGTAAATACATGTCGCTGGTTTGGTGGGCTCATCAATGACACTAGTCAATATGGAAAGGAAATGAGCTCTGCTTATTGTTCTTTGCTCGAGGCATTTAATGAGGACTTTAGAAATAGATTAAATACCCAGATTCTGCAAATTAATCAGCAATATTCTACTAGTGCGGAGCAAGTCGAAAACGGTTTGGTAACTCTCAATGAATTGAGGTGTGAAATGACTCAAGTCATGAAGACTTGCGAAAAAACAATTTCTGATTTGGATGTTTTAAGAACGTGTGCCGTTGGGATGAAAATAGAGTGTGCTGGGTCCACCAAGGCAAACATGGTATTCGATAGATTTCCGAACCAGGTGGAAGATGTTGTTAATCAAATATTAACAAGGTTAAGAACCATACAAGAGGATTCCTTCAAAGTTAATAGTGGACTTTTAAATGAAAGTAAGGAACTCGAGTCGATCGCAGATTCTTTGTGTTCTACCAATACATCAGTAGGCCAAGGCGTGGAGTTATTACCTGGTTACGTTAGAGAACTCACTGATTGTGTTTCGGTCATGGTTTCTGATGGAGAATCCCAGGGCCAGAAAATTTCGAAGCTCGCTTCAGAAGGAGTTTATTATCTTCAATTTGGGGATATTGTCCGGCAAAAAAGTGAACATATACTAGAAGTTTTTCATAAGATTGTTGAGTTTTTTAAAACTGAAAACTTAGACGCTAATGAGCTGACTGGTATCAGTGAGGCTATCCACGTGCAATGCGGCCAATTAAGTTCATTAGTCAATGAGACATCTGAAGCGGTGGATAGGATGGAGTTCATTGTCAATAGCCTGATCGAGACTGTCGATGAAAAGGAATCCTCAGAATCAAATAATATTAAGAATCTATTTGATAAGGTCACGGTGGATCTACAGCACCTAGCATCAGCCATAACATCCACAATGGAGGCTACCGGTGCTATTGATCACTCACTTTCGTATAGCATTAATACTATCCAATCCATGTCTCGTCACAGAAAAGACATTTGGACAGTCAACGGTAGGCTTTGGCTTCTTGCTAAAAATACCACGATCAAAGCAACAAAATTTGGAACAGAAGGGCTGGTTTTCAGAACCTTGTCCGATGAAATCTGCGGATTTCAAGCCATGGCCGAAAAGGTTATCAAAGATCTTGATGAATCATTTCAAAAGGCTGAAGAAAAAGCCAGAGGGCTGATAAGCATGGATGAAAACGAGATTGCTGGGTTCACCCAAAAAGACGAAATCCGTATTCGTGAGTCCATTACCAAACTTGTCAATCTCCGCAAGCAGTTAGATAAAACACGCCTTGATTCAAACATTCGTGCGAACCAATTGCGCACTGAAATTTACGAGAACAACCAAGTTCTCAAAAATTTGCGTGAAATGGCCCAATCGCTTGAGATACATCACGTAGCTCTTAGCGCATTTTCTGAGCAGGTGCAATCTCACATATCTCAATTAAATACCTCAAATATATATAATAGTGAAGGTAATGGATTTCTTAATTCTGAGCATTACACGATGGATTCTGAGAGGGAGATATGTCATGAGGTAACCCAAGGCAAGCATTCGGGGAAACACAAAGCCACACTTCGAATTTCAGATGGTGATTCTGAAGAGCAGACTGAAAAAAACCTAAATCAGAATACCACCGACCAAGAAGAGGAACTTGACGATTTAGAAGATATTTTTTTTTGACTAGCAAAAACGAGGGGACAATGGAGACATCTACACAGACATTAAACATTCAGGGGGCTCTAAATATAAGTAGCTGTAAGGAAATTGGTGATGCATTTAATAAGCTAATAATCCAAAAGGGCCGTGTTTGCATCAATCTCGCAGGTGTCGAAAAAAGTGATGCCGCTGGAATACAATTTTTGTGCTTAGCCAGACAATCAGCCAACGCCAATTCTTTCGATTTAGAAATAGTAAACCCAAGCTCCCCCGTCATCGAAATGGCCAAATGTCTCGGTGTTTCTGAAGATGAGTTTTTAAAATGAATAGATAACAAATAAAAGGTTTTTAATATGAGTAAAAAAATCATGACTGTAGATGACTCGTCCAGCATACGTGCCATGGTACGTATGACATTGGAATCCGTTGGTTACGATGTCGAGGAGGCTGAGGATGGTGTTGATGCACTCGAAAAATTAAACAATAACACCATCGACATGATGATCTCTGATTTGAATATGCCACGAATGAATGGATTAGAATTATGTCGTCAAGTAAGAGCTCTGGAGTCTCACAAATTCATTCCAATCATTATGCTGACTACTGAATCCATAGCCTCGACGAAATTGGAGGGTAAAGAGGCTGGCGCAACGGGTTGGATTGTAAAGCCATTTCGTCAGGAACAGTTGTTGAAAGTTATTCAAAGGGTCTTGGCGTAAGCGAGCATGATTATTTTCTGATATAATGAGTGCCAACGAACAAATAGTTGAAAAATTTCTCATTGAAGCAAAAGAGCTTCTGGAAGAGATTGAGGAGGTTCTTCTGGAGCTAGAGGCCAACCCTACAGATAGCGAATCAGTGAACCGGCTTTTCAGAGCTTTCCACACCATTAAGGGCTCAGGTTCGATGTTCGGTTTCCAAGAACTAGCGGGCTTTACACATCACCTAGAAACTCTCCTTGATCAAATTCGTGCTGGAAAGATGTCTGTCGACGCTGAAATTATAAGCTTATGTCTGGAATCTAGAGACCTCATTTCCGAACTACTTGATAACAGCGCAGATGAGGAGCGTGTCTCGAGCATGGCTAATAGGGTTAAAGCTCGATTAAAGGTAAACGAAACCTTCGATCAAGTCATATCTGAAAAGGATACCGAACCAAAAACCAGGGCCATCGAAACTTGGAAGATATATTTTGAACCCGACGTTGACCTTTTTACTTCGGGTATGAATCCCGTTTGTCTGTTGGATGAATTAAGAGCTCTTGGCGAATGTTCCATAAAATGCTCTACAAAATCACTTGCAACATTCGATGATCTAAATCCAGAGGAGTGTCATATGTCATGGGATATTGTGCTGACTACAGATGTTGGCGAACACGCCATACGTGACGTATTCATATTTGTGGAAACTGGTGCCACTATAAAAATTTCTAAAGAAAAAACTGATGGCAACGAGCAGGAACCCAAAGGAGAAACAATTGCATCTGGTGACAAAACTCCAGAAAATGAGAGGAACGAGGACATACCTAGTGATGAGAATCAAAATGCATCAAAACTCGAAACTGCTGACAGGTCAATAGTCCAAAAATCTACAGTTAGAGTCACATCAGATAGATTAGACAAGCTAGTGAACCTCGTCGGAGAGCTAGTTATTAATAGGGCTCGTTTAGGTCAAGTTACTGAGAAATATGCTGATCCGGATTTAGATAATGTCGCAGAATCTTTGGGGCGGCTCGTTGATGATCTAAGAGATGGGGTATTGGGTATCAGGATGACCCCTATTGGTTCCACCTTTACTCGATTTAAACGATTGGTTCGTGATTTGTCGGCTGAGCTAGATAAAAAAATAGATTTTATTACCGAGGGTGGTGAAACCGAATTAGATAAAACCGTATTGGATCGCTTGACGGATCCTTTATTACATCTTTTAAGAAATGCCCTGGACCATGGTATCGAATCCACAGAGATAAGGGAATTGGGGGAGAAGCCCAAACATGGAACTATCACGCTCAAGGCTGCTCATGTTGGTGGATCAGTCCAAATTTTACTTCAAGATGATGGCAGAGGACTGGATAGAGATGTGATTCTTAAAAAAGCAATAGACCGTGGAATCATCAAGCAGGAAGCCGATCCTTCTGACGATGAGATATTCTCATTTATTTTTGCTCCCGGTTTTTCAACCGCTTCAACCGTATCGAGCGTATCCGGTCGTGGTGTTGGAATGGATGTCGTAAAACGAACTTTAGAAAGCCTTCGTGGTTCTATTGAAATTGATTCCAAACAGGGAGAGGGAACAACATTTATTATTACCCTACCACTAACTTTGGCAATCATTGAGGGAATGTTAGTTGAAGTTGATAAAACAACTTACATCCTACCGATGTCATCAGTAAAAGAAAACGTAGAACTTTCTGAAAAGGATAAACAAAAATGCCAAATACGAGGAACACTGGCGGTTCGTGGTGAGTTAGTGCCTTTCACTCGTCTTCGTGATCTATTCAATATTCCCGGAAACGCCCCTTCTTATGAAACGGTAGTCGTCACTAACACTGATAGTGGTCGTGTCGGATTTACCGTGGATCGAGTGTTGGGCAACCATCAAACCGTTATCCAGCCATTGGGTAGATTTTATGAAGATCTGGAAATCGTCTCAGGCAGCACGGTCCTTGGCGACGGTTGCGTTGCATTAATTTTGGATCCTTCTGGAATCGTTCGGGAAGCCCATAAATCAAAAAATTTAATCAAGCATCAAAACAGAAAAAATAATTAAAAAAACACTATGAAACTAGGACCAAAAATTACAATCATCACGGTCGCATCCATCGTCACGTGCGTTGGTGTCGGGCTGATGGTTCAGAGAAACGTTATTCGTCAACAAGGAATCAATTTGACGAAGAACACAATGAGAACAGCCATCATTGAGGCAGAAAATGTAAGGGACAGCATATCCGATCTTAGTCGAAGCAATGCTTTTGATATGGATAGACTTATTAAAGAATACCAGGAAAGTGGGGACCTTAAAGGATCCACGATGTATAAAACAATCCCTGTTGTGGCTGCATGGGAAGCCATTGAGGCTGGTGCCAAGAAAGAGGGGTTTGAATTCCGTATCCCAAAACGTAAAGCCCGAAACCCCAAAAATAACCCAACGGCAGATGAGGAAAAAATTCTCGATATCCTCGAAACTGGTGATGTTGAAGAATATTTTGCAGTTGATAGTAAACGGAATGAAATCGTCTATGCCAGACCAATTGAATTAAGTAGAGACTGCATGGCTTGCCATGGTGATCCCAAAACTAGCCCCACTGGTGATGGAAAAGATATTGCAGGCTTCAAGATGGAAGGATGGAAGGTCGGTCAGATTCATGGAGCTTTTCTCCTGAAATCACCTCTCGACCGTATAAACGCGGAAAGCAGCGCTGCTATGGTAAAGACGGTTGGTTGGATAGTTCCGGTAACAATAGTCATTGCCACATTAATCGTATTTCTTTTGAGAAAAACCGTATCTAAGCCGCTGGCTGAGACTGTTGAAATGGTTGAGCGAGTGGCTGACGGGGATCTCACGAATATTGTGAACTCGAAGTCAAAAGACGAAATAGGAGATACAGTGCGAGCTTTTAATGGTATGGTTTCCAATCTTCAGCGAGTTGTCAACGAGGTAAGCTCTGCCTCTGATAATGTAGCCAGTGGGTCTCAGCAGATGAGTGATTCTGCTCAACAGATTTCTGAAGGTGCCTGCCGTCAGAGTGCTGCAGCAGAGGAAAGCAGCAGTTCGATGGAAGAAATGACATCAAGCATTCAACAAAATGCTGACAATGCCAGACAAACTGACCAAATTGCGAGGCATGCTTCCGAAAAAGCTGAGAACAGCCGAGAGGCAGTAGCGAGTACTGTGATTGCAATGAAAGATATTGCGGAGAAAATCAGTATTGTTGAGGAGATTGCCAGAACCACAGACTTATTAGCATTGAATGCAGCAGTTGAAGCTGCAAGAGCGGGGGATCATGGGAAAGGTTTTGCTGTGGTTGCTAGTGAAGTGAGAAAATTAGCAGAGCGCAGTGCAGCTGCAGCCGCAGATATTAGTCAAGTCTCTAAAGATGGTGTTGGAAGAGCTGAGAAAGCTGGTGAAATGTTGACTCAACTTGTTCCTGATATCAATAAAACAGCAAACCTGGTTCAGGAGATTAATGTCGCTAGTGGTGAGCAATCATCAGGCGCTCAGCATGTTAACAAAGCATTGCAAGATCTCGATCAGGTCATTCAACAGAATGCTAGCTCATCTGAAGAAATGGCTAGCACTGCTGAGGAACTTTCAAGCCAAGCGCAACAACTTCAATCCTCAATGGGGTTCTTCAAAGTCGATAACGGTGGGAACGGAGTAGGCTTCTCCACCAGCTACGCTACTCAACCAGCACAAAGTTCGGTTAATGGAACGCATGCACAAGCGCCTTCTTCAAATAGAATCTACTCTCTTACTTCAGATTCTTTATCTCGCAACCCTGGTCAATCCATTTCCCTGTCCGAAACTAGCGGAGGCGGTGATTCACTGGACGAAGAATTTGAAAAGTTCTAAACCCTTGAAAGCATAATAATATGGATGAAAATAATACAAACGATTTTGATGCCAAACATTACATTACTTTCAAATTAGATGGTGAAATGTTTGCCACCTGTGTAACTCAGGTGAGAGAGGTTTTGGCCTTAACCCAGATAACTAGGGTCCCTACAGCACCGCACTACATGCGAGGAGTTGTGAATGTGCGAGGGGTTGCCATTCCTGTGGTCGATCTAAGGTCAAAGTTTGGCATGACAAGTCAGCAGGACACCGTCAATACACGGATTCTTGTAATGGAGTTAGAATTAGAT
This sequence comes from Limisphaerales bacterium, assembly GCA_965657355.1. Taxonomy (GTDB): domain Bacteria; phylum Verrucomicrobiota; class Verrucomicrobiia; order Limisphaerales; family JAJOIW01; genus JAJOIW01. The sequence goes on along the minus strand of CBFHOE010000009.1, from coordinate 131,319 downwards.
GGTGAAATTACTGTCGTGGGAGGCTTAGCCGATTCGGTGCATAATGTCATCGAGATCGATTCTTCCAAAATTGGACCGCCCCCAAAGATTGCATCTGGATGGAGGACAGATCTTATTCAGGGTATGGCTCGATTAGAAGATGAGTTCATTATGGTTCTTGATATCGATCGAGTATTCTCGGTGAGTGAATTATCGCGGGCCGCCGAAACTAGCGATACTACACCTGTCGAAAAAGAACTGGCGCATTAATCATTTATACCAGGAGGGGGCATAATACCCCCAACCTAAGTAGAGTTTTTTCATGCGGTATGAATTTCATACTAAGAGATACACTAGAGTCCAGATGAACATTGAAGAAAAAAAATTACCTCCAGCTGTCAGACTAACAGATAAAGAATTCGAATCCTTTTCAGCTTACGTGACCGATCATTTAGGTATTAGGATGCCAGCAAATAAGAGGGGGATGCTTCAAAGCAGGCTTGATAGACGTCTAAGAAAACTTAATCTGGGAGTGAAAGAATATCAGGACCTGATCTTTGGTAGCACTCCAGAAGGGAACAAAGAGAGGGTCAATTTTTATGATGTTGTTACAACGAATAAAACAGATTTCTTCCGTGAAGAACGCCACTTTGATTACTTATCGCGATCAGTTCTTCCAAAATTACAGTCAAATTCCCCGAAAGGAAGTTCATTCCAATATCGCCATTGGTGCGCAGGGTGTTCCACTGGGGAGGAGGCTTATACAACAGCCATGGTTCTCTCGGAATTTGGACAAAGGAATTCGAGTTTTGATTGGAGTTTGCTCGCTACAGATATTTCTACAAGGGTATTGAGATCTGCTCAAGCAGGTGTTTATCCGAACACTATTATTCATCCTGTGCCAAGTGATCTGAAAAAAAAGTATATGTTAAGAGGTAGAGGAAAATATAGTGGTGAAATTCGATTTGTCCCCTCTATCAGAAAGAAACTCAGGTTCGCTCGTTTAAATTTTATGAATCAGGACTATGGAATTAAAACCATGTTCGATGTGATTTTCTTTAGGAATGTGATGATCTATTTTGATAATGAGACTAAAGAAAAAGTAATCAATAAACTCTGCCAAAATTTGCGTCCCAATGGGTTTCTATTCGTAGGGCATACCGAATCAATTATTAATCTAAATGTTCCTGTCGAGCAGGTATCAACTGCTGTCTTTCAAAAAATAAAATAAAATAAATATCATGGCCTTACCTCAACCAAATATGTCGGGCGCCATTTCTGATATTCCAAATAGGGGTCGGCTTTCGAGGAAGATAAGAGTTCTTATAGTCGACGATTCTGCATCTGTGAGACAGTCGATGAAAGCCGTTCTGGAAAGTGATTCAATGGTCGAAGTTATGGGAACCGCACAAGATCCATTTGCTGCGGTCGAAAGAATCGGTAAAGAGGTGCCTGATGTTATCACCTTAGATGTTGAAATGCCTAAGATGGACGGGATCACCTTCCTGAAAAGACTAATGGCACAGCGGCCCATACCAGTCGTCGTTTGTTCAAGCTTAACAGAGGAAGGGTCAGCTACCGCACTTGCCGCTCTCGAAAATGGAGCAGTTGAAATAATCACTAAACCTCAGATGAATGCGAAAGGGTTTATTGAGGAATCCGCATTGAGAATTTGTGACGCGGTCAAAGCTGCTGCCGCTGCGAGTCATCGACTACGTAGAATTGGTCCTATTTCTTCAAAAAGGAAAGAACCAGTCCCCAAAAAACAATCAGCCGATATCATTATGTCTGCAAATAATTCATCGGCTATGATCCAAACAACTGAAAAAGTCATTGTAGTTGGTGCTTCAACCGGAGGAACTGAAGCTCTTAGGGTTTTACTTGAAGCATTACCCGCCAATGCGCCCGGTATATGCATTGTTCAGCACATGCCTGAAAAGTTCACAGCCCAATTTGCATCTCGTTTGGATCAGTGCTGCCAAATTCAAGTCAAGGAAGCAGTGGATAATGACTCTGTCATTCCTGGAAGGGCTTTAATAGCTCCAGGTAATAAGCATATGCTTCTAAAAAGAAGTGGTGCTCGATATTACGTTACAACAAATGATGGACCTTTGGTCAACCGCCATAGACCCGCCGTCGATGTTCTTTTTCGCTCTGCATCAAGATATGCGGGATCCAATGTGGTGGGCGTTATTTTGACTGGCATGGGTGATGACGGCGCTAGAGGGATGGTTGAGATGAAAAAAGCAGGTGCTCATAATATAGCACAAGATGAAAATACATGTGTGGTCTATGGTATGCCCCATGAAGCTGTTAAACTCGGGGGTGTAAACCAAGTTCTTCCATTGGAAAAAATAGCATCGGAAGTTGTTAAGCTAGGTCGAATTTAAACCAAAGCCTGTGAGCCAGAAATCTGGAATTAAAAATTTAAGTCTTCTTAAAAAACAGGTCGAAATAACAAATTTTTCCCAATCTGCTTTTGGTATCTTTGAGAACACAATTTCTTTCTCGTGTAAGGAACGAAATTAATAACCCTGTTACTTCAATGCTGGTAATGACATCCAGGCTTATAGATACCAAACCCGATGATTTTGAGAATTTCATAAAGACAGGTAAACATCTGCAATTTGAAACTCATTCCTTGAGTTATCATCTGGAAAACCTAATCAATGATGTCATCAAACAATCTGATTGGAAACTTGAAGGGAAATCGGTTCGCATTGTAGTGGAGAATAATGGGTTCGAAGCCACTTTGGTCTCGGGTAGAAATATGCCATGTGGCATAGCTATACACCTCATATTAAATGCGATTGATTTTAGCTTACCTGGCGATACCGTAAAATTCGTGCTCGGAGAGGATAACTTAATTTGAGTTTAGAGATGGACACATCTTTTACAGCGCCGCAATTCGTCCATTCTGGTGCGATTTTCATTGCAACTGAACCCTCTGTCATAAGTACTGTTCTCGGTACGTGTATCGCTGTTTGTCTATGGGATAAACACTTAAAACACGCTGGGATGAATCACTACGTTCTTCCCATTTGGGATGGTAGTGGTTTACCCTCTCCTCGCTTTGGAAATATAGCCATTTCAAAGTTAATCCAAGAAATGGAAAAAGTGGGCTCTCGAAAACATAACCTAATTGCAAAAGTTTTTGGCGGAAAGGAGGTAGGACAAGACAGGGAGTCCATTTTAAATATTGGTTGGAGGAATGCGGTTCTAGCTGTGAGTGAATTGCGGGAGGCTGGTATCGATATTTTAGCAATAGATGTGGGTGGAAATTTTGGTAGAAAAATTCACTTCAATTCGGAAAATGGTGTCATTTCCCTCAGACGTTTCAGGTGAAAATAATTTTCAGTAAAATTACCACCTCGTATTATGGAAATGGTAAATTTTTAACATTCATAACAGCTTTAAAGTTTTATAGTGATTCAGCCATGAAATTGTAACATATACCAACTAAAATGACGACTTTATGAAAAGATTCTTTAATTTTCCTCGGTGTTCAAGGTTACTGTGCTTCCTTGTCGTTCTTATTGGAATGGTCGGCAACCTTTTTTCTCATGATGGACCAAACCCTTTGATGCATTACTCCATGAAGGGGAAGTTCGTTTCCAAGTCTGGTGATATCGTCGCTCAAAAGGGTCCCGATATCAATATTGCCAACAAATTCGAGGAAGGTAAAAATGGACTTATTTTTAGAGGGAAACCTACTTCTTCAAAATTAATCGACCTGAATAATCTACCCAAGAGAGACTTTACTATCACAAGTTGGTTCTCAACATACAAAGAACTTGGATATGGCGGTATCCTTGGTGTGATCGAAGATAATGGTGGGGAAGAACAAGGATGGGTTCTTGGATACGGCCCAGAAAGATTTTACATAGCTTTGGCTACCAAAGGTGCTGATGATGGTGACGGGTATATGACTTATCTAGAGTCAAAATCGGCCTACAAATTGGGCGTTCTTTACCACGTGGTCGCAACATACGATGGCAAAGAATTGGACCTATATGTTAATGGGAAGAAAGAAAGCTCAACTACGATCCAATCTGGAGATGTTTTGTATCCGGAAAAGTTAAACCTGGCGATTGGAGGGTATAAAGACACCAACGAGGACTTTGGGCACACTGGAGAAATAGTCAATATAAGCGTTTATGACCAGGCAGCAAAAGCGGAGTGGGTAAAACAAGAATTTGAACATAATAGTAAATTAGCAGCACTTCCTGCACCTGATGAAATAGAAAACCCTCCATTAAAACACGTTATCGAGCCGTATTTGCAGTTTGGTACAAAAACCTCCATGACAGTGATGTGGGAAACAACAGCTGTCTCGGATGGTATTCTATTTTATGGAGAAACAAGCGAGTGCGATACCATGCTTCCGGTCAAATCATCTGGTAAGATTCATGAGTTAACTATCACCGAGCTTCAGCCGGGGACTCAATATTTTTACAAGGCCATCAGCAAAAATGGAGATGAACAAATTGAGTCTCCCGTGAAGACTTTTCAAACTGATGGGGGAGCAGATACTCCATATGCCTTTGCCATAATTAGTGATACCCAAGGTAATCCAAAGGTTTCTGGCGCTCTTGCTGTGCAAGCCTGGGAGCAGCGTCCAAACTTCATGATCCATGCTGGGGATTTGGTCTCAACTGGAAGAATTAAGCGTCAGTGGGTAGAAGACTATTTTGAGAGTATGAACCCTTTGGTCTCTCGTGTTCCATTTTATCCCGTGTTGGGTAATCACGAACAAAACGCCGACCACTATTATCGATATATGTCACTTCCTGAGCCTGAATATTATTACACCTTTACCTATGGAAATGCTCAGTTCTTTATGATCGATACCAATAAAAAATGCGATCCTAAATCAGAGCAATACAAATGGCTTGATAACCAATTGTCCCAATCGAATGCGACATGGAAGTTTGTTTGTCATCACCACCCTCCATATTCCTCAGATGAAAATGATTATGGGAACCTTTGGAAGACCAATAAAAGCAGAAGGGGAGACCTTAATGCTCGTAACCTTACGACTCTATACGACAAATATGGTGTCGACATAGTTTTAAATGGCCATATTCACTCCTACGAAAGAACTTGGCAAATCAAAGGCGGCAAACCAGTGGATCGTGATGCTCCATTTTATATGATTACAGGTGGTGGTGGTGGTGGATTGGAAACACCGGGTCCTTTTAGAACCCCATTTGAGCACATTGTTAGAAGAGGACACCACTATGCTATGATTTGGATTAATGGTTCGAAGCTCGCCTTCAAAGCCTACGACCTTGATGGCAGACTTTTTGATACTTTTGATTTGAATAAATAAAAATAGAACCTCTCTTGTTTTCCAAACCTCTCATATCAATGAGGGGTTTTTTTATGTGACTTTCAGAAGCTGCCATGCATGCGGGTTTTCTAGAATATTGAGTTGTCCTGTTTGGTAATGTTTGCAAGTGGGTCTATGTAAACTGGTGTCCTTGTTTAAGAAAAACAGCGATGGGTTTTCTGTTCTCTTGTTGTCCTTAAATCAAGAATGTGAGTTGGGCATAATGTTTCACTCCAAATACGAGAATCTTCCATCACATTTGGAGATTCTTTTTTCCATAATAACTGCGGGAGCCATGGGTTATGGCCTGTGCATATCATGCTTTTTAGTAAAATAGGCGTACTTTTGGAACTACCGAGCTGGATCTAGCCATGGAGAGTTAGACCAATACCATTTGCTGGCGGGAAGGGTTTCGACATGGCCATCAGCGAAAGCTACAGAGCTTTTGCCTTGGTGGCGCAGGTGAGGGCCACCCCAGTTTGGATCTGCAGAGATAACGCATCCACCGCATGGGCTGCTATTCCCTGGATCGTGAAGAACCCATGCGCCTGGTTTTTCTTGTGATTGCGTGGTCACAGCTTTGAATCGATTTCTGGAGTTTAAAGGGCGAGCTCCACCATCAGTCATATAGACGGTTCTTGCCGGAAATTTTATAGCTGAATCTTTTATTGGGCCCCAATTTTTGATATCCCAAACGTTTGGCCAATCGCAGCCACCAAGTCTGAAATTTGCCATGTAGTTTGAAATAGCTTTATCATTTCTATCCGAGGAGTAAACGGCGTAGAGTTTTTTGAAGGCCTTACTTTGAGTTGGGCAGTGGAGTATGTTTGTGGTGTGTTGGTATTCTTGAAGAAAATTAAACCATGCCTTTCGGGTCACATTATTACCTCTGACCTGGAAGGTGTAAGGATAGTAGCCGTTGAAGTTATCTGAATAAACACGCGCGGCAATTCCCATTTGCCTGAGATTGTTTGAGCAGTATGTCCTCTTTGCTTTTTCTTTGGCCTTTCCTAAAGCTGGTAGAATCATCGAAGCCAATATAGCAATTATTGCTATAACGACTAAAAGCTCAATCAATGTGAATCCATTCTTGTCGGGCGAGATGTCTCTTTTGTAATTAACCATAACTTCATCTTTCAAGGCTTAGCGTTACCAGTATACCATTCTCGATTGAATTAAAAGGCTTTTTGAAATCCATCACCATGAATCGGGTATTTCTATACGGCTGCATGCGGCGTATTTAAAAATGGTAGTCAGACCCAGAGGGTTAGCGGATTTAACAAGTTGAAAATCAATAAAACGAATCAGGCCATTCCATTTTGGCAGAAAAATTATAAGGTAGGAAAATTTGATCAATGATGGCATTCGCCCATTTCCCTTTTATCATCATATTTTTGGACTTTAAGTGTTTAACCAAATTTTCAGGGTGTTTAAACTCCAGGTAATCTTCGAAGGTGCCTGGAAATTTTTTGGGCCACTGATTACTAAATGGATGTTTAGGCTTTCTAATTCCGCGCCCATTTAGTCTTTGCCAATTTTTTTTCAATCCTGAAAGTCCCTTACTGATCTGATTGTTTTCTAAAAGTGGTATGCTTCCATGTTTGCCCCATTCGATTCCAATTAGAGGTTCTTGAGGAGCCTTGATAGTTAAAATTTGTCCATGGAAGTAGGTGTGGATAAATGTCGGTTTTAGTGAATCGATTGAATAACTCACCCAAACGACCTCATGGTCAACCGGGTCATTGTCTGCGGGAAAATCGATGTCGTCACCCCACATCAGGTGGTAAGCTATAATGGGTTTGGTTGGGTGATGGACAGCAATGGCATCTCTTAAAATAAAAGGTTCATCTTTTATTTTAAGTAAGTCTGGTGCCACTGATATTATTAAATTCTTTTCTACCTCGGTCAGATTCTCAGCAGGATCTAGTTCCAGCAATTTCTTATAATAGGCACTGGCTTCACTCAACGCCCTTTTGTTGTGAGCTTTGAATGCCATTCTCGAAAGGTATTCACCAATGTCTTTTGGAGGTGAATTAGAGAATTTTATGAGGTCCTTTTCTAAATCAAATTCATTCCATAATTTATTTCCGCTTACTGGATTTGAGATTGCAATTTTATGACCTGGGAATCTCACTGAATAGAGACTAAACGAAGGGTTTGGCTCGGGATAATCGGTGCTAATAAGTTGCGCTCCACTAGCAAAAGCTTTTTCGCGTTGTACGGTATTATTTGTTCGAGCATTTTTTGTAGGAATATCAGCCCTGGTTCTTACCATAAATCCTTTGCTCACAAGGCTCTGTATCTTATTAAAATTTTGTATGGGATCGTTAACTTTGAAGAATCCCGCTGCTGGATGACTTTCATCAACGCTGGGAAAGAGGAGGCGAGAGTGCAGGTTTGGATCGTTCTTTAAATAAATATCTCTGTGTTTTCCTGTATTATCCAAACAAAAGATAACTTTGCCTCTGCTATCAGCAAGGAGTGGCCAGCCTTTGTTGAGCACGGCTTCTCTCAGTGTTTTATATTCACCACGGACCAATTGAGGCGTTATGATGTCCGATTTGTTCATCACATCCAAAATCTCTTTTTCAACATCGAGAATTCTTTCCTCCGTAAATTTGATCGATTTGGTAAGCAAGGGCCCACTTGGAGTTTCCTTTAATTCTATAAGTATAGTTAATGGAAAATGACTCGGATTGGCATCCGACCACTCCTGTATCAAAAGGAGTGCATCTTTAAATGTAAGGACTGTCGTTTGGTAGTCGATATCGGGTGTATGCAAAATCTTTAAACCCGGGGTCGCTAATTTTGAGTCAGGATCGAAATTTGGCACGTCAGGTAAACCGGCTGTTCGGGCAACGCCAACACCTTTTGGGTTGGAGTAATGTCCGCCAATAGGGTCCGCATAAAGGTCAAGTTCGATCTGTCTTATTCCCAGTTTTTCAAATTGCTCGATCAATGGTCTATGCGTGTATTCTAAGGCATCGCCAAATTCTTCGTTTGTGGCGCGAATGAGCTTGCTAAGAGAAGGGTGTGGAGCCACGTGGTATGAATTGTGGGTGCCGATGACCTGGGCTTGATCGATCCGTATTCCCGATAAATTTTCACTCTTTGTTGAAAATGCGTAAGTAAAGATCGTGATAATCGAAAACAGTCTTAGGAGAAAATTTTGGTAAAAGTTTGGTTTGCTTTTCATTTATCAGGTTTCTTTCTTAGGGTTAAGTATAAAATATATTTTCGGGAAATACCGTCAAAATCATAATTAAAAACAAAAGGAACACCAATCAGTATTCCATAGAATAATTTCAATCAAATTCGAGTCTTCGTAATCGGATTCCGGAGGGAGACTCATTTGATGCCGGGGCTTTGGGGTTCATATTTTTCGAAAAAGCATATAAAAATCCCTAAATTTTTTGGGAAAAATCTTTAGCAGTGAAATTCCAAGCAAAAAAAGTCAGCAATTTAAATGCTCAATCGTTAATCTTTATGTATTTTGTTTTAGTCTTAAGGAATTTATCCATGAATGTAAGAAACATAGAATTAAGGTTCTTTTCGTTTTTCGTTCTCATCGGGGTTATTTTTGGCAATGCCGATAGTCTACGGGCAGGTAATAAAGCATTTGAACACCAGGACGTGGGGCATCCTTCCTTTATGAGCCCGCATGCTAACCCAATAGCATTTATTGATGGCCTTGTTTATGTCGTAAATACGCCAGCAGATACGGTAGACATAATAGATTCAGGCACCAAAAAGATCATTTGTCGGATTCCTGTTGGCATTGACCCCGTCAGTTTGGCTATTAGGCCTGACGGTAAAGAGTTATGGGTGTCGAATCATATTTCAGATTCAGTAAGTGTAATCGATCTCGTTTCATCAAATGCGACATTTCGGCATGTGACAGCCACTATTCAGGATATTGACCAGAGGACAAAAGCAACTCGCTTTGATGAACCTGTTGGTATAGCGTTCGCTGGAAACGAAAAAGCATACATTGCTCTGTCTTCTGAAAACCAAATTGCAGTAGTCGATGTCCATAATAAAAATATTCTGAAAAAACTTTATATTCCCGCCCAAGATCCAAGGGCTTTGGTCGTCCGCAATGATAAACTTTACGTCATTCCATTTGAGTCGAATAATAAGACTCAATTATCGGGCGGTAATAAAATAGACGGGGACTTAACCACATTTAATGCATGGGAGCATTCCATAAGAGTCAACAACGTTTTATCCATCGGCCATGTCGTGGATATTATAAAACATCCAAAAGTTCCGGATCGTGATCTATTCATATATGACACCAACACGGATGAGCTCATTGAGGTCGTCGATACGTTAGGTACGCTTTTATACGGACTGACTGTCGGATCCGAAGGGCAGGTCTATATTTCACAAACCGACGCTAGAAATGATGCCAATGGTCGCTCCGGGAGTAAAAAGCATGGATTAGCTGAACTTGAGAATCGACCTTTTCTCAACCAGATAACTAAATATGATCCAGGAGAGAAAAAGGGTGAAAAAAAACGCTTTTTAAATTTGGAACCCCTGCCTCCCAATCAACCAGCAATCGATGATGCTTATGCGACTCCTTTTGCTATTCAGATAAGCGAGGACGACTCCGTCATATACGCAACTGCAGCAGGCTCTGATAAAATGTTCACAGTGGATGCTATGAGCGGCCTCGTCATGGGGAGCGTAAAAGTAGGCGCTGTGCCGAGAGGCATTGCACTGGTTCATGACCAAGATGGTAAAGCTATTAAATCTTGGGTTTTTAATGCAGTAGAAAACTCAATTTCTTTGGTGGATATTAGCAATGCATCAGAACCTGAATTAGTAACAACGATTGCTCTACAAGATCCCACACATCCAATTTTTAAGCGGGGTCGAATCGCTTTCAACACGGCGGCAGCTTCAACCACACATACATTTTCTTGCGCCAGTTGTCACCCTGATGGTCATACAGATCAACTGTTGTGGGTTTTAAAAACGCCTGTGGTAACAGGAGGGAACCAGATCATGCCGCGCTCTACTATGCCCGTAAGGGGGCTTAGGAATACGGAGCCCTATCACTGGGATGGAATTCCAGGGGATCCTTATGGTGGAAATAACAGTGCGAATGTTCATGGGGCCGATGCTCCAAATAGTAGCGTCGCGGATCCCGCTAGTTCGACTCGGCATCTCATAGACGGAGGTCTGGCGTCAACAATGGCTACCGTGGGTGATCCAACTCTGAATGATGAAGGTAAACCTGGGTTGCTATCCGCGGCCCAAAGAGATGATATGGCACAATTTCTCTTGTCTGTTCCTTTTCCACCCGCCCAGCGTCGATCCTACACCAATGAATTATCCGATGAGGCAAAACAAGGTTTCGATCTTTTTCACATCAAAGGCGATAATGACCCGAAACAGGCCAATCCAAATGTTTGTGGAAATTGCCACCGCATGCCGTTCTGGGTGAGTACGAATACTCCGGGAAGTGGAATGGATGCACCGACTTGGAGGGGCGCCTACGACAGATTTTTAATCCTTCCTCAGGGCCGTCTTAATATTATTGATTTTGACTTTTACAGAAGAATTGCTGAGCGAGGTCAGGATGAAAAAAGTATATGGCAGTTATCGTGGGGGGGGCGTCGAAGATTTAATCCTGTTTGGAATATGGTGCTGGAAGGTAGCACTGGTTTTTCAGGAGCTTTCGCTCGGCAGGTAAGTCTCAATAAGGAAACAGCGCGACAAAGTCATACCGAATCTTTCATTGCGGCTTTGGAAAAAGCGGATAGCGAAGGTGCTGTTGTTTTTGAAGGTCAGGGTGTTCTTATTAATGGAGAAAGATCTGATCCCATTAATTTGCGATATAGTGAGGGGAATAAAATTAAAGGATATATTTCTGACGTTGATACATCAAAAATATATACCAGAAAGGATCTCATCAATCTTGCATCTGAGGGTAAATTTATTGCCACATTTACTGCCCGGCATGGAGTAAGCGCAACTTTAGACACACCTCAACCAGCAATTTGGACAAGAGGCCCCATACACGCCCAACGTGGAAAGCAGAAATTTCCCTATCTATTTGGAGATAATAAATCAATGGAGGTCAGTGGGATGTATATTGATGAACGAGCAAATGTCATTGTAAACGGTCATCGAGTACCCGGAAAGGTGACTCTTGGCGAAAATAATGATGTCACGATAGAACTGGTGGAATTGCCTTCAGAGGGTATGCATTTGATACAGGTCCAGAACCCGCAGGGATTGTTTAGCAATGATTTTATATTTCACGTGGCAAGTGATGAGGCCAAAGATCAGATTCTGTCCAACCAGCTAGAGGAGGCAGTTTCATCAGGGAATTTCGCATTGACCAAGCAGCTCATCGGGCAGGGGGCACCGATCAATGGTTTGGCTGATCAAGGGGGCGCACCTTTGGTCGCTGCAGCTTTTAGAGGTAATAATAAAATGGTAAGATACCTTCTTGAGCGCGGAGCAGATATTGGTATACAGAACCGTGATGGTAATACTCCTCTTCATGTTTCTGCCTGGGCAGGAAAGATAGAAACAGTGGAACTTCTCATAAAAAACGGTGCCGATATTCACAAGAAAAATAACAAAAAAGAGACGGCAAGAACTATTGTTTCTGGACCATGGAGTGATGAAGTTGCCGGTGTCTACAGATATATTAGTCGGGTAGCCCGCGTGAATTTCGATTTGGAGAAAATTAAGAGGGCACGCCCGTTACTTGTTAGCTATTTCGATGAGTTAGCCTCCGGTGATAAGGAAGATTAGTGCTGAGTTCACGTTTCATTGGTTCCAAACAGAACACATCACTCTCCTCGGGAAAATTATGATCATTGATCCATGATTTCATGAATTTCAGTCAACTTAGGAGAAATTAGTAAATTTCAAAAATCTCTGTCTCTGCGTTATATTTCGGAGAAGGGATTTTTTTGTTCAAGGGGTATGACTTGACTTTTTTGGGATACAAAACCCAATGAATTCGAATCGTTATGTTTTTGAGTGTGAGCTCATTCATCATGGAGAGCTGTTTCTGTCATGACACATCCACTTCTCGGTTGCCGGTGGAAATTCATTCACAACGAGTCATTTTTCATAAATAAAAAATGCAGGGAAATGGAGTAGTCATTGAAAAAATGATCTAAAATGCACATAAATCCAAAATTTCATCGCATTCATTGATCGATGGAAAATTATTTTCAATGGTTGGATTGATGTTAATATTTTGGAAATGCAAAAATTCCTTTCTTTTCTCATCTTGTTTGGGGTGCTTTCTCATGGCGGGTTAGCAGGGGATTTTGGGTCCATTACTAAAATATTCAATGAGAGTTGTGTCCAATGCCACGGAAAGAATGGCAAAACGAAAGGGAAGGTAGACCTTACAAAAATTAAAAAAATATCTGATTTTGATAGAGATAGAGAATTGTTGGATACAATTGTCGATGTTTTGGATTTTAATGAAATGCCGCCTGAAGATGAGCCTCAACTGAGTATAGAGTCCAAAAAAAGATTGGTGGATGCCCTTGAAAGTATTCGCGCCCGTTTTGCTAAAAAGAAATCATATAATCATGCTCCAATGAGGCGCATGAATCGCTTTCAATACGATAATGCTGTGGTTGATCTATTCAAATTGCGAGGTGTTGTTTTTAGCCTGCCCGAGCGAATGATGCGAGAGCACCAGAACTACTTTAAGCCTGAGACCAAGAAAATGGGTGATGTCGTGACCGTCGGTAGCCGGCCTTTGGGAAAGTCCCAAATGATTGAAAAACGTCTCGCTGGTGTGGCTCCATTTCCTCAGGACTTAAGGGCTGAGAATGGTTTTGATAATCGTGGAGATCATCTTTCTTTGTCCCCGCTTCTTTTGGAAGCTTTTTTAAGGCTCGGCCAGTCAGTTGTAAACAGTAACGATTTTAATTCTTCAAATGTTGGGATTTGGAATGAATTTTTTAAATCCCCAGCTGCCGGCCAAGAGGTTGAGCTGGTCGTAAAAGATCGATTAGAAAAGTTTCTCTCTCGAGCATTTAGAAGAATTGTTACATCAGATGTCCTCGATAGATACTCAAGTTTCGTCATAAAAAAAATTTCTGAGGGGGCGTCTTTTCAAGATGCCATGAAGGACGTGTCGGCTGCCGTTATTTCTTCTCCAATGTTTCTCTACCACTACGATGGATTTACCGATGATAAAAAGAATTCAGACAGGGTCGACAGTTTCGAACTCGCATCAAGATTATCTTTTTTTCTTTGGGGCAGTATTCCAGACAAAGAATTATTGATGCTTGCCGCTTCGGATGACCTGCTCCGGGCAGACGTTCTTGAGGCTCAGGTTAATCGGATGCTTTTAGACCAGAAACTTAAAAGGTTTTGTGACAGTTTTCCATCACAGTGGTTGCAGCTTGAGAGGATAATTTCAGCAACCCCAAACAGGGATTTGTTTCCTGATTTCTATTTCCTAAAATACCGTGACAGTATGCATATGATGCTAGAACCTCTGCTCGTCTTTGAAACGGTATTGGTGGAGAATAAATCCATACTTCAATTGATCGATTCGGATTTCACATATCGATCATCGCTACTTCAACATGCATACAAAGGGCTAGCATTAGGTGACTTTGATGGGAAATCTCGCAATGAAGTGACAGTTCTGCGTTTTCATCGTATGCCTGTTTCTGATAGGAGAAATGGTGGTGTCATCACTAATGCTGCCGTCATGACAATGACATCTGGAACAGAAAGAACGAAACCGATCACGAGGGGATCTTGGTTGGCTAGTGTAATTTTTAATAATCCTCCTGAACCACCGCCAGCGGATGCTCCTCCCCTTGATGAGCACCCACCTGAGGAGGAGAAAAACATGACGCTCAGAGAAAGGCTTTCTAAACATCGAGAACGAACAGACTGTCGCGGATGTCATGAAAAAATCGATCCGCTCGGGTTTGCTTTAGAAAATTTTGATGCCATTGGCAATTGGCGAACCCACTACCCAAATGGTCGAGAGATAGATATGGCTGGAACCTTGTTCAGAACACATCATTTTGCTGACATACTTGAATTCAAAGACGCATTGCTTGCAGAGAAAGATCGTTTTGCCAAGGCATTTGCTGGCCATCTATTATCCTTCGCTCTAGCCAGGGCGCTTGGGCCAGGTGATCAAATGGCACTAGAATCCATCGTCAAAAAAACAAAGCCAGATGGATATAAAATGAAAGATTTTATAATAGGCGTCATAATGAGTGACCCGTTTCAAATGAAGTCTAACCCCCAAATGATAGAAATGAATTGATGAAAACATCTCGACGAAAATTCCTCCATGGTATGGGCGGGGCGGTATTATCCTTGCCCTTCATGGAAAGTATGGGATTCGCAAAACCTCATTCTAAAGTAGCCCAAAGGATGGCTCATTTTTATGTCCCAATCGGAGTAGTCCGACGAGGTTTTTTTCCTGGTGAACAGGATCATGTTATTCCTAAGGGTAATTTGGGTAATGTTATGTCTTCTCTCGGCGAGCAAGATCCTGTCCTATCCGTCAAGCCACTTGATCAACTGACGCCCACCATGAAGCCTTTGGAATCACATAAGGAAAAGATCAACTTAATCACAGGAATGGACAGGGTATATCAAAATGGCACTGACGTTCATGCCCAGTGTGCGAGTTGTTATTTAAGCAGCGCTGTGGCTTATTCTGTTAAACAATCAGCGTGGCCACTAGATAGGACCTTAGATCATATTGTTGCTGACAAAGTTGGTCACACCACACCCTTTAAGACTCTGGAATTTAGTTGTAATACCCACAAAGACAACAAGGAGTCTATCCACTTTGACAATATCTCTTGGTATGGCACTGATCATCTAGCTCCATCTATCAGAAGCCCCAGGGCAGTTTACCAAAGACTTTTTTCCACTAGGGAGAACAAGAAGTATAGAGATGTCACAGACCTGGTTTTGGAGGATGCCAGGTCAATGCGAAAGCATCTTGGATATAACGATAAACAAAAATTTACAGAATACTTTGACTCCATACGAACCATTGAGACCCAAATGGATAAGCTTGAGTCTATGAAGGCTGAACTTTCAAAAATCAATTTTGAAGAACCTCCTGACTCGTATTTGCCACGCGGTGAATTTATCCGGCTTATGGGAGATCTTATGGTTGTTGCTCTTCAGGCGGGACTGACGAATGTTGCAACATTCATGGTGGGCCCTGAAAGGTGGGATACTCCGTACATGTTTGATGGAATATTCGATAAACCTAGGAGCCATCACCAAATGTCACATAACCAAACAAAAATGATCCAAGATCTTCTCAGGGTTGATTATTTTCACATGGAACAGTTTGCCTACCTGGTCGAGAAAATGGATTCCATAAAAGAAATTAATGGCACATCGCTTCTTGACAATACCTTCTTCACTTATGGATCTGGTCTAGGTGATGGATCAACTCACCAATACAACGATTTGCCGATCATAGTGGCTGGTAAAGGAGGAGCAAAAATTAAAACGGGCCTTCACGTGAACATGCCAGAGGGAACTCCTCTTGCAAACCTTTGGCTTACCCAAGCAAATGCTATGGGATTGGGGCTAGAGAGGTTCGCAGATTCCATTAGTGAAATTAATGTCATCAAGGGTTAAAATTGAACTGGCAAATACTTGCCACTCACTTTGAGCCTTAAAAGTCTGTCAATGAGCCTGCTTCACCATTCAAAGAATGTGGCGTTGCTTCATTCAGAATCAAAAGCCAGATAAAGAATCGATTTTGATTGTTTGATTCCCAATGTCAGACTGGTGAAACGACGAATGGGATCATCCAAACCCATATTTTTTGACGAGCATTTAAGCTGAGTAAATTATTTGTTGGATATTTTATATAACGCTTTATCCGTCCTGAGGAATAGAGAGTTGGAACTGACAGCAGCGCTAGCGTGATGTTCGCCTGATAGCTTGTTTTTCCCCAGGATTTCAAATTCTGATCCCGGTTTAATAGCTACGGTTTCTCCCTCTTTGCTATGAAATAAAATACGGCCACTGACGTAAGTTGGGGAGGCGCTATGATTACCTCCAATTCTTTCGCGAAAATGCTCCGTTCCTGTCTTACTATCAAGGCATGTCACAACGCCTCCTGAGTCACTGACAAAAAATAATTCATTACCGACCAAAACAGGTGAAGAAACAGCGGGGACTCCTCTTTTATACGACCAAGATATTTCGGGAATATCTTTTGTAATATCTAGTGCGAGGATTTGTGGCTTCATAAAACTAGTTCCGATGTAGACCATGCCGTCACCGAATACAGGCTTAGGTACATTTGAAAAGCCTAAGAAACCATATTCAACTTTCCAAAGTTCTTTTCCCGAAGATGGTTCGTAGCCATAAAGCCAGTTTGCGGCTGTGGAAAAGATAACATCCTTTCCATTTATCTGGGTGATAGCAGGCGTGCCGTAGGCTTTTTTGAGTTGCGGGTTTGAATGCATTTTACCAGACCGAGGAGTGCGCCACTTTACCTTTCCTGTCATCTTATCCAAAGCGACAATGTATTGGTTGTCGCTACCATCCATGTGAAAGATTAATAGATCGTTCCAAATAATCGGGGATCCTCCGGGCCCATTCTCATGCATGACCCATAGATCTTGATTGGTCCAGACTATATCCAGCGTTTTAAGATCCAGACAGGCAGAACCATACGAACCATTCTGAAAGTATATTTTATCATTATCAATTACTGGAGTGGGGGAAGCATAGCTATTGGTCTTATGGACCCATTGAGGATTTTTTTTCCTGAGCACTTCAATATCATGGAGTATTTTTCCGGAATTTTTATCAATGCATACGGCATGGATACGAACATTTGAAAGTACGACCACCGGTTGGCCGCCAGTGTTTGCCTTTAATCGCTCATCTCTTTCTTCCTTTGGGGCCAGAGTCTCGTGGGCCGTTGTGATCCAGACTTGATTTCCAGTTATGACTGGCGAAGACCACCCTTTTCCTGCCACTTCTGTTTTCCACGAAATATTCTTATTTTCATTCCATTCACTTGGAATTATGGAGAAATCATCTATGCCTTGACCATTAGGGCCGCGCCATTGAGGCCAGTCAGCTTGTGATGAGGTGAACACTAGAAAGTGAGAGGCAATGTAAATTGTCAGAAGAATATTCCTCATATGAATTATCAATTTATTATTTTTAACGGTAACGGAGTCATTATTCCTGGCAGTCATAGATCCTGTCTTTTTTAAATCGATTACATGATTTAATTAATTCAGATCCAATGATTCGGCCTGAGAACATTAACGCTTGTAATACCTCCACAATAAACCTTGTTTTCTATTTATACCATCAAATAAAAAAGCCGGAAGGATTCGGGTTTTATTGCCACCCTACCCGGAATTCACTGGGATATGGAAAACGAAATAATTCGTAATCTTGGAAAAGATTGAAGAATTTGGGCTGAACTTATTAATGTTGAGATATATCTTATGTCTACTTGCCGCGTGCGTGGTGAATTTGCTGGCTATTGCAATTTTCTCAATTTCAATAACCGCAAATGAAATTATGTCTTTCTTGGTGGCCCCTTCCAAACATAAAGATCTCACTTGGATCTTTTGGTCATGGCTTTCTCGATAATAAAGATGTTTTGCGGCTCGGGGTTTCCATTTTCGAATTTTACCTTAATTTTTAAATCTCTCGGAACAGTGAAAGTTGGCATTCCAACAAAGCTCATGCTCTGGTTCAAATCATTGTCGGATATAATTGTAATTATACTTATTACTGTTTCATCCTAATTGCTGAATGTTTTTAATAGACATGGATTGGGATTTGATTTCTTTCCCATAGTTTTACCAAACGCATGTGATGATAAAGTCATCAGCCTCTTATCAGACTGTGATTTTAGTTGTTTATTAACTCATAATTTCCATATCTCGGGGCGCTCCATTGGATGTATCTGAGTGAATCTTTATACGAAATACTATGAGAACTATCTGTTGGATTGGTCTCAAAAATAGTTGTCTTTTAATACGTCGTTTTCTTTGTCGGATATTTCGGGTTGATGTTAATAAAAAGATGGCAACTGATACGGTCCAAATTACCGAGCTTTAAGATGAATTTCCCGAGGCATTCTCAACTATCTCTTGGCTTCGAAAAAGTGCCTCATTTAATAGGGGGCATAAAATAGCTAATACCAATAATCGAAAACGCTATTGACGCCGGTTTTAATAGTCGACATTTGAATCCATGGGAGAACACTTTGGCCTCTTTAAAATAGTTGAGAGGATCGCCAAACTAAATCACTGAAGCGCCAGATTATCATGTGATTAGAATTATTTTGCAGCACAAAAGCCTGAGAATCGATTGGATTTGCAATAAATCAAACGACCTGGTTTCGATAAACTTCTCAATGTTTCGATTGACTGTCATTTCTACTGACTGATTTGTTTAGCTCAACCGACAATTAAATCACATGGCACATAGGATAACTGCAGCTTAGAACCTGCCGCTTTTCGCCTGATTCCTATCATTATCCTAAAAAAGCTTAAAGCTAGACAAAATTCAGAGAAACATAGAAAAAATATAGACAAACTATCCGGTAGTATTTTTTTATCTAATTTCTTGATTTTGACTAAATTTAGTCGAGATTAACATCCGTATTTATTACGTTTTGTATAACTAAAATTTAATTTTGTCTATTGTATGACTAGTTCGAGAAAAAGGTTGTCTTCGCCCAAAGTGGTGATAATTGGAGCTGGGCCTGGGGGTTTAGCTGCTGGAATGTTACTCAGCAAGACTGGAGCTGATGTGACCATTTTGGAGGCCCGGAACACAGTCGGTGGGCGAACCTCTTCTTTGAGCGAGCAGGGGTTTACTTTTGACCTTGGACCCACATTTTTCCTCTACCCTGATGTTTTAAAGGGAATTTACTCAAGTTGTGGTTTCGATATGGACAAGGAGATTGAAATGGTTCGATTAAAAGACCACTACAAATTGACCTTTGAAGGGAGAGGTGAGGTCGTGGCTCGAGGAAGTGAGGATTTCATGGAAAAACAGTTTTCAAACGTTAATAGCGAAGATGTTGGCGGTTTTAGACGATTCATGGAGGATAACAGGAAGAAATTTTCAACATTTAATCGGGTTCTTCAGAAGCCTTTCAATTCCATCAAGGATCTCATGGATCCACAGCTGTTGAGCGCTCTTCCATATTTGAGACCAGGCAAGAGTGTTGAATCCGACTTAAGAACTTTTTTCAAAGACGAACGACTCCGCTTGGCTTGCGCGTTTCAAAGCAAATACCTGGGCATGTCTCCAAGCAATTGCCCGAGTATCTTTACTATATTGTCCTATCTAGAATATGAATACGGAATATTTCACCCCAAAGGCGGCTGCGGTGCTGTTTCCCGGTCAATGGCAGATATGGCAAAGCGTCTTGGAGCGAGAATAAAGCTCTCGGAGCCCGTGGAAAGCATTGAGTTTGAAGGAAGCCGTGCCAAATCTGTTGTCACAAATAATGATCGCTATGATTGCGATGCACTTGTTATTAATGCGGACTTTGCGCACACCATGCAGAAATTGGTTCCAAATCATTTAAGAAAAAGATGGTCTGACCAGGAAATAGAAAAGAAGAAGTATTCTTGCTCCACATTTATGATGTATCTGGGCTTAAACAAGACCATTCCAGACCTCAACCATCACAGCATTTTTCTCTCTAAGGATTACAAGGGGAATTTGGAAGACATAGAAAAAAATCACACTCTTAGTGACAATCCTTCTTTCTATGTTTGCAATCCTTGCGTCACAGACCCAAGTATGGCTCCGGAAAACAAATCCTCACTCTATGTGCTAGTTCCCGTGACTCACAGAAATGGTGAACTGGATTGGGAAAAGAATAGAGATGCTTTTCGTTCTGTCGTCATGAATCAATTAGAGAAAATCGGTCTCAGTGACTTGGAAAGCTCGATCGAATACGAAAAAATCCTGACCCCCCAAACGTGGGAGAATAAATACAACATATTTAAGGGAGCTGTTTTTAATTTGGCACACTCACTTGACCAAATGTTATTTAGACGGCCTCAAAACAGGTTTAAAGAATTGGACGGAGTTTACCTCGTTGGAGGAGGCACACACCCAGGCAGTGGCCTGCCCGTGATATATGAATCAGCAAAGATATCTTCAAGATTGATTCAAGAA
The DNA here is from genome assembly GCA_965657355.1 of Limisphaerales bacterium. Taxonomy (GTDB): domain Bacteria; phylum Verrucomicrobiota; class Verrucomicrobiia; order Limisphaerales; family JAJOIW01; genus JAJOIW01. Next base: position 110,831 of record CBFHOE010000009.1, on the reverse strand, counting down.
GACTATGGTATATGAGCTTCTTCCAAATATTGGTCATATCGATGTTTGTCTGCTCAATACAGACAAACACCAGCTTGAAAGCTTCGAGTATCGAACATTCTCCGGCCGGAAGCACAACTAGGGTAAGTGCGAGCATAGAAAGTTTAGATCTCGAAGAAATTCTCAAGCATACCCGAAATTTAGATGCTCAAAGTCCAGTTGACGAAGCTTCTAAAAACCTCCGCTCAAAATGGCTTGCTGCTGGTTATTTTAATATCTACATACTTGCCAAGCATTCGGACGAAATCAGTTCTGATCTTGCGATCAAGAAGGATGAATTTTATCAAAAAGTTTTGGATCACTCTCACAGATCAATTGATTCAGACCCTAATGATTCTAATGCCCATGCGATGCTCACCGTAATCTATGGATTGAAAATATCTGAAAATCCTCTATCCGCCATAAAGAATGGGCGAAAGCTTTTAAATCACAGAAATTCTGCACTCCAAAAAATAGATTCCAACCCAAGGGTTTCACTATTGGAGGCAATTAGTCAGATTCACCGATCAAACACTCATGAAAAACAGACTGGTGCACTCGAACTTCTCCTCAAATCGGAGCAACTTTTCGATCAAGAGCTCAAAAAAAAAGCTTCAAATGATGACTCTGTTTTTTCTTGGGGCTACACGATGAATCAAATTTTTCTGGCTGAGACGTATGAAAAAATCGGTAACAATTTATTGGCATTAAAATATTTCAACAAATCTAAAGAACTAAGCCCAAACTTAATACGTGCAATAGACGGGGTAGATAGATGCAAAGCAAAACTAATAAGAAGGTAATAGTTGTCGGATCCGGGCTGGGTGGAATTTCAACCGCTCTTTCGTTAGCATTAGAAGGCTTCGATGTCACCATTCACGAGAAAAATGAAAAAATCGGTGGGAAGCTGAACACATTTTCTGAAGCGGGTTACACCTATGATTTGGGGCCCTCTATTCTTACCTTGCCTTATATATTTTCTCGGCCTTTTGAAAAAGCCGGCCGAAAAATTGAGGACTATGTAAATATGGTGAGAGTTCGCCCTCATTGGAGAAATATTTTTGAGGATGGTGTTGTTATAGATTTATACCCAGAGCGGGATAAGATGCACAAAGAGGCGGCAAAGGTCGGTGAGCCGTCTGAGAATGTTGATAAGTTTTTAAAATATTCTGAAGATTTATTCGATTTGATTAATGATGGCTATTTCGAAAAAGGCATAGACAATGCCGCTGGTTTTAGAAAGCACTATGGCTTAAAAAAATTTTTCGATTTTGATTTATTCAACAACATGCATGGAAGTGTGGCATCACGTTTCAAGACTTCTTACTTCGTTAGTATCTTTGACTTCTTTATTAAATATGTTGGATCATCAGCCTTCAAAGCACCTGCATTTATGAATTGCATGTCTACCATCCAGTTTAGATACGATTTATGGTATGTGATGGGTGGTATGTATAATCTGGCTCAGGGATTGGAAGAACTCATGAGAGAATTGGGCATCGAAATTAGGCTCAACTCCGAAATAAGCGAAATACTCAAAGATAAGAATACCGGCAAGGTTGAGGGTGTGAAACTTGTAAACGACGAAATTGAAACGGCCGATGCCGTTGTTTCGAACATGGAAGTCATCCCCACATACAAAAGGCTCCTTCATGAGCCGGACCATTTTGTAAATAAACTAGAAAAAAAATATGAACCTGCCTGCAGCGGGCTCGTGATTGATATTGGCCTAGACCGGAAGTATGAATCACTATCTCACCACAACTTTCTTTTTTCTAACAACCCTAAGAAGCATTTCAATGAGGTTTTCCAGAAAAAAAACCTGCCCGGAGACCCGACGCTTTACGTTGTCGCTGCTTCTCGAACTGACTCGTCCATAGCACCACAAGGATGCGATACTATAAAAATTTTACCTCATATTCCATATATAGACCCAGATAACCCTTTATCAGAGGATGATTATATGAATCTTAAAGAGAGGGTCCTCGATAAAATGGAAAGGATGGCTTGTCCAAATCTGAGGGATCATATTGTCCATGAACATATACTTACCCCTCATGATATAAGTATAAACTACTACAGTAATAGAGGGTCCATTTATGGTGTCGTTTCTGATCGGTTTAAAAATTTTGCATTCAAGGCACCAAAAAAATCTGAGCGCTACGACAACCTTTATTTTGCTGGAGGGTCTGTAAATCCTGGTGGTGGGATGCCAATGGTATTTCTATGCGGCCAAAAGGTGGCAGAAAATGTTGTAAGCGATCTCACAGCTTAAGATATGTTTATGATATACCCGCTTTTAATTGGAATATTATTAAGCTTTCTCCTCATCTTTAAAGGAAGAAGAAAGCTTCGGCTTGATAAAATAGGCCTGACAACACCGAATCTTTCGATAGTGATCCCCGCCAGAAATGAAGAATCCAACTTGGGTAAGCTTTTAACTTCATTGAAGTCCTGTGACTACCAAAACCTGGAAATTATAGTGGCAAATGATAATTCTGATGATGGGACAAAATCCGTTGCTGAATCATATGGTGCAAAATGTATCGATGTGCCCCCTCTTCCTAAAGGTTGGAAAGGAAAGACATGGGCTTGTCAAAATGGTGCAGAAAGTGCCTCAGGATCTCTTTTATTATTCCTAGACGCTGATGTTGTCATTTGCAAAAACGGTTTGAAACAGATTCTGAACACTTTCTTATCTTCTGAGGCTAAGATTATGAGCATTGGTCCTTACCACAGGACACAAAAAATTTATGAATCATTATCCTCCATTTTTAATTTGCTCACTTTCATATCGATTGGCTCATTCGGCATCTTTGGAAGCGCAAGGAATTACTACGGCTTTTTTGGCCCTTGCTTACTCGTTGAAAAAGAAACATACACAAAAATTGGTGGCCATGATTCCGTAAAGTCTGAAATATTAGAGAATTGGAGTTTTGGAGTGAAAGCCAAAGAACTGAATATTCCTGCTTTAGTTATATCGGGTAAAGAAGCCATCGATTACAGGATGTACCCAGATGGTTACGAGGCGCTAAGAGACGGATGGTCTAAGGCCTTTGTAAAGGGCATGCAATCGGTTGATAAGAAGATTATGATCTGCGTCGTGGCTTGGATGTCAGTCGGAATCATGATATTTAGTCATTTGATACTAGGTATAGTTGGAGTGGGTAGTCTGGAATATGCTTTTTTCTTCTACTTGGTATACGCGCTTTCCTATCACAGGATGGTGAGCATGGTGGGTAAATTCAGACTCACTGCTTCCTTGTTTTACCCTATCATTCTTTTCCACTTTTATTTTATTTTATTGCGTTCATCCATCATGAAGAGGCGGGGCGAATCTATACTTTGGAAAGGCAGAGGGGTTAATGAGTGTTAGCCATAATATCATGAAAAATGAGAGTCATTGAAATTGTATTGCTAAATGCCTTTGCCTGGCTTGTTCTTCACATGGGTATTGCTTGGTTGGGGGAAAAAACCCACAAAAGCATACTTGAAAAGACTCTTCCATTTTTTAAAAAAAACCAAATGGGCAGTGGGCTTGGTTTTTATGAAAAATTTCTCCAGATAAAAAAATGGAAATCATGGATGCCCGATGGTTCTTCTCTTTTTAAAAATGGTTTCACCAAAAAGAATTTAAAATCAACGAATTTGGATTACCTTAACGAATTTGCACTTGAAACCTGTCGAGGTGAAATTGTTCATTGGGTTGTTTTGCTCTCGGGATTTTTATTTTTCCTATGGAATGATGCCCCTATTGCCTGGGTCATGGTCGCATACGGTATATTTGCCAACTTGCCTTGTATATTTCTACTGCAATACAATCGGATTAGAATTTGGCGGATCACATCTCGTGGTAGCGTCGCAAATTCTATTCAACCTGATATGAAATGACTGAAAGCGAATTTTCTGCGTTTAAAGAACTGGACGGTGGTGCGGGTTGCCTTGATTTAACACAAAGGATTATTCATTTAAAGCGACTTAAAAAATCCATAAATGACAATCATGACGGATTAGTGGATGCTCTTGAATGTGATTTAGGTAAGCCGTTGGCCGAGATATATGCGTCTGAAATCGGTTTTGTGACAAGAGATATTGATCATGCGTGCCGGCATTTGCAGAGTTGGGCAAAACCTAAATACGTAAAAGTGCCAAAAATTCAGAAGCCGGGGAAAGCTTTTTATCAATTTTATCCACGAGGTGCCGTACTTGTATTAGGGGCTTGGAATTATCCAATTCAATTATCTTTATCACCTCTGGTCGCAGCTTTAGCGGCTGGAAACAAAATTGTAATCAAACCATCTGAGTACGCCCCAAAGACTGCCTCGATCATCAGGCAACTTTGCTACGATGCCTTTGGCGAAAATCCAGTCCATGTAATAGAAGGAGGTGCCGAGACATCCGAAAAGCTCATTAATTACCCATTTGATTTTATTTTTTTTACTGGATCCAACAGTGTTGGAGAAATCGTAGCCAAAGCTGCCGCTTCGAATATGATACCATGCGCTTTAGAGCTGGGAGGGAAATCACCATGCGTCGTTCATAAAGATGCGGATTTAAAAACTGCTGCTAAAAGGATCATGTGGGGTAAATATGTCAACGCCGGTCAAACGTGCATTGCTCCGGATTACGTATTAGTTGAAGAGTCGATTAAATCCAAATTTCTCTCTCATTTGGAGGAAACCTATAAGAAGTTTTTTGCAAATATCGACGTCAATGTTGGGAATGAAAGAGGCTATTGTAGGATCATTAATCATCACCATTTTGATAGACTTGCTGCTATGATATCCGAATCAAAAGATGTAATAGGGGGTGAACGAAATAGAGATAACCTACTTTTCACTACAGCGATTTTAACTAATGCTACTCTAAATGATAAGATTATGGAGGAGGAAATTTTTGGCCCAATACTTCCGGTTATAGGTTACGACAATTTCGAAGACGTTTATAAAACTATTCAGCATCTTCCCAATCCGCTATCTGCATACATATTTACTTCTGACTGGAAAGTTGCCAAAAAATTTCAAGACAAAGTCATGGCAGGTAGCATGTGTATTAACGATGTTTTGGGTCAAGCCACCCCTGCAGATCTCCCTTTTGGGGGTGTCAACAGGAGCGGTTATGGCAGATACCATGGTCGATTCGGATTTGAAACTTTTTCTTATTCCAAATCGGTTTTTAAAAAAAAATCTGGTTTCGACTTTCCTATGAAATTCCCACCCTACCGTGAATTACCCAAAAACTTAAGTAACATGTTCTCCTGGTTTCTAAAATAAAACGAAACTTCTTAAAAGTAATTTCTATCGCTTTGAGGCTTGAAAATATACCTCTTCATAAGGTTGGACGACTACAAATCCTTCGCCTTTAAATTCCATCTGTAGGGTATCCCCACTACCTCTGCCAACAAACGTACCCAATGAAACATCTGATTTAAATGAAGATTCTACCCCACCAGACCACGCGACTGTTGCATTTGGGTCTGTCGATACCGGTTTGCCATGCTCTACCAATAGAGTAACCGGGTCATAATGAGAAGTGATGGCAATTAACCCAGTTCCGGATAACTTTACATTAAATAACCCCCCCGCGAGCATAGCTGACATCTTTTTCATCATTTTTATGTCACTTTGAATGGTGTTTTCGAATGCTAAAACATCATTTCCGTTGACGTAGATGCTATCATTTTCCAACTTTAGAATGGTAATTTTTTTTCCGGTATCTGCCACAAACAAACGACCCTCGCCCTTGGCAATGGTCAATTGTGTTCCTTCGCCGGTAACCATTTTTTTGAGGAGATTTCCCATGCCGTGATCAAAAAATCCTTCTCGAGAGAATTTCATTTGGCCTTCATATGAAATCATAGCCCCTTTTTTGATCCAAACAGAACCGTGTAGATTAATTTCGAGAATTCTATCCGTTTCTAATTCGAAAAAACCGTGGCCTTTTTCTTTGTTTTTGGTTTTTTCAATGAAATCCGATATCGAGTACTGTTCCATTAGCTTTGTGGTGTTTTTGTTTAACTTAAGTGGTTTCGAAATTAAAATTATTTGTTTTCTCATACTTTGCAATTAGAAAAGAAATTTGTTTTAATATTCTTCTATAGAGCATGATGAATTTGGCACGGGTAAAAAGAGGTTCAGTTTTTTATTTTGGCTGCAATTGTATTGCAATCCTTGTTGCGATTGTTTTGGTAAATCAGAATTTAAATGCTGAAGTCTGGGAAAAAGGAGATAGGCATTTTACACTCAAAGTCCTGCCGATATTAAAAGATAAATGTTTGGGGTGCCATGGGGATACTCAGAAAAAGGTAAAGGGAAATTTTAACATGAGTTCACGTCGCCAATTTCTTGCCGGTGGTGACACTATTAAAAACGTGCTCGTGCCTGGGGCTTCAAAACAAAGTTTTCTAATCACGGCTGTAAAATGGGAAGATAAAGAATATGAAATGCCTCCCAAAGAAAATGATCGACTCACAGATAAACAAATTTCATATTTGGAAGAATGGATTGACGGTGGGGCGCCATGGCCCGGTGTAGAGATTCAAAAAGCTATTCACCTTCAAGAGCGTGAGGTTTATGAAAACGAAGATGGGATTCTCGTAAGCAATTCTGGTGGGCAGAGTGATGGCTGGACCTATAGAAGGTATAAAAAAGAGGATATTTGGGCATTCCAACCCCTACAAAATATCGCGATGGAAAATACAGTGCCTGATCATCCCATAGATTATTTAGTAAATAAAAAATATCAAACTAAGGGCATTACTAAAACCAAGCGAGCCACACCCAGAGAACTTATAAGAAGGGCAACCTATGATCTGACCGGTCTTCCTCCAAGCCCGAACATGGTGGATTCATTTTTAAAGGAATATAAAGTAGCACCGGAAAAAGCTTGGGCAGACCTCATAGACGACCTTTTGGCCAGTTCTCAATATGGAGAAAGGTGGGCCCAGCATTGGTTAGACATTACACGTTATGCCGATACCGGCGGGTATTCAAATGATTACGAAAGATCTAATGCCTGGCGATACCGAGACTATGTTATTCGCTCTTTCAATAATGATAAGCCATACAATAATTTTATTGTTGAACAGATTGCTGGCGACGAACTGGCAGACCAATCGCTTCGTGAGCGAGTTGAAAAAATCTCAGACTTCAGGGTGGCAAGGGCACAGGGGCGATATAACGAGAAGGAAAGTGAGCATCTTGTAGCAAGTGGTTTTCTTCGAATGGGGCCATGGGATCCAGCCATGGTTAAAAAGCCCGAAGCAAGGCAAATTTATATTGATGATATCATAAACTCTGTGGGTCAGACTTTTCTTTCTATGACCTTGAGATGTGTTAAATGTCATGACCATAAATTCGACCCGATACCCACGCGAGATTATTACAGGTTCTACGCCGTATTTGAAGGAACCCAACTTGCCGAGCGGCCGGCCCCCTTTTTATCGTCAGAAAATAAACAAGGCTTCAAGGAAGGCAAAGAACTAGTAGGAAAATTACTAGGGTTTGCAAAAGAAAAGAAAAATCATTTAGTTGCCAAAAGAGAAGCCGCGGCGAAAGGGTGGTATAATGCGCACGGCAAGGAATACGTCGGGCATAAAGAAAGGAAAAGTCTCCCTGATGCAGAGAAGCCACCAAGGCATGTGGGTTTGGATCATATCGACCAAGGAAGGCTTAAAGTTCGTGAACAGGACGAATGGATCTGGAACAGAAGGCTCGAACGATACGAACCAATGGTGCAGAGCGTATACAATGGCCCTGTTCCTAATTACCTTAACGCACGTAAACTTCGAGCTCCGCAGGCTATCAAAGCAAACTGGAGGCCTGAAAGTCATATACTTCTTGGGGGAGCACTGGAGGCTCCTGGTGAAAAAGTATCTCCTGGGGTCTTAAGTGCCTTAGGGGTGAGGTCAAACCCGAATGAAGGGGATCCATTTGCTATCACAAAAGACCTCGCTGGCCGCAGGCTTCAATTGGCTCGTTGGATTGCGAGTCCGGATAATCCACTTACGAGTAGGTCTATAATTAATCGTGTTTGGCAATATCATTTTGGAAAGCCGATCGCCGGTAACCCTAATAATTTCGGGGTAAAGGGAAAGAAACCAACCCATCCTGAACTACTCGATTGGCTAGCGCGTGAGTTCATCAATGGCGGAGGCCGTTTTAAAAAACTGCATAAGCTGATCATGACATCAGAGACATACATGATGTCTGCATCCCACAAAGATATTGATTTATTGAATCAGATCGATCCGGACAATGAACTTCTTTCATATTATCCATCAAGAAGGTTGTCGGCAGAAGAGATTCGAGATTCCATGCTCGCCATCAGCGGAGAACTCAATTATTCGACGGGGGGAACCCCGTCAATGCCTGAAATGAATATTGAAGTGGCTCTTCAGCCTCGAATGATTCAATTTTCAATCGCGCCAGCTTACCAGCCATCACCTAAGCCAGAACAGAGACATCGTAGAAGTATTTATATGTATCGCATCCGTGGTTTGGCTGATCCTTTCATGGAAATATTTAATCTACCAAATCCTAATGATTCATGTGAAGAACGGGATAGTGCAGCCGTCTCCCCACAAGTTTTTTCATTACTGAATAGTGACCAAGTAACTGATAGGTCCATAGCATTTGCTTTGAGATTGGAGGCATTAGCTGAAAATGACAGAGGTCAAATCACTCAGGCAATTCGGTTGGCCTACGGGCGCCCTCCTATGGAAGACGAATTGAGCTATCTCGAAATGTATCTAAAAAAAATGGAGAAATACCATCAGAAAAACAAACCAGAAAAACGAATGTATCCAACCTCAGTCACGAGAGAATTGGTTGAGGAGTTTTCTGGAAAGCCATTTAAATATGAGGAAATTCTGCCCGTTTTTCATGATTACCAATCTGATGCTCAGGCGCATGAGGTCAGTCCAAAAACTAGGGCACTAGCTGACATTTGCCTTCTTCTTTTTAACAGCAATGAATTTATATATCTAAATTAACCAAGGATATAAGATATGAGTAAAACATTATGTTCTCGCCCTTATTCCTCTGAAGTGACTCGCCGACAGTTTTTGTACGGTTTAGGTGCTTCACTGGGCTCATTAGCCTTCACAAAAATGTTGGCCAGTGATGGTTTGAAAGACACAAATCCATTATCAAGCAAACCTGCGCAATTTTCTCCTCGAGCTAAGAATGTTATCATGCTTTTCATGGAGGGTGGGCCCGGGCACATGGATACTTTTGATCCCAAGCCCAAATTGAGAGAACTCCATAAAACCGAATCAAAAATAGCTGCTGGGCTTGAGACTGGGTACAAGTTTTTTGTAGGAAGCCCATTCAATTTTAAAAAGGTAGGACAGTCTGGAATTGAAATGTGTGACCAATGGAAGCATTTAAGTGATCCTTATATTGCAGACGAACTCTGCAACTACAGAGGGTGCCAGGCGGAGTCTCTAAATCACCCTGAAGCTCTGTTTCATATGAACACCGGGTCGAGGCTTGGAGCAGACCCCTCTATTGGCGCTTGGGTTAATTACGGGCTTGGAACTGTCAATCAGAACTTACCTGGTTATGTTGTTTTAACTGAACTTGCAATGCCTCAGGGGGGATCAAGAAATTGGGCTAATGGATTTTTGCCTGCATTTTACCAGGGAACTAGATTACGGCCTGAAGGATCGCCTATTCTTGATATTACCTCACAGAAATTTAAGACGAGAGAGCATCAGAGACAAGCATTGGACGCCTTATCGTTCCTGAATAAAAAACACTTTGAAAGAAATTCGTTTAATTCAGATCTCTTAGCTCGGATGGAATCATATGAGCTAGCTTATCGGATGCAAATGGAAGTCCCATCAGTTATGGACATGCAAGGGGAGTCCGAAGCGACCAAAGAAATGTATGGTATAAATGGTAAAGATACAAAACGCTTTGGCGAACAATGCCTCATGGCGAGAAGGCTCGTTGAAAAAGGAGTAAGATTTGTCCAGATATTTTCGGGTGGATGGGATAGTCATGATTATCTTGAAAGGGGGCATAGCGCTCGGATCAATAGTGTAGACCAGCCAATGGCCGCTTTAATTAAAGATCTAAAACAGCGGGGCATGTTGGAAGACACCTTAGTTATCTGGACCGGTGAGTTCGGTAGAACTCCCGATAATAACAAAAGGGGAGGGGTTTACTCACTGGGGCGGGGGCACAATGTTGATGCCATGACCATGCTTCTTGCTGGAGGTGGAGTAAAACGCGGGGCTGTAGTTGGTGGTACCGACGAATTAGGCGCTGAAGCAGTGGATGTTGTGCACCCTATCAGAGATTTTCATGTAACTCTTCTTAAGTTATTAGGTCTGGATGATAATAAGCTTACCTATTTTCATGGTGGGCGTTACAAGCAGCTCAGCCAATTCGGGGGACGAGTCATCAGGGAATTACTGGCATAATTTAAATCAGTCTGTCGTAGGAACAGAACGTGGGGGACTATTTCAACTTTCGAATGTCGATTGGTTTTCTGATCCTCGGGGCTGATCTTCCAGATTCATTGTCAGTCAGTTCGGCCAATAGAGCTTTCATTTCATTTCTTTTTTCCTCGTTTGAGAAGTAAAGGTTTTTTCTTTCTTTGGGGTCATCTGCGAGGTTGTAGAGTTGTCCATCGGCATCAGGTTCAGAGTGGGTAAAATTGAACGATTTTAAATTTCCCTTTTTGTAGTTGTTTCCCCCGGATCCCTTATGATTCAGAAACTTCCAAGAACCAACTCTGAGTTGAAATTCTCCTCTAAAACTTTGAGTTAGCATGTAAGGCCTAACTGGCATTGAATCATCTCTATGACCAAGAAAAACAGAAAGCATATCAAAACTATCTACGGCCACATTTTCAGGAAGTTCATATCCAACAATGGAGGCGAGAGTAGCAAAAATATCTGTGGTGTTGATAAGTTGGTTAGAGACTTTTCCTCCTGGAATCATCTTCGGCCATCGCGCAATAAACGGGACTCTATGGCCTCCTTCCCAGCCATCCCTTTTCATTCCTTTGAATCCACCTGAGGCATCATGGTTATAATCCTCTTTCATCCAAAGCGTGTGCAGCGTCTCAGGACCATTATCTGAATTAAAAATAACTAGAGTATTTTGGTCTATACCCATTTTTTTCAATGAATCGAGGACACGTCCCACGAGGGTATCAAGTTCCAAAACAAAATCACCTCTTGGGCCACCTGTGGATTTACCATTAAATTCCTCATTAGGTAAGACTGGTGCGTGACAAATTTGAGTTGAATAAACAGCAAAAAATGGTTTTTCAGGATGACTTTGTTGGTGCCTTTTGATGAAGTCCATTGTTTTGTCATAAAACACAATGTCAGCATTGAGAAAGTCGTAATTGGGAGCCATCCACCCCTCATCATTATCCCATCTCCATTTTCCATCATGGTTAGGTAGATTATCTCTTTTATGCCTCTGACTTGCTGGTTCTGGAACCATGCCGTTTTCTATATAAATGTACAGAGGGTCCGTGGTTGGACAATTAGGCGTAATAAAGGATTCGTCAAATCCTCGGGTGTTTGGGCCATCCTCAAGTGGAGTGCTTTTCTCATAATCTATGAGCAACGAGTTTTTGAATCCTCCACCAAGACGCTTGCCGTTTTTATCATACCATGTCAGGCCGACGTGCCATTTTCCGAAAACGCCTGTTCGATATCCTGACTTTTTAAGCATGTCAGCTATCGACATTTCACCCGGTTTTATATAACTGGGCCCTCCAGGTCCCTCAAATGCGGTAGTCCGTCTACCTGTCCTGCATACCTGCTGGCCAGAATAAAGGCCGTATCTTGATGGTGAACAAATTGTCGATGGGCTATGGGCGTCGAGGAACATGATGCCCTCCTTGGCCATTTGGTCTAACCTGGGAGTTTTATAGGCCGATGCTGGATTATAAACTGACAAGTCGCCATACCCAAGGTCATCGCTATAAATGATCACAATGTTGGGAAGCTGCGCAGCCTTGAGCTCAACTCCGGAATTTAAAAGAGTAAGAGCTGTTAAAAGCAAAAAAGAAAGATTTCTCATAAATACTGGGATCTTTTGAATTTTATATATGATATTCAATGTTATGTCATCTTCCTCTTAGGAAATAAAAAAATTACCATTATATTCGCTCTTTGCTCTTATGCTTTGGAATGAAATCCGGTAGATTAAATAAAATCCTTGGTCGTGAATTTTATAAAGCGGATGCAATTTGGAATTTCAAATGTGGTAAAGATAATTTTTTTTGTTTTATGGATTTCTATTCATGGAATAAGCGGAGTCTATTGTGACCAAAAAACTAATGTCATATTTATTATGGCAGATGATATTGGTTATGAGTGCTATCAATCATATGGTGGTCAATCATATAAAACTCCTGTCCTCAACCGATTGGCAAGCAAAGGAATGCGATTTAATCATGCCTATTCCAACCCTATTTGCACGCCGACCAGGGTGAAAGCGATGACGGGCCTCAGAAATGTTAGAAATTATGCCGGATTTGGAATACTACGGCGCTCTGAAAAAACATTCGGCCACATGATGCAAGGTGCTGGCTATAAAACTATCGTCGCTGGAAAGTGGCAGCTCTTTGGAGCTGAGCATTATAAAGAGAAATTTAAAGCCAAAGGAACGCTGCCTGAAAAGGCTGGCTTCGACAGGCATTGCTTATGGCAAGTTGAAAAATTAGGCAATCGCTTTTGGGGGCCGACGATTAGGATTGACGGGCAGACCAAAAACTTTGGGAAAGAAACATATGGACCAGACGTGTATTGCCAGTTTCTCTTGGATAGGATGGAAGAATATAAGGATAAACCCTTTTTTATCTATTATCCAATGGCATTAGTTCATTCTCCTTTTGTTCCCACTCCCGACAGCTCGGATAGAAACAGTAAAGATAAGCAGAGGAATTTTGCAGATATGGTTTACTACATGGACAAATTAATAGGAAAGATTGTCTCTAAAACCGAGGAGCTTGGCATTGCGGAGAGGACTCTTATTCTTGTGACTGGAGACAATGGAACTCACACTACTATTAAATCTTTGATGGAAAACACAATTGTCCAAGGAGGTAAGGGAAAGACTACGGATGCCGGTACTCGAGTTGGATTTTTTGCTTATCAACCGGGTAATGTCCCACCTGGCACTGTCATGGACGATCTAATTGAGTTCTCCGATATCCTACCAACTATCGCAGACGCTACGGGTATAAAGAACACAATGCCAACCGATGGAAGAAGCTTTTACCCACAGTTGAAAGGCCTTGAGGGAAATCCTAGAGACAGTATTTATATTTACTATTGGCCCAGGCCGGAGAAAGGAGAGCCAAAAGCATTCGTTCGCAATAAGCGGTGGAAGCTCTATCAAACGGGGGAGATTTACGATCTATCGAATGACATTATGGAAAAAAATTCTATTTCTTCTCAGGAGGTCTCAGATCCTATTATTCAAAGCTTGGCGAAATCTCTGAATCAAATGCCTGCTAGGGGGCAATCGATACTTAACTTTGACTAAATCCCAGACGTATAATAAACAAGAAAATCAAATGAAAACATCTCAAAGATTTAATAAATTAGCACTGCTTTTAGGTTGCTTTATTTTCGTTTTTACAAGCCGAGAGACGCCAGGGGTTGATTTAAAAGAGTCGAAGAGGTTAGAAACACTCTTTGCCCCAGTCGCGAATCACCTTGCTAATCTTGACGGGCGTTGGCTGGGGCATTCGAAGGAAAACATTGAGCGACTGGAAAAAGTTCTCGTCAAAACAACCCGGATGATAATGCGTGATGATTTTTCTCCCATTTTTTTTACAAGTGGAGATGCTAATCATTTCATCGAGCTCTTATACATGCACCCAAACGTGGAATCTGATACGTTTTCGTTTATTGTGCCTACCCGACTTGCCGCTGTATCCGGAAATCATTTTGAGCGAAAAATTCGAGATAAAGAAGCGACAATTCAATTGTTTGTTTATTGGTTGAACCATCACTTATTTCTGACATCAGAGCAAATGGTCCAAATACATGAGATCATAAGTCGGAAGACCGTTTCTGACATGATGATCACTTCTAACTATCTGATATACGATGTCGTAGAGGCAATGGGGATCCTTTCATTGATTTTGCCTGAGCAGGAAATAAGCGAGGTTTTATCCAAAAAGCAAAAAGTAGTTTGGGAAAAATTATACAATATTTCAAAATCCTCCCGGAAATCGAATCGATTCCTTTCAACATTTTATAACTCCATGGAGAAAGAAATCATCAGGTCATTTTATAAGACTGAATTGCCCCGCGATGAAGCTCAAAAAGCATTGGATGCCATAAGCACAAAAAGGAAGGCTGCCTTTAGTGAAAATAAAACCAAAAAAAACCTTAGTCTTAACCAGGAACAAAAAGCCGAGATCGCGCAAGCAAGGGCGGAACTATTGCTAAGCCTCATTTCGGATAACATGGATATAAGCCTTTCAAATGAGTTTAAAGAAGTCATTAATACATACATCGAGCAAAATAAGCCGAGGACCTTGTCTAATTTTAATAAAGAGATGAATGATAATTATCGCGCTGAGATGGACAAATTAAGAAAACTCATTAGAGAGAAAAAAATCACTCGCAAAGAAGCCTCAGAAAAATCTCAGATATTAAAACAGGAACTTAGGGATAAATTATCCAGCCAAAGAAAAAAGACAATAGAAGCGCCGCCTGGGATTGAAAGCTTTCCTGGATTTCACGAGTTGGTTCAAAAAAAATATGGGAATGAAAAAATGGAGGAACTAAACAGCTGGTTAGATGCGAGAGAAAGACTTCTTCATAATGTTATGAAGGAAGTGGCCATAGCCAACCTTGATACTGAGCTTATATTAAGTGGTTTGCAATTATCACTCATCAAAAATCGTGCCATTCAGCTTCCAAAGTTAAAATCAAAATATCCATCACCTAATATGATGGTTTCGGAGTTGGCTGGTTTAATAAAGTTAACACCACTAAGTAATTGGCAGGACCAGAAATTTAAATCAGTAGGTAAATTGGCTCCATTTTCCAGGTGATCCAGAATGAGACCACGTATTCATATGTATTATCATTATAGACTAGCAATACAATTCGTGGGCATCTCGGTTTGGTTGCTACTATCTTCGGCTGGCGGTCAGCAACTTAGTGCGGAAAGAATTGTGCATTGGCCTCAATTTCGTGGCCATAATTCTTCTGGGATCGTCGAAGGGAAGGCCCCTCCGATTTCTTTTGGCCCTGGAAAAAATGAGATTTGGAATATGCCTGTTGCCCCGGGCCACAGCTCTCCGTGTATTGCCGGTGATTTTATATTCTTAACGACCTTTAATAGATCAGAGAGATTACTCTCTCTAGTTTGTATAAATCGTCATGAAGGAAAAGTCGTTTGGCAACGTGATACCCAAGTCGAAGAATTTGAAAAAGGGCACCCATCGTTCAACCCGGCCAGCAGTTCACCGGCTACTGACGGAGAGAGGGTCGTCGCTTACTTTGGTTCATACGGCCTATTATGTTATGACATAGATGGCACTAAACTATGGGAGGTTCGAATGCCTCTTCCAAGAACATTTGGGGGTAACGCTACCTCACCATCTATTCAAAAAGACAAGGTTATTCTATACAGGGGTAATCTAGTTGATCATTACATTTTGGCGGTGAACAAAAACACAGGTGAGGAAATTTGGCGCGTTCCTCAATTGGAAAAATTCCAAATGGAAATGGCATGCACCGCATGCCCAATCATTTCAGGCAACAATCTAATATTTCATGGGGCACGGTCAATACAGGCTGTGGATTTGGATTCCGGAAAAACAGTTTGGACAACTAAAGCTGCAACCACAGCGACCAGCACCCCGATAATAGCCGATGGCGAAGTCGTCGTAGCTGCATGGAATAAAATGGGTGAACCAGAATTACGTCCTGATGTCCCGGCTTATAAATCTCTCATTTCTTCAAACGATAAAGACAAAAGTGGAAACTTGACTCGAGATGAATGGCCTACCCTCTGGGCTTTTCACAGGCCAGAGGGACAGGAAGCTCCAATGAATGGAGGAAAGATACGATTTCACCAAGCAGATAGAAATAGAGATGGTATTTTTTCTGAAAATGAATGGGGCCTTTTTGTCAAGGACGTCGATGAATGGCGTTCGCGATACAAATCACATGGGATTATGGCCATAAAACTTGATAGTTCTGGAATAGTGCCTAAAAACAATATCCGCACCCTATTCAAGCGCGGCATTCCTGAAATACCTTCGCCACTTTACTATAAGGGCAAGGTATACTTTGTTAAGAATGGAGGGATCTTGACATGCTTAGATTTGAAATCCGGTAGGCGCGAGTGGATTGAAAGAACCAAGGGCGGTGGAACTCACTATGCTTCTCCTCTTATTGCGGGTAATCATCTTTATTCTACTTCCGGTTTTGGCGAAGTTTCAGTCATAAGTCTGGGTGACTTTCCTGAAATTAAATCCATAAATAAAATGGGCGAGGAAGTCTATGCTACCCCTGCTATAGTCGATGGCATCGTTTATATCAGGACACATAGTAAGCTCTATGCATTTGGTAATCAGAATTAATATCGCATAATTTTATCAGATCAATAGGTTAGTAATTTGTATGCTATGAATGGTGAATCGGACTTAAAGGATCCTTTTCGAGAATCTCGTGAAAAAAATGGATTCATGAAATGTCCATTTCAGGGGAAAGATATCCACATGATTTTGCGTCATGAGGATGTGAGAAAAGCAGCAAAGGACTGGCAATCATTCAGTTCTGATTCTCCATTCAGAGTTCCTATCCCATCCGAAGAGGATGTGAGGTCTATGCGTCAGTTGCCCATCGAGACGGACCCCCCGGTACACGGCGAGTATAGATCTATTGCTGAACCATTCTTTGCACGGTCAAAATCTCCTGAGGTCATAAGTCGGGTTGGAAAACTTATCAGTCATTATGTAGATTGGGCATTAAACCAAAGTTCAATAGAAGTTGTTCGGGATTTTGCCCTGCCTATCCAATCCAAAGCATTGACCTATTTGTTAAATGTTCCCGAATCTGAGGCCGAAACATATATCGGGTGGGGGGTTCATGTCTTCCGAGACGGGGAATCCAAAGGTGGAGACCTCGAGTCATACCTCAACAATAAATTTAATGAAACGCAAAGCCAACCTGGAGAGGATTTTTTCAGTGCTCTTAATCAGGCAAAGTTTCGAGGAAGACCTTTGACACGTGAAGAAATGATGGGATTTGCAAACCTCACATTTGCTGGAGGTAGAGATACCATTATACATAGCATTTCCTCTATTATTGCGCATCTTGGAGAGCATTCAGATTCCTTTTGTTTTTTGAAGGAAAACCCAAAAAAAATTATACATGCGAGCGAGGAGTTTTTTAGGGTTTTTATGCCCCTGACTCATATTGGACGAGTATGTCCAAAGGAAACTATCGTAAATGATCAGGTCATTCAGGCTGATGAAAGGATTTCTCTCTGTTGGTCCTCTGCGAATTTTGACAAATCTGTGTTCGAGAAGCCAGAACAAGTGAGGTTGGATAGAAAACCGAATCCACATGTTTCTTTTGGGTTTGGTACTCACTTGTGCCTTGGCGCCCCCCACGCGCGTCTAATAGTAAGAACCCTTATCAAGTGCCTGTGTGATAAAGTGGGAAGTTTTCGTGTTCTCAATGCAGAGCCGCATATTGAGGTCGAGGAAAAATATTCGCGAATTAATGGGTTTGATTCATTGGATGTGAAATTTCAGCGATAGATAAATTATTGAATGACTTATTCAAATCAAGAGCTCGGCGCCCTAGGGGAATCCTATAAAAAGGAACTTTTTGAAAATGTTTTACCATTCTGGTATCCGAAGGTCCTAGATCGAAAGTATGGAGGCTATCTTGTCTGTAGAGACAGGGAAGGAGAGCTGTTGGATGATGATAAGCCAGTTTGGCAGCAGGGCAGGTTCTCATGGTTGCTTTCGACTTTGTATAATACTGTCGAAAAAAATGAGGATTGGCTGGAGGCAGCACACTCCGGTTTGGAATTTTTGGAAGAGCATTGTTTTGATAAGCGCGGGGACGGTCGGATGTTTTTTCACGTCTGCCGAGATGGGAGCCCTATTCGGAAAAGGCGTTATTATTTTTCTGAATGTTTCGCCAGTTTGGCCTATGCCAGTTACGCTCGTGCTGCCCAAAACGAAGAGGCAAAAAAACGAGCCATGGAGCTTTTTGAAAAATCTGTGGACTATTATCTACACCCAGAAAAACTGCCTGCCAAAACTACTGGAGTCCGATCTACCCGTTCAATAGGTCCGGCAATGATACTTATAAATGTGGCCCAGCAACTCAGAGAGAATTTTCAATACGAGAGTGCTGATCATTGGATTCAACATTTTGTGGAAGACATAAAGACATATTTTATCAAACCTGAGATAAATTGTGTAATGGAGCAGGTTGGCCAAAATGGGGAGATTCTGGATCATTTTGACCAACGAACCCTCAATCCCGGTCATGCCATAGAATGTGCCTGGTTTATCATGCACGAGGGAAAAATAAAACAAGATGATGAATTGATCTTACTGGGGGTGAAAATGCTGGATTGGATGTGGACTCGGGGGTGGGACAAAAAACATGGAGGTATTCTTTATTTCACAGATGTTTACCATAAACCCGTTCAGGAATATTGGCATGATATGAAGTTTTGGTGGCCCAATATCGAAACTGAAATTGCCTGCTTACTCGCGTTCAAGCTCACTGGAAATCCAAAATATGCCGAGAGGCATCGAATGATTCGGAAATACAACCGGTCGACATTTGAAGACAGGGACTGTGGTGAGTGGTTTGGATACTCGCATAAAGACGGGCGCCTTTCTTCGACCATAAAAGGTAATCTTTGGAAGGGCCCTTTTCACCTGCCGAGGATGTTATGGTATTGCGCTGAGCTACTGAAATAAGTCTTTACCCAAACATTATATTTTCGATTTTTGGCACGCATGAAACCGATCTATGCCTTGATAATATAGGTTAATACGTGACAACGTAGATTTGGTTGCCGTACGGCACAGCTCAGATTGAAATTATTCCATTCATCAGACCTTTGAAAGCATCCGTATTCGGCGACCATTCGAGCTGACTATTCATTCCTTGGCATAAAATATCTGAAAGTTTCTATTATAGCGAAATCCGGGGGGCGCATCCGAAAGATTTAGATAGAGGCTTTAATTAAAATCCTCATACATGTGAATTATTTTGATTAGTTATAATTAAATATGTAAGTCTATACTATCTCATGAAAAAAGTTGGTTTTATAGGCTTAGGAGATATGGGGCTTTCAATGGCCAAAAATCTCCTCAAAAATGGATTCGACCTCGTCGGATTTGATTTAAGGGAATCCCAATTAGATTTGCTTCAAGAGGCAGGTGGGACTAAAGCACAGTCGATCGCTCAAATCGGAGAAACCTGTGATGTCGTCTTTATTATGGTTATGACCGGGAAACAGGTCGAATCCATAATATCCGGGAAGGATGGCTTGCTTGCCGCCATGCCCAAAGGGAAAACAATTATTCTGACAGCGACAATACATCCTTCTGAAGCGAAATCGGTAGGTGCAATGGTCGCTGAGGCTGGAATTAGTATGATTGATTCACCAGTCAGTGGAGGTCAAAATGGTGCACAAGCCGGAACATTGGCGATGATGGCCTCCGGCAAAAGGGAGGTTTGGGAACAACAACAAGATGTCATGAAGGCAGTCGGCGAAAACATCTTTCATGTTGGTGAAGAAGTCGGTATGGGACAAACTGTAAAAGCCTCGCTCCAAGCTTTGATTGGTTCGACTTTCACTGCAATTTTTGAATCTCTTGTTCTAGGCTCCAAAGCTGGGGTTAAAGGTGAGGTGCTCTACGAGGTTTTTGCTGCCAGTGGGGTCAGTAGCCCTTTATTCAAAAACTGCGCCAAACTCATAATGGAACGAAAATTTAAAGGTACGGGTAGTCAAATAGGAACTATGTACAAAGATCTAGGTATCACTATGGGGCTCGCCAGAGAGAACGGAGTTTCCATGTTTACAACATCTGCCGCACAAGAACTCTTCCAGGCTGGAATCTCAATGTTCCCAGAAGAAGATAACTGGTCGATCGTCAAATTACTCGAGCAGATAGCTGACACCGAAGTCAAATGGTAAAAAAATCAAACGATAAGATAATATGGGAAAATTAGGAGTCATTACGGACGGAATCAGTCGCGATTTTGAACATGCTCTCAGAGTCATGACTGAAGTTGGATTAGAATATGCTGAATTACAATACCTCTGGGAAAAAGAGGTCGGAGATCTCAATGATGATGAATTAGCTAAAGCCAAATCTTTAGTCGACAAGTTTGGTGTCAAGGTCTCCTGTATCTCACGCCATAATTTTGTGGGTATGCTCGTCGGGCAAACTGAAATTGAAAATGAGAACTATAAGTCCCACATGGATGGATTAAACCGGTGTATTAAAATGGCTAAAGAATTAAATTGTCCATTGGTCAGAATAATGAGCTTTCGTCGGGATATGATATTATTTGGAAAAGGTGGAGCCGACCATTGGGTTGTTGCCAATGGCGCCTGGGACAAATTAAAAGAACTGCTGCGCCCTCCTGTTGAGCTGGCAGAGAGAGAAGGCGTTCAATTAGTTCTGGAAACTGGAAATAATGCAATGATTCCTTCAGCTTGGTTAGGTCGAAAACTCATAGATGAGATGGGGAGCAAAAATCTAAAAATTCTATGGGACCCTGGGAATTGTCTCTATGCGAACGAACCAGCATTTCCTGACGGATTCGATGCATTGAAAGGAGGATACATGGGGCATTTTCATATCAAAGATGCTTTTGTAGATATGCCCAAAGCAACAGTTGAGTTTTGTGAACTCGGAAAAGGGCAATTAGCTTCCAGTCTCGAACCGATTGCGAGGGGACTTAAAGAAGATTTATACGATGGAGTGACTTCACTTGAAAGTGTTTATCGTCCAGACGGCGGTACTTTCGAAGATGGGTTCCGCGCTTCTGTTCCTTTGTTCAAAGAACTCTTCGGATAATTCCTTGTCTCCGCCCCTGATGTTAAGTGTTAGGTCAAATTTTTTTGTTACCCTGGGGGTTGTAGTCTTACTATTTACAGGGACATCCTGTTCTAAGAAAAACAAGGTCATCACATTCCGGTATTCCCATAGTCAACCGGTCAGGTCTCTCAGGAGTCAGTCCATGACTTTCTTCAAAGAAGAATTGGAAAAAAGGACCAATAAGAGAATCAAGGTAGATCTCTTCTTCGGTGGAGTGCTCGGGACAGAAAGGGAACTGATGGACTTCCTTTCAATGGGGGTCATTCAAGGAACAAGAGGTGGGTTTTTTGCCGATGCAAACCCCGTATTCAATATTTTTAATCTTCCATTTCTGGTTGATGACTGGGATCAGGCTATTCGCCTAATGAGCAGTGAATTCACTCGGAAAATTAATCAAGGAGCAAAGAGGAATGGTTTTCACATTCCTGCGACTGGAATTTCACAGGGTTTTCGCGCCCATACAAACAGTAAGCACCCGATAAAACATCCCAGGGATTTGAAAGGGATGAAAATGCGAGTCCCATCTCAGGAGGTTTACGTACAGACTGCAATTGCTTTTGGTGCGAAGCCTCAAGAAATCCCAGCTGTTGAAACTTATCAGGCATTACAAACGGGTGTTGTTGATGGGCAGGATAATCCGCCGTCCAATATTCGGGATTACAGATTTGACGAAGTTTCAAAATATCTAACAATTACCCACTATTCAACAGGGCCTGACCCTTTTATGGTGAATCTGGATTGGTATCAAAAACTACCTGATGATCTAAAAACTATTTTCGATGAAGTCGCCGTTGACACTATGCGTCTCAGTGATCGATTAAATCGTGAAAAGGAATCCGAGTATATCGACGAACTTTCAAAGAAACTAGATGTCAATTATGTCGAGGGAGAAAATTTGAAACCTTTTCAAGAGGCTGTTCAGCCTGTCTATAAATATTTTGTTTCTAAAGGGGAGTTTTCGTTTGATGACATAGAGGAAGCAAAATCAGCCGCGCGTCAAAATCCTTGATTATTTTGCTTAGATGAAACAATTCCAAAAGAAACTTCAGACGTTACTTGAGAATACTCTAGCTATTCTCCTGGCACTTGTCTTTCTGATTGTGATTTTGTTGGTTTTTCTGAGATATGTCTTTAATGAATCCATCACTGGTTCCAACGAATTTATAGTCATTTTATTTGTCTATGCTACTTCTCTTGGAGCCGCTTTGGGCGTTGGTAAGTCGGACCATTTGGCTGTGAGGTTTCTTGTTTTGAAATTGCCTGAAGTAATACAAAAGAAAGTTGTGTTGATCCAAGATATTCTTGTAGCACTTATCAATTTGGTGGCATTTATCTATAGCATACATTGGATAAAACATACGGGAGATTATCTCATGCCGAGTACTGGTTTACCTCGTTGGGTTGCCCAGCTCAGCATTCCTTTGGGCTGCTTCCTAAGCTTACTATTTTGCTTTTTCAAGTTTTTACCCGCAGCAAGACTAGCGAAACCCGGGAAGAAGGAACCATCATGATTATTCTGTTTGCTGCCTTCGCGTTATTCTTCCTGATTGGTGTCCCAATTGCATACTCTTTGGGGTTGTCCTCATTTATTTATTTTATATTCGTACAGCCGGATTTACTGCCAGTAATACCCCAACGATTATTTGCAGGTATGGAGTCATACGCCTTAATTGCCTTACCCATGTTTATTTTAATGGGTCAGCTGATGAATGCAGGGGGCATAACTCAACGATTAATTCAGTTCTGTCTTTTGTTTGTCGGCCGGTTCTACGGAGGATTAGGTTTAGTGAATGTTGGATCCAGTATGCTATTTGGAGGAATTTCTGGATCATCAACCTCCGATACAGCATCTATTGGGTCGGTTCTGATTCCTGAAATGAAGAAGAGAGGCTATCCTATTTCCTTTGCTTCTGGCCTTACTGTTGCTTCATCGACAATGGGAATGATAATTCCCCCAAGTATCCCGATCGTCCTTTATGCCGTAACAGCGCAGGAATCTGTGGGACAGTTATTTCTCGGGGGCGTCATTCCTGGACTCATGGTGGGTTTTTTTCAATTAGTTATTGTCCATCAAATTGCACTCAGAAAAAAATATCCAAAAGAAGATGTTGCTCTTAACTCAAAAATTTTTGTTACTCAATTGATTCAATCTCTGCACGTTTTGATTATGCCGCTCATTGTGGTGGGTGTTGTGGTTTTTGGGGTAGCAACTGCCACTGAGTCATCTGGTTTCGGGGTGCTTTATGCCATTATTGTTGGTGGGTTCATTATCCGAAATCTTACATGGGCACAATTTTGGGTAGCCTTGAAATCAACCATGCAGACCAGCGCAAAAATAATGATGATTATTGCTTTCTCCCAGGTTTTTGTATGGGTTTTAGCGATTGAACGTGCTCCTGAAACCCTTGCCTTGCTCATCTCTCAGATTCAGCCGAGCCCTACAATTATGTTGTTGGTTTTTATGTTGGTCATATTGATTCTGGGAACATTTATAGATGTCAGCCCTGCCATTTTACTATTAACTCCTATTTTTTTACCTGCAGTTATTGATGCAGGAATTTCTCCCATAGTCTTCGGTGTATTACTTATTATAGGTCTCGCGATTGGGGCATGCACTCCGCCTGTTGGGAATTGTCTCAATGTGTGTTCCTTGATCTCTGGTCAGGGAATTGGAACAATATTTAAGGGGGCACTACCTTTCCTTGTAGCTAACATATGCGTCATGATTATTATAATCATTTTTCCACAAGTCGTTCTATGGCTTCCCAAAATATTCATGAATTAAGGAATCCATTTTTATTTTTTATCATAGCCATTCAAATCCTCAGGACGTTGTAATGAGTCATTGCTGTGACCTTGCTGTGACAAATTCAATAACAATTAAATACTGCCCTGTTGGTTTCATGTATTGGGGAAAATATATAGGTAGAACTCAATTGAATTTTTATGACAAGAACGAGTGTTTAGAAAATAGGCCTGGCTATTATAATTTTATATAAATTTTATAATGTAAATAAATTGCCAATCACGTCGGATATGATAATCAAGTCTTGGTTTGTATATAACTTCCAAAACGAACTTGTACTATCATTATTAAGTTCATATATATCCTCAAAACCCAAATTGATACGACAATGAAAAGAAAACTCGGTTATAAGCTCATTACGGCAATATTTACTGCGTGTATAGTATTATCAATACAGGCTCAAGAAATAGAAAAGCATCCACTCGATGGGGTATGGAAATGGAAATCCGTTGACGACGATGGCAACACCTCTCAAGGATTTAGATGGTATTGGACAGATTCTGTGGTTGGTGTTCAGCGTGTCGCTCAGGTCAGCATTGATTCAGAGACCCTTGAACCCATACAAGGGTGGAGCGTCTTTCAAACAGTTCCTGTAAGTGGAATAGGAGACAGACTATGGTGTCACTCTAATGGCCATTTGGGGCGATCAACTGAAAGATTTATGGACAATGGAAGTGTCGTCACCTTTTCGGGAGTTTCGTCGTCAGGAAATGTCTCTGGTCAGATCGAAATTTCGTGGAATGAAAGAGGCGACTTTTTCAAAGAACAATCTAATCAAGTTGTTGGACCTGGTCGGTCCTATCAAGATGAAACGCCTATCATTCAAGCTC
The DNA here is from genome assembly GCA_965657355.1 of Limisphaerales bacterium. Taxonomy (GTDB): domain Bacteria; phylum Verrucomicrobiota; class Verrucomicrobiia; order Limisphaerales; family JAJOIW01; genus JAJOIW01. The sequence continues at coordinate 86,087 of CBFHOE010000009.1, read as the reverse complement.
ATAAAATTAACTATAACCCGGCGGAACAAAATGAAATCGTCTGGGCTAGAAATAAGATGCCAGTATTAGACGAGAGGTTGAAAGAACTTCATGGGACATGGGAGTCATTTAAAACGGACGGCAGTATTAACTTACGTACTCGCTTTTCTCGAGGTAATTTAGGTTCGAGCCTTCATGAAAGGTGGGTTTTCTTTGATGAAGAGGGAAATTCAGCAGGTGCTGGTTATAATTTGACTCGCAGAAATCATTCTAATGACGAACTCGTCATGTGGTCCATTAACAAAAACGGTTTTTCACGTGTTGGTGGCTGGGATTTCATGGGAGGCTTAACCACAGGGCAAAGACAGGGTAATGGGCGCCTGATTAGATTATTTCTTTCGGATGACGAGATATATTCGAAATGGCAGTCAAAAGAAAATGGTAATTATACTGACACTGAAAATAGCTATGTCCTCAAGAAGGTCCAAGTTTCTAATGACGAAAACATAGAAACTAAAGGTGAAAAAACTCACCGCTCATATTTTCAAAGGAGCCAAGAATCTGAAAGATTCACTGGTTTTCTCAAAACCGATTTCAAAGTTGTCAAAGAAAAAGATATTGCAGCTTATCTGGCTGCAGAACAGGAATGGAAAGGGCTTCATGAACAAAGGATGGAAAAAGGTGCCTTGATCCATTGGCACCTGGCTAAGATTGTAAACGCTGAAAAAGGAGAACCAAATTTCGCGACAGTTCAGGTCTATGCCACAATGGAAGATATGCAAAACCAAAAAATCTGGGATGAGTTGGATTACACGGCAGTGGGAAGTAGGGAGGATTTAGGAAGCCGAACATGGCCTTTTGTGCAAGCCGCGGGAAGTGACGTGCATCAGGCTGTTGATCAGTATTGGTCACCGGATTCCGGTACAATGGATATATCTCGAATAAGCAGGGGATACATGAATGTGAAAAGCGGAAAACAGCAGGAATACCTATCTGCTGAAAGAACAAGGGCCAAACCTTTTTTCCAAGTCGTTTCAAATCTTGATCCGAGTTTTGGTGCTTGGGCCATGCACCGTTTGATTCAATCCACTAGACCCGGGGTAAATCATGATTTTGCAACCTTACATTTTAAGTCAGACGAGAATTTACCGGATCAGGAAACCTGGCAATCTAATATAAAAACTGCAATGACCATGATAAACAAGCCAGAGGTTAATTGGGATTCTTTGCGTGAAATGTCTGATGGACCAGAATTTGAGATCATCCTAAAAACCGACTTATCGTTAAGACCTGTTAAAAACGAGTGGAATAAACTTATTGGTTCTTGGAAACATACGCATGATGATGGCAGTTATCGCATAAAGCAAATCACCCACGGAACAGAACAATTAGAAACTTATGACTCAGATGGGCAATTAATAAATAAAGTCATCGTTCCAATGAAGATCGAGATTAAAGGTGGATTGAATCATTTTTATGCCTACCACTCAGATTTCACTTACCACTCAATATACAAAGTACACGATAATAAATGGTATGAACAAATGCGTGGCATTTGGCGCAATGGAAATGGAGACCCAACCAAATTTCTAGTGTATGAAAAGTTGTAAATAATTTCCAAGGGCTGTTCGCAGCCCTTTTTTTTTAATTATTCTCTTCCGGGGAAAACAAATAATTTATTGCTTCTATTAATTTTTCTTCCCGTTTTAACCTCGATGAGAAAATGAGCTGACCTCTTATTTTATAGAAATATTTGGCGGATTAAGGCTTTGTGTAGGAATATACCGGATCGACTCTAAGAATAAATTTGGTATATTTCCCTTCAATGATTTCATCCCACATTTCAAGGTTGCAAACTCAATTTTTGGGCTTCATTGTTTTATTCATAATTCATTGGCTGAGTTTTGGAGAATCATACGGCAATGCCAAAAATGTACTTTTTATTGTTGTTGATGACTTGAGGCCATCCCTAGGGTGTTATGGGGACAACATAGCGCAAACACCAAACATAGATAGGCTGGCAAATGAAGGGGTAATTTTTACTCGTGCTTATTGCCAGATGGCCGTGTGTAACGCGTCTAGGCATTCAATGTTAACGGGTTTGCGCCCTGATACCATTGAGGTATGGGATTTGAAGCGGCACTTCAGAGATAAATACCCACAAGCCGTTTCCTTGCCCCAGCTTTTCAAACAAAATGATTATATCACACAATCTATTGGGAAAATTTATCATGGAGGCGGGAGGGGATCAAAAGATTCTCCATCGTGGAGTCTGGAACCGATTTTAGATATTGCTCGTGATCCCCACTATCGATATGCCGACCCAAAAAACCTCTCAACCCTCAAAGGCCTCAAAGGGCCCTCTTCAGAATTTACAGAATCAGGTGATAAAGGTTATGTCGATGGTTTGGTATGTGAGTCAGCTATTTCATTTTTAAGAAGGCATAAAGCCGCTGATAAAAATTTTTTCTTGGCAGTCGGTTTTCGAAAACCACACCTACCATTTAATGCCCCTAAAAAATATTGGGAATTATATGATCGGGAAGAGATCCCTCTTCCCAGAAGTGGTTCTCATCCTGATTTAGCTCCTGAGTTGGCTATACGCTCTTGGCGAGAGCTTGAGGGATACACTGATATACCCAATGACGGGAAGTTAAATATAGAAAAGGTAAAAGAATTGCGTCACGGGTATTATGCGTGCGTTAGCTACATGGATGCACAAGTGGGGCAGCTCCTGAATGAGCTTGAAAGGTTACACCTAACGGATGATACAATTATTGTTCTCGTCGGTGATCATGGATTTCACCTTGGTGAGCAAGGTCTTTGGACAAAAGCCAATAATTATGAATTATCAGCGCGCGTCCCGCTCATTATCTCACATAACGATTTGCCTTACAAAAACATCACATCACCCGCTCTGGTTGAATTAGTTGATATTTATCCAACACTTGCTGGTTTGTGTTCTATTGAAGTGTCCCCAGACCGCGAGGGCACTAGCATGATCCCATTATTTTCTAACCCTATACAAGAATGGAAAAAAGCAGCTTTCACCCAATGGCCTCGGGCATATAAAAATGCCCGACACAAAGGGAAGGGGGATATAATGGGGTATTCGGTCCGCACCCAGTCTTTTCGCTACGTTGAATGGCGCGAAAACAAAACAAAAAAAACAGTGGCTCAAGAATTATACGACCACAGAACAGATCCCAATGAAACAATTAATGTAGCTGCCGTTGATGAGTTCAAACATGTGATTAAAGAACATGGAAAACTATTAAAAAATAATTGGAAAGGTAGTCTCCCACCACCGAATAATCTCAAAGATAAAAAGACGCGTCCCAATGTACTTTTTTTAGCCGTTGATGACATGAAGGATTGGGTAGGGTGCTTAGGTGGATACGAGGGTACAGTTTATACTCCAAATATAGATGCATTAGCCTCTAGAGGGGTTTTATTTGAAAAGGCTTATTGCCCTTCGCCAAAATGTGCTCCATCACGCGCTGCCGTAATGACGGGGCTTATGCCATCCTCAACCGGTATCTATGATAATGGTCATTGGTGGTATCCCAATTTGCCAGGCGTTTTGACTATACCTGCTCATTTTCGAAATCACGGATATCAAGTTGCTGGTGCTGGAAAGATATTTCATCATACGGCAGGCAATCATCCTCCGAACCAATGGGATGCATTCTTGCCTTATCGATTTAAAGATGATCCTTGGTTTCGCGGATCGAAACTAAATTATCCATGGAGCGAAGTTTCTCCAAATCCTAAAGACTTCCCTTACAGTGGGGTAAATGGTTTAGGACACGAAAATGACTGGGGTGTCATCCCTCTCAGTGAGGATGAGTATGATGATAATAAAAGCGTTGATTTTGCTATCAATTTTCTAAACAAAAATCACGGGAGTCCATTTTTTCTCGCATGTGGTTTATTTAGGCCACATCTTCCCTGGTATGTTCCTCAAAAATATTTTGATTTATACTCATTGGATGAGGTCCAACTCCCAAAAATTTTAGAAAAAGATCTTGATGATGTTCCAGTTCAAGGAAAAAAGTGGGGGCGGGCTCGCCAAAAAGATTTTTTGACTATAAAAAAAGAATCTAAATATAAGGAAGCAGTCCAGGCATATTTAGCGAGTATCAGCTTTGCAGATGCACAAATTGGCCGTTTGCTGAAAGCCCTTAATCAGAGTCCTTATGCTCATAATACGATAATAGTTTTTTGGTCTGACCATGGCTGGCATTTAGGTGAAAAAGGGCATTGGCATAAATCGACGCTTTGGGAGGAAGCGACTCGAGTTCCATTTATTATTTCCGGTCCTGATGTAAAACCAGCAGTCTACAAAATGCCTGTCAGTCTTATTGATATTTTCCCGACGCTTATTGAGGCCTGCTCTTTGAATGAGATTGCGAATTTGGACGGGCAATCTCTGCAGCCATTATTGGGCGGCTTATCCAATGCGTCTCCCCGGCCAGTATTAATTGAATACAAATATAAAAACACCTCTGTAAGAGTTGGTGATTATCATTTCATCCAATACAGTGATGGTGGAGAAGAGCTCTATGATTTATCCATCGATCCATACGAATGGAACAACATCTCTAAATCTCCATATTTGAAAACCAAAATCAGAGCCTTGAAATCTTGTATCAAATCCGAATGGGTAATGCCCAAACCGACAAAAAGCCATTTTAATTTTAATCCTGAATTATTTGTTTGGCGAAATAAGACCTCAGGAGAATTAATATACGGAAAGTAATAAGGTGAGAGCTCGAGAATGGCAAAAATGCGATTGCTTCCCCACAGACATCAAACTAAGTGCTGCCTAACCTGATTAATAAGATAGATGTTTCTTCTATCGTAACAAATAGGGAGCCAAGCTTAAATTTTGTAAATCACTAAACGGTCAATTCTCCTGGACCCTGAGGACCCCTTGCATCGTCATCCAGTGGCCTGGGAAAGTGCAAACAAAATGGTGGTCGCCTGGTTCAGTGGGGGCCGTGAAATGGAGGATGTGCGTATTCCCCGGGTTGATCACGTGTGTGTTAGCAATTACAAGTTCAGACATATTTGGAACGTAATGCTTTTTCGCTGCGTTTGGATCATTGAGCATTTTGAATGAAGCTTCACCTACTTTTTTTACATACCCCTTTTTTACAAAGACGACATTGTGGGGCATTGCGTCTGAATTAATAAAATTCAGAGCAAGCGATTCACCTGATTTTACTTCTATGAGTTTTTGTTTATATTGCAGACCTGAGATAGCATTGATGGTGATTTTTCTTTCATTCTTTTTTCTTTTTCCGGTTTCAGTAATGGGCTGCTGCCGCCCTGACCATTTGATTCTTAAAGCTAGATTTTGTAATGGGGAATCTTCGTATTCATCATGGGAAACCCATTTTTTGCGAAGTTCCTTCACTGTTGTAAACAAATCTGAGGAAAATACTTTTCCCGTAGTTGATTTTAAATGCATACGAACATGAAGTTGCATGACCGGCAAAATATCGGGTAACTCCAGGAACAGCGAGCGGCCGTCTTTCGATACAATCGCTTTAGTAACTTTGAGTCTATCATGTCCAAGTGAAGACGGGTCATTGACTGAATATTCTGGAGATCCATATTGAGTCGAATACTCGTAATTCCATTGTTGGACAAAAAAGTTTTCTAGGCTGAGGTTTTCGGAGTTGATACCTACAGGGAAATCAATCCTTATACCATTCGAGTAACAATAGAAATTTGTTGGCTTAAAGACTTGCCGTCCAGTGTATCTGACGCGGTGGAAGCAACCATCTTGAGTTGAATAGTCTCCCCACCCATCAAGGCCTACAGTGTAGAGTTGTCCATCACTTGGGTGAAAAGCTCCTCTCATCACACCTGCGGCAAACTCGCCTTCCAACGGGACAATTCCGCCCTGAGGAGCGGATCCCTCCGTATTTCGAAGAATGAGATAGTGCTGGCCATATCCGTAGGAGAGTCCCACAAAGCTTCCTGAGAAAGGCCCCCATTTGTCCGAATCAACATAGACCATGCCTCCAGTAGAGTTGTCGACTCCTCGTGGAACAAAGCAAAGCGGTGCAGCAATAGAAGCAGGGCTAAACCTTGCATCATCTTTTCTATTTCCGGGAAGTCCAAAAAAGGCATTTTTTGTGACCTCAAGTATGGCAGATGTTGGTGTCCATGTTCCCTCTTGAGGAGCAACGAGAAATGGTCCGTCAGGAGCTCCTCCTACGCCCATGCAATTCCTAACCCCATAAGCGATTTCGGTCGTTTTTCTCTCAGGGTCTGGAGAAGTTCTTACCAATTGCTCCCTCCTGACAAATGAGAAGGAACCATCGCTGGCTCTATGAAGTCCAAAAACATGGGTGTGACTCCTGTCATACCCGCCAAAATCATTGGTATAGCATTCATAACGATCGGCTTCATCGTCACCATTAAGATCATGTAATCTTGTTATTTGATCACGACAGAGAACAAAAACTCCATCGTTATCAATATGGATTCCAATAGGCTGGTTTAGGCCTGTGGCAAATCTTTTCCAGGTGACATTATCAAGATCCCCATCAAGACCTGAGACCTTCCAAACTTCACCGCAAAGAACAGTGATTAAAGCATCTCCATTTCTCAGGAAGTCTATCCCAGTGAGTTGCATTACTGTTTTGTATGGATTTTCTAATGGAGGGTGTATTGTGTCGACGACGTATGAAGCGTTTTCTCTGAGCTTTCCTAAAGATCCCTTAACTTGAATATATTCAGGCCAAACCGGAGAGCTCGGTTTGACAAGCTCAGATGGTAATGTTTTGTAATCACTCAGTTTTGATAAAAGTATTCCTTTCGCTACCTTCTTTGCCATAGCTAGAAGCAGGACATCGCCTTTATTAGCTTTTTCTATAACCAGGTATAAAGAATCGTCCTCTTTTATTATTTTTGCATCGGATTGGCCTTTGATTTTTAATTCCATGGAAAGTTCTGTTGGGCCAAGCCAAACTTTTAATCCTGAAGCATTCGATTGAAATTCGAGTGTGCGAGTAAAGATGGGCTCTCCTGCTGACTGATCGGCGCATGGAAAATCAAGAATTCGAGCTTCACCAATTTCGTAATCAAAAACGACATTTTTACCATTTCTGGAATACCCGTGGTATTTGATTTTCTTGTTCCAGTTGCCTCTGTCCTGAAACCATATATCTCCTTTGGGACTTGCATTTCTCGATGAACCCCACCGATAAGGATGAATGTTTATGAAACCATCTTGCCAGACCACCGAGTAAGTACCTGTCGCAGGGTCAAAACAAGTGCTTAGGAAATTTTTGGCACCAACAGGAAATCCCAGACTGACACCTTTCTCTATCGTATAATTTTCATCACGAAAGACTTGAGCGAAGACTGTCCCCTTTTTTATATTATTCCACCGACCGTCATTATGATTATTTTGATTGTATTTTCCCCAATGACCATGTTGCCCGGCGTCCAGGCCCGGAAAAGCGGGTAAAATCTCCGGGATGTTTTTTTGCTCTAAATAATAATCAGCTTGCCGAGAATAAAAATCATAGACGCGAGCTTCATTGACTTTTTCGAAAGCATAACTATGAAGCTCCCGATTTCCCTCGGGATGTACGTACGGATGCTGGGACGGTTTGGCAATGTTAAGATCTTTATTCTGAGCAGATCCAATATTTATAGAAAGTATAACGACTAAGGCATATGTGATGTAATTCATGCTTTTTAATAATATTTTGCTCAATGATTTTGATTTAAGATGAAAAGTAAAACTGGCTTCAAGTTTTTAATGTTTTTACGTCGAGAGGGATTGTCCTTGAACAGACTCAAAAGGTTTAGGGCTTTCATTCTTGGCCTTGGCGAAGCCCAACACACATAGTTGCGAGTTGCCAATGAGGCTTATTTTTTTATTTAGTGGACCCTGTTTCTTGCATTAAGTTAGTTTTCGGTTTGAGACTATGCATTGGCATCCTAAATAGGCAGAGTTTTACTTTAGATAACATCCAACTATTACTTTAATTGGAGTGAGTACAGGAGCCAACCAATATGTGAAGAAATTTTAACAAATTTTATAGACGTTTTGATTCCTTTTGTTGTGAGTTGAAGTTGAAACCGGTAATGAACAACGTGTCACCCACTTAATCCGAACATTAGTGTACTATCGATGCGTAATACTTGTTGATTGTTTTTCAGGAGGTGGATATTTTGAGGGAACTTCATGAAAAATCCTTTTTTGCTTAGCATTATCCTGATCATACAAGTGTTTGTGGTTTATTCAAAAACTCCGAATCTTTTGATTATTACTGTAGATGATATGTCGTGTGATTCTGTAGGTATATATGGGGCAGAGTTAAAAGATACGACTCCTCATATGGATAAGTTCGCCCAGACCGCCCTGCGCTTCGAGCACGCTCATGTTCAAGTAGGCAATTGTTTTCCCAGCCGCAACGTTATGTTTTCCGGTTTGTATCCGCACAACAACATGGCCGAAGGATTTTACCATGTTCGAAATAGCTACCCCACGCTGGCGGACCTCTTGGTAAAAGCTGGATACTATACCGGAATCAGAGGTAAGGTTTCGCACACAACTCCATACAACCCATACCCTGCATGGGATCGTAATCTCACCATACGAGCAAATGGTGAAAAATATCATATCAAAGATGCTGCTTCATACGGTATATCAACAGCTAAAGGCATTCAAAAAGCAAAAGAGTTGGGGAGGCCATTTTACCTTAATATAAATATTTCAGACCCTCACAAACCCTTTTGGAAGCAGAATGATAAACACAAGTCATCGAGGGTGTTTCATGCTGAAGAAGTAACCATACCAGGTTTTTTGTTTGATCACCCTGAAGTACGAGAAGAGTTAGCACTTTATTATACTTCGGTCAGGCGTGCAGATGATGCGGTCGGGCACGTATTAAAAGCACTCAACGACTCCGGGCTAAGTCGTGAAACTATTGTCGTATTTTTATCGGATCACGGTATGCCTTTGCCATTTGCCAAAACAGCGTTATGGCATCATTCAACAAGGACCCCGTTGATGATTCGAGTTCCAGGGGTGACACGCCCCAATACAATTGATCGGCTTCATGTTGTTTCCGCAGTTGACTTTGTGCCTACTTTTCTAGATTTACTTGGTCTTCCACGGCCTCAAGATCAATTCGATGGTTCTAGTTTTGCCGATGCTGTGAGAGGAAAGAAGCAAGATAATAAGACAAGTGTTTTTAAGGTTTACAATGAGAATTCTGGAAGCCGTCGTCATCCGATGAGGGCTGTTCAAACTAGTCGGTATCTCTACATCTGGAATCCATGGTCTGATGGAAAAAATGTCTTTAAAACTGCAACGACTGGAACAGCAACTTATCGAACAATGAAAGCAATGGCAAAAACTGATCCTGCAATAGCCAAACGACTGGATTTTTTCAATCACCGAGTAATCGAAGAACTCTATGATATCTCTGCTGATCCGGATTGCTTAAATAACCTAGTGGGGACATCTCGATATCAAAGCACATTAAGTGAGATGCGAGATTCCATGGATCAATACATGCGAGATTCCAATGATCATGCCCACGAAGCCTTTGTTCAAAGAAGCAATCCCGCCATTGGGTATGCTTATGTCGCTCAAAAACAGGCTGAAGCCACTAAAAGGAGAAAACAGCGCAAGAAAAATACATACAAGGAGTCTCCAGGCAAAAAAGGTAATGGCGATTTTGTTATAGGACCAAATTATTCCATTGACCCTGATTTGACTGACAGAGGAAACCCGAAAGGTAAAAGTTATGAGTTTTCTATGAAATTGTCAGATAGCAAAATTTTTCGGGGTGATGATGTCACACTCGATTTAGACAGGAAGCCAGTCAGGAAAGAAAGGAAGATATTTGTCTATGTGCCAGATCAATACAAAGACGGTGACAAAGCTCCCATTCTGGTCATGCACGATGGACCTGGTGGGTTAGGTTTGGTGAAAAATGCATTAGATAATTTAACTATTTCAAAGAGCTCTGCTCGGAAATTGCCCCCATTTATCGTCATATCCGTCCAGAACGGCGGCAATGACAGTAAGGGAAGTCAGAGAGGGCTGGAATACGACACCATGTCTGATCGGTTAGCTCGTTTTATTAATGGGGAAGTATTACCTGCCGTTCTCTCCAATCCGGATATTAAAAATGATTACCCTCACATTTCGTTCACAAATAATCCTTGGGGAAGGGCAGCTATGGGGTGTAGCTCTGGTGGTGCCGCTGCTTTGTCTATGGGGTGGTTTCGACCAGACTTATTTAGAAGAATCATTACTTACTCCGGAACTTTTGTGGATCAGCAAGATGACGACGCTCCAGAAGAAGACCAATTTCCATTAGGAGCATGGGAATACCATGACGGGTTAGAACTTATAAAAAATACAAAAAAGAAACCTTTAAGAATTTTCACTCACGTTTCTGAATTTGATAATGGGTATAAGAGAACTACAGGATACCACAATTGGGTGAAAGCGAATTTCCAAGCCGCCGCGGATTTAAAATCAAAAGGGTATGACTACCGCTTTGTCTACTCGAAATCGTCCAGGCACTGTGACAAAAGAATTTTCGAACATACCCTTGCCGACACTTTGGTTTGGATGTGGCGGGGATATAAACCTGAGTAAATAAGATTATATCTTGTCCTGATCGTTACCGAAACCTCTTGTCGAATTTCTATCCCCCGGGCCTCTCGACAAAAAGAGCATGGAATATGGCGTTGACCAATGCCTGTGATTCTCGATTAATAATTTAAAAAATTGAGAAATTTGATCCCGACTTTAATTGGATTTTTGACAGCCTTTGAATCGCATTAAGTATATCCATTTCATATCACAGACAAGTGGTATGGCCTATATATTCTGCGTTCGTTCGTCGGAGTCGCTGATTGATGAAAATACCTCTCTAAAATAAAAGTGTTATTTTTTTACCTCAATTTCTAATTCGATGATACTGCTGGAAACTGGTGGCATGCAAACCTTGTGAATTTCAGATTTTTCTGACATGGTTTTAATATTAAGCTATGACGAACAAAGAGCACATCCTCATGATTCGGTTGCTAGTGGTGGCTGTTTTGTCCGCTTTGACTTTGGCAGCTGATGAACCGGAAAAACTGGAGTATTTTGAGAAGCATGTCCGCCCTGTATTGTCTCAAAATTGCTTCGAGTGTCACGGTAGCCAAAAACAGGAATCTGGTATCCGTTTAGATCATATCAATTTTATCAATCAGGTGGGAGACTTTGGGCCGATACTCATTCCTGGCAAACCAGAGGAGTCTAATTTATATAAAGCAGTTGCGCATAAATCTGAAGATTTAATGATGCCTTACGAGAAGGAGAAGCTGCAACAATATGAAATCGATGCTCTCTATCAATGGATTACCGATGGTGCTGTATGGCCGGATGAACCACTTCCCTCCGGGGCATCGACAAAATTCGATATTAAAGAAAGGATCAACAGATTACCTTGGATCTGGAGCAAACCAACCCGATATCGGCTACCAGGGGTTAAGTTTTCAGGATGGCCGACCTCTGAGATCGATTTTTTTGTAATCAAAAAGCTTGAAGAAGCTGGGTTGAAACCAGCGAATCAGGCTGCCCCGGAGGTTTGGCTCAGACGCGTTCATTTCGCTATCACTGGATTGCCTCCGACTCCAACTGAGATTCAAGATTTTTTAAAAGCTGACCCTTCGGTAAGGAAAGAATCTGTGGTCGATGCTTTGCTGGATTCTCCACATTTCGGGGAGAGGTGGGCACGACATTGGATGGATTTGGTTCGATATGCGGAATCTCGAGGGCATGAAAGTGATTTTTCCATCGCCAATGCATGGCATTATCGAGATTACCTCATCCGTGCCTTTAACAATGATGTTCCCTATGACGTCTTTCTAACTGAGCATCTGGCTGGCGACTTGATCCAGCAGCCCAGGCTACATCCACAGACAGGAGCCAATGAGTCGGTTTTGGCTACTGGCTGGCCCTTTTTCGGAGAGGAAGTTCATTCTCCGGTAGACATTCGTCAGGATGAAAATGATCGCACTGATAACAAGGTCGATGTGTTAAGTAAAACATTTCTTGGACTAACTGTTGCCTGTGCCCGATGTCATGACCATAAATTTGATGCTATCTCTCAAAAGGACTACTACAGCCTTACGGGATATATCCTGAGCTCCCGGTTCCGGCAGGTGCGCTTTGAATCAATCGAACATAATCAAAATATTTCAAATAAGCTCGAATCTTTGCGCAATAAGACCCGAGTCCAATTGATGACGAATCTCGAGACTTTCATGAATAATTTGGAAAAAAATCCATCGGATTCTCCAAATAAAAATGGCATCAATGCCTGGGAACCTCAGCAGGGAAGCAAAGTCGTCATAAACTTTGATGATCCTAGAACTGAGTGGTTCGGAACAGGGCTGCTATTTGGTCGGAAAGCTATTCCGGCGGGCCAGGTGATACTACCCAGATCTGCCCAAGCCTTGTCCTTTCGTTTGGCTGAATCTGGTCACGCAGCTCGTGATCCTTTTTGGAACGGCTTAAAATTGCGATCTGGAAATCAAGCGGATTCTGGGAATTTAGACGCCATCGGGCGCTCGGCTGGTGCGATTCAATCTCCAACTTTTACGGTATCTGATGGGCGCATTCACATTCTAATGCAAGGCGAAGCAAAAATTTATGCGGGAGTGGATACGCATTTAATGTTAGCTGGTCCGCTTCATGGGAAGCTTATTAAAGTTCTTAAGACAAATGAGAAAAAGTGGGTTGTCTACAATCTCAGTGAATATAAGGGCCACCGAGTTCATCTTGAATTCGGCCCTGTTGCCGATAAAGATTTGAAAGTTTGGGCGATAGTTGACGGTCCTGTGGACCAGATAAATTTCAAATCTCCATCACTAGACATTTTTGAAATTTTTGGCCAGCTCACATCGGGCAAATCTATTTCAACAAGCCAGGCACAAGCCTTGAATCGGGCCATCAATAAATTCAGCGCGCTATACCAAAATGCCCCGAACGATTGGATGAAGAAAAATAAAGAAATACTAAATGTTTACCATAAGTCTCGTTTTCAGCTCCAAAATCAAATTCAAAAGGAATCCTTCACAGCTATCTCACTGAGCGATGGGAACGGAATAAATGAATACGTTCTGGGTCGAGGTAAATATCAAAGACCTAAAGGCATCGCAAAGCGTGGATTGCCTTCCGCTTTTGGTGTTCAGCTCGATACTCCGAAAAATGGAAGTGGTCGTTTAGCACTGGCGGAAGCTTTAGTATCCCGTGACAACCCACTTGTTTCTAGGGTTTTTGTGAACCGAATTTGGCACCACATATTTGGACGTGGCATTGTATCTTCGGTTGATAATTTTGGATGGCTTGGTGAGCGACCGACCCACCCAGAGCTACTAGACCATCTCGCGTGGACTTTCATGCACGAGGACCAATGGTCGATCAAGTCTATGATTCGTCGACTTGTTCTGTCTGAGACTTTTGCTATGTCGAGCCAGCCAAATGATGAGCGCGCCGAATCAGTCGACCCCAAAAACCAGCTTCTTCACAGAATGCCAGTGAGAAGGTTGGAAGCCGAAGTGATCAGGGATTCTGTTTTAGCTGTTTCAGGGCGACTGGATTCTAAAGTTTATGGTCGACCGGTCCCGGTGCATTTGACCGAATTCGTCGTAGGCCGCGGTCGGCCAGGAAAGAGTGGCCCGCTTGACGGGGAAGGACGTCGAAGTATTTATACCTCGGTCCGCAGAAACTTCCTTCCCACAATGATGCTGGCCTTTGATACACCTATTCCGTTTAGCACAGTTGGTAGACGTAATGTCACAAATGTTCCCGCCCAATTACTCGCTATGATGAACGACAAATTTGTTTACCAACAGGCTGAGGAGTGGGCCAAGTATGTGAATGGTTATTTTTCAGCATCTCAAATCAGGGAGAAAATTGAATTTATCTACCTTCAGGCCTTTGCCAGAAAACCCAGCTCAAAAGAACTCGAACTAGCCTTAAATACAATCCGCGAGCTATCAGAGCTCCATGAGGTGCCTCAATCAGACATCAAAGTTTGGCGTGATATGTGTCATACTTTTTTCCGCCTAAATGAATTTATCTACCTTCGTTAGTATATTATGTTCCCTTCCAAACTGATTAGCAGGAGAGATTATTTAAGTAAAACCTCAATGGGCTTTGGGGCTTTGGCCTTGTCGTCCTTGATGGCTCAAAAATCCGAAGCATCAGATCTACCGAGATTCGCACCAAAACAGCCACACCACCGGCCAAAAGCAAAAAGTGTAATTTTTCTTTTCATGGAAGGTGGCGTCTCACAAGTAGATTCATATGACTATAAGCCAGCCTTGGAAAAATATAACGGCCAGGATCCAAGAAGTGCTATTGGAAAGCTCGAAAAGACCCAGTTTGAAAATATTGGAAAAGTTATGAAATCCCCCTTTGCTTTTAAGCAATGGGGACAGTCCGGTATATGGGCGAGTGATTTATTTCCGCACATTAACCAGCAGATGGACGAATTGTGCGTCATAAGGTCCATGACATCGAAATTCCCTGAACATACTAGCGCGAACTATTTATTGCATAGCGGCCACGGACTACAGGGACGGCCAAGTATGGGTGCCTGGGCTACTTACGGGCTGGGTAATGATAGTGAGGATTTACCCGGATACGTTGTTCTCAATGGTGGTCAAATTCCCTCTGGAGGGTTGGATAATTTCAGTAGCGGATTTCTCCCTGCTTCTCATCAAGGATCTTTGTTGCACGCCAACGGTACTCCATTGGCAAACGTCATTCCCAATGAGACCCATAGAGAACTTAGAAAGCTTAAGCAATCATTAGCTATGGGGTTGAATACTCAGGCATTAGAACTCGCTGGCAAAGTTGATGCCCTCGAATCAGCTATTCGTAATGCAGAGCTCGCAGCCCGAATGCAATTGGCCGTACCAGAACTCGTGGACTTGAATTCTGAGTCTCAATCTACACTTAACCTCTATGGAATGAACGCTAAAAATAATAATACCCGGACATATGCCAAGGCATGTATTATTGCACGACGCCTGGTGGAACGTGGTGTACGTTTTATCGAGGTTTTGATTCCGATGGTCAACGGCTACCAGAGATGGGATGCCCATGGAAATATCAAAACAAACCATGGAGATAATGCCGTAGCCGTAGATCAGCCAATTGCAGCACTTTTACAGGACCTTAAACAGCGGGGGATGTTGGAAGATACCCTTATCGTCTGGTCTGGAGAATTTGGGCGTACACCTTTTGCGCAGGGTGGGGCAGGCAGAGATCATAATGAACATGGATTTTCTTTGTGGATGGCAGGAGGCGGCGTCAAACAAGGTATGACATATGGCGCTACTGATGAGTGGGGATATAAAGCTATAGAAAACAAACTGGAAATTCATGATCTACACGCTACTATTCTCAACCAGATGGGTGTCAATCATACTGAATTAACTTATCGTTTCAGTGGACGTGATATTCGCCTTACGGATGTCTATGGAAATGTAATAGATGACCTCCTTTCCTGAGATTCGTCATTGTTCCGTCCTGATACATCCATTCTTCCCTAGAAATCCTGGTTTTCGCCATGGGGTAATTTGCATTCTTTAGTTCAGCGATAATGTGAGATTCTGAGTTTTCTTACCGGTATTTAAAATTTTGGATTTTATATGAATCAACTTAAACAAGGAGCGAACGCGTTTGTGTGTGTAAAATCGTTTGCATAACGTGAGATCAAAGATTAAGAATTCGCCCTTATTTTCGTCTCCATTGGGTAATGCCTTTGACTTCTGTCTTTATGGTGAAAAATTAAAGCAAAGGTAATCAATATTCAGCTTAAAAATTGAGTAAAATAAAAAATCACACCATGGATATAAAAAACATAATATCAAGCAAATGGACTGCTCATAAAGTTGAAAACAAGCGAAAGCACTTTGTCGTTGTATCCTATAATAGGAAACAAAAAACCGTTTATTTAAAGCCTGTTTTCAAAGGGAAAAGCCAGTTGGTCGCTTTGGAGGACTTATCCAACAAGGAGAAGTGGCAAACTGGCTGGAAATAAACAAAGAAAATGACAGATTAGGATTGCTCCAAAATGGCTTCCAGTGACTTTAAACAAGCCGTCTAACATCTGTGAAAAAATCTAATTCAAGAGAACTATTCGTACTTTTTAGTTATAGTTCTCAAAAAATTTTTTCCGCCGTATAATAAATGATTGTGAAGTAGTCGCTGAGTTTCGCATGAAATCTATGACCAGGGCCATATTATTAGCTTGCGAACTCGATTATTTAGAACTTTTCATCGGTTAATGTTCGTTGACTCAATCTTTTGGGGTGAGCTGGTCAAGGGAAAGAATATGCTCTTCAAGGATTTCACCTGTATCACGGATGAGATAGAAAGTGACATTTGGATTGTCTGTTGAAGTATCGAAGTTGAATTCGCCGAACGCAATGGTTTTCGTGCCTTCATATCCAAAGATCTGTTCCGGGCAATCTTCGACTATGGCCGGTGGGCCTGGAGCACCACCGAGGGTTCCCACTTCAAATTCATAAAATTCAAATCCTGATTTTCTTGGGATTTTAAACCCACGGGCACCGTGCCGGTCCCCACTAAGAAGTAAGACTCCCCCGATTTTATCTCTTTCAATGAGTGAAAAAAGCTCTTCTCTGCCCTCTGTGTCCCAGGAGCCCCAAGTGTCTTTTGCGTTCGATACGTAATCACTCCACATAGTACCAGAAGTTATAATTTTGAATGGTGCCTTTGAATTTTTGAGTCCGTTTTTTAACCATTCATGTTGTTCTTTTCCCAAGTACGATGTGTATTGATTCCTCCTATTATTTTCACGGCATGAACGGGTATCCAGCATGAAAATTTCCACTGGACCAATACGTGTCGTAAAATAAATTCCTTTTCTTTCCGGATCATTTACTGGGTTATTCCAGTTGCTTTTCCAGACATTGCGAATAAGTTCTCGGTCCGATGCCATATAGTTTTTAGGAATGCCATTTGTATCGTTTGAAAAATAATCCCAATCGTCCCAGGTAGCATAGACTGGTGTCCTTGACACGAATCTTTTCCAAGGTTGAGAGATCTCGCGAAGTAAGTAATCAGCGCGATGCATGTTTGCCTTGTTGCGCCTGCCATCGACAGCTGAGTCTCCATAAAGAAGCATGACCAGTGGGTCCCTTTTTAGGATCTGATTAAATAGATTTGGGTTATGCAAACCAACTTTGTGAAAATCGGCACCAAAAGCCAATCGCACTTTCCCTTTTAGATTGGGTGATGGAGCTGTTCTGAAGCTTCCTTGTGTAATTTGTTTTTCATCCAATACCAGAGAATAATAATACTTTCTATCCGGAGTCAGACCGTCGATGGAGACTTTAGTTTCTATTCCGGGTTTTATAATTTCTGGAGAGAAATTGCGAAGATGGCTCCCTTTCGAGTCCATTAATTTGATCTCTAATTTTTTTGAGGTGGCAGGTCTTAACCAGACTTTTACGCTGTCAGGCTTAAGGTCTCCCAACATAGGTCCGCCCATGAGTGGGATTTCATGATCGATTGCTGCTTTTAAAACTTCTGGATGTGTGTAATCTCCGTCTTCAAATTTTGATAATACTTTTCGCGAGTTTAGATAAAACTCACGAACATTTTGAGGCAGTAGGCCATAGCTATCCATCAGCAAAGTATCTACAGACAAAGTACCTCTATGGGCTTGAGGGAGAGTAACTTTGTGCAGGGGCTTAATATATGATTGAGCCGTTGCCCGATTTGAAATGAGTGCGAAAAGCACAAGCAGGGCGAGACAGAGTCGGTAAAAAAGGGTATTCATTATATTTGATATTGAGTGTTTTGGCCAATGAACTCCAGGTTATAAAATGCTTAGACCATTTTAAATTTATTCCATATTCATACTTATTGCGTTTCAGTCAGAAATTTTCCCAATTTTCTTAGAATGCTTGTTGAAAGTAAAATTTTTTAATTAAATATTTCTTGGCAATGGACAGTCAAAAACATTCTTTTATTTTGAAGTTCTTTAAGCTGGAATCGGCTGGAGGACTTTTTCTTTTTTCGACAGCAGTATTGGCCATTATTGTCGCCAATACTCCTTTATTTGCTTTTTACAAGCTCCTTTTGTCGACACCCGTTGAGATTCGTATTGGGGCGCTCGAAATAGCTAAACCACTTTTGTTGTGGATCAACGATGGATTAATGGCTGTTTTTTTCTTTCTCGTAGGTCTTGAGTTAAAGCGAGAGCTGTTGAAAGGCGAGTTATCTGACAAGAGGAATGTGATTTTACCGGGTGTGGGCGCTGTGGGAGGTATGGTCTTTCCTGCACTCATATACTTTATTTTTAATCGCGAAGATGCATTGGCATCCAAAGGATGGGCTATTCCAGCGGCAACAGATATTGCCTTTGCCTTAGGAGTATTAGCCATTTTGGGATCTCGTGTTCCTGCGACCATAAAGGTTTTTCTAACTTCACTGGCCATATTTGATGATATTGGTGCCATTATTATTATAGCCATTTTTTACACCTCAAAAGTTTCAGTGATAGCATTGGGCATCGCAGCATTTTGCCTTCCCGTTCTCTGGTACATGAACAAAAGGAATATAACTTTATATAGTCCCTATATTTTGGTCGGTATCATCATGTGGGTAGCAACCTTAAAATCGGGTTTGCATGCAACATTAGCTGGTGTTGTTTTGGCGATGTTCATACCAATCAAATCTAAAGCAAATCCCGATTTTTCTCCGCTTAAGGAGCTCGAACACGATCTCCATACTATTGTAGCTTTTTTCGTATTACCTGTTTTTGCTTTTGCAAATGCTGGGATTAATCTCACAGGTATTTCATTTGATAAAATAATCCATGGTGTGCCTGTCGGGATAGCTTTTGGCCTTTTCTTCGGTAAGCAGATTGGGATATTCGGATTGTGTTGGCTTGCTATAAAAATGAAAATGGCACGCCTTCCAGAAGGAATGCAGTGGTCGAGTCTTTACGGTGTCTCAGCCCTCTGTGGAATAGGATTTACCATGAGTTTATTCATCGGCTCTCTCGCTTTTGCCGAAAGTGGCTCAGACCAGTTATTTGATGAAAGACTCGGAATTATTGTTGGTTCTGTTTTATCAGGGATAGTCGGCGGGCTCGTGCTTCATTTCAGTATTAAACCCTCTAAAAATGGGACCGTGCAGAATTAATAATCAACTCATTCATATTTTTATTTTCTCATCATGAGGCGAATTTGGGTGAATTTATCTTCGTTTTTATTGAGCTTTGCCTGATGAAATGAGTGCTTGAAACTCAATATGGAAAACCCAGTTATTGCCGCTACTAGTGGCACGAGATCGGAGATAAAAAACCTTTAAGGACTAATTTTGATGTAACAATCAACTTCCTTCTGAGTTTTTGGGAGCTGATTGACAAGTGGTCATGCTTTCTGTTTTGCGACTCAAGTTGTCCTCTCGAGTAAATGATATTGCAAAAAGGAAAAGGCCTTGATGGTTATTCTGATAGTTTGATCCTTTGAAAAATAATTGTATAAGTCCCAGCCAGAGAAAAACCTCGTCATTCAGAATTATCGAAATAAAACCATGAAATTGATTTCATCAAAATCTGAAAAGGTATCTATGAAGCCTCGATTGGATTTTGATGAAAAAAAGAAAGTGAAAGTAACTAAAATCTAAAATAGATTTTTTCATCTGTATCGATAGAATACGAATAACCATGAAAATTAGTATGATCTTAATTTTGCTGTCTGTCCTTTTTATATGCGGTAACGTGAGCGCAGAAAAACGCCGCCCCAATGTCGTTATCATATATGGCGATGATGTTGGATATGGCGATGTTGGGGTCTATGGATCCAAAAAAATTCCTACGCCATATATCGACAAATTAGCTCAAAGAGGTTTGCAATTTATGGATGGTCACTGTACGGCAGCCACTTGTACACCTTCCAGATATTCAATGTTGACAGGGCTTTATGGATTTCGCTCCGGAGTTCGTATTCTCCCACCAGATGCTCCACTGACGATTGATACAAAAATAATGACCCTTCCCAAACTTTTCAAAAAAGATGGCTATAATACCGCAGTGGTAGGTAAATGGCACCTTGGGCTCGGTGAGAGTGGAAAACGTGTCGACTGGAATGCAGAAGTGAAACCGGGACCACTAGAAGTTGGATTTGATTACTCATTTCTTTTACCGTCAACAAATGATCGCGTTCCATGCGTTTACTTAGAAAATTATAAAGTTGTCAATCTCGATCCCAAGGATCCTCTCTACGTAGGATCCGTTCCCGAAGGTCATAGCAGCACTATTTATCCATATGGCCGAACAGAACCAGAAACTGAAACATACTACGAGGCAGACCATCAGCATAGTGAAACCGTTATCAATGGCATCGGTCGGATAGGTAAAATGTGGGGAGGTAAATCCGCTCTATGGGATGACGAAAAAATGGCTGATGAATTTGTAAATCAGGCAAAGAAATTTATTTCGAATCAGACAAAGGACGTCCCATTTTTCCTATATGTTTCATCCCAAGATATTCATGTTCCCAGAGCCCCGCATCCACGTTTTCAAGGGAAAACTGAGCTTGGATTTCGTGGAGATGCCATGGTGCAATTTGATTGGATGGTTGGCGCAGTCGTCGAGGCTATTGAAGAAAAAGGAATGATAGAAAATACTATTATTATAGTTTCAAGTGACAATGGTCCTGTTTATGACGATGGATATTCGGATGGTACCAAGGTGAGAAAATCCAGCAAAGAGATCGACCAGGGCCATGATGCTTCTGGCCCATATCGCGGTGGAAAATATCAAATTTACGAGGGTGGGACACGCGTTCCATTTATCGTATCGTGGCCAGGACAAATAAAACCGGGTAAATCAAATGCGCTCGTCAGTCAAATTGATTTTATTGCCTCCTTTGCAAAGATGCTCGAAATCGAACTCGGTCAAGACCAGGCAGTAGATAGTAGGGATACTCTCAATGCCTTTTTAGGCAAGGATGAACAAGGTTTGGTATATACGCTCGAGGAGGCGGGGCGACAGGTTGCCATACGGTATAATGAATGGAAATTCATTCCCGGTAAAAATGGTGGACAGCTCTATAATTTAGATTCCGATAAAGGTGAATTAATAAACCAAGTTAAACAATATCCTGATATTGCTCGTAAACTAGGCGAACAATTAAAGCGGCTCAAAAACAAAGGCAGAATAAGAATTTAAATATTCATTACCCCATCCAAAGTCAGAAGCGGGCTACATTTTCATATAGGACCGCCAGCATTTGAGAATGACTCACTTTGTCAAAATGGACCTGCTTTGAATGGGAATTCCTCCGCAACTATTGGAACTCTGAACTATAAAGATTTTAGGTATTCAGCAATGTCGCGAACATCCTGATTAGATAATCCCAGTTTTGAGGCTGATGGCATCCATGAATGGTTCTCTAATCTGGTAATTCGAGCACCGGATCTTCTAAATGCAATTTTTATGACCTGACCTCCTACAGTCTTTACCTTAATCGCGCCTGCATGCCAGCTATAACCCACATCTATTCCCTCGAGCTTATGGTCTCGGTTTGCTACGACTACAGCTTTTTCAAAACCGTGGGCTAACTCTGAAGATGGTTCTAATATGGCTTGTGCGATAACCTCAATGGATCTCGATTTTCCCCAATCAGATAAATTCGGGCCGAATTGAACCCCCGCACCATCAATCTTATGGCATGTCAGACAAAGCGATGCTTTTACATGACCATTTTTCACGTCACCCTTTAGTTGGGCGACGTCTTTTGAAGTGGTGGTTTTTGTCGGAGTGACACCATATGTTTCAGGGAAAGCGAAAGTTGATCTAAGTATCGCAGCTTTTTCATCATAGAGGTCTTTGTCAAGAACCTCCTGGATTGTAGCCTGGTATTCTTCTCCGGAAAAATTTGGGTGTTTTCTTAGGTTTTCCAGATGAGCAATATTAGTTTTTCTTTCTTCATCTGAATATGCCAAAGCAAAGGACATGATCAAGTGGCGGAATTCACCAATGCCCGGGGCTTGTGCTATTATAGTTTTTCTTAGGTCATTAAGTGCATCTGGTGTTCTTAATCTCCACGCTAGATTTTTATCGGCAGTATCCCACTTTGCACCTTTCTTATCATTCCTCAGGGGGGTAACTATTTGAGAGTATACTTTTTGTTCTTTTTTTGACGACGCTGTCCCTATCGCTTCTAGAAACCATCGATTGCTGCCATTGTATTTCTCAATTATTTTTATGAGAAGCGATTTGGATTTGGATAGTGAAACGTCACGAAGAGAAAGAGCCAACTCTCTTGCTAGAGCCAAGGATGAGTCATTAACGACTCTCCTGCCATAATGCATTAATTTTTTCGGGTAAGCATTCTTCAATGCTCGAAATGCTGTTAATCTGAGTTGTGGGTCTTCATGGTTCAGAAAGCCTTCGACGTATTCCCTGTTTTTAATCCAGTATTTTTTAGCAAGAATCCATAAGCCTCGTGCCTTAAAATATGGGTTGGCAGTATCTTCCACAAACTCCACAATTTCTTTGCGGTTTTGTTTTGTTTCGCGGAGCTTTTCGGCTGCCACGAATCTAATGCTGGAATTCGGACTTTTTAACGCGCTTATTTGGCCTTGAGTGGATTCATAATCTATCATCACCGGGGATATGATTTCTTCTGATTTAGGTGATATTCTGTAAATAGCTCCCTCTGGTCCGCCTCTGCCACGCCTATTATTTGTGCTATTCCAATCACTGAGAAAAAGACTTCCATCTAAGGCTTGAACGATTTCTGTCGGTAAAAATCCTTTATCTTTCGATTTTTCATTTAGGCTGATTAGCTTATTGTATGGCCCCACTTCCACGTGAGTGCCGCGTTCTTTTGGCTTGAACTGGTAAACGGCTTTGTTGACTGTTTCACATATTATGAATGAGCCTCTCAGCGATTCGCCGAGTTCATCACTTTCTAAAAATATGCTACCCATTGGGGCTCCTGAACCAATCACATAATCTGGGGGCGTTGTTCCTGGATAATTTTCACGCCAGTGTGATTGGCTCGACCGTGCGTCTCCTCTTTTTGCTAAAAGAACAGGGTCAACGCTAAATTCTTCCCATGTTTTCGCGGCCTCTTCCCACGACCGTCCCCCATCTTCCAGACTCGCGTATCCGAAATTACTATGCTCCATCACCCAAGATGCTCTGGCATGAGCAGGATCATCATTGTCGACTTGGAAAACATCTCCAAAAGAACTGATGGATTGGTCATGGGTATTACGGGTGTTTTGGCAAATGACCGACATATTTGTTCCATCTGGATTCATTCTAAAGCTTAAACCGCCAACATATCTATAACCATCAGAACTCACCTTCCCAATATCCTGCCTGTTATTTGAATAATAACTAGAAGCGACGAAATTTTGATCATCCCTCGTTTTGATATTTAACCCGGTGTTTCCCTGGCTAAAATACCATTTGCCATCGGGGCCGCCGACAACGCCATGCAAGCTATGATCATGACTATGACCCTCAAAACCACTTAGGATAATTTCTTTCTTATCCGTTCCCTCATCGTATACCGCGTTTCTGTTGACGTCTGTGTAAACAATTAAATCTGGAGCCATCGCGACAACTATCACATTGTCAAAAATCGTAATACCCAGAGGAATCGATGAAAATCTTGGTCCAAAGTCATGTGCTTTGTCTGCCTTGCCATCAAGATCGGTATCCTCGAGAATCAGAATGTTTCCGCGACCTTTTTTTCCATCATCTATTTTCCTTCCGTGCCAATCCTCAACCACCCAGACACGGCCGTATGCATCGACATCCATCGCAACTGGGCTATGAACCATGGGGAATTTTGCCCAAGTTTGAATTTTAAGATCAATCCCGCCGAGGTCAGAAACTTCAAATTCATCTTCAGAGATTAGAACTGACGATTCATTCGCATTTGATTGGTGAAATACCAGAAATAATAAACATAGGACCAACTGCCAGCATTTTGTAAGCATAGGTTTATTTTAACAATTTCTGCGCATTATCAAGCACTTAAATGCATGTGGCAAAAAGGACCAGTGAATAGGTCGGATTTACTTTTTAGGTATTAGTGGTTCGAATCTAAGCTGAAGAGTATTGATTTATGATCCGCGAAGGTCATAGTAAATCTATGCCAAGAAGATATTCAATCATCACCAAGGGCACGTTCAGCTTCATGCATTCATTTGCCGCTGCCGTAATTTTATACTCCCTAATTCCCGGGGGGCTCGATTTACTCGGCGATTCCATTGCCGGCAAAAGGCCAAATATTATAGTGGTCATGACAGATGATCAGGGAATGGGGGATCTTTCATGCCTCGGAAATCCCATTTTAAAAACCCCGAATCTCGATAAATTCTATGCCTTATCAACTAGATTTACCGATTTTCATGTAAGCCCAACTTGCGCTCCAACACGTTCTGCCGTATTGAGTGGGCGCCACGAATTTAGAAACGGAGTCACGCATACTATTTTGGAAAGGGAATTGATGGCACTAAGCACAACGACATTCCCAAAACTACTCAATAAGTCCGGATACGAAACTGGAATTTTTGGCAAATGGCACCTAGGAGATCCTGATGCCTACCAGCCTTACAATAGAGGCTTTAGTGAAGTATTCATCCATGGGGCAGGTGGGATAGGCCAAGCCTTTCCAGGGAGTTGTGCTGACTTTCCTCCGAACCGTGAACCAAAAGGCCGGTATTTTGATAATGTCATACTGCACAATGATAAGCTGGTTCAAACCAAAGGTTTCTGCACTGATGTATTTTTTCAAGCCGCTCTTGGTTGGATGAAGACTCAGTTTGAATCTCAGACACCTTTTTTTGCATTCATTACTCCGAACGCCCCACACGGTCCAATGATTGCACCTAGCAAATACACTAAAAAATGGACAGAAAAAGGATGGGATAAAAATACCGCGGGACGCTACGGCATGATCGAAAACATTGACGATAACTTCGGATTACTAATGAAAAAGTTAGATGATTGGAATGCTTGGGAAAACACATTGGTTATTTTCATGACCGACAATGGTCAGGCGGGCAGAAGCGGAAAAAAAAATGGAGAGCAGGTACGCATGCATACAGCGGGGTTCAAGACTGGAAAAGCATCAGTGCATGAAGGGGGTTCTCATGTTCCTTCATTCTGGCGATGGAAGGGAATTTTGAAAGAGGGGCAAGACATAAAAGCCCTGACGGCTCATATTGATATGTATAAAACATTTTGCGATCTGGCCGGTGTCAGTATACCGAATAGTATCCAGAAAATTGATGGGCGAACTCTCATTCCATTACTGGAAAATCCAAATGCTTACTGGCCGGACAGATACCTCTTTTTTCACAAAGGGCGCTGGAAAAAAGGAGAGGACCCTAATCTTTCTAAATTCAAAGATTTTGCAGTAAGGTCAACAAGGTGGCGATTTGTTAATGGCAAAGAGCTTTATGATATATCTAAGGATCCATATGAGAAGGTTAATGTTTTCGAACAACATTCAAAAGTGATCGAAAAGTTGAGATCAGTTTATGATGAATGGTGGAAGGAAACCGTTCCGTTCATGGTCCACGAGGATATTCCATTGGCCGAAGAGCATCCCGCCACTATCCGCTACCAAAAACAACTGGAATCCATTGGGATACCCAATTGGAAGGTGCCCAAGTTCTGATAAATCATGACTCCGTTTTTGCTATTAATAGCAAGGGACCTATTCATTGATCATATGTCTAAAACGCTTATGTGGAGGGGCACATTCGCGTCGAACCCCCTCTGTATTTCATTAGGAATGAGGTTGCTCTCGAAGGATTGCAAGTTCTTACCTTTTGGTGCATCTGACTCGATTCATGTTGAAACAAATGATAGTAAAGTCTTTTGGGCATATTTGCATGGTGTGGTAATGATCAGTCATAGGAAGTTAGGCTTAATTTAAGAATGTGTTTTCAATAAGCCGGATACAGGGAAATTTATCCCCAATAGAACTGGTGGAAATCTAGATATTACAATTGATGGGGAGTTCGTTTTTCGGAGCTTTTATCCTCATCGAGAATAAGTCCTAATAACTCTCTTCAGTCTATTTGCAAATTCGTGAGCGAGCGCGATCATCTGTTTGGATAAGTCATCAGGAAGTTGTCGTTTGCAATTATATTCCCAAAGCGCGAGCCAATGCTGAAAATGTTCTTCTTTGGCGCCAATTCTAAGATGAGCTGCTGCGAATCCACCATTGTATTTTGTTGGTCCACCTGTTTGTAGAGCCCAGAATTCCGTAATCTTATCAAGATGTCTATCCCAGTCGTGAATTTTCGCATTAAATATAGGCCCTAAGATTTCGTGCTGCCTTATATCTTCGTAGAATGGTTTCAGGAAATCTAATATTCCTTCGTGACCACCTAATTTTGTATAAAGAGTGGGTTGCTCAGATTCAACTATCACAGCCATATTTTATTTCTTTAGTAACCATTTTTACAGAATATTTTACTGGAGGTATTTAACTTACTTATTCCGATTATTGTTCTTTTAAGAGATATCTGAATGTAAGATTATCACTATTCATGAAGATGACACGAAGAGAGTCTCTCAGTATGCTGAGTACTTCAAGTTTGGCTTTAGCATCTATACTGCCGATACAATTGAGATCAAATGAAGGCGCTGCAAAAAAGGAATACCACATAGCAACCAATACCTACCCATGGGCAACCTTTGATCAGAGAACAGGGAGAAATTCACCACTGCATTCCAATGATCTTTTAAATAGAATTCATAACGCAGGAATTCATGGATATGAACCTATTCTTAATTCTTCGTCCGAGTTAATGGGACTTAAAGAGAGCCTCTCTAAGTATCAATTGGAAATGCGTTCTTTTTATGTCAATTCAACGCTCCACGAACCGTCTGAGGCGGAAAAAAGCATAGGACGGGTCCTTGAAATTGCAGAAGCTGCTAAAGCCTTGGGGGCAAAGATAGTTGTCACTAATCCTTCACCCATACGGTGGGGGGGCTTAGAAGATAAATCAGATGACCAACTAAAAACACAGGCCAAGGCTATCAATAAACTTGGTGAAAAGCTTGATAAGATGGGATTGCAGCTTGCTTATCATAACCATGATGCTGAATTAAGGGCTGGGGCGCGGGAATTTCACCACATGCTCACTGCTACTCATCCTCAATATGTGAAATTATGTCTTGATGCTCACTGGGTTTATCGGGGTTGTGGTAACTCAGAAATAGCGGTGTTTGATGTCGTAGAACATTACCACAAAAGAATCGTTGAACTGCATCTCAGGCAATCACATAAAGGGACATGGAGAGAAGCTTTCTCCTTGGATGGAGATATTGATTATATTCGTTTAATTTCATTTTTATTCAACAAGGGTGTCAAACCGCATATGGTTCTTGAGCAGGCTGTTGAGGAAAAATCTCCGAAAGCACTGACAGCCGTCCAGTCACACCGGATTGGAGTTGAAAATTTAAAAACCGCACTAATCTAAATCAAAAATTCAAAATTCATTATTTTAAAAGACATGAAAAATATACTTTCAGATGCAGAGCTTCTTCAATTGCGAAGATGGAATACGCCAACGATATACAATGGATGGGAGCAAATAACTAAAGAAGACCATTCAAGAGTAGGAATAAATATAGAGGAAACTCATGATTATATGCCCGAAATTGGAGCCATGGTTGGATACGCCGTGACGTGTGTTATTCAACCTGGAAATAAGGAACACCAGGAGAACCTGCCTGATGCCTGGAATCAGTATTGGGCATACATTGAATCTGTGCCTGGACCGAAAATTGTCGTCGTCCAAGATCTTGATAAACCGGCGACATTTGGTGCTGCATGGGGTGAGGTCAATGCAAATGTCCATCGCGCATTTGGTTGCGTCGGGGTGATTGTAGATGGGGCGATTCGAGATTTGGAGGAAATGAAGTTTGCTGGATTTAAAGCTTTGGCGCGCAGGCTTTGTGTGGGGCATGCCTATGCAACACCCATAAGATGGGGGTGTGAGGTCGAAGTGTTCGGTAGCAAAATAAAACCAGGTCAATTAATCCATGCTGACCATCACGGTTTTCTTGCCGTCCCACACGGCGAGGAAAAAGGTTTGCTCGAGGCTTCGGTATTTATGGATGATAATGAGTGCAAGAACTTAATTTCAACGGCGCGAGCTAGTTCCGATATTGCGTCTGGTCAGTTGATTAAAAACCTTCAGGCTGGAGCAAAAAAATTTGGTGAAGCAACTCAAAAGAAATTTAATAAGGATGGAGAGTTTTAATTCTAAAATTTTAGCACTCAATGGACTATTCCGAGGTCCCAAGGTAAAATCCTAAAAAACAGGTAAAATTAAAATGAATAGACTTTTTTTTGTCCTTTTTTTTGTTGTCTCTCAACAATGGTCTTTTGCCCAATCACGAGATTATCCAGTCAAACTAGAAATATCACTTCAAGAAAAAGTTCTTGAAGTGATCGCAATGAAATTAGCAAACCATTTGGTTGAGATTAAGTTTGATATACTAGCAGTCCAACTTAAAGACGGTGAGCCTTCATCAAAAAAAATTAAGTCACTCGAGATGCGTGCTAACGCCATCGAATCAGAATTAGGTGTTATTTTTGAAAAGGACAGGCAAATAAAAAAAGAACGATTAGTATCGTTTTCTGCGGCTGCGAGACAAGCGTATCGGGGGGGGAAACGTGAAAAAAATTCACACTCTCAGCTAGGTGGAAATTCCACAGAAGGCGAACGGCTCAATCTTCACCAAAAGACAAAAGGAAATAAAAAGAAACGAAAAAAGATGCCAAATCAGTCAAGCCGTGTCTTCCAAAAAGAACCCTGGACCGAACGGAGTGAAAAGAGGGCTGCCAATGAAAATCTTAATGAAGATCATGGTGGAAATTTTTCGGAAAAAGTCACAAAAAGCGAACTCCAACAACTGCGGGAATTGTTGTCTCTGCAAAAAGAAATGATGGAACATTCGGAGAGGGAAATTATGGGATTAAAACAACAACTCGAGATTCTAAAGTCCTTTTCTGCCGAAGATAGTGATGGCCTTAAAGATCCTGAACATGCAGATAAGCTACCTATCGGGACCGTGCAGCAATTTCAACAAAATTTTATTAGCCAAGAAGGTGTCGATCCTACATCAGAAATACAAAATGACTAAAAGTCATATTAGATATGAAAAATCTCAGATATCTCTATCTTTTATCTGTGGGGATTTCGTTTGTTTTCCTTGCGCTTGTCATTTGGGAATCCCGTGGAAAAGTCTGGATAGACTTAAAAGTAGAATCTGGAGAAATAGAAAAAAGAAATAAGATTATTTGGAACTCAGAAGACTAGTCGATTTAACAAATAACCAGCACGTATATGAAAAAAAAATTTGAGTCTATATATTTATTCATCCTCTTTTGTGTCTTTGCCCAATTCCCTTTATCCCTTAGTGGCCATAGCGGAGATCGACCGAATATTCTTTTTTTGCTTACTGACCAATGGAGGTTTGATTCATTCGGTTACGCTGGGAATAAGGATGTGAGGACTCCTAATATCGATCAGCTTGAAAAAGAATCTATTAATTTCACCGAGGCGGTGAGTGGGGTTCCAGTGTGTTGTCCAATGAGGGCTAGCCTTTTAACAGGTCAAAGACCTCTTACTCATGGGGTTTTCATGAATGACGTATCCCTTGACCCTAATGCTAATTCTATAGGAAAAATATTGGGTAGTGCTGGATATCAGACTGGATATATCGGAAAATGGCATGTCGACGGCAATGGGAGGTCAAATTTTATACCCCGTGAAAGGCGACAAGGCTTTCAATACTGGAAGGTGCTCGAGTGCACGCATAATTATAATAATTCATTTTACTATGCCGACGGCCCAGAAAAGCTAAAATGGGATGGATATGATGCTATTGCTCAAACCCGTGACGCTCAGCACTACATAAAAATTGCCTCAAAATCTGAAAAGCCATTTGCCTTGTTCATTGGGTTTGGGCCACCTCACGCTCCATATCATACAGCACCTCAAAAATACCGTGAAATGTATGATGCCAAAAAAATAAAAATTCGTCCCAACATTCCACACTCGTTTCGTGAATTAGCCAGAAAAGATCTTGCCGGATACTATGCCCATTGCACTGCGCTTGATGATTGCATAGCGGGTCTTTGGGATACTTTAAAGGCGACCAAACAGGAAGAAGACACAATCATTGTTCTAACTTCTGATCATGGTGATTTAATTGGATCCCATGGTGCCTACAAAAAACAGCAACCATACGAGGAATCTATTAGAGTTCCCATGTTATTCCACTACCCAAAACAATTTGGACGCAAGGGAAAGCGGGTGAAATCATTAATGAATACAGAGGATATTATGCCGACTCTTTTAGGGTTGTCTGGAGTCTCTATTCCCCAAACCGTCGAAGGCTTAGATTTTAGCGATCACATGAAAGGAGGGGCAAACCCGAATGACGGAAGTGTCTTGTTAAGCTGTCCAGCCCCCTTTGGTCAATGGGCTCGCAGGTGGGGAGGTAAAGAATTTCGTGGATTAAGGACTAATCAATACACTTACGTCGAAGACCTTCGTGGCCCTTGGATGCTTTTTGATAATATTAAGGATCCTTTCCAATTAGATAACCTTTTAGCAGAAAATAAAAACACTCCTATCGCTAAAAAATTTAATAAAGAGTTAAAGAAAAAGCTGAAAGCGACTGGGGATGAATTTTTGCCGGCCTCAGCGTATATTTCAAAGTGGAAATACCCACTTGATAAATCAGGAACTGTTCCTTACAAAAACTAGTCCAGTAAAGGTTTTGTACGCTGTGAATTTAATTTTATTATTTGAATTTTCATAGTGAGTCTTAAACGGTGATCTGGTCGATGATCTTTAGACTCGGGGATCCAATTTTACGATCTTTTGTTCGTATGGCACTCGCCAAACCGCAGAAGAGAGGCCTCAAAATGAATCGATATAACTTAAATAAACTTCCTTACTCAAAAACTCGTGATGCCATTGAATGATAATTCTAGTGGAATGCAACCGAATATCATTCAATTTTATAGGTGTGGAGAAAAATGGGGTGGCACTGGACAATTTTCGTTTGAAACTCAATAATACCATTCAATTCCAGAAATTAATGAAAAAAGAATTGGCCGTATTACTTTTAATTTATTTATTAGGTTTCAGCTCAGAGCTTGAAGCATCAGCCATAAATGTCCTCGTATGGGACGAGCGCCAGCCTTCTCAGTCCAAAGCTTATGAGAATTTCATAGGTAATGAAATTTCTCGTCAATTAATAGAATCCAATGGTGATAGACTAAAGATAAAGTCAGTATCGATTAATGATCCGGAAAAAGGTCTCTTGGATAAAGATCTCGATTGGGCTCAGGTATTAATTTGGTGGGGACATGTCAGACAGCATGAAGTAACACCCCCGGTTGCAAAAAAGAAGGTTGTGGAAAGACTCAAAAACGGTTCCCTCAATTTAATCGTTTTGCACTCCGCTCATTGGGCTACTCCATTCATGGAAGCAATGAATGAAAAGACGAAAATCAATGCTAAGTTAAAATATCCAGACCCGGAAAAGGGTAAGAAAGTCGAATTTGAATTCATCCCGCCTCCTGGCAGGATGGCTCCATCTTCTGATTCTGTGGTCACTCCTGCGTATTATGTTCTAATGAGAGCCAAGATGGCAGCCAAAGTAAGAGTAGATCTTCCCAACTGTTGTTTTCCGAACTACCGTCCTGATGGAAAGCCCAGTGTCATGGTGACTAAGCTACCGGACCATCCAATTGCTAAAGGTATCCCTCCAAGCTTCAAAGTTAAATCGACCGAAATGTATAATGAGCCCTTTCATGTTCCTCCACCGGACCAAGTTGTTTTTGAAGAGAGGTGGGAACCTGGCGAGTGGTTTCGAAGTGGTATGGTCTGGAACATTCAAAAGGGTAAGGTATTTTATTTCCGCCCAGGGCATGAAACGTTTCCTGTCTACAAGCAACCCGAAATTATACAAATAATTGAAAATGCCGTTTTTTGGTTGGGTAGTCATTCACCTGAATGAGTGAATTTATTTCAGGTCATAAACAGCTTGTGTTTTGCCAGTTCTTTCGTATCACTCAATATTTATATCCCAAAAAGTCCATTAATCTTATTTCAGACCTCTGGGGTTTTCAAGTCCACGCGATTTATTAGAGCGGAGTAGATACTGCAAATCTCTGGTTGTCAGCGCTCTGATTTGTGTAATCTCCTAACTCTCTATTTTTGACACCTCATAAAATCCCGTTCGCCAAAATCAGCGGAAACTTTGAGGAATCATGCCGACTTCTCGACTACATATTACTTCCTCATCAGGTATGAGTGATCCAGCACCGTCCCATCCCTTTGGGTCATCTTATCCAGTCTTGCTGCATGTTTTGCCAGTTAATTAAGGATAAAAGCCCTTACAATCAAAAGTCCCTTTTTCAAATAGTGTCTCAGTTTATTCCTCTTATTAATTTATCATTTATGAGAGGCTCAGTGTGCCTGTAGAATCTCCGATTCGTTCCTTTTTGGTATTCATGATTTCTGCAATCTTCATCCACAGGTTTGCTATCGGGGTGCCTTCAGGTGCTTTAATGTGTTGGTTGGAATTTATGAGCCCACCTGCTTTACCTGCAATGACTGTCGGCAGGTTGTTACAAACGTGGAGCATTCCACTGCTCAAGCCTGACCCTAATACAAGCATCATGTTGTCGAGCAAAGATTTCTCACCTTCTTTAATCGAATCCATTTTTTGAATAACTTTGAAATATTGCTCAACGTGGAATCTATCCAGTGCCTGGAGTTGCTTTTTAACTTCGTCCTTACCTTGAGCATGTGTCATCCCATGATGGCTTACTGGTTTCTCAAACAAACCGTCAACAGTAAGTGGCGACCCCCATCTTTCAGGGCCAGTCATCAAGGTTGCTACCCGGGTAAGGTTTGTTTGGAAAGCCAATACCATGAGGTCAGACATCACTTCTATAAATTCATCTCGTGCCATGGCTTGCCAAGGCTTTGTTGGTGGGGAAATACCGAGTTTACTAATGGCATCTTGACGGCCTTTGATTCGTTCAATTTGTTTTTCAACAGTTCTTACCGAATCCATATACTCTTCTAGTTTTAGATTGTCCGATTGAGCAATGGTCTTACTAAGGGACTTTGCATCATCAAGGACAATGTCAAGTACACTTGCATGGCCTTTATGTTCTGAAACTTGAAAGAGCCTATTGAATACTTTTTTAGGATCCCTGACAGATTTAGCAACATGACTAGGTCCATACCATGAGATATTATCGAAATATACAGATTCCCGATTATCCTCATAGGGGTTACAGCTCAGCTCAAGGGATCTAAAGGGTGTTTGATTCCCTACTTCTTGAGCTACCAGCTGATCAATGGTCTTTTTAAGAGGGTAGCCGGCAGGAGAAAGCTCATCTGGACGTGCTGTACTGAGATAACATGATCCAGCCTGTGCATGACCGTCAGTCCCAGGTACTTTGATGCGATCTAAATTAGATAGGACGAGGAGTTTATTTTTTACAGGGTTAAGCGGTGAGAGAGTCCGGCTTAATTGCCATTCGTCCCCACGTCCCGTGTTTTCAATATTCCAATGCGACTGTTCCACTCCATTTGGAATATAAAAAAAGGCTAACCTAATTGGCGGAGCCACGTTTGCTGATGACTTTTTGGATGCTTGCAAGGATTCCATGTAAGGGAGAGCAAGCGCCGCCCCACAACCTTTGAGAAACCTTCTCCTTGAAAATTCAAAAGATTTTTTCATTACTTAGAATCGTTGACTTGATTTATTGAGAAAAGGAAATGATATCGCTATTTGTTCAACGACTGTTGAGAATTTGCCTTTTCCCAGCATAACGTTACGAGTTATTTTATCAATAGCCGGCTTGTCATAAATATTGAGCTCTCTGCCAAGGGCATACGAAAGCAGATGCTCGGAAAAGGCTCTGATAAATATTTCGGGTCGTGCTATTATTTGATTTTTTAATTCAACAATTCCATTGAACTCAAAATTATTATACACACCTGAGCTATCTATGGGTAATCCAGAACGGTAGTTGTCTCTCCAGCGACCTACTGGATCAAAATTCTCCAAGGCAAATCCCAGAGGGTCAATTTTTGCGTGGCAGGATCTACAAGACTCATTTGATTGGTGTGCTATCAATTTTTGCCTGAGTGTTAATCCTTCTGATTCGATTTTGTCGTCATCGGCTTCAAGCTCTGGAATCGCATCAGGCGGAGGAGGGGGAGGATTATTGAATATAACCGATGCCATCCATGCTCCTCTGAGTATAGGGTTTGTTCTCAGGGTGTCCGAAGTCATTGTTAATACAGCTGCTGAGGTCATTACGCCACCATCTCGCTTCGATTTTATCGGGCGCCTTTTGAATGATTGCGTGAACGTATTAAATCTTCCAGCATTCTTTTTGTCGTTAAATGGAATCTTATCGTAGTACCACGAATCCAACTCATCGGAGCGATAGGTGTAGTCGGAGTCAATCAGCTGCATTATGGACCGGTCTTCGACCATTATACTCTCAAATAATAAAAGTGGTTCCATCATCATTTGAAGCCCGAATTTCCATTGCTCACACCCAATCCGAGAATAATAGATTTCAAATCTGTCAAAATCCGGTGATGCTGCGATTAATTTATCCAAGCGCAGCCATTGGCGAGCAAAATTTTGAGAGAGCGATTGGCTATGCTTGCTCTCTAACATTCTTTTGATTTCATTTTTCAGAACCTTTGGGTTAAGTAATTTTCCCGATCTCGCTTTCTCAATTAAAATCTCATCAGGTATACTGCTCCAAAGAAAAAATGAGAGTCTTGTTGCCAATTCATAAGCAGATAAGGGTTCAACTTTATTTTTTGGAATACCGAGATTTATAAATAAAAATTTGGGTGATGAAAGAATTGCCGAAATAGTTTTTTTCATACTTTCGGAAAAATCATTTGAACCATGAAATTGTTTCATAAAGAAATCTGTATACCGCTCAATAATTTTATTTGAGGGGTGTTCTCTAAATGCTTTTTCCAGAAATGGCTCAAGTCGGGTTTTTACAATGCCTCTTACCGTGTCATATGATTTCAATGGCTTGTCGATATTGGTCTCAAAAAGTTCATTGTAAATCTGGCAATAATTATTGAATTGGGAACTGTTCAATATGGATCGGCTAAGATTAAGAAAATTTTCCAAAAGAATCGGTGAAAAACTTAAGAGGTCACCTTGGTTGTTGAACCCGAATTCGGCCTGCAGATCAATAGCGAACGGGAATACAGAGTCCAGAATTTGTTGCTCAATTTGAAATTTCCCGAGTGGTCTGTTACCGACCACAATGCTGCTGGGGTAATGACCGGATTTCGGGTTGAAATAGTCTTTTCCTGATCTTATTGGCTTTTCAGGTAGAGGGTAGATGTCTCCTTTAAGTTTCAAAAGGTCTCTCACTGCATTATTATACTCATATCGATTCATTCGCCTCATTGTCACTTTTGCCAATCGTGGGTTTTTATGAATGGATTTGTCGATCAAGGATTGAAATGTCGTCATTAATTTTTGACGAATTAATTCACTCGGTTGGGATTCATCCTCTGGCGGCATTTCGTAATTAGACAAAACATCCAGGATAAGCCCTGCTGATTCCAAATCCTTATTAAATGAAGAAAGATTTTTATACCTCTCGAGGTTTACATCACCTTTGGATTTTTTATCATTATGGCAATCGTAACAATACCTTGATAAATATCCTTTGAGTTCTTTGGTATTTAACTGAGTTAAATTTGTTGTGGTGGTTTCATCTAGATTGGTTTTCTGATTCGCTTTTTTTAAATCTTTTTTTGGATTAAGGTTTTTGAGTTTAAGAAAATCAAATCCAATTAAGTAACTATTTTCTCTATATTTATTTGCGCTCGGATGACTGCCAATTAGGGTGAAAGTTATTTTGTTCAGCCCCTCATTTAAATTAATATGATCAATGTTCCAAATATTTGAAAGGGCGACTCGCGGACCATAGAGATCTACCTTATCGAAGACTATCTCGTCATTCAGGCGAACCTCAAAAACTCCATAATCGGGTGCTTTGGTAAATTGAAAGCCAACCTCATAAAGGCTTGATTCCCAAACGTGGAATTCGATGGTCGTGGAATTCCCGATTTTGCCATCCCACAGTAAATGAGCATGGCCACTCCATTGCGGTCCAAAGCCTCTCATTCCCTGCATTCTTGCTGGGTTCGAAAATTTAAAATCCGATTCTCCTTCTAGTATAGTCTTTATTGTTGAGATCTGGCTTTCTCTTCCGCGGACGTTATAAAATTCGTTCGCTTGAATCTTAAAATAGGGAATGACCCAAAATAGAAATGTAAGGATGAGGAATGATATAAATTTGGGATTCATGGTTTGAATGAATGCTAATAAAAATAGATCAAAATGACATGGTAAAATTGTCAATTTTTTATCGAATCGATGGGTCATTTGACCTGTGTAATTGGAAATAACCTACAATGAACTATCAAGCCCTGTGATTAACCTCGACTATTTCGCCCGATTTCCCTGAATGAATGGCAGCCTGAATAGCTGCACAAATGTTTCGAGCATCTAAAGCGTCTAAAATTGTTTCCTTATGACTATCGATAGCTTGGGCCATGTTATCAACTAATAACTTGTCATTGTCATTGGCGATTCTCATGTTTTTAAACTCCTTATTTGACTGGTTGCGGGAATACACGGAAATTTCAGGCCTCGCCTCCGAGATAACAGCACTGCCCGAAGTGCCGACGATGTGGATTTTGATTTCGCCTATATCGGGGTGAGCATGATTACCAATTCTTCCGAGGCAAACAGTTGCCGTAAAATTCCCCTCATACTGGAGAGAGATGCTCGACAAGTCATCTACATTATTGTCGAAATGCGCCTGGTGGAAATGTGTTTTCATACAGGTGAAAACCTTTTCTGCCAGAGCCCCATTTGCTAAATAATGAATATAAGCCAATGGGTATATACCCTCGATCTGTAATTCTCCAATGGGCTCGATCCCGACACCGCCATCGGAGCCATCTGCATGAGCCTCCAATTGTCTATCTAACCAATTAATTGGTTGGGTGTTATCATTTTCAATCCTTAATGGCGGGCCGGCATCTTTTGCAAAATAAAAATCACAGTGAATAGAGACGAGGCTTCCAATATCCCCTTTCTCGATGATCGACTTCGCTTGCAAAACCGATGGTAAAAAATTCCGATTCCATACCAGTGAACAGACTCCCGACTTGTTAATAACATCGATCAACTTATCACACTGATCCAGATGTGTAGATAATGGCTTGTCTATGACTAAATGTAATCCTGCCTGGGCAGCACGAATCGCCAAGTTGCAGTGGCGTTCCGCTTCGGAGCATATAATCGCAGCATCAAGACTATACATAACAAAGGCTTCTTCCGGGTCTTTTAAGTAAGGGATATTTAATTTGCTAGCATAAGATTGATTTCTCTCGTGGGTCCAATGCGGCCTGTCTGAATCGTCTGCGACACAGACGATTTTGAACCTGGGGTGATTGGCAAAAGCATTTGGAATGTAATCGTGCTTAACCATTCCGAGGATTCCCACTCTTATCACATTACTCACGGGTGCATTCATATTTAGTCAAAAGATATTACTCATCATTGAGATTTAAAATCTGCATGGCTTGACTTATGTTTTTTTGTCTTTCGATATTTTTGGGGATCGCTCGAATATTTCCAATGAAATCAGTGAGTAAATTTAAAGTCTCAGCCTCTCCGAAATCTGGAGGTTCGGCAAAAGACTTTGTATTATGAAAGATGAGGTTTCTATTTCTGTGGTCATCCGAGTATATAGCGCCGTCTGACCCAATGATCGTCATTGAATAATAAGTCTGATTTTTTTGGCCTTTATGTCCAAGGTCGATGATTCCCATTCCTCCGCATGGGAATCCAAGGTGAATCACTTTGTTGATTTTATGACTCATCATAAAATGAGATTTCACCGGATGAGCTCCGAAAATTTCGAAGCATATTTCTAGATATTCCACAGCTACGCGAGTCTCGAAAGCTACTGCTGGGTCATCCCAATGATGTATCCTGACCAGGCCCGGTTTTCCTATTGCTCCATCGGCAATATTCTTTCTGATCTCTGCAATATCAGGGCGAAAGCGCAAAGTTAAAGATGGGGTAATCAAATCGTTGCATGCCTGAAAGTTTAAGCCGGTGTAAAGTGTTGGCTTATTAAATTCAATTGCCTTTGCCAGGTTGTTAGTCACCATGGCGTCATAAGAGGACTGTTCGGACTGTATTGAAACGCCAGAAATGTATTTTAGGGATTTATGAATATTTTTAAATTGAATTAGAGATGGAAAACTCTTGTCATGGCATATTTGTAATTGAATCATTTATATACGATATTTTAGTAGTGCCTTTTCTTTAGATCTGATAGATAGAGGCTGAATAAAATAAATGTTTGAGTCAAGCCTTGCTGAGCATTTCTGTTGTTGCTAATTTCAATCATGAACCAACTCTTAATTAAAACATTTTGCGTCCTGCATTGTTTTCTGTTTATTACCCCTTTAGTAGGAGATGAGAAATTTACATCAATTTTTAATGGGAAAACATTTGATGGATGGGTATGCCGGCCGGAAGGGCAAAGTTCTAATTGGAGTATAGACGGTGGTGAGATCATAGCCAAAGGAAAGGGAAGAGAATCATACCTTTTGTTTAAAAGGCAACTCTCCGATTTTGAATTGAAATTCAGCTATAAGTTTTTAAGTGATACCGGAAATACCGGGGTAGAGGTAAGGGGAATACCGGTTGAGGGAAAGCCTAGCAGGTTGCAAGGCTATCACGCCGATATTGGGCATGTAGGAATAGGCGATAAAGTCCTCGGAGCTTGGGATTTTCATGAAAACCAAAGAGGTGACTACTTGGCGAAAAGAGGGCAGGTCGTGATCATTAATCATGACGGGTCCAAAATTCGACATCCGATTGATAGAGTTTTTGAGCCAGAGTCTCTCAGCAAAAATGATTGGAATCATGTCCACATCACAGCGATTGGAAATACAATGTGGTTCACAATAAACGGCGAAATGGCATCTAAGGTTATTGATAATGAAGATGCCAAACGTCTTGATAAGGGCCTCATTGGATTTCAACTCCACAGCGGCGACAAAATGGAAGTCGCTTTCAAAAATATTCTTCTAAAAGAAAAATAAATCATAATGATTTTTTTCACGGAGAGCCCAAAAAGATTTAACAATTTTTCGATATGACCCAATTTATAATATCTCTTTTTCTTATAATAACAATTTCCTTGAAATCACAAGGTCATGAATCCCTCATTCAAAAGGGAGACACTATCGTTTTTCTTGGTGGAACTCATATTGTGAACGAGATGAAGAAAGGCGTGATGGAAGCTTCCATATATACAAAGTTTAAAGACTACAATTTGATATTTAGGGATTTTTCCTGGGAGGGAGATACAGTCTATCATTTAAGCACAGTTCGAGAACGATGGAGAAAAGAGGCATTTGGTGATCTTCAGGCCCAATTAAAAAAAGTAAATGCCAACGTCATCATTGCTCAATTCGGTGCGATGGAATCCTTTGATGGTCTGGAAAAAATGTATGAATTCAAAAATGCCTACAAAGAAATTATTTCAGGTTTATTAAAACATGATCTCAGAGTGATTATTTCGGAGCCAGCTCCATTAGCATGGAGCAATGCGTCATCCAATAATTATTTGGAATACAAAGATACTGTCAAAAAGTTAGCCAAGAATATGGGGGTGCCTTATCTCGAAAACAGTGTTGCAGAATCAATTGGTGAAGTGCCACCCGAGTGGCTTGTGGAAGCCGTTAAGGTAAAAAATAGGCTGTGGTATGAATATTGGCGGCCATCTAATTGGAAGTGTTTATTTGGCGATGATAGAAAAAGAATTTTTTCTAATGCTGCAGATGGGCTGCCTTCATTTAAACAGGAATGGAGTCAGTATGAAGAGCTGATTAAATCTGCAGAATATGATATTCAAAATGGGAAAATTCCGCAGCCTGTTAGGAATCCCAAACTTACTGGGTCTGGAGAGGCAAACATCAAAGAGGAATTGAGTTCCTTCAAAATTCTTGATGGATTGGAGGTTAATTTATT
The DNA here is from genome assembly GCA_965657355.1 of Limisphaerales bacterium. Lineage (GTDB taxonomy): Bacteria > Verrucomicrobiota > Verrucomicrobiia > Limisphaerales > JAJOIW01 > JAJOIW01. Next base: position 45,867 of record CBFHOE010000009.1, on the reverse strand, counting down.
TGCCAATGAATCCATGGGGATAGCAAACCCGTTGTCTGTAAGATGGGATGCCCAGGGGCGGATGTACGTCGCGTGCTCTGATACCTATCCACAGGTAAGGCCCGGTGCGATAGCAAATGATCGAATTATCAGGTTGGTTGATTCTAATGATGATGGCATAGCTGATAGTCATGAAGTTTTTGCGGATGGATTAAATATTCCAACCGGCATGGAAGTTGGGCACGATGGTGTTTACGTCGGCCAGAATACCGAACTAATCCACATCGACTGGGATGGTAATAATCGTGTGGTTCTATCTGGCTTTGGTAATGGAGATTCTCATCAGACTATTAATTCCTTTGCTTGGAGCCCCTGCGGAGATTTATTGTTTTGCCAAGGGGACGGCATCGAATCTCGTGTTGAGACGCCACATGGGATTTCATCACTTTTTCAAGCAGGTGTATTCCGATTGAGTCCAGATACCTTAAAATTAGATGGATTACTTGATGATTTTATGGGACCAGGAAATCCTTGGGGCGTCGCATTTAATGACTACGGTCAGAGCTTTGTTATCGATGGAGCTGGCGGGGTTTCATTTCTGACGCCTGGTTCTATTCCAGTGAAGCATAAATTAAAGTTGCCCCGTATAGGCAAACCCGGTGGGTATTGCGGTATCGATGTCATTGGATCAACGTCCCTGCCGGACTCGATGCAAGGGGATTTGGTCATTGGGGACTACAAGAAAAATCAAATCAGTCGTTTTCACCTCGAAGAGGAGGGAGCAGGTTATCGAGTGGTCTGGAAAGAACCACTCATTAAGTCTTCCCACAGAAATTTCAGACCTGTTGATGTAAAGCTGGGTCCTGACGGTGCTGTTTATGTTGTCGATTGGTATAATCCCATTACATGTCATCAGGACGATTTTTATCGTCACCCCAATAGAGATATGACACATGGTAGAATTTGGAGAGTTTCGAAAGTTAATGGGAATCATGGTAAAAGTGACCTTTATAGATGGGGGAATAAGAGGCTTTTTGAGTCCTTAAAATCCGATAATCGATGGATTCGTTTTAAAGCTAAGCAGGTTCTTTCATCTCGTAATTTGCAAAGTATTCCTAGCTTTGTTTTTAAATATGAAGGGCGTGACTTAATTGAGCTTGCTTCTCTGGTAGATATGCTTCAGCTAGCAAATAAGGATCTTATATATAAAATGATGCAGTCGGGTGATCATAGGGTGAGAGCCTACGGTGCGCGAATGATTGGCCAGTGGTATGATGAAATATCTGACAGCATTAATTTATTAATGGCTGCCGCCAGTGATGGACATCCATTGGTAAAAATGGAGTCTATTCTCTCCGCTTCAAAAATACCAAATGCGGAATCTATTTTAGTTGTTGCCAGAGCCCTGAATGAGGCGCCCGACGATAAGTGGGTCGAGTATGCTGCAATTCAGGCAACCCACTTTCTCAAACCATATTGGTTGCCTTCCTTTATAAATGGTAATCTTACCTTACCCCAGGGTGGGCGAGAAATTTCTGCAATACTAGCTATTGCTGGAGAAAAAAATGTGTCGAGTAATTTAAAGCAAATTTTAGCATCTTCGCAATTGAGCCATAGAAGGCGAAGTCGATTAATTTCAGTTCTCCTATCAATCGGTGATTCCCGGGATATAAAATGGGCTTTTGAATCTCAAAATTTTGACTCAGATAATATCCAATCATTGATTAAGCTTAATAAGCCTGACTTTGAGGTCCACCACAGCGTAAGCCAGTGGCTCAAAAGTCAAGACCACTCAATTAAAAATTCAGCTATACAACTTGCTGGGGCTTGGCGTTTGCCCGGAACCAGCGCATTACTGCAAAAACACGCCGTCTCCACAGAGTTACCTATAGATACACGCGCTATGGCGCTTCAAAATATTGGAAAAATAGGCGGTGACAATATAGTCGATTTCTATCAATCCTTTTTACATAAACATGGTAATAATAGAAAATTATATTTAAGCGCTATTGAAGGTCTTATTTATCAGGATGTAAAAGTTGCCTCTCATTTCACTGGTAAATTTCTCAAATCTCAATTGGATAACCAATCCGCTCAATTTCTTTACAAAGTCTTTCTTGGATCTGAAATGACCAGAAAGGAATTTATACGGCTTCTCAATGGAATAGGGCCAGAACTTAGCCAAAAGAAAAGAGAAATTCTTCGAAATGCATGGTTTTCATCGTCTCTGAAGGATAAAGTCATCCAGGAGTTGTTAGACAATTTATCTGGCGTAAACATCGGTGAGTTAAAGTACTCATCAAAAGCTGTCAAAAGGTATGCTAAACTTGCCAAGAAAGGATCAGTTAAACCTGGGGAGATGGTATTTCGCTCTGCCAAAGCAGGGTGTAGTTCATGTCATAAAGTGGGCAACCATGGAGGAGTGCTTGGGCCAGACCTATCCCAAGCTGGCAGTGTTATTCCTAAAGAAAGAATTGTGACAGAAGTGATGTGGCCTTCCTTACATGTGAAAGAAGGATACACCCTTTCCTCGGTAACCTTAAAATCAGGTCGAATAGTTCAAGGATATGAGCAGGCCTCAAGGAATTCGGACGTCATCGTCATTCGAGAAATTGCTCAGGACTCACAAATGACCATTGCAAGGGACAATGTGGACTCTGTTGTAAACCTTGGGAGCTTGATGCCAGCCACCGCAAAATCATTGCCTAATGACCAGCTCGCTGATCTTTTTGCTTATCTATTTCATTTGGGCGGTATATAAGCCATATATTCGTATGCATGGTTTTTAAAACCATATTGCTAATGTTTAGAATCATCCAACATGGCAGGTTGAATGGAGAGTTGCGCGAGTTCCTTCTCACAATGTTAGTTTCTGCTGGTTTGGTAGCATGTGCCTGCTTGGTATTTATTGAATTTAAGATTGTTACGATTCCCGGGGTAATTGTTTTTCTAATACAACTCCTGTCGATTATTGGCCTGTGGAAGATATGGCGTTATACTTATCTGTTACAACTTTTAATTTCGCTAACGCTGACTTCATTCCTTGTTTATTTTTGGATTCATTATGGGTATTCCCACTTCAAATTAGTGAGTTTTGCTTTTGTTGCCTTTTCTTTTTGTATGGTATGGCGATTGAAAGATGCTCTGGATAAGTTTTTTTCAAAAAATGAAAAAGCTTCCAGTCAAATCTGCCCCATTAGAAAAACATTTTCTTTTAGTCTAGAAGGTAAAAAACGGGCACAAAAAAATGCGAACTTTATTGAATCGGCTTTTGGGAAAGCAGCTGAAATAAAAATCGAATCTCTTACTTTTTATGGTCATTTTCTTGGGCCATACACATTAGGGTTTGCGCCAGGTGAAGGAAATGGAATGAGGAATTGGGTGTATGTGACGTGTTTTTATTCGGTTGCAAGTCACGAGTCTTTTGAATTTATTTACGAAACTCGCGAAAATGATCAGCAAAAAGCAAATCGTTTTATCGAAAAGATAATTTCTCTTGGCTTTATAAATAAGTCTCTTTTTCCAAATAGTTTTGTCGGTCCGATTTCTGGAATAAATAATGCAGAAGGCCAACGTATCGCTGGTGCTGTTATCACTAAACCTCCGGACGGTTTACCTCAAAAATTCATCTTTGATCAAGAACCTAAAGATTTTTTATACATAGCGGGTATTGATTTATCGCAGCTTAAACAAATAAAAGGAGTTTCCCAAATATCCAATGAGACCTCTACCCAAAGAGTAAAAAAATTTATTAACGAACATAAGATAAAAGAGTTTGGAATATGTAATTTACCTTAGTAGATGAAGTTTTGCCGATAACTCATGGGTGCGAGTGATGCCGATCGTATGTAGATCCAAAGTCATCTTCCATTCTTTAATTCGCAATATTACAGGGCTGAGTATGATTTTAAATTTCACGTCTTTTATTTGCTTTTGATTTTAAAATATCTTGATTATTTATTTCACGACTAAGGTTTGACCCCATCGTGTAATTTGGCTCATCATGTCTATCAATTCCCCGGGAAAATATGAAATATCATATTCTATCGCAAAATGTTTATTCCAAATCATAATTATGCACAGAACTATGAAATACAGTATGTTTGTTGTGATCAACCTTGCTATGGTTTTTTTTGTCACTGCAGAGCCTATGTTAGGTGATGCAAATTACCCAACTCGTGCCGTCACTTCTCGTCACGAGGAAAAAGTTAAACAGGTGAAATCGGGTAACTTTGATCTGGTTTTAATCGGCGACTCCATCATCCATTCGATAGGCGAACTCGATGGAAAATATTCGCCCAATAAGGAAGTCTGGAACCGGTTTTTGAAACCCCTAAATGCAATTAACCTTGGAATGGATGGCCAACGCACCGAGAATATTCTGTGGAATCTGCATAATGGACAGCTTGAATTTACCAAATCTCCAAAAGTTGTGACGTTATTGATCGGCACTAACAATACAGATGACCGCCGATTTAAACACGTTCATACTGCTGAGCAGGTATTCGAGGGCACGAAAGCTATTGTTGAGCTGGTTCGTCAGCGTCACCCCACAACGAAAATCTTAGTTTTGCGTATTTTTCCAAGAGGTGGAGACGATCAAAAAGGTGTGAGCCCTCCTGCATTTAATTCATCTCCTCAATGCATTAAGACTGCGCACCGGGCTGGTGAATTGACTGCTAATTTGGCCGACGGACAACATGTTTTTTGGCTTGATCTTAACCACATATTCCTTGAGGCGGACGGTACTATCAACACCGAACTGATGTGGGACTTATTGCATCCCAGTCCCGCAGGAACAAAAGCGTGGATACAAGCCGTGGAACCAACCTTAGTAAAATTATTAGGGGATGGCTATCAGAGGGGTTCTACCAAACCCAAATAGAATCATTGAAAAACGGATTAAATCCAAATTGATTGTCCATAAATAAGTGGTGCGCATTTATTATCATAAAACAATCAAAAGCTATCCGGATTAATGTCCTTTGCCATTAGAATTCTTGCGAGCATTAATTAATGCCTGACTGGGTTGTCTAAACTTTTTCTTGATGATTTGATTGATTGAAAAGTCTTTTCACAAATTGAATGTTTTCCGAGGTATCCTTAAAATTTTATCTGCCCGCTTGGCTCAGCAATACCCGATCATTGCCGGATGGGGAAATTTTTATAAATGACTTAGCTGTAATCCAGTTCATACAGCCGGTTGGATTTGTTCACTGTTTAACTTTTAGCATGATAAGCCTCATATTGAGTGTCAGAGCCAGAGTTTCTCAAACTTCAATGTCTACCAGCAAATCGCCTGTTTCGACCTGAAACCCAGGACTCACTATAACTTGTTTAACTTTCCCTTCGATTTCGGCATAGATCGTCGTTTCCATCTTCATAGCTTCGAGGACGAGAAGTTTTTGTCCTTTTTTGACCGTATCTCCAGGATTTACAGCGACGTTAACAACCATGCCAGGCATACTTGACCCAACATGGCCTAGGTTATCGCTATCCGCTTTTAATTTTTTTGAGCCCGCAATTTCAATACTTTTATCCAGAATTGAAATTTCACGAGGTTGTCCATTGAGTTCAAAGAAAACTGTTCGAGTGCCATCAGTATGCGGCTCGCTTATGGTGAGGAATTTTACAATAAGCGTTTTTCCAGTTTCAATTTCTATGGCAATTTCTTCACCGGATTCCAGACCATAGAAAAAGACCGGTGTCGGCAACATACTTGTTTTGTCATATTGAACCTGATGCTTAGCAAATTCTTCGAATACTTTGGGGTAGAGTAAATACGAAACAACCTCCGCATTACTGGGTTCACGTCTGAGCATTTTTTCTACTTCGACTCGAGCCACAGTAAAATCTGCAGGGGGCAGAGATTCACCTGGTCGCTCAGTAAGGGGTTGTTCCCCACGCAAAATAACATTCGTGATTTCGTTTGGGAAGCCACCCTTTGGCTGGCCCATCATTCCACCCACAAGATCAATTACGGAGGCAGGAAAGGCGAGCTCACGACTTGTGTCCAATACATCATCCGGACTCAGCTCATTAGCCACCATGAACAAAGCCATATCGCCCACGGCTTTGGAGGTTGGCGTTACTTTAACAATATCTCCGAAGAGTTGATTAGCTTGGGCGTAAGTTTTACAGACGGTTGCCCATTGATCGGCTAAACCCAGAGCACGTGCTTGTTGGTAGAGGTTAGTAAATTGACCGCCGGGCATTTCGTGTTGATAGAGATCGGCGGAGGCAGGTAATACCGAGGCTTCGAATGGCGCGTAGAATTCACGCGCACATCTCCAGTATTCTGCGATTTGGTCCAATGCGTCGACATCTAGTCCAGTGGGCCGGTCGCTGAAGCGGAGTGATTCAGCGATGGTATTCAAGTTTGGTTGAGAAGTACCCCCGGAGAGAGGAGCCATGGCTGCGTCAGAAATATCGACTCCAACCTTTGAGGCATTTATGATCGAAGAAGCTTGAATGCCGGCTGTATCGTGAGTGTGCAGATGGATTGGAAGACCAATAGTTTCTTTCAGGGCTTTAACTAAAATGGTGGCTGCGTCTGGTTTTAGCAATCCAGCCATATCTTTTATGGCAATAATATGAGCCCCCATCTTTTCGAGCTCTTTTGCCATTTTGAGATAGTAATCTAAATCATATTTACTTCGATCAGGGTTGAGTATGTCGCCGCTGTAACAGATTGTGGCTTCACAAATGCCACCCGACTCCACTACTGACTCCATAGCAACCTTCATGTTTGGAACCCAATTCAAGGCATCAAAAACTCGAAAAACATCCATTCCTGCTTGTTTTGATTCCTTGACGAATTCTTTGACAATGTTGTCTGGATAGTTTGTATATCCGACAGCATTGGATGCACGCAGTAACATCTGGAAAAGAATGTTTGGTGATTTGGCGCGCATGTCTGAGAGCCTTTGAAAAGGACATTCCTTGAGAAAACGCATGCTTGTATCAAAGGTAGCGCCTCCCCACATTTCTAATGAGAAAAACTGCGGCGTGAGCTTTGCATATGACTCTACGATGCGCTCCAAGTCATATGTTCTCATGCGTGTTGCCAACAAAGATTGATGGGCATCCCTGAAGGTGGTGTCAGTCATCAAAAGATTTTTTTCATCAAGGAGCGACTGGCAGAATTTCTCTGCACCCAAAGTCAGAAATTTTTGCCTGAAGCCATCAGGAGCTGTTTGGATGTGTGAAGTATCTGGAAGTGGAGCGGGTTCACGCCGTGTAGCTACAGGCCGATCTTTGACAAGTTCGTTTTTATTAACCAGAACGTCTCCTAAGTATTTGAGGAGTTTAGTTGCGCGGTCTCTTCGGCTTGGCAAAACGAACAAATCGGGTGTTTGATCGATAAAACGTGTCGTACATTGTCCGTTCTTAAAAATCTCGTAGCTTAAAAGATTCTTTAAAAATGGAATGTTTGTCTTTACTCCACGAATACGAAATTCGCTGAGAGCGCGCTCCATTCTTCCAATGGAATCCGTAAATCTGCGAGCACGTGCTGTGACTTTTACTAGCATGGAATCATAGTAAGGAGTGACAACAGCACCAGAAAATGCTGACCCGGCATCAAGGCGGATTCCCAAGCCTGAGGCAGATCGATAGTGGGTCATTCTTCCATAATCTGGGGTAAAGCCTTGAGTCGGGTCTTCAGTGGTGATGCGGCACTGAATAGCGAAACCATGTGTCGCGATGTCTTTTTGTTTTTCAATCCCAATCTGAGGGTCATCCAAACTCTTACCCATGGCGATGAGGATTTGCGATTTGATCAGGTCAAAACCTGTGACTTCTTCTGTGACGGTGTGCTCAACTTGAATACGAGGGTTTACTTCAATAAAATAAAATTTATTGGTATCAGCATCCAATAAGAATTCGACAGTGCCAGCATTGGAGTATCCGACTTGTGATCCAATTTTTACTGCCGCTTCACAGAGGTTTTTCCGGACATCTGGAGGAAGGTTGGGAGCTGGGGCTATTTCCACCACCTTTTGATGTCGTCGCTGCACCGAACAATCACGTTCGAAGAGATGAACTAAATTACCGTGCTGATCACCCAGTAGTTGAACTTCGATATGCCGTGCTCGCCCGATGAACTTTTCCACAAAAATGTCTGGGCTTCCAAAAGCTGAAAGAGATTCGCTACGTGCTTGCTCGTATGATTTGATAAATTCTTTTTCTTCTTTTACGACCCGCATACCACGTCCGCCGCCCCCATGAGCTGCTTTGAGCATAATAGGAAACCCGAGATTTTTGGCTGTTTCAAAACCCGCTTGCGCATCAGTGATGGCATCCTTGCTGCCACCAAGAATTGGTGCTTTTGCCTTTTCGGCGATTTTACGGGCTGCCGTCTTATCTCCCAGAGATTCAAGGGCGTGTATTGATGGGCCGACAAAAATAATGCCATTGGCTTCGCAGGCCCTCGCAAATTCGGGCTTTTCTGAGAGAAATCCGTATCCTGGGTGGATTGCATCGATGTTGTGCTTTTTGCAAATTTCAATGATGTTATCGATGTTAAGGTAACTTTTTATTGGCTCACCCGGTTTTCCAATAAGGTAAGCTTCGTCTGCCTTAAATCTATGGAGCGCGTATCTGTCTTCGTGAGTGTAAAGAGCAACAGTGCGTATGCCAAGTTCGTGAGCACTTCTGAAAACACGGATGGCGATTTCACTGCGATTGGCAACCAGAAGCTTTTTAATTTCTTTACTCATATATTTTACCGGAACTTTTCACCTGAGCTGTATTTTGGATTTTCTAAATTACTAAAGTTTAGAAATTAGTGGATCCAACCGACTTTGATCAAGTCATAGTTGTGAATCTCTTAGATTTAGAAAATTCGAAGCCCGCCACTCCAATAATTGCCATACCTTTTGAGAAAGTGGGAGAAAAATGGTGGGATTTTTGCATCTAGAGACTGGGTGGGGATGGGTGTGCTAAAGTGTCGATCGTTGCAAATTCTTATAGTTTGCTTAAAACTTCGAAACCGTCTGATGCCATCAACTTCGCTCATTTTGTAGGCAAACAAGAATGCGGGTAGTTTATTCATGGGGATGATTCAATTATGAAGAAATTAAATTTCACTGAGGTGGGGCGATTTATCTATCTGTTTTTAGTTATATGGTGTGGGTTTTCGTCAGCTTCTGGTGAGCCTAAGCCACGAAACCTTTCAGTTATGACCTGGAACATTTGGGGGAAATTAAATCAGGATCCCAGATATACCATTGATGGTTTAACGGCGCGGCAGCGAATGATCGAGATCTTGCAAACCAGTAAAGCAGATATCATTGCGATGATAGAAACCTATGGCTCGGCTCAAGATATCGCTGATGATCTTGGTTTTTACTATTATACGCCAGGGGGAGGGGCAAATTTAAGCATCTTCAGCCGTTATAAATTGACCCACGTTGGCACTCCACAAGGGTTGTCTTCATTTTCATTTATTGGGGCTACCGCCAATCTGTCGCAGACTACGAAAATCAGAATTTATTGTATTTGGCTGACGAGCGGTGGACGTCACATTGTCGAGATCAAAAATAAAGAGCTTTCCGACGAAGATTTCGTTTCAGGGGACAATGTAAGGTCTCAAATGATACACAAATTTTTGAATCACCAAGAAGTTAAAGCTGATATGGAAAGATTCGAAACTACTCCAATTATTGTAGCTGGAGATTTTAATTGTGTCAGCCGCCTCGACTATAGCGATTCAGCTGAATCTTTGAATTACGGTCGCATTTTGGAAGCGACACCAACGCATGATATAATGATTCAAAAAGGGTTCGTAGATGCTTTCCGCAAGGTTCATCCGAAGATCACTAAAAAAACACTAGGACATACCTGGACGACAGTGGGTGAAGATTTTATCTATGAATCAGGCAAAGGTTTCGTAGCATTAAATGGAGAAAAAAACCCAAGCCCTGAGTATAGAAACCCATATGCTCGAATTGACTTTATTTATGCCAAGGGAAATCTTCTGCCCCAAAAGGCATCTGTGATAAAAAACTTCAGGAATCACCACAATCGAAATTTCCCTGAGTTTCCCTCTGATCACGCTGCTGTTTTAGTCTCATTTGAAGTCAAGCCAACTGGCTGGGATTCAGGATCTCCATAGATCTAATAAGGGCCCCACAAATCAAAGACGCCACCATTAGAATATGTTAGCTATTTTGGGGCATAATCTTTAATAATGCTTGTCCACGTTGTCATTTGAAGACTGAATTCATAACCGATAAAGCAATCTACGAACAAGTCGTGCAGCAAATGGTTGTCGAAGCCAGTAATTTGCTTTGGATTGCTACAGCTGATATCAAGGATATGCATGTCAAAAAGGGAAAGAGGTTTGTTCCTTTTTTGGAAATCATCTCCGATCTCATTGATTTGGGCGTTTCTGTGCGCTTATTGCATGCTAAAGAACCCGGGCCCAATTTTAGAAATGATTTCGATAGATATCCGAATCTAATAGAAAAATTAGAACGCATGCTTTGCCCCAGGGTCCATTTCAAGTGTGTTATAGTCGATGGAAAAAAGGCATACACTGGAAGCGCTAACCTGACAGGTGCAGGCCTCGGTGCTAAAAGTGAGCGCAGAAGAAATTTTGAATCTGGCATACTCACCGAAGATCCGGATATGGTCCAAGGAATTATGAACCAATTTGATCGAGTCTGGATTGGCGATCACTGTCAGCCTTGTGGTAGACGCAAGTATTGTGTGGATTGTCCCTTAGAGGACTAGTTTTTAAATCACAAATGGCTTGTTTTTGTTTTTATCTTATTTTCATCCCGCCCACTCTTACATGGCTTAACTATCACTTAGGCACATACAATTATTCGAAATTTCAACAGGAAATAACCCTTCTTTGCGTCGCTATTAAATTGTCAAATTCAGCAGCTCAAAACTTTGACTGGAACGCCAGCGAAAAAGATTATGCGAGAAAATTTTAAGATACTGAGATAGGTTTCAAAAGGTAATTAATTTTTTTCCCACAGCATGAGGCTTTGAAAGGTATAGGATAACTTTGACTCTGATTGAGGATCTTTTTGGCTGGAATGGACATTGTATTATTCTGGGAAACTCAGAAAGGTATTTCATTAATTACAATTTAAGCCGGGATAGCATCCTTCGGTTATCCCAAAAATTATTTAATGCCGCTCCATTCTTCTTTTTTAACTCTTTGATATCGGTTTCAGGGATTCAATACCCTGTTAAAGTTTTGAATATTACTCGCTTAATTTGGGGAATTATCTTGCCGATTTGTGAATGCCAAGATCCAATGGTACGAAAATTTATGAAGGTCAATGAATCTATTTTAATAACCTCATTAATCGGCGACGCACTTTCGCTGGGCACTCATTGGGTATATAGCCAATCAGAAATTGCCGAACATATTCATGGGACTGAAAATTACTCAAATCCAATCAGTAAGTATCACTCAGGAAAAAAAGCAGGCGACTTCACTCATTACGGTGACCAAGTCCTTGTTTTGCTGAAGTCATTATCGGACAAAAAGTGTTTTGATCTTCAAGACTTCGCCAAGGAATGGCTTGCTTTTTGGAAAGATACTAAAACTGTTAGTTACAGAGATGGTGCTACCAGGGAGACCTTGGAGAACCTTTCCTCAGGTTCTTCAGTTTTAGCTTCGTCGTCTCTTTCTCATGACATTGCCGGGGCGGCGCGCATTGCCCCATTTTTCCTCCTTCCTTGGAGGGGTGATGATGATTTATTCGAAGCCGTCCGTCGTCAAACTGCTTTTACTCACGGTGACCCCTCAGTTGTTGAGGCCGCTGAGTTCTTTGCCAGAGTCGTTCTTTTGGTGAAAGATGGGCAGCATATAAGCGATGCACTAAAATCAACTGCAAGTATGACTCATTGGCAATCCATTCCTAAAAAATGGTATGATGCGGCTGTCGGATCCAGCAATTCATTTGATAATGATTTTCGTGTTGCTGAAGCTCATGGCCTTGGATGTGATATTTCACAAGCGTTTCCTTTGACATGCTACCTGCTTATCAAATATCCAGAAGATGCAGCAGGCGCATTAATCGCTAATAATAGAGTTGGAGGAGATTCTGCTGCCCGAGGCATGATATTAGGTATGGTTCATGGCGCGCGTTCCCATGCTTCGAGCTTGCCAGAGAAATGGCTCAAAGGCCTCAGTGCCATGGATATTATTCAAAACTATATCAAGAATTTCTAAACCAAGCTTAGACGATTTTGCTTATACGTTTTTAGAGCTAATACGGCACTCGATTCATCTTTTGCTTCCGTAAAAAAGTGAACCTACTTAATGGAACTTGATAAGATCAATTCAGTTATCTTTAAACCTGACTGTATTTCAAGTAAACCGAACATGCATTTTTAAGATGCCGTTCGCCATATTGAGTCGGTGGTAATCCAGTTTCATTTTAGAGGAGCTCTAAGCCTGAATTATAAACGATGTGATCACTATAAAATAAGATGCTCTGAAATTTCATTACGGTTGGGTTGGCCATTTTGACATGAGCAAATGAAGACCTTGGTGGATAAGTATGTTTTTGTTAGAAATTAAGAAAACCATTTGAACTAAAGCGAAAAAAATGAACTCACTGTGAATCAAATTATGATAATGCAAATGTTTTTACCAATTCTCTTCGCTTTCATGAGCGCATTATCGGCCTTGAGTACCGAGGGTAAGCCTCATGTGCTTTTCGTTTCTGTTGACGACCTCAATGATTGGATAGGCTGTCTGGATGGGCATCCTCAGGCATTGACGCCAAACATGGATCGTCTGGCTTCCAGGGGGATTTTATTTGCGAATGCTCATTGTGCCTCGCCTGCCTGCAACCCTTCGAGATCTACAGTTTTTAGTGGTTTGATGCCGCAAAGAACTGGCGTTTGGTCGAATCTGTATCCCAAATTTGGAAGCCTTAATCCGAATGCGATGGGACTAGTCCGCGCATTTTCCAAGGCAGGATTTAAAACAATGGGCACTGGCAAGCTTTCTGGTGATAAGGCAACACGTTATGATGAAAGTTTCAATACTGCTCAACGCTGGAGTCCATTGCCTCAGGGGGCTGTAAAATATTCACTCGACGAACTGCCATCTAAAGGAACTACCGACCCTAGGCATATCACCAAAGATCTTCAGGGAAACAGTGTTGTTTTGCCCTTGAATCGTATGCCCTCTGATCGCAGACCTCATACCACTGACGGCGAGTCTTTTGACTGGGGCCCCTTTGACGTTCCTGATGCTGATTTTGGTGATACCCGAATAACTGATTGGGCACTAAATAAAATTCTTGAAGGCTTTGAAAGCCCCACATTTCTAGGTATTGGATATTACAGACCTCACATTCCTCTTTATGCCCCTAAGCGTTTTTTTGCTCGTTTTGAAGAAGACCCTGGTCAATTACCAAAAGTGCTCAAAGATGATATTCAAGATCTTACCAAGATAGGTAAACGCTGGGCAGTAGAAGCCGATACTGCAGGCCTTCACTACACGGTTGTTAAAAATGGTCAATGGCGAAGAGCTGTGGAATCATATTTGGCATGCATTACATATATCGACAATGAAATTGGCCGTTTGATGGATGTTTTGGATAAATCATCAGCGTCGTCAAATACATGGATTGTTCTATGGTCTGACCATGGCTGGCATTTAGGAGAGAAGATGCATTGGGGTAAGTGGACGCCATGGGAACGGTCGACGCGTGTCCCGCTGATCATTGTGCCTCCCAAAAAATTGGAAACTGATTTTGCGATTGGTGGGAGTGTGTGCATTGAACCTGTTAGCCTTATTGATTTGTATCCAACACTGGTAGAATTATGCGATCTACCAAGACCTCCAGTTTTGGATGGTCATTCCCTTGTTCCTTTATTACGCGACCCTCTATTAAAGACAGACAGAGTTGTGGTGACGATGTTCGATAAAGGCAACTTATCACTGAGAACCAGACAATGGCGATATATTCGCTACACCAACGGTGATGAAGAGTTGTATGATCTCAGTTCTGATACCAATGAATGGACGAATTTGGTCGCCAACAAGGACTATTCATATACTCTGTCTCAGCTCCGTAAAAGGGCAGATAGAGAACTGAAACGCCTTTCCAAATAAATCATCATACGAGCATAGGCCTGATAAATAATAATGCTGAAAAATCAAAAATATGATCGTCTTTTCTCAGGGCACAGTCTTCGCGTATTCCTACTCATAACCTGGTTTGCCATGCTTGTTGAATTTGCATCAGGCCAAAAGGATCGGCCACTGTGGATTGATGATAAGGGCATAAGAAATCACACGCTAGTGTCTCCACACCAAAAAAATAATACAATCCTTCGTGTATTGTTACCTAAAAACATAAAACACGATTATCGCTACAGAATACTTTTCGTCTTACCTGTCCATGAAAGTGGATTGTTCAAGAATGGTAATGGTTTATTGGAGGTTCAAAAACTTAACATTCATAACGAACACAAATTGATTTGTGTTGCTCCCTCATTTTCTTCAAAGCCATGGTATGCCGACCACGACTTAAACCCAAATAAGAAAGATGAAAGTCATCTTTTGAAAACTGTAATTCCGTATATTGAAGAAAACTATCCAGTTATTAAAAATTATAAAGGGCGATTATTGGTTGGATTTAGTAAATCAGGCTGGGGTGCAATAAGTTTGCTTTTGCGACACCCCGACAAGTTTAATAAAGCTGTTGCCTGGGATCCAGGTATTCGGATTGATACGGGACAATTTGAAAACCCAACTGAAAAAATCCATCGCATCAGACGAGATTTTGGTAGCAACGAGAACTTCGAAAAATATAGAATTTCCACTTTGTTGAAAACACCGATAAAAGGTCTTGGGGGAGATCCGCGCCTGTTTTATTATAATCGATTGGGAAGTCATCGGACTCGGGGAGGGGGTGTCATTCACAATCTCATGATAAAAAGAGGCATATCCCACAAGTATGCGGTCGATCAAAAACGTGAGCACAGATGGGATAGTGGTTGGCTTTCTGAAGCTATCCTGTTTTTGACCCAATAGTGACGATATTTAATGACTTTAGCATGACCCCAAAAAACATGGCTCTTTGTGCTATTTCCCGTTGAATACACAAGAGAGGTCTATGAAAGCCAGTTATTGAAAAAACAATTTAGATTCTCGCTCTATCGAAATCATAATCATACCAATTTCTTTCGTGATGCAATAGAGAAAAGGTATTGGACTCATCAGGGAATCTTTAAACCTTATTTTAGTTTAGGAAATAAGCTTTCTGTGGGCAAAAAAATCCAACCCTAAAAATTTGAAAGTGAACTCACTCGTGATGGAAAAAGGATTAACGAATGACTCCGTCCTCGCTTTCAACTTTTTTTCATGGGACAAGAATTGAATTTGTAAAATGCTTCTATAAAATTTCAGTAAAGCATAAAGTCTAGGTTTTAAGTAAAATTTTATCGATGAAGCCAGCAGAGTTAAAAAACATAATAGATAAAGGTAACGAGGTTTTCCTCTGCGATGTCAGAACTAAAATTGAATTTCAAAGCCGCCACCTTCTTCATGCCCAGCATATCCCACTTGATGATATCGAGAGCAAAGAATCGGAAGGCGTTTTTAGTAAAGACAAATTAATTATATTCATATGCAAAAGTGGAGCTCGTTCTGAAAAAGCAATGAGTCTTTTAAAGGCCGCCGGATATGAAAATGTCGATCATGTTGAAGGTGGAACAGACCTTTGCCACAAAGAAGGTATGGAAGTATCGGAAAGCAAGAGGATCATTTCATTGGAAAGACAAATCAGAATTGTCGCCGGCCTTCTTGTTCTCATTGGTGTCATCCTTTCCATAACTGTGAATCAGGCCTTGATTGGTTTGTCTGGCTTTGTGGGCGCTGGCTTGGTTTTCGCTGGTGTCACTAATATTTGTGGAATGGAGCTCCTGCTGGCAAAAGCTCCCTGGAATAATTAATGAAGAAATTAATTCGAGAAGTCATCTTTCCTCATGTTATCCCGAAAGAAGCAATCAAGATTGCGAGGTAGCTCATGAGCAGGGATAGCCTACAGGCAAAGTTTCAAATTGTAATGAAAGACCCTAGTTCGCGTAAGTCGGTTATTCCTTCTCATATTGTATGTCGCTTTATCAGTGAGTGTTGCCGTATATGCCTCAAGATGGGCTGACTTCATTTTTCCTAATCATCGGAAATGGCATTGTCCATAGTCCTGCAATCGTGACGCTTTTGGTATCTGGCCTCTTAGTGGTGAAGTTTGGGCGTCGATGCGATAGGATACCCTATTTTAAGAAAGGTAAATGGCCTGCCTATAGCATGAGACTCGCGCTGAGAATATTCAAATAATTATTAGGTTTGGATTAAATATTAACAACATACTTGTAGATCAAATTCGATCTATGCCCTCTGGTCACCCATATACGTTTTTTTGAAGGGGATGGACTGGAGAAAAAAAGAAACCTTGGTCAAGATAACAAATACGAACAACAATAGTTTTGTTATTTTTGAGGTCATTTTATTTTTCCCACTAAATAAATCTATGCGGAATTCTCTCAAATACTTAAATGCTTGGTTTTTAATCATATTGATGGAGTAATTTGCCGGAAGCCACGGCGGAAATGCTTGCTATGATGGATAAAAAGATGAACATGATGCCAAATGAGACTTAATACTTTTATTTTAATTTCGTATATCATTTCAGTAGTCTGTATTTCTCTTGTTTCCCTGAAGGCAGAGCTCTCTGAAGGGAAAGGTTTGGCTGGTAAATTAAAATCTTCATCTGATCTCGTGAAACATCCTTCGGTCATCTTTTTGGAAAATTTTGAGCTACCTGGTTTCAAGAGCCGCTGGGATGAAGCGAGAGACCCTGAAGGACAAGTTTTATCCATTGTTGACCCTGAAAATGATAGTCTTGGGATGGGGTGTTTAAAAGTGACTGCGTCGCTTGGTGTGAATACCGGAGGCGGATTGACAAAGTGGTTCAAGTCCAGTGATAAACTTTTTGTGAGATTCTATACCAAGTTTGATTCTTCTTCAGATTATATACATCACTTTGTAACTCTTCGCGGAAACAAGTCATTAACAGGTCGGGGACGATGGAGTGGATTCGGAGGGGCTGGACTGAAACCAAACGGGTCAATGAGGTTCTCAACTGCTCTAGAACCTTGGGGCAACTGGGGTCGTAACCCGGCTCCAGGTAAATGGAACTTCTATAGCTACTGGCATGAAATGAAACCGAGTCCAGATGGTAAATATTGGGGCAACAGTTTTAAGCCAAAGGTCCAGAGTAATATTAAAAAAAGTGAATGGATTTGTGCTGAATTTATGATGCTCCATAATAACCCGGGTAAGAGAGATGGTGAGCAAGCCTTTTGGATTAATGGTGAGCTAAAAGGGCATTGGAGGGGGATTAGCTGGAGAACAAATTCTTCTCTCATGGCAAATGCTCTCACTTTGGAAAGCTATGTCACAGATCGATGGACCAAAAATAAAATAAATATTGTTTATTTTGATGATCTTGTCGTCGCCACTGAATACATTGGCCCAAAATATTAAATTTAATGAATGAACCTTATCGACTTTGTTAGATATGCTCCAATCTGTGATTTGGTTTGTCGTATTTTTTCTTTGACTATCGATTTGATGCGGCTTTCAAAAATAGGTAAATAAAAAATTAAAATGATCCTTTCAATAGTTATTAGATTTTCTTTGATAAGTGCGATAATTTTTGTGTCGAAATTGTCCGCCGAACAAGATTTGCGATATTCCAAACGGCCAAATATATTGTTCTGCATATCCGACGACCAGTCCTATACCCATACGACTACAAATGGCGATCCTGTCATACAAACACCGGCATTTGATAGGGTGGCTCGCGAAGGGCTGCGCTTTATCCATGCCTTCTGTGATGCCCCTACGTGTGGCCCATCCCGTAGCTCGATTTTAACTGGACAATCAATTTGGCGACTTGAGGAAGGTGGGAATATCCACAGCACCTTACCCTCAAAATTTATAACCTACACAGAAATGTTGAAAGATGTGGGTTACAAAGTGGGTTACACAGGGAAAGGGTGGTCGCCAGGTCGCTTGGAGCCGGGGGGAAGAACACAAAATCCAGCAGGTGAGCTATACCAAGGTATGACCAATAAGCCCAACTACAAAGGGATTAATAGGACTGACTATGGAGGGAATTTTGAAAATTTTCTCACCAAGGTTCAGGATAGTCAGCCATTTTGTTTTTGGTTGGGATCCTTTGAGCCTCATCGCTGGTTTGAAAAAGGTTCGGGTCGTAAATCGGGGAAGGATCCAGCAAAAGTAAGCGTGCCAGATTTCTTGCCCGACAACGATATAGTGAGAGATGATATTTTAGATTATATAATAGAGATTGAACATTTTGATCAAATGGTTTCAAAAGCATTGGCGGCACTCGAAAAGGTCGGTTTGCTTGAAAACACAATTGTGGTGATAACTAGCGATCACGGAATGCCTTTCCCTAGGGCTAAGGCTAGTTTATACGACGCTGGAACAAGAGTGCCTCTGGCTATTAGATGGCCCGCTGGTATACAGCAATCGGGGCGAGAGATATCATCAGTTATTAACCTCAGTGACTTGGCGCCGACTTTTTTGGATGCTGCCGGTATAAAAATTCCAAAATCAATGACTGGGCAGAGTTTGATGGAAATATTTAAAGGGAGAAATGCAATTTTAGAAAGAGATGCTGCTTTTATAGCAATGGAAAGACACGATGGATGTCGTAAAGGAGGAAAGGGGTATCCTTGCCGCGCCATAAGAACAAAAGATTACCTCTACATTTATAATTTTGAACCATCTCGCTGGCCTTCAGGATCCCCAGATCCGTCTGTTTGCGCTCGATCCATTCCTTTCGGTGAGGTCGATTCTTCGCCCACTAAGACTTTTATGATGGATAACCGCGACTCAGATCAATTTTCTCGGCTATTTGCTTTATCATTTGGTATGCGGCCAGCTGAGGAGTTGTATCACATTCCCTCCGATACTTGGCAAATGAACAATCTTGCCGGTTCAATTGGATGGGGCAGGGTGCAGGAATCAATGCGTAAACGATTATTTGATAGATTAAATAAAACTAATGACCCTCGAGTTGTTGGGGGCGAAATCAATTGGGATTACTACCCTTATTATGGAAGAATCACAACTAAGGGGTGGAAGGTAGACATGCGGCCATAAGCATATATTTATGACAAAGATTTATTCTGATGATAAATTACAGCCTACACAAAGAATCAATATTTGATGGTCCGACATTTTTATCTCGGACATCAGGTGTCATAATTTGATATTGGACAACTCATTCCATACGTAAAAAAATCTTAATGTTAAATCAATCTGAACCTTCGATCACCACTTTTGATGAATTTGCAATGTCGGTTGATTATTCTCTTATGGATAATCTAAATGCCGACCCTGAAGCGACCGAAGATGGGGACGACCGCAGGCCACGTCAGGTTTTTTCCGGCCACTTCGTGCCAGTCATGCCTACGCCAATCAAAGATCCTGAGTATGTAACCCACAGCAGTGTTTTTTTCAACGAACTTGGAATGAGCGACAAGTTGGTTCACGATGAGAAATTTAAAAAGGTCTTTTCTGGAGATTTATCTTTTGACCATGCACCCATGCGACCTTTTGGCTGGGCGACCGGGTATGCCCTTTCCATTTATGGCACCGAATACACCCGACAATGTCCGTTTGGTGATGGTAATGGATATGGAGATGGCCGGGCGATTTCAGTTTTCGAAGGAATAATTAATGACAGTCGCTGGGAGATGCAATTAAAGGGTGGGGGGCCAACGCCTTATTGCCGTGGGGCTGATGGGCGTGCCGTTTTGCGTTCCAGCGTACGAGAGTTTTTGGTCCAAGAATACATGCACGCATTGGGTGTGGCTACATCACGCTCCCTCACCTTGTACGTTTCAAAATCAGAGACTGTATCTCGACCTTGGTATTCCAAGGACTCTTGCTCTTACGAACCAGATATATTGATAGATAATCCAATCGCAATTTCAACTCGCGTAGCGCCATCCTTTCTGCGAGTAGGGCAAATTGAATTATTTGCCCGCCGCGCCCGCAGTGATGCTCACTCAAAGGCATTAGAGGAATTGCGCATGATCGTGATGCATTTGATTGAGCGGGAATACAAAAGAGATATCGATCAAAACATTTCCTTTGCAGACCAGTTGGTGGAGTTAGCACAATTATTTAGGCAACGCTTGGTAAAGCTCGTGGCTGATTGGCTGCGTGTTGGATATTGCCAGGGAAATTTCAATAGTGATAATTGTGCTACTGGTGGCTTCACTCTCGATTACGGTCCATTTGGTTTTTGTGAAATGTTCGACCCAAAATTTCAACCTTGGACTGGTGGTGGTGAACACTTTTCCTTCTTTAATCAACCCATTGCTGCAGAAGCAAATTTTCACATGTTTTGGACTGCTTTGCGTCCTCTACTTGATGGAGATACTGAAGCCTGTGACAAATTTGATGAAATCCGCAATGACTTTCCCAGCATCATACAAAACCAACTCCAAAAAATGTGGGCTGCCAAACTTGGGTTGAATAAAATGGACCCACATCTTTTGAAAAATTTATTCCAGTTGATGGGGCAATCGAATGTCGACTACACGATTTTCTTCCGTGAACTATCAAAAATACCCGACGATGTCAGATCATTAACAATGAGCTTTTATAATAAAGCTTCTCAAGACCTTTTGGATCAATGGCAATCGTGGTTGCTCAGCTGGCGAGATCTACTCCCTGATGATTTCAGTTTGAATGAAATTTCCAGCAAGATGAAGTTGGTAAACCCCAAATATACGTGGAGAGAGTGGTTGATCGTGCCCGCTTATGAGCAAGCTATGCAAGGTGATTACTCACTTGTGAAAGAAATTCAGGAGGTGCTGAATTCCCCGTATGATGAACAATCTAGAGAAATTGAAGAAAAATATTACCGTTTGAAACCGAAAAGTTATTTTCAAACCGGTGGCATTTCCCACTATAGCTGCTCATCTTGATTTGTAGATTTTTTCTCATTTGTAGACCTTATTCATTGGATTTCCTTTTGGTTTTTCGCTAACCTTGACCAATTCCGAATAGCTCCACTTAATTATATTTCATTATGCAAAGGATATTTTTGATATTATATGTTTTGAGTTCAGCCAGCTTAATGGCTGACAACCCGTTTGAAGGTTCTATAAATTCATTCTTGGGAAAACCTACCCTACAGATGCAACAACTTTTCAAAGGGGAAAGATTTCCTAATATTGCAGTATCCACTCAAGGAACGGTCATTGCCACCTGGGGAAACAAAAGTGTTATTTGTCGAAGAAGCGAAGACGGTGGTCAAACCTGGGGAGAAGCCATTACCATTGCAGATCCAGGCTTTCAAGGCGGTGGATTAACCGTTGACGAGGCAACGGGAGATATTCTTACTTTTATTGAGGCGCATCATCCGCCGGCTCCGGTTATCGTCTACCGGTCAAAAGACGATGGAAAGACTTGGGAAAAACAGGATTCTCTTTTCATTAAAGATTCAAACGGAAACCTCCCATCGATGCATATGAACGAACATGGCATTACCCTGCGTCATGGAAAACATAAAGGCAGACTCATACGGCCATCTCGATATTATGGTAAAAAGAATGCCAGGGAGGAATGGCCAAATCATTACACCAATGCTGTATTTAGTGATGACCATGGTTTAACTTGGCATACCAGCGATCCATTTCCTGAGAACGGAACCGGGGAAGCCTGTATTGTCGAACTCTCCAATGGAGTGCTTTATTACAACTCCAGAGTTCATTGGCAAGAAAGGCCAAAGAATACTCGTCGGCGAAGCGCCCTTAGTTATGATGGTGGGAGAACTTGGAGCCATTGGAAAATCATTGATATTCTCCCGGATGGACACCAGCACCGTTCCTACGGATGTATGGGTGGCCTAGTTCGGCTTCCTTTGAAAGGAAGAGATATTCTTATATTCAGCAACATAGATACGCCTAATGCTCGCCGCGAAAAAGGTACGGTCTGGGCCAGCTTTGATGGTGGTAAAACCTGGCCTGTTAAGAGGTTGGTTTACGATGGTCCACATGGATATTCGGCTTTGAATGCAGGCCGGCCAGGTACGGCTAGTGAGGGATGGATTTACCATCATTTTGAGGGTGGGCCAAAAGGCGGTGCTACTGTTGCCCGATATAATTTATCTTGGATTCTAGAGGGGGAATTAACTGGTGATGGTTCCATTCCAGAAAGAATTAAAACTCTAAATAATTAACCTGGGATGAGATGTCTCAAGCCTGCTTTTTTTGTTCTAGCATCTTTTGTTTTTTTTACAAAAGCCATTTCTGCGGATTTGCCCAATATTGTCATCCTGTACGCAGATGATATGGGCTACGGGGATATTTCATCGCAGAACCCCAATAGCAAAATTAAAACACCAAACCTTGATCGGTTAGCTTCCCAAGGTATTCGGTTTTCCGACGGTCATAGTAGCTCCGGGATTTGTACCCCTTCGCGTTACGCCTTACTGACTGGAAGATACCACTGGAGAAAATTTCACGGAATTGTCGGAGTCTTTGGTAAATCTGCGTTTTCTTCAGAGAGGCTCACTTTACCAGAAATGTTAAAAAAGCGTGGTTATGACACAGCTTGCATTGGTAAATGGCACCTCGGGTGGGACTGGTCGCCACTGCGCACCAAGTCAGCCAATGACAAAGGGCGGTTTAGAAATCATTTTTCAGATTTTGATTGGACAAAGCAAATTCCAGATGGGCCATTAGCTCATGGTTTCGATTATTACTTTGGCGACACCGTCATTAATTTCCCCCCATATGCGTGGATTGAAAATGACAAATTGGTTCAAGCTCCGGACTGTATGATGGATACGACGAAGTGGAGGCCTATAAAAGAAGGTCGCTGGGAATGTCGTCCTGGGCCAATGGTTGCGGACTGGGATCCATATGCTGTATTTCCCACTCTGACAAAAAAATCAGAGGCATTCATAGAGAAACGAAAAGGAAATAAAAAACCATTTTTTCTTTATTTTCCATTTCCATGCCCCCATGCCCCGATTATTCCTACGGATGAATTTGATGGGACGAGTCAAGCTGGACCGTATGGTGATTTCATCGTTCAAACGGATGCTTCTGTTGGAAGAATAATAAAGGCCCTCGAAAACTCCGGGCAAGCTGATAACACGATAGTGATCTTTACAGCTGATAATGGGCCGGAGAAATATGCATATGCACGATCCGAAAAATTTGACCATTGGTCCGCTGAACCCTTTAGAGGTCTAAAGCGGGACATATACGAGGGTGGGCATCACGTTCCCTTTCTCGTCAAGTGGCCAAACAAAATAAAAGGTGGCCAAACTTTTGATGGCCTGGTTTCTCAAATAGACATCATGGCAACTATTGCCGAGGTCATTAATTTTAAATTGCCCAAGGAAGCTGCTGAAGATTCAATGAATTTACTTCCGGTTTTATTAGGCCATTCGAAGACTGCGCGTGAGTCTCATGTTCACAATACCTATGCCAATAAATTTGCTTTTCGGTTTGGTGAATGGGTACTCATTGAATCAAAAGATGGGTATTCAAGTGGCCGCAACAAAGAATGGGAACTCGCTCGTAACTATCCCAAAGATAACGGACTCGAATCCGAACTTTACAATATAAAAATAGATCCTGGTCAAAAGGAAAATTTAGCAGCGGAAAAGCCAGAAATGGTAAGAAAACTATCAATGGGCTTAAAACGAATTAGGAATTCATATCGGACTAGTCCTATTTCTAAATAGATTTTTTACTCAATCAAAAAGAGTGAACCAAAATTTGCCATGTTTATAAAACGATTTCGAAAACTCAGTGCATCCATTTTAATTTTTTGTTGTTTTCTTGTAGCCGTAGAAATTAGATCCGAAGAATTGCCTCTCCGTAGCCAGGACAATCTTGTTTTGTATTATGATTTTAGTGAGGTGTCGGGGCCTTTTGTGAAAGACCGATCAGGTCATGCACGCGCTCCTCTCCACCTCAAAATGGATAATCCTAAAAAGTTTAAGAGGATTCATGGTGGGCTTAGAATAAACGGGGGTAAATTAGTATCCCATGGAAATGCTAAAGGTTTATCCACAGCGGTGAAAAAATCAGGTGAATTATCTATCGAGGCCTGGATACAGCCAGCAACACTTAATCAGGGTGGCCCCGCGCGAGTATTGACTTTTTCCCAGAATGGATCCCAAAGGAATTTTACATTAGGCCAGGAAGGCGACGACATAGACGTCAGGCTTAGAACTACAAAAACGAGTGGGAATGGCATTCCCTCAACTTCCGCAAAAAATGTATTAGCCAATACGAAAGTTGTTCACGTCGTTTACACAAAATCAAGGTCAGGAAAAACTAGTATACATCTCAATGGAGTGAAGGTTGGTCACTCCAAAGTTGATGGAAATCTTAATAATTGGAATGATAATTATCGCGTTGCTGTCGGTGATGAAATTTCTGGTGGGCGCCAGTGGAAAGGGAATGTCTTCCTTTTAGCAGTATATGACAAGGCTCTCTCTACCGAGACCATCAAAAAGCACTTTAAAGCCGGACATAACGTCGGAGCTCCTGCTAAAATGCCCGTTCAAGTCGCTAAATCACCCAAGGAAATATTCTTTGAAACTCAAGTCGCCCCAGTAATTGCCAAACATTGTCTGGAATGTCATGACGCAAGCAACCAAAAAGGAAAATTGGATCTGTCTCGAAAGCAGCATGCCCTTGCTGGCGGTGAAAGTGGTGACACAATCGTTCCTGGTCAAGCTGACAAGAGTGAACTTTTTTTGTCTGTTTTACACGATGAGATGCCTGATGAAAGGGAGCTCCTATCAGATGATGAAAAAGCTATTTTAAAAAAGTGGATTAATGATGGAGCCGTATGGAGTTTTGAGTTTATAGACCCTGCTCTTTATGTCCACGGCCGGGACGGAGGACAAGAGGTTGTTCGCCGTCTAACCGTCAATGAATACGTTAATTCTGTAAAATCGGTAACTGGTGTTGATATTTCAGAGGAAGCAAAAAAGCTATTGCCCAAAGATATACGTGCCGACGGTTTTAGTAATACTGCTTATAATTTAGGGGTCGACCTCAAGCACGTCGAGACATTCGCCAAGCTCGCTTCCATCATCGTTGGCAAAATGGATGTCAAAGAATTTTCAAAGAAATTTTCCTCTAGAATTGGCTTCACTGATAATCAAATGGGGGAGCTCATCAATAAAATGGGGGCATATGTTTTACGTGGTCCTTTAGACAAAGGGGAGCTCTTTTTATTTAGAGGTATTTCAACTACCGTTGCAGGTTCGGGAGGGAATTATGAGGAAGCCGTAAGCTATATACTAGAGGCCATGCTCCAATCACCGCGTTTCATTTACAGAATTGAAAATCAAAAAGGAGACGGAACGCAATGGCCAGTCGATGAATATGAATTGGCTTCTCGATTAAGTTTCCTGGTTTGGGGGACAGCCCCTGACCTTGAGCTTCTCAAGTCTGCCCAATCTGGAGATTTACTTGATAATGAGGGAATTCTACAGACTGTGGACCGGATGCTGAGTGACCCCAAAGCCATCCTGCGATCAAAAGAATTTCTCTCGGAATGGCTGAATTTAGGACGGCTAAACAACATGAATCCTAATCCAAAAAGGTTTCCTAAATGGGATCCGGTATTGGCGTCTGATATGAGTCAGGAAACATTAAAATTTTTCCTTGATGTGGTCTGGGAGAAAAAACGTCCTCTTCATGAGATTTTCAATTCAAAATTTACTTATGTGACGCCTCGATTAGCCAAACATTATGGCCTCCCTGAAGATTTAATTCCCCAGGGTCTTCAGGCTGCAGAATTCTTCAAAATCCAATTGCCGAACGAGACGGGGCGGTCCGGCATCTTCACTCATGGAAGTTTACTGACCGTTGGTGGAGATGAAGCGTCAATGGTGGCCCGTGGTCTCTTTCTTATGCATGAATTCCTCAGAGGTGTTGTCAAAGACCCACCTCCTTGCGTCGATACTACGGTAAAACCGTCTAAAGCAGGACTTAGCCAAAGAAATATTGCCCAACAGCGTATCGACAATAAATCCTGCGGCGGGTGCCATGAAAAATTTGAGCCCCTTGCTTTTGGCTTTGAAAAATTTGATGGGCTTGGATCATTTCATCTTACTGACGAGCATGGTAATACCATGAGAGAAGACGGCGAAGTTTTAGTTCCTGGTCAGTCACGATCAATTTCTTTTGACAAATTAATCCGATTGGCTGACATACTAGCTGACAGCGAGAGAGTGCGTCAGACTATAGCCTGGAAAGCGGTTCAGTTTGCCATAGGCAGGCCACTGGTTGCTTCGGATGCTCCTGTTCTCGAGAATATATACAGTTCTTGGCAAAAATCCGGGGGTACATACCAAGCTCTTGTTCGAACAATCGCTACGAGTAAAATCATCTTAACCAAGACAACTGAAGAGGAATAAAATGAAGAATTCAAATATAAGTCGTCGGACACTTCTAAAGGGACTCGGCACAGTCGGAATAGGTTTACCTTTCCTTGAGGAGATGACGCTCGCTTCGTCAGCAACCACGCCTTACGTCCCTCCCGCCAGAGCCTTTAACGTCTTTTTTGGACTTGGAATTCCGGCGCCTCTCCAGACAGAAGGGTTTGATGGCGTCCTAGAACCTTTAAAGCCACTGAGCGATAAACTACTCATCATGAGGGATGTAGATCAGGTGCGCTGTGATGAGTCTGGCATAAATGCTCATTTTGATGGTGCTACAGGTGCATTCACTGCAGAACCCCCACAAGGCGAAGCTAAATCTGGAGGCCCCTCCATAGATCAAGTTATCCGAAAACATTTTTATCCCAATGGCCAGCCAAGAGGTGTCGCCCCAACTGTTAATGCCGGAACTTTCTTTAGACGCAGTAGAGTAGGAAGATACGTCCATAGCTATAATATGGACGGAACAGTAGCTGCGACAATGCAAGAAAGACCTAGGGACCTTTTTGATAGAATGTTTGGTAAAGTGACTTTTGCCGATGCCGATGCGAGAGAAATTCACATTAAAAAAAGCGTTCTTGATTCTGTAGTCGAGCAATACAAATTTTACACTGGAAAAAGATCCCCTCTTGGAAAAGAGAGCAAAGCAAGGGTTGCTGACCACCTAGACAGGATTCGGGAATTTGAACAAAGAGCTTTCTCAATGGATAGATCTGAAAATACCGAAGGGCCCAAACTGCCTCCGTCTTCGCAGGTCTTACATGGCGGAAAGGCTGATCCGGGTGGTGAAGGTATCGATATCACTTTAGAAGAATTAACAACGGAATGGCACTTAATGGCTGATCTTTATGCCTCGGCTATCCTTATGGATAAGGTTCGCTTTGGTGCTATCACATTCCTGGCAGCAGGAGAAAGAATACGTCTGACTGGGGATTATTACTACAATGGGGAAAAACGCTTTGAGTTCAATGACTCCAAAAGATTAAATCGAGGAGGTTCAGCTGGGTGTAGCCACGAATGGTGGCACCAATTTAATGAGAAAAAAGGAAATGATCAATTGCGAGCGCATGCTCATATGAAAATGCGCGAAGTGGCTTATTTGCTTCATAAGCTTTCAGGTGAAGATGCACTGGAACCGAACGGCAAGACTATCCTTGAAAATTCCCTTTTGACTATATCTACTGAGTCAGGAGATGGGCGTCATTCTAATGTAAAGCGAGAATTGAGTGGTGTTTTTCATGCGGTTTCAGGTGCTGGCGGTCGAATCAAAACAGGTGGTATTGTTGATCTGGGGGTAGAAGGTCTGGATGTCTATAATACGATACTTAGTTCCATGGGGGTAAAATACAAAATGGGCCCCAAAAACAGGGAGCATAGAAATATAGACAACATTCTTGCCTAAATTTTTTGGTGCTTTTTGACAGAAAAGCCAGCACACATCCCAGCGGGAATTATTTTTTTAGCTTAAGATCCTTTACTTGTTCCTTTTCTTTTTTGGGTAAGTAAGAGGTTAGCCTTGAGATGATTTTTTTGTATTGAGGTTTATCAGCCAGATTGTGCCATTCATTGGGGTCTGATTTCAAATTGTACAGCTCTTTGGAGCCATCGCTGTAATGAATGAATCTCCAATTATCTTTTCTTACTGCGTGGTTTCCCACCCCATAAGTTGAAAGAGCAGGGTAGGGCCAATCTTCAAAATCATTGTTTAAAAGAGGAACAAGACTATGCCCATCCAGGTTGCGTGGTGCATTTTTTATTTTTGCCAGATCACACAAGGTTGGGTAAATCGAGCTCAGGTCAACAGGGGTTTCACATTCAGATCCAGGGTTGGCTATGTCCGGTGCCACTATAATAAATGGCACTCGAGTTGTTCTTTCCCACAGAGCAAATTTTTCTATATGTTGCTTTTCTCCTAGGTGAAAACCATGGTCGGACCAGAGAATAATAATTGTATTCTCTTTTTTCGTATGTTCGTCCACAGCGGCCATCAATCTGCCGATCTGAGCGTCTGCGAATCGACAGCATGCAGCGTATGAATTAATAAAATTTTGAAAAGAACCTGGTCGTTTTCGATCAAGTTTCATCATCCCCTGGTAGAACCATTTTTTTAAATTTAAAATCCGGTTGGCACCACTTGGCAGATCCTCAAGGTCATGCGCATATTCAGTGATTTTGAAATTCTCTCCATGAGTTGCTTGGTATTGAGGCGGAGCGAAAAATGGAGAATGTGGTTTAAAAATACCGCATGTCAGGAAAATCGGTTTAGCCGGGTTTCTTGATTTCAATCTTTGAATGCAAAAATCGACGGATTTAAAATCTATGGTATCTCTTTCATCCAGAGGCCACGCCCCCCAGTCTGTATTTCTTGATCCATATTCAGGCGCCTTATTTAATTTCACCTTGGGCATATTTTGCTTATCCATATGTTGGAATGCGTCGAATGACTCGTCGTGGTGGAATGCTCCATTGAGGTGGTGGTGGTATATTTTGCCTGCGCCTTCAACTTGATAACCCGAGGATCTAAATAATTCAAAAAATGTTGGATGGTTTTTTATCGCTTTCTTCCAGTCACTTTTATTCCCATAAACCCCAGTAGAACTTGGATTAAGGCCTGTCATAACTGCGGCTCTCGAAGGATTACATGCAGGAGATTGACAATATGCCTTGGTAAATGAAGTGCCTCTCTTTGCTAGTTTTTCAATATTTGGTGTTTTTATGCCGTGTTCAGGCGACAGTAAAGATATGCTGTCATTCATATCGTCCACCACGATCATCACCACATCAGGAGACGGTTCTTTCTCCGCCCAAGCGCTTGTGAAACAAAAAATCAGATGTATAGCAGCAACAAAAAACGAATTTTTAAAATAGGATAACATGGGGTCGATTTAACTTGAGTTGAAAAGTTTGGTCGTTCTTCATACTATGTTCATGCTTGATTGACGACGATTCATTGATATGTCTGTGTGTATGAAATTTTGCGTAACTGGTTTACTTGTCCTAAATGTTTTCGCCCACACGCACGCTCCTGTCTTTGGGCAAAGAGGTGGCGATGTTGCCATCCAACCTAAAGAAATTAATGAGAAAATATATATGCTTGTAGGCCAGGGGGGTAACATTGGGTTTCTATCCAATGATAATGGTGTTTTGTTAGTAGATACTCAATTCCAAAGATTAGCTCCAAAAATAATTAAAGCTGTTGGCGAGTTGAGTCAGGGAAAGATCCAATACGTTTTGAATACCCATCATCATGGCGATCATACCGGAGGAAATTCAGTTTTGGGTATAGATTCGATAATCGTGGCTCATGACAATGTCAGAAAAAGATTGAACGCCGGCGGAAAAAGTGGAGCCTTTCTGCCCAAAGTAACGTATTCAAAGCGTCTCTCCATGCATTTTGGTGATGAGGAGATTCAGTTGCTCCATCTAGGTCCAGGGCATACTGATTCTGATTCAGTTGTTTATTTTAAATCGTCCAATGTCATTCACATGGGGGATTTATTTTTTAATAAACGTTATCCTTTTATTGATTTTAGAAGCGGTGGGTCTGTTCGAGGCTATTTATCGAATATTAAAATCGTTGCTGGCATGACGAATGCAAAAACTAAAATTATTCCAGGACATGGCGAATTGGCCACCCAAACCGACTTGCTGTCGTATATCAAGATGTTCGAGGAATGTTTTGGGATTGTCTCTAAAGCAAAGAAGAATGGAAAATCCTTAGCCGAAATAAAAAGAATTGGGTTGCCTAAAAAATATGAAAATTGGGGTAAGGCATTTATTGATGAGGAAAAATGGATCGGATTTCTATTCGCTGGTGCTGAATAAGTCGATTTTCAACGCGCTCAATGAGCCACGATAAAATTGGAGTTTTCAAGCACTTTTCGGAGGTCTCTTGCCACTTCACTAGTATAAATTTTTGATTATTCGCAGGCCTTACCCGGTGATACTTTGATGTTTACCTGAGATTTCCCATACATTTCATAAGTATGGCCACGCCCTATGACTGGTATCGATGGAATTGAACTATTATTCCACACTTATTTTGAGCAAAGGTGTTACAAAATGTGTAAATATTTATGACAAATTATATTCATTTCAAATGCTTAATCACTTGTTTCTGATGCAAACGCTATCTATGTGATGTTTTCTTTGCTTTGAGTTTGAAGGAATCTTCTGATTAGACTATTTTCAAATAGTTTTGGGTTTCCAATACCATTCGGAAAAATTTCCAATAAAAACGGCAAAACATCATCATGGAATTGAAAAATAAAAACCTGGGAAACCGATTCGGTTTCTTCAGATCGATTGAAGATTTCGAAAATAACAACGAGAGACTAGCTGCTTTGGCAAGACTCAAACTCTGGTTCAGAAGTGGTGCCAGGGGTCAGAATGATAAGCAAGTCCAGGAATTCAGTGAGTCAATTAATTCGGTGGCACAGCCACTTTTAGCAAACCTCCAGGAAAAAAACAGACTGCTTTCGGACTACCTATGTCCAGCAGACCAAAGAATACAAGATTTTCTTGATAATTATTTGGCCGATTTAAATGTTTCGACACCGCGATTGCCAACAGATGTATTGCAATTGGAGCACCATGGAATTGCTCGATCCTTGTCACTCCCTCTAAACAAGAGCAAGCATACAACAGACATTCTCTCTTCTTTCAGGACGGCTCAAGGCGTTATTCACAATCCAAAAAGTGATCGCAGGACGACAAAAGGGAGTTTTCATGTCGCCGAGGATGGGCTTCCAATTCCGGAGGATAAGAAAGCTGTCCCCAAAAAAGTATTTGCCTTTCTTTTGGCTAAGGCTTTTGAAGATGCTCCGAAAGATACGTTGGAACTTCCATTTATGGCAGGTCAAGAGGGCTCACTTCATACATTCGTTTCCCTTTTTCTCAGACCCACTGTCGTGCCTGCGGTTCCTGGCGTAAATGATGTAATCAGCATGGAAACGAGATTTTTTGTTCCCGGAAGCTTGGTCAGCAACTTGGACTTCGTCGAGAGCATATTCGGTAATGCAGGTGATCCTTATCTTACAGAAAACGATTCAGCGCTAGATCCCACTCACTGGACCGGTCACACAGGTTGCGTCATTCTTGCTCCCCACCTCATTCATTTGAAGAAAAAAGATGCCGGTCTCCCTCATGCCAGTGAAGCCAGCGAAAGGCAAATTCGCGATGGAATGTGCTGGGAAGATGAAAATGAAATCTACAATGATGGCGGCGGCTTCAAACTTACAGCCAGAGATGGTTCTGGTGTGATGGTCACGCTTATAGCCGACAATTATTTCGGGTACTGTAAGAAAGAGGTTAAAACCCAAATATCCTGGTCAGCCAATTTATTCGGTGGGTGTGAAGAGGAACACGCCGGTGGAGCTATAGCTTACCCATCTTATAACTTGGGTGAGGATTTCTCACTTAGTAGTTACTATAAAATGGTGGATCATACATTCAGCGAGGTTGTTGAAAGATATGGTTCCCATATAGACGTCAGAGACGAGGGGTATGGAATCGATAGGAAATATGAGAACATTCTTTACTTGCCCGAAGATGTGGTTATTACCCTTTCCGATCAGATGATTCGCTGGAACAAAAACGGAAAACCACAGTCACTTCATTTGAAGCCAAATAGTCACTATGTATTACCCTCTGGCTATAAAGTTTCCATGATGAAATCTGATGGAGAGCGCGGATGGGAGCTTATTGGAACCACTGCAGAAGGCGTCTTTTGTCACAAACCATGCACCGTTTCAGGAGGTGGAAAATCGGAAATTTCCAAACCTATCACCGATGCGATTATCTCCGGTCCGATATTCGTGGCTGATCTATCAGAAGATTTGGACGCAGTGGAAAAGATCGTCAATCACGATTACTCTGATCGCTTCCTAGAGCCTGATTCTGAGAAAGTTCGAGGCCGGGGCATTCTGGATACAGACAGATCATTGGGGTCAGTCATAAAGCTTCTAACGCCAAGTAAGGAATATACAGAAAAATACAATGATTGGCTCAACTCTCTCCCAAAACAGGCTAAGGACCTAGTCTTTCTTTTAAAGAGACTTTACGATCCAGAATGGGGAAATGATTGGAGAAAATTCTTTAGTGTTGATGTCATTAATGGCAAGCCAGGCAATGAGCTCAAGTTCAAGGACCAAATGGTTAGCGTCAAGTATCTGAGAGTTGGTTTTACTGAGAAAAACGCCTGGAGAATCTTCACATTGAGAAGTGATTTTTCTCCTTCTGCAAAATTACAAATGGAAGATGACATCACTGCCTCGACGGTGCTTCCTCGCTCGCAAGTAAAGGGGCTGAGCTCCTCAACAACAGAACCGTCAATCAAGTTCTCCCAAAACTGCGAGTTTAGATTCTTCCAGCGGCCAGACGATGCTATACATCGCGGTTATGATAAAAAAACAGAGCACGACTTCAGTCAGCCTGGGCTTTTTGCCAGCAACTATGAACCTCAAACACTCGAGGATGCTGACAGGGAATCTCAGAACATTCTGCTTTTTGAGAAATACACAAAACCAATCAAAGGTGTATACAACAACTTTTTAGATGGCAAGTCGAAGACTGACTACATGTGTTCCACCGCTTATCCCAGGATAGTTGATGGAAAGCCAACAAAAAACCCTCGTTATTTACAGGTCAGGCCAGACGTTGAGAACGAGGTGGAGACATATTTAGCCAATGTTGGAACCTCCCTTTACAGACGTCTTCCAATTGACCCGGGCGCACCTGTTCCGGTCACAGCTGTGTTAGCTGGTCGCAGAAACAATCCACCGGATAAGGTTGCTGGTATTCGTCCTCTGGCTGTCTACTCCCCGATCCATTACCAAGAATTGCCCGAGCTTTTCATGGAGTTTGTTTGTAGCTTAACAGGTAAGTCTCCGAGTACAACAGGTGCCGGTTCTGAAGGTGCTTTAACAAAAGGGCCTTTCAATGCTCTCCTGCCAATCATTGACTTAAATTATGCTTGCGTCAGTTACTTGATAACGAGATTGGACTGTTTCAGCTCAGCTGCCGGATTTGTCGGGCCAAAATATCAAGTTGATCATGACGTCAGCCTGCTCATCCCTGAGATTTGGGCAAGAATGACACCTGAAGAAAGGAAGGCAAAGTTTTTGATAGATGGCGGATACCTTGAGAAACTCGAAGATTTCTCATACCAGGGCAAGGATGTTTTAGCTGGCAGACTTGGTTATAGAATCACACACCGGTTTGTCAGAGACTTTTTAGGTCGAGTCTTTAGCAACCCTGGATCAGTCTTTCCTGAGGATATGCTAAAGCCTGAGCTTCAGGACATGGAATCTTATGTTGATGGGATTAACAATATCGTCGAAGCACAACAAAGAGTCGCTCTAAATTACTTCAAAGATGGAAGCGTGGATTTGGCAATTCCGCCTCTAAAAGCCATCCTTCACATTATGGCCCACGGTCATTACGAAGGAAAGGATAGTAATCATCCGGAAATTCGGGATCTTTTCAATCCTGACACCATCCTAGCGCAGCCGTGGTATAAGGAAAGATTGGTAGCCAAACAGAAATCAGATGTCACAAGTTTGAAGAACCATCTTTCCTACCTGGAGAAATTTGTTAGTCGAGAAACCCATAGTTCTGTAGCCAACGAACTCGACATCGAAGGACGAATCTCTGACGCAAAATCGAGGCTTAATTTTATAGAATCACCAGATTACCTCGATTCGCTTGTTGGAACCGTTGGGCTTGATTTAAACATATAGATCATGACTTTTTCATTTCTGTTCTGGACCCAATCAAAAGAACCCGACATCATGGGGTAACAATTCATCAATTTAAGAAATGGGTGCACAATGGAAACAGAAGTGGCGCGAAATTAATGCCCACAAAAAGGGGAAAATTGTTAATAAAATCGTCAAAGAGATTCACGTCGCTGTCAAACTCGGGGGCGTGGATCCAGATACTAATGCCCGTCTAGCCGCTGCGTTGGAAACGGCTCGCAAAAATTCTGTAACTAAAGATACAATTCAGAAGGCTATCAAAAAAGGCGCGGGCACAGGAGCCGATGGGGTAACCTACCAAAATATTACTTTTGAAGGATTCGCTCCTCATCAAGTACCTGTCATTGTAGAATGCTTGACAGATAATTCTAACAGGACTGTTCCTGAGGTTAAATCCACATTTAGTAAAAATAACGGCCAATTTGGAACTTCCGGGAGCGTCGCTTGGATGTTTGATCACCTTGGACTTGTAGAAGCAACCCATACCGACAAGGGCCTTGATATCGAGGAGGCTGCCATTGAGTCCGGCGCAGATGAAGTCAAACCACTCGATAATGATCAATTATCCGACGATCAAATTGGCGGGAGCTTTCTATGCAAGGTTCCTGAGCTACAAACTGTGACTCAAGCTTTGCAAGAAAGTGGATGGACCGTCTCTACATCTGAACTCACATATGAAGTCAAGAATCCTGTTGATTTGGACGAAACAGCTCTCGGTGAGGTTCAGGAGTTTATGAGCAAATTGGATGATCTTGATGACACGCACCGTGTCTATGCAGGATTAGCATAAACCCTTGTATAGGTTCCACTCCCAGTTTATGTTTTGACTGCCGTCATGAATCCTCGGTCTGATATAGTGTCGTGATAGCTTCCGACGCGAAAACTATTTTGTTCCAATAGTTTTCCATATTCCAAAGGGGAATAACACTTCCCTTGTGTAATGTTCATTAGAAGAGCGGAATATTCAGCTACAGCAAGAGGTCCGGACTTGTCGTTGTTTAAAAATGCCTCGTGAATAACAAGAAGTCCGCCAGGCTTGAGGCAGGAGGCGGAGAGCTCTATGAGAGTCTCCACTTCAGGAAAATCCCAGTCGTGAAGAACATTGGACAGCAGCAAAATATCCGCCTCCTTTGGCCAATTATCTTTAAACATATTTCCAGTAATGACTTTTATTTTGCCATCAAGACCATGATTCCTAATCTCCTTGCGAGCTATATCATCGACTGGCGATTGTTCAAATACAGTCGCGTTTAAGTTTGGAAATGTAGAGACCAATGTTGATGAATAAATTCCCGAACCACCACCAATATCGAGGAGCGTTTTCTTTCCGTCCATCCATGGAGTCAGCCCATGGGCAAGAGCTTGACCAAAGGCAGTGCCTCTGCAGTTCATTAAATCCGTGAAGCTTTTGGCGAATTCTTCATCCATCATTGATTCATGCCAATCATCGCCATCCTCATTAGCTTGCCATTGGGCTGGTCTGCCAGATTTCATAACCTCCAGGAAAGAATCCACAATGGGGGTGTCTTCAATCGGTTTGTAATATGGACCTAAAAACCACTGAGACCCTTTGACTAAATGCTCCCGTCCCAAAATTGTTATTTCATGATGTTCTTCAGTGGAGGTGATAAAATTGTTGCACCGACAAAGAGTAAGGGCCACATCGCATGGTCGTGCAGCCCAGCCAAACTGTTTTTTTATTTCTTCAGTGGTAGCCCCATTCTTGTGTGAAAGCCAACTGAAAAAATCGTACTTCAACAACAATGCTGCGATAAGCTCTGCTGCGTATTGTCGATCTCGGTAACGAAGTATTTGGCTTGGGTCCGTTTGTGGTGAGCTCGATAATGGATTCATCATGATGCCTTACTTAATAATAATATAAATTTTCCAAACTGACCACATCGGAGAATAAATTCTCAGGTATAGTCCAGTCGGGAGGGTTATCCTTTCATTTTTGAGTTAATACCTCAGTTTAATATCTATTTCTATCGAACCGGTGATAGCCCGTGAGAATCATAAATTGACGCCTCTATTGCGGATTTTTAGCATGAATCCAGTTTCGTGGCTTATGATTCGCTCACATGAGTCTGAAAGTGCACGAGAAAATATCTGAGAATCCAACAGATAGTTTTCTAGATTTAAGGAATGCACTGGAATATCATCCTTACATCCATGAGAAATCTGCAAATAATGATAACGGCCATGCTCTTATTTGGGTTTGTCGCTCCAATCCAGCCTTTGAAGGCTCGGGAACCAAAAGAGTATGATAAAGATGTTAACTACAATGAGGAAAGATTGCCCGAATATGATCTTCCCCCCGCTTTAGTGACTTCAGATGGAAAGAAAATCACGACTAAAGAGGATTGGTTTTCAATTAGAAGGCCAGAAATTTTATCTCTTTTTTCAAACCTTATCTATGGAAGGGTTCCGGGTGAGGCTGAAAATCTTGAAGTGCGATATGAAATAGTAAAAAAAGATCCCAATTTTATGGGAGGATTGGCGACCAGAAAAGATGTCAAAATTATATTCTCCAACGACAAAGGCTCAAAGGAGATGCACTTTCTGGTTTTCGTACCGAATGGGGTCGAGAAACCCGCTCCAGCTTTCTTAAAACATAGCTTTAATAATACTCAATCAAACGATTTTGATGCTTCGAAAATTAGAAAAGGTTATTTGAAGAATGGCTGGCCACTAGGAGATATCTTTAAGCGCGGCTATGGCTTTTGTGCCGTATATCAACAAGACCTGGTCAAACATAACGAAGTTGAATTTCTTAAAAGTATTCACGGTCTGACTTATCCCAAGGGGCAGAGCTTTCCCAAGGCCCACGAATGGGGCGTTCTTGCTACATGTGCCTGGGGAGCAATGAAGGCAATGGACTACCTCGAAACTGACGAGGATATTGACCATACTCGCATCGCCATCATGGGGCATTCAAAAATGGGAAAGGCTGCGCTCTGGACCGCCGCCCAAGACGAGCGCATTGCTGTTGCTATATCCGCTCAATCTGGTTGTGCTGGAGCTGCGTTATGGCGTCGGAAATCCGGTGAAACATTAAAGAAAATGGTGACGAGATTTCCTTATTGGCTCTGTAGAAATGCTTGGAAATTCGTGGAGCAAGAAGATGATCTGCCAGTTGACCAACATTTACTCCTTGCCTGTATAGCGCCTCGCGCTGTTTATGTGCATAGTTCTACGGATGATACTTGGGCTGACTCAAGAGGGGAGTATCTTTCTGCTTTTCATGCGAGTGAGGTATACAGGCTACTGGGCTTGAAAGGATTGGAGAGCCCTTCACAACCGGAAGAGCGGAAACCTATCATCGAATCCAGTGTGGGCTATCATACACGCGAAGGCGGTCATTCGATTCAATCTTATGATTGGGCGAGATTTCTAGATTTTGCCGATTACCATTTGAAGAAAAAGTAATGGCTCTTGAATTTTGCAAAATGGCAAAAAAGAGTGGCTGAGTCTCAGCCACTCTTTTTTTATGTAAGCTGAAGGACAATTTGTTACTTCATTCACCCCTAGAATTTTCTTTTGGTGAACTTATCTCGCTACTGCTGCTGGACTTGCAATTGGTATTATAAAAAATCAATCTTGGGATCACTCCCACCATTTGAATGGCTGGATATGGAGGCAATCCAAGCGACTTTGGTTATCCCCAAATCACTACTTTAGTAAGGTAGTGATTTTGTTGATGAATTTTTGTCGGACTCTGAAATTTTTGATCGCTCTTTGATTCTATTAATCAGGTCGACTCGACTGGGTTTCAGAAGGTCGTCATTTTCAATACCCGAATTACTATTTCTTGGGGAAATATTCATTCCCAGATTTCCTTGTATGTTTTTGAGCTCGCCAGCTATTTTATCCTCGGTATCAAATGAACTGGGCTGGGCCTTTGGAATTGGAGACGGCGAAACCAGAAGGTTTGAATTTTCACCTGTCTTATTCTTGGCTACTGATGTTGGCGATATTCCCTTGTTACCAGGCAAAAAGTTTCCAATCACTAAAGTGATGGAACATATTGCCATTACCCAAAGTAACTTTTGGATATTCGCAATGGCACCATGAACACGATTAACTGAATCTTGATGTTGCTGTAGGGCTCGGGAATGGTCTTTCAGTGCTTCTGTGACCGATTCAACACACTTTGCATTAAATCTTGCGCCATATCCTTCAAATTGCTCGCTTTCGTCCACTGAGCCAATGAATTCAACAAGCGAGTCCTCGAGACTCGCTCGGCGAAAACTTTCTCGTGTCTTCATCTCCCAGTTTTTGTCCATAATTTTATCATATTAAACTCAATGATACGGTCAATGCCTATGAAAATGCGGCTTTAGTCCAATACCATCATTACTATTACTAGCGACAAATTACCCAATACTTTTTACTAATTATAAAAATGGGATCTTATAATCGAATAATCCCTGCTCATTTATGCCCATCACTCCTTCGAGAGTGAAAATGCAAGGTATGATTCTCCACTTTTGGTTCCAATTTTTCCACCTCCGCAGGCAATGACAACAAATTGCTTGCCGTCTATCGAATATACGGTCGGAGTTGCATAACCAGCTGCTGGTAATTTAAATTTCCATAGTTCTTTACCTGTTTTTTGATCAAAGGCACGGATATGCTCGTCTCGACTCGCGGCAATAAAAACCAACCCTCCAGCGGTCACCGCAGGACCACCATAATTTTCAGTGCCTGTATTGTGGATTCCTTTTTCCGCAAGATCCGGCCATTCTCCGAGTGGTACTTTCCAGAGGTATTCTCCGGTGTTGATATCAATAGCATTCAATGTGCCCCATGGTGGTTTTACTGCTGGGTACTTTTTATCATATAAAAATCGATGATAGCCTGTCGAGGAATAGGGGGACCTGCCAAGAACATCACGATCTTCGTAATCTTCAGCCTTTGTCTCATTAGATGCCTCCCCAAGTAAGTAACTCACCACGGCTTCTCTCTGTGACTCTTTCAAAAATGCAACAGATGGCATAACCCCTCTGCCTGTCTCTAACAACTTCAATATTTCTTCCTTTTTCATTTTGTTGCCAAGATCGACTAGTGAAGGCACTTTCTGCGCTGTGTTTCCCATACGGTCCACTCCGTGGCAGACAGCGCATATTTGCGTGTAAATTGCTTCACCATTACTGACTGAATCTTCACCTGCATTCTTTGTTTTCACCATTGTGAGGATCCATGGCATTTCATTAGCATTGATATATAATATACCGTTCGGATCAGCTGCCGCGCCGCCCCATTCTCCACCTCCATCGAATCCGGGAAAAATTATAGTGCCCTCCATACTGGGTGGCATGAAGGGAGTGTGAGGTTTAACTCTGGAGAAACGTTCCAGAATATCGGCATGAATTTCAGGTGAGATATCGTTTATTTCATCGTAGGTAAAAAGTTGGCGAGAGAAAGGTAATGGTTTTGTAGGTATTGGCTGAAATAGCGCCGTTGCCTCGCCTTCTAAAGTTGAAGGAGGAACCCGAATTTCTTTAATGGGATAAATAGGTTCCCCATTTTCTCTATCGAATACAAAAACATGCCCCGATTTGGTAATTTGAGCAACCACGTCAATTTTTTTCCTGCCGCGAGTGATTGTCATTAAATTTGGTGGGGCGGGTAGATCTCTATCCCACAGGTCGTGCCTCACAAATTGATAATGCCAAATTCTTTTTCCGGTATTCGCATCCAAGGCGACTAGACAATTGGAATAAAGATTGTCACCTAATCGGTTCCCACCCCAAAAATCAAATGCTGCAGATCCGGTTGGGCAAAAAATTATACCCCGTTCTTCATCGACTGAGAAACCTGCCCAGACATTTGCACCCCCTATATACCTATAGGCATTGGGTGGCCATGTTTCATATCCAAATTCACCAGGTTGTGGAATAGTATTGAATCTCCATTCCAATTCACCTGAGTAAAGATTATATGCCCTAATATGTCCTGGTGCGGCAGGCGCAGGGCCTTCGCCAAGTCGCATTCCAATAATTATTTTATCTTTAAAAATGATTCCTGGAGTATTTGCTTGAAGTTGCAGTTTCTCAATGTTGCGTCCTAGTCCCTTTTTAAGATCTATGGATCCCCCGTCACCGAATGAACGAACCCTCTTCCCCGACTTCGCATCCAAGGCGTGCAAAAAGCGATCATTTCCATAAAGTATGCGTTTTTCTTTTGGCCAGTAAACTAATCCTCTATTGACGCCAGAAGTGGTTAGTCCAGGCTCGTTTTTGGGATCCCATGTCCAGATTTCTGCACCACTTTTTGCATCAAGGGCAAATATTTTAAGATCTGGTGTTGTCCCGTATAAGATTCCTCCCACCATTATCGGATTGCATTGGATTTGAGACCTGTCATTTTTGTCCAACCCACCAGTTGTGTAAGACCATGTTAATGTCAGCTTTGATATATTTTCGGCGGTTATTTGATTAGCTGCTGAATATTGCCGGCTGTGCTTGTCGCCCAAATAATGAGTCCATTCGACATTTTGCCCCGAGAGGCTGTGCAAAACCAAAAAAGAAATGACCCCAAAGAATACCTTACTTGTGGTTTGATTAACTGGAATGCGCATGCTCACCATTATGTCATTTGATAACCATTCAGAAATTAAAAAATTGAGTGATCTTGAATTAATTTCATTTTAGGGTTTGTCTTTATTATAAAATGATCGCCAATACCAATCCTTTAACTTGTTTTAAGACATACGTAGTTAGATGCCTGAATTGAATAAAGATTACTTGGACCTTGTAGCTAAGCTTAAGAAACATGATTACGCTTATTATGTTTTGGCCGAGCCAACTATTTCAGACCGAGATTATGATACTCTTTACAAAGAATTGGAGCAATTTGAACGCGATAACCCTGAAATGGTCATTCCAGATTCACCGACTCAAAAAGTGGGTGGGGAACCGCTTGATCACTTCGATCAAATCGAGCATCAGGTTCCGATGCTAAGCTTGGATAATACATACTCTCCCGAAGAGATTACTCAATTCATTGCTCGCCTTGAAAGATTGCTCCCAGATCAGGAATTTGAATTTACTGTTGAACCAAAGGTTGATGGTGTGGCAGTAGCTGTGAGGTATGAAAATGGTCAATTCTCCAAAGGGATGACGAGAGGGGACGGTGCCATTGGAGATGATATTTCTGAGAACATTAAAACAATTAGGTCTTTGCCGATAAAATTACCTTTTTCACCCGGTCCTATTCTAGAAGTTCGTGGTGAAGTTTTTATGCCCAGGAATGGTTTCATGAATATGAATGAAAGAAGGAGATTGGCAGGCGATGCCCCATTTGCCAACCCAAGGAATGCAACAGCCGGATCACTCAAACAACTCGATTCAAAACAGGTTTCTGAAAGACCTCTCGATATAATTCTCTACGGATTTGGCCAAATTGATCTCGACAATCCCTTAAATACAAATTTGGATTTTCTTGATTTACTCAAATCTTTACACCTTCCATCACCTCAAAAAATTTGGTTATGTAAAACTGCTGATCAAATATTGGATTCTTTAAATCAGCTAAGCGAACTGAGGAAGCAGTTGCCTTACGAGACCGATGGCGCTGTCATTAAATTAAACAATATCGAATTACGCCATCAGGTTGGAAACACCTCCAAGGCACCTCGGTGGGCAATGGCGTATAAGTTCGAATCAGAACAAGCCATCACTCGGTTGAAAGATATCACTATTCAAGTAGGGCGCACCGGAGTTTTGACTCCTGTTGCTGAACTCGAGCCTGTCTTAGTAGCTGGAAGTACTATTTCTCGCGCGACCTTGCACAACGAGGATGACATGAAAAGAAAGGGTGTTTTAATCGGTGATCTTATCATAATAGAAAAAGCAGGGGAGGTGATCCCTGCTGTTGTGCAAGCTCTTGTGGATGAACGAACCGGGGAGGAGACAGAATATACTTTTCCAAACTCATGTCCTGAATGCTCCAGTGAGATAATAAAGGAAATCCATGAGTCTTCTGGCAATACAATATATAAATGTCCCAATCAATTTTGTGATGCTCAGATTCGTGGGCGGCTTCTTCAATGGTGCTCCAGAGGTGGCATGGATATCGAAGGCGGTGGTGATGTTCTGGTTCGTCAGCTCGTCAGTCAAGGCTTGGTGAAAAATCCCGCAGACCTCTATAAGTTGACTGCAAATCAAGTTGTCGGCTTAGAGCGTATGGCTGAAAAATCAGCCAGTAACTTTATAAAAGGAATTGAGGAAAGTAAAACCAGGGATTTGTGGCGTCTAATCTTTTCTCTTGGTATCCCACATGTTGGTAAATCTACAGCAAAGCGTCTGTCAAAAGAAATGAAATCTCTCGATTCTATCTCAAAGGCCTCAATCGAAGAACTCATCGAAATTGAAGATGTTGGGGAAATCGTTGCCAAAAGTATATCATTCTGGTTCCGAGATGATCTAAATAAAAAACTTGTTGAAGAGCTGGGATCACACGGGCTGACTACGGAGATCTATCAATCTTCTCAACAATCACTGAATTCTCACGTGCTTGAAGGCAAAATATTTGTTCTCACAGGAACTTTACCAAGCCTGAAAAGAAGTGAAGCAGCCTCCATTATTGAAAGCCATGGTGGAAAAGTTTCATCCTCGGTTTCTAAAAAAACAGATTACTTGGTTGCCGGTACGGATGCTGGGTCAAAATTGGATAAGGCGACGAAATTAGGAGTAAAGATTATCTCTGAAGAAGATCTATTAAAACTTACCGAATAGCTCTTTCCAAATGGTATGAATGGATTTTTGTGACGATACTCATTGGCATCTCAGGATCGTGAAGCCGATTACTGTGGTGTGCTTAGTTTGTAATTATTTTTATCATAGCTTTTTTTCCTTGTAGTGACCTCAAATGCTTTTGTTTGTTCAGAGAGGGCCTCAAAGCTTCTTGGAATAAAAATAACGACTCATATCCGATGCCACATTTTAATTATTCTCGATGATTCTATTCCCACCCGATGATTGATGAAACTGGATTTGTGACATCATTGAGTTTTCTTATCTCAATCGAATTCAAATTAATCGGAAACATTCATCCTAAAATTACTAAATGCCCGCTCAATCAGGTGGTTCAAAAGGTCAACGGTTACAGAAACAAAAGGATATCTTTCGAGTCTTAATAACATATCCGCCAGTTTTATTCGCATTCATGGACATGCTCAGGGCTAATGTTTTTCTGTAATTGAGAAAGCTATTCACTGTGTTTTCCAAGGCTCTTTGTATTCTTAATATTTTATTGTCTCCATCTCTTGATAGGCAATTTTTATATCTCGATTTTGTATCTTTGAATTAACAATTTGCAGATGAATAATCCGGTTTTTTATCTAATTCAAATCCGGATAGTCACTTTGGGGGAGTAAGCATCTATTCGACTCTGATTTCAATTTAAGTCAAATAGTAAAGCTGCTACTTCTTCGTTCTTTGCCTGAATATGAATATTTCCTGATTCCTCAAGGCTAGCACCGTCACCCGAATCAAGGGTAATACCATTAAATATTAATGAACCGGTGATGACCTGAAGCCACACTCCTCTGCCCGCAGTAAGCTGGTGGTTCGTGGACTTGCCAGGGGCGAGTTGGACTTTATAGATTTCTACGTCTTGGTGGATTAAAGCTGCACCGTCCCTTCCGTCTTTGGAAATGACTAATGTCTTTTCATCGATTTCGCCAAGTTTTGGGTGCCACTCCGTGTATGACGGCTTTAGTCCATTTATACTTGGTTCTATCCAGATTTGGAGAAAATGTAATTCCTTAGTTTTTGAAGGATTGTACTCACTGTGAGTTATTCCACTGCCAGCACTCATGAGTTGGATTTGTCCAGGTTCGAGAGATTTTCCGTTTCCCATGCTATCATTATGTTGCAGCGTGCCTTCGAGAACGTAACTGAAGATTTCCATATCTTTATGTGGGTGGCTTGGAAATCCCATTCCTGGTTTAATCCTATCCTGGTTTATGACTCTCAGGGATCGAAACCCCATATGACCTGGATCATAATATTCAGCAAAACTAAAGGTGTGCTTGGATTGAAGCCAACCATGGTTCCCCTGTCCCCGGTCTCCAGACTTTCTAAGTTTCACTGATGAGGATGGATGGTTCATTTTTTTCTAGTTGGAATTCACTATGGTTTTTGTTGGACTTAAAACGTATTGTCTTTGACAAGCTCCTCTAACGGTAATTGTCCAGCTTTTGGTGATGCTTCTTTAATTCCCTTTCCAATAGCGACCATGGGACCCATAACGTGGTCCTCGGGCAGATTGATGAGCTCGGCAACTTTTTCAATATCGAAGCCAATCATGGGACAGGAATCATATCCCATCTCTTTGGCTGCGATCATCAATGTCTGCATGGCCATCCCAATCGAACGCTGCGCCTCATCCCTCTGTAGCCATTCTCTACCTTCGTGAAATGGTCCCATCCAACCCACCAATAAATCGGCCA
Organism: Limisphaerales bacterium; assembly: GCA_965657355.1. Classification (GTDB taxonomy): domain Bacteria; phylum Verrucomicrobiota; class Verrucomicrobiia; order Limisphaerales; family JAJOIW01; genus JAJOIW01. The sequence goes on along the minus strand of CBFHOE010000009.1, from coordinate 1,156 downwards.
CTTCCTTTGGAGCATTTTGCCAATACCTTGCTGGATCTTTTTGCCAGGCTTTTACATCAGCTGTGAATATGATCAACAGAGAGGCATCCGTCATCTGAGCTTGGTCATTTCCATATTCCTTTCGGATCTTTTCACGAACCGCAGGGTCTCGAACGACAATAAATCTCCAATGCTGGATATTAAAACTGGTAGGGGCTTGAATGGTTGCTTCAAAAAGTTTTTTTTCATCTTCCGGAGATATCTTATATTTTGGATCGTATTGCTTGACCGATCTTCTTTTAAATATTGCCTCGATTGCATTCATGTTTCTTGTCTTTCTTTGCTTAAAAGCCCATAGGGCGCTTCGCGAAAAAGTATTCTATCTTTTTTCTTTATCAAATAGGTTTTTAATCGAGTGATATTTTGGCTGACGTATTTCCAATCATTGCAATCTTCGGTGTTGAAGTATCGCCTGAACATCGATCGTGCATTATCGTTGGTATCGTTTTACTGGTTGGGGTGATCATGGCTGCATTTTCAGAATCACCAGTACATGACAAGATCAACGCTGGAAAATGACGATAGAAGAGGTCATTCAAATCAAGGAATATTTACGGCACCTCAAAGATGAGGTCCATGACACCAAAGTCATGGTTAAGAATCTAGATCACTCAATTCGAGGTAATGGGAAACCCGGGCTTTTACAATGGGTTTTAATTAACGAAGTGGCACAAAAAATCGGGTCAGATGCTGGCCTTGTTAGCATCTCTAGGGGCTTCAATTGCGGCTATAGTATCTTTGTTTGAGTGATGGTATAATTTTGTAATGGAAAATTATTTTTAATTGTAAACTTTAGGGGATTCTATTTTTTAGATTCAGAAAAAATGTTGTTTTGGATATTCATCCATTTGGTTAAATTTACACCTTCCTGAGTGTTCGTTCTCCAGTATTGTATAAGGGCTAATAGTTCATTTGTAGTATCATCTGAGAACATTAAATCTGTAAACAAATCATAATTGGAATCAAATCCTGCGCGGTTTTTGTGGTTGGATATTTGTCATTCATCCGTCAAGCGCATATTCGCTTACAAAGCATCCCAGAACTTTAAGAATTATCTCAAACAGAACGAACCAGAGATCATAGATGAAGAATATCCGACTCTCTATGTTTTTATCAG
>CBFHOE010000008.1:261677-290800 GCA_965657355.1 Limisphaerales bacterium | reverse complement strand
AATAATTTTCTATGCCGTATTGACACCTGCTCATCAATTTTACAGAACCATCACCTCGGGTCCTGTTTCCTTACCTCATTAACAGATTATGATTTAGTTGTCCTTGGAATCTAATCTGAGAAAAAATTTTTAAACCGCGCCTTCGCCTCCTCAATCGAGTATATTTGAACCTCTTTAGCTACTGGTTTTTCCACTGACCATTTCAATTCAACCTTTGAGTAGTTCCCTGTTTCCTGTGCCCATTTAAAGAATGAGTGAAGATAATCGGACATCTGACTTATAGTCTTCTTGGCTTTTGGATAATTTCTCAGGAATAATTGAATGTCTTGAGGTGTGACTTCTTTCATGGGGCAGGAGAAAGCTTTTGAGAACTGCCTTAAATAATTCCTAAGAACCCTGACATACTCTTTACTGCCTGTCTTTTGTTCGATGTATTCCTCGATGACCTCCATTATATCGCGGGGAGCTATAAACTCCTTTTCCTGGATTTTCTCGACTTCTCTCATCCCCAGCTGGAAAACCTCGTAAATTGACCAACCTTCAGGAATTTCCTCCTGCATGGTCTGGTATTCAAGCGCATTTTTCCCAACTAGACCGAGTGAACCTGCGGGGATTCGCTTAGCCAGATCGCGCGCATATTGTTTGGCCATCTCAGCGGTTGGAAACTGCTTTTCTTTGCTCGTTTTGTCTACTCTCCACCTTAATCGGAAGAACTTCTTCCCCCCTTTTACACGTGCAGAAATGTAGAAGCTTCGGCCATTGGTGAGATACTTTTCAGCCATATTTTCAAATAGGATGGTGGGGTTTCTCAAGGCCTTGAACGGATTGGTATAGGAAAGCCACTGAGGGGGATATTGGAATGTTGGCTCCAGAGGTAGGGCTCGAACCTACAACCTAGTGATTAACAGTCACCCGCTCTACCATTGAGCTACTCTGGAATCAAATGGATTGTTTTTTTATTTAAAGCAGAGAAAAAGGTCAACTCAAATAAACAAAATTTTAAAGAAATGCTCGAAGATATCCAGAAAAAGGCAAATCTCGCTTGTTTTGGCAGGATGGGGCGGTTCAAATGAGATCAGCCATGAATGAAAAAACTAGAGATTTATTAGAATTATCTCATGAGCTGGGCCTGGAAAAGAGACAGCTAGCCATCCTGGGCGAAGGAAATACTTCGACAAAGCTTGATGATGAAAAGTTTTTAGTTAAAGCCAGTGGTTCTTCATTGAGGACACTCACTGACCAGGACGTTACTGCCTGCAGATTCGATAAAGTGTTAAATTTAATGGAGGATCCTGATGTGACGGATGAAAATTTGAATAAAGCTTTGATGGAATCTCGGGTATCTAAAGATAGCAAAAAGCCAAGCCTGGAAATAATGTTTCACGCCTGGTTGCTAAACTTGAAGGGAGTGAATTTTGTTGGTCATTGCCACCCTGTCAGCTGTAACCAGGTATTATGCTCACCAAAAGCAAAAGATTTTGCCGATTATCGAACTTGCCCGGACGAAGTGGTATGCTGCGGTAAGCAATCAGTTTTTGTCGATTATGCCGATCCGGGGCTTCCTCTGGCAGGAGAGATAGCTAAAGCAACTGATCAATTCGTACAAAATTGTGGATATATTCCGCGTTTGATTTGTTTAAAAAACCATGGAGTTATCGGGCTAGGTCAAAGCTGGGCCTCTGTTTTGGCCACAATCCTTATGGCAGATAAGGCTGCAAAAATATTCTTAGGGGCAGCCCATTTGGGGGGGCCTGTCTTTCTTCCTCAGTCCGAGGTAGAAAGAATCGCAGGCAGGTCAGACGAAGCATATAGGCAAAGACAGCTCAAACTCGCATAAATTAATTTCAGCTAAAGAAAGGGAATATGAATCAAGTCTCGGGATGTTATCTGGCTATCGATCTGGGTGCGGAAAGTGGTCGAGTCATAGCAGGTGAAGTTTCAAATAGTGCGGTTCAATTAACTGAGCTGCATCGATTCCAGAATCGTGTCTCAAAAAATGATGACGGGAGTATGTTTTGGCACCATGATGAACTCCTAGAAAACAGCATTATCGGACTGGAAAAAGCAATCAAAGAAGGCTTTGAACCAAAGTCCATCAGCGTAGATTCTTGGGGGGTAGATTATATCCTATTTGATGATCAGAGTGAGTGGATTTTACCAGGACACCATTATAGAGATTCCCGCACAGAACAAGGGGTCAGAAATACATTCGATAAAATATCTCTAGAAAATTTGTACTCAGAAACCGGTATTCAGCACATGCCTTTAAATACACTTTACCAGGTCATGGCGGAGCCGGAGGCTAAACTTAATAAAGCGAAAACTATCTTGGGCGTTGGAGATGCTATTAATCACAAACTAGGCGGCAGGCCTGTTTATGAAGTTTCCATGGCCAGCACCACACAGATATACAACCCCCATAAAAAGAAATGGTCTGATAGGGTTATAGAAAAAACAGGCTTAAGAAAAAGCATGTTCCCTGAGATCGTAGAATCAGGGAAAACCATTGGCAGACTTAAGAAGGAAATCCAAGATAGAATTGGGCATAAAGGATCTCCCCCTTTTATTATTGCTACTTGTAGCCACGACACTGGAGCTGCTGTTGCAGCTATACCTGCAGAGGGAAATAATTGGGCTTACCTCTCATCAGGTACCTGGTCTTTAATGGGACTAGAACTTCGTGAGCCGATCTTGACTCCAATGTGCCGAGAATTCAATTTCACTAATGAGGTAGGCTATGGACATTCCATTAGATTATTAAAAAATATCAGCGGGATGTGGCTAATACAGGAGTGCCGGAGAGAGTGGCTCAAACAAGGCGAAGACCTGTCATACAAAGAGATGTCAGATTTGGCATCGGAGGCCGAGGGGTTTCGCTCGCTCATTAACCCATCGTCACATGAATTTATAGCTCCAGATTCAATGACAAACGCCATGAGAAAATTCTGCAATGAGACAGGTCAGCCAGAACCAAATAGCAAAGGGCAATTTCTGAGATGTGCGCTTGATAGTCTTGCCCTACTCTATCGAAAAACTCTCATTGAATTGGAACAACTCACAGGAAAAAAATCCGATGTTTTGCACATCGTAGGAGGTGGAAGTCAGCATGAATTATTAAACCAACTTGCCGCTGATATTTGCAAAGTGAAAGTTGCAGCGGGCCCAGTTGAGGCGACAGCTCTCGGTAATGTTTTAATTCAGCATGCTACGTTAACTGGGTCTAGCCTGCGTGAAATTCGAAAATTGGTGCATGACTCATTCCAAGTGAAAAACTATACCCCTAACTTGAGGTCTGACGAAGAGACAGTGTGGAAAAAATTTCTATCAATCTGCGACTTGGGCTGATACCAGCTAAACTTCAAATGAATGGAGTTTAGCTGAGCAAAACGTGACGGCGGGGAAATAAATATTCTCAACCAAAAGTTTTTTGGGATTTTCCCAAAGTCACGCCGATCCGCTAAAATGGCATATTCGCAAATAACTTGTGAATAAATAGCGAAGAAATGGTCTTTTCAGCTGGTGAGAGGTGTTTATTATTTGGCCATGCACCTCGGCAATCAGAGCCGTAGATTGTGGAATTTACCTTTTTTGGCATTATCCGCATTCATACTCACATGGGGACAAATTTTATTTGAATCCTATGTTATCTCACATGGTATCCCATACCACGCCCATTTGGTGCTGGTCTTAGATTTTGTCCTCGTATCCACATATCTCGGTTGTGCGAAATTTCACTCCAGTTATCAAAATTACAAACTAGAAATGAAGGTGATCCACAAAAAAGTCTTCGAGTTCGAAAAAAGGTTACCGAGTCATTTTGGAAGGACAGTCCATACCATTAATACCCACAATCCGATTGAGACCGAAAAGTTTCATTTGATTTGAAAGGCCAACAATGAACAAATTAATAAAGAAATCTCAGGCAAGTCTCCTCAGTAAGGATGAAAGAAGAAATCTTGAAATTTTGCTCGGTGATGAGGATCCGAAGACTTACGAGGCCATTCAAAATCTCATTCTCAAAAATCCAGATAAATACCTAGAGTGGCTGAAGGCATGTCGTCTATCGAATACACATACGGTTAGAAATAATGCGATGATGCTTATAAGCAAACATTTTTCAATGTGCAGTAAAGCGCATTTTCTGATGTTCTGCCACACCCAGCCGGAGCACCTTGACCTAGAGGAAGGCTTATTTGCTCTTGCCAAAACTGAATACCCACACATCAACGTAGATGGGTATAAAGCACTCCTTGATTATTTTGTTTCATCTATCCTTGATCGAATTGTGCACCTCGAAAGCCCACATGACATCATCGAGGAAATTAATCGATACCTCTTTGAAGAGGAGGGATTTGGAGGGAACCAGGACGACTATTATTCACCTGAAAACAATTACATCAATAAAGTGATTGATAATCGTAAAGGGAATCCAGTCGGAATGTCGGCACTTATTTGGCTTTTAGGCTTACGCCTTCATCTCCCTATTACCGGGATTGGGATTCCTGGGCACTTCCTGATTCGCTTTCAAAATAATAAGGAGGAGATATATATTGACCCATATAACAAAGGGAGAATTCTTACTCGAAGAGATTGTATGAGGTTGGCTGTAGCTTTAGGGCTGGAATTTAAAAACTCGCTATTATCGCCCACGACTAGTCGCTCAACACTGCTCCGTATATGCTCAAATCTTGCAGATTCATACAGAAGATTAAATAATATCGAGAAAGCGACCAGATCGGAGCTCTTTATGAGTTACCTCAACAGATCATTCAAAGCAAACGGACATGTTAGTAAATAAAGCGAGTCCCAAATGCCTTAACCTTTCTTCTTTTTAGTTTTTTTGGTCTTTTTGTTTTTTGGGGAAGATTTAGTTTTTTTCTTTCCTTTTATTTCCTCGGCGGAAAGCATCACACCTCGACAATTTTTGGAGCCACATCCGCATGAATAGAATTCTTCCCAATCATCAGATAATTGCCCATCACTGTGAAGGGCATAGTCAAATGTAAGTTCCTGACCAGGTCGAATTTTCTTTATGGCGTCAATAAAGATCTTATTACCTTCCTGAATCGCCTCGCAGTTAGGATTACAGGAATGATTGATAAAGCGGGCCTCATTTCCTTTTTTTCCTCCATCGAGGCAATAATCATCGTCCAAGCAGAACAAAAAGGTATGGTGGCTTTCCATTTTATCCTCGTCATACCGCTCGGCCCCCTCTTCATTTGTAATCTTTTGGCCTTTGTAGCGTATGACTCTGCTACCTTTTTCAATACGCCGGATAGCGAAGACTCCTTTGCCGTGAAGCTCAGAACCCTTGACCTCGATGACTGACTTTGGATCTTTTGAGTAATCGTTCATTGACTTAAATCAGTGCTAGAGAACTGTGAAGGATCGATCTGTGCAAGTTTAAAAGTCTCCAAACCATGATCTACATTATGACAATATCCCCCATCGACTAGAGCAATTGTTAATTTGGGCAAAGATTGTACGATTTCTAGTGACTCACGAGCATTGTCATTGACCAAAAGTACAATGTCCTCCGATTTGAAGTAGTCGTATAAAAAATCGAGCTTTTTAGTCCCGACATATATTATTTTAGAAAATTTTGAATTTAAAGAATGCAGACCCGCAACTTTCCATTCTTGAAACCTAGGAGACCCCAAAGTCATAAGATGCACGTCCCAACCGGCATTTATAAAATTATCGACGAGTTTACATGAATCGGGAAATAAAAACTTGTCCATCCGTTTCTTAATTTCATCGTCGCATGCTTGATGTAATGCTTCAATGGAACTGGAGTTTGGACCAACCAAATACCTAATATGGTCATGAAGATCATAATGCCTCGGTGGTGGCCCCGAAAAAAGCTCTTTGGAATGACCATTAAATTCTTCAATGGTGATTCCCAGTGATGCGCACAAAGCATTTTTAAATGCATCTGTATCCAATAAGGTGTAGTCTAAGTCGAATATAACTGTCATGGTGAAGCAGTTCTTTCCGTCGAATAGTAGGATTATTAATACCAAATTTCAGAAGACTTCAACTCGAGTTTTCAGTATCTTAAAATCGCCTGTAAAAACCGATAGCAACCGGTATCTCACCTGACATCTTTTTCGAGAATTTATTGGGAATTTGCGACCAAAAAGGGTCAGATAATTAACCAGCCCTATAAGGTGCCAGTTGATATACTTAGAATGTTCTTGCAAAATTATTTTTATGTCAGCTTTTTAAGATACAGGATTCATTTGCCATTAAATTGTGAATACCGATAAAAACGATCTCATTTTAGAACTCATTGAGAAAAAGAAACGTGGAGAAAAAATCTCTGCTCTTACTGCATACGACTACCCTCAGGCTAAATTAGTGAACGAAGCTGGGGTAGACATCCTTTTGATTGGCGATTCGCTGGGAAATGTCGTATTGGGTCAAAAAGATACCACGGAAGTCACTGTGGATGAAATGATTCACCACATCAAGGCGGTTAAGAGAGCTGAGCCGAAATCCTTAATCGTCGCCGACTTACCCGCCAATTCTTATACCACAACTGAAATGGCGCTGACTCATGCTGATGCCTTTATCAAGGCGGGAGCAGAAGCTATTAAATTAGAAGGAGGCGAATCCATATTTCCTCAGCTTAAAGCATTGAATAATGAAGGATTTCACGTCCTCGGCCATGCAGGCCTTCTCCCTCAAACGGCCCATCTAGATGGAGGATTTAAAGTCAGAGGGAAAACGAATCGGGAGGCTGAACTCATTAAAAAAGATGCTTTGAGAATTCAAGAAGCTGGAGCATTTGGAATTGTTTTGGAATTAGTCCCTCCTGCCCTTGCTAATGAAATCACTGCCTCACTGAATATTCCAACTATCGGTATTGGAGCCGGCGATGCATGTGATGGCCAAATTTTGGTCTTACACGACATTTTGGGCCTGGGCCCAGGCCCTTTTCCTAAGCACGTTTCTCCTCCGGTTCATTATTTTGAACTCATGGTTCAAACTCTTTCAGAGTGGAGGCAGAATATCTAAATTTTGATGCAATAATTTTTGATATGGACAGGAATAAATTATCTCATATTGCAGATGATGGCAGAGTTAAGATGGTGGATGTCTCAGCAAAACCGATCATGAATCGCAAAGCCATCGCTACAGGAAAAATTTATATTGAACAGAAAACGCTAGATCTCATAACCAAAAAATCTATTCCAAAAGGAAATGTTTTTGAAACGGCACGGATAGCGGGTATCCAAGCGACAAAGAAAACAGGTGAATGGATTCCTCTATGCCACCCACTGCCTATTGAATTTTCTGATGTTGAATTTGAAGTTTTTTCAGAACCTAAGCCTTTTATCGAGATAAAAGCTACTGCAGCTATTCAGGCAAAAACTGGAATTGAAATGGAAGCTCTAACGGCAGTTTCGGCAGCAGCACTGACTATTTACGACATGTGCAAGGCTGTTGATAAATCTATGACGATCAGTGACATTAAACTGATAGCAAAAACCAAATCACCCGTTTAGCATTTCTAATTTTATTTTTGAAAAAGGTATTTATGAAGCCTTTGCGTATCGCTCCCACGGACCCGTTATGGCTAAAGTAATACCTGGTGTTTGGATATTCACAAACAAAATCGCGTGCTCAGGAGCAAAACAAACACCAGCAAACTCGGAGTTGTTGAACCTATTTTTTGCCAGAGTATACAATTTTCCCTCAGAAGTAACACCTCGAAGGAACTGATTGTCAGGACCATCTTCTGCAATAACTAGGTCACCCCAAGGTGCCACTGTGAGATTATCTGCACGTTCTAACAGAGTCGCTTTTGTGGATTCAATATAAAGCTCAAGCTTACCCGGGAATTTCTCCTCTAAACTTGACCCTTCATAAGGGCTGGGAGTGTATTTCCAAATCTGACCATTTTTGAGTTCACCACCGCTCGTACAGGCAAAATAAACGCTCCCGCCGCCATACCACATGCCTTCACCTCGAGCAAAGACCGCTGCTCCAGCTTCCGAACCTCTCACCCTGAGCTTATCATCCTCATTATCGATGTCTTCCATGTCCACCCAAGAAACATCTAAAACATCACTTTGGGCGACAACTTTTCCTCCTGCATTTTCCCAATTACGAGTATCAAATGTTTTTTTATCTCGGATACATAAAGCCTGGAGTTTACCTCCGGCGGACAGATTTCCTTTTTCAAAAGGAATATAGCGATAAATCAGCCCGTCATCTCGATCTTCAGTTTGAAAAACAATGCCCGATTTAGGGTCCACAGCGACCGCCTCATGCCTAAATCTTCCCATGGCTTTGAGTGGAATTGGATCTGCGATGTTAGGAGTCGAAAAAGATGGAACCTCGAAATTGTAGCCATGGCCCTTGGCTCCGAATTGGCCTTTGCCTAGTGATCCTGGTTCTTCAGAGGTCACCCAACTCCCCCATGGAGTTGGCCCCCCGGCGCAATTACGAGAGGTTCCTGCGAGGCTGAGAAACTCGTGAACTACCGTATCCGAATTTGGGTCGTATACGATATTTGTAGTGCCACCTAAATGAGGAAAAGCACCTTTTCCAATATCATAAAATTTTGAGCCCGGAACCTTGGACTTTAATTGATTTCTTAATCCGAATGGCCCATCGAAGACCTGCTCTGGCGACAATTCATGATTTCTTACGAGCGTAATTGTTCCATCTGGGCCATGAAAAGCTGCCATTCCATCAGGCTTTCCAGGGACGAATAGACCGCCATGCATTTTGGTCCCACTTCGACTTACGATTTTGTAGGAAAACCCCGGTGGAAGGTCGATGATCCTTTGAGGGTCTTTCTCAAGCAAGCCATAGCCGGGAACTTGGTTTTCATATTTTTGATCGCCAAGACTATTTTCAATGAGTCTGTGTAATCCAAAAAAACCTAGAGTAACTCCAGCAGATTGTTTTAAGAATGAGCGTCTTCGTATCATGTGAGATGGTTTATTTAAATCTTATTAATAGCAGCACCTGAAATATATTTTACAATTGTATGCTTTCGGTGACTTTTTCCTGACAGATCTGAAAATTTCATACCTCCGACAGGTCTGGATTGAGAGCATCTGCTTTTTCTTTCAACCACTGCATGGTCTTTTCAACGACATCTTCCGGTGGAATGATTTCCAATTCACCGTCTCGAGGCTTGAATTCAACGCCTCCTTTGGCCAAGCCCTTTTCACCGATACCCAGGCGCAAAGGAAAGCCAACCAACTCAGAATCCTTGAATTTAAAACCTGGTCTCAAATCCCTGTCATCGAGAATAACATCGACCCCTAGATGCTGGAGCTCTGAGTAAATGGAGGTTGCTATTTGCATTGGTTTTGAATCTGGATGAATGTCCAGAGCTGTTATGCAGACCTCGAATGGAGCTATAGATACTGGCCAAGAAATCCCGAACTTATCATTGCTTTGCTCTATGACCGCTTGAAGCGTGCGGGTAACACCAATTCCATAACACCCCATAATCGCTGGTTGCGTTTTCCCGTTTGCATCAAGAAATTGAGCACCAAGCCTTTCAGAGTATTTGGTTCCTAATTTGAAGACATGACCGACTTCAATAGATCTCCGGATTTTTAGGGGTTCACCGCTTTTGGGACAGGGTTCACCTTCTTCCACGTTTCTGAGATCTACGCATTTGGCAGCGGAAATATCCCGTGAAACAGAAACATTGCGAACATGAAACCCATCTTTATTTGCTCCAGTTATCATTCCTTTGCTTCCATCCAAGATGGCATCGACATAAATTGGAGCACCAGTGATCCCAACAGCACCCAAGCTTCCAGGTGAAGCACCCAATAAGTCGCGAATCTCACGCGGCTCCGCAGGTCTAAATTCAGCAGTACCTATCGCCGCCGCTGTCTTTGCTTCGTTCAATTGATGATCCCCGCGAATTAATAATATGATGGGTTTGGATTCAGCAATGAATACTAAAGTTTTAATTTGGTGGGCCGCGGGAATGCCGTAAGGTTCGCGGGTTAAATCCTCTATAGTTTTGACACCCGGGGTTTCAAATTCCTCTATCGGTGATTCCGTTGCACCAGCCGGCCCTGTGGATTCTGGCCCCAATTTGCTGGTGGCCTTTTCTAAGTTGGCCGCATAACCGCTGGACTCGCAATAGACCATAAAATCTTCTCCCGTTTCCGCAGGCACCATAAACTCGTGTGAGAAACTCCCTCCCATAACGCCTGTGTCTGCTTCTACCGGAAGGGCAATCAATCCACACCTTTTAAAAATACGCACGTAGGCATCATACATAGACCTGTAGCTTGAATTGGCCCCATCGTCATCACAATCAAAGCTGTAGGCATCTTTCATGATGAATTCTTTGGCTCGCATTAAACCGAACCGCGGTCGTATCTCGTCACGAAATTTTGTTTGGATTTGGAAAAAATTCTTTGGAAGTTGCTTATATGAGTTAATTTCGCCGGCAACGACGCTGGTTATAACCTCCTCATGCGTTGGCCCCAAAACCCATTCCTTCTTCGCCCGGTCATTGACCTTAAAAAGCACATCTTTTGCAGCTTCGTAGCGGCCGCTTTTTTGCCAAATTTCAGGAGGTTGCAAGGCGGGCATGAAGACTTCCATTGCCCCTGCCCTGATCATCTCTTCCCTGATAATACTCTCTACCTTTCTTAACACTTTCACTCCAAGTGGAAGAAACGTATAGAGTCCTCCGGTCAGCTTTCTAACCAAACCCGCCCTTAGCAAGAGCTTGTGTGAGACAATCTCAGCTTCAGATGGGCTCTCTTTCAGTGTGGGAATTAGTGCTTTACTCCAATGCATAAGAAAGCAATTAACCCTGCTTGCTCAGACTAAATCAAGCACTTTGACAGATTGCACACCGGATAAAATTAAATCTCACGTGACATAGTGAGGAATTGGTCGCCAAAAATCAGGCCTAGCTGGATAGACTATTTGACTGTATTTACAAGAGGTTTGAGATTCTGGATTCTCACTTCAAGTCTGTCTCCACTCGTGATGGGCCCGACACCGGGTGGAGTTCCAGTCAAAATAACATCCCCTGGGAACAAAGTCATGTTAGTGGAGATAAAACTGACTAGCTCAAAACAATTAAAAATCATTTGTGATGTTGTTGAATTCTGTCTGAGCTGCCCGTTTTGAAAAAGTTGTATTTTTAAGCCGTGGGGGTCAATTTTCGTTTCAATGTAGGGTCCAAGTGGCGTAAATGTATCAAAACTTTTCGCTCTGGCCCATTGGCTTTCAGAATTCTGTATATCTCTATCACTAATGTCCTGGGCCACAGTGTATCCGAGAATGTATCGAGCAGCAGCTGCCGGGGTGACGTTCCTTACTCTTCTGCCGATGACAATGGCTAATTCCGCCTCAAAATCTACGCGATGATCTTCAAAAGGAATATCAACCTTTCCCCCGTCAGGGAGCAATGACGACGGTGCTTTGAGCCAAAAAAGAGGCGATTTAGGGACCTCCTTGCCGGATTCAGCAGCGTGGTCAGCATAATTGAGACCTACCGCGATAACCTTTGTAGGCACAACGGGAACCAATGTCTTCACCCCTTTCCAGGGCATTGACTTCTTTAAAAATGATGGAGAACCAAAAACGTCTCCTTTCATCTTGAAAAGGTCACCGTCGACAACTTTACCATGAAAGATGTCATCGCCTTTTTGAAATCGGCCGATTGCTGCCATACGACTCGACAGTATCAAAAACCGAAATACGCAGCAACTAATCATTTATAAAGTCAAGCCGCAAAATTAAAAAATAATATCAGTTTTTGGTTTATTTGGCTTATATATGAGCGATATTAGGTTACTGAATTCAGAAATCTTGTTAAAATTATCGTCCAGGTTGAAAGAGATGCGCTGTATGTTTCGGTTTGGAACAATGAATCTATGGATTCTGATTTGCCTAGTATTGGTTGCGTCGCTAGGTATTCAAGGTTCAGCGACGGAACAGAATGTCACATCGACGAAGGAAGCTAGTGAGAGCAGAGCAATACAACATACCATGGAATTAGCCTTCCCAAACGAATCTGGCTATATCCGTTGGGACCCAATTGAATACAAGCTCTCGGCGCGCACACAAGATGTCCCTATCAAAGAATTCCTGATATATCTAAAAACCCTCACGAAATGGGATATATTTATCCAACCGGGATTGAAGGGCACCATCACGACAGAAATCGAAAATTTAAAGTCCAAAGAGGCCATCCGAGCCATCCCGTGGGGGGCTACTTTTACTTTGAAGACCAGAGGCCACAAATTCATTCAGCTCAAAATTTTCAAAGGCAGGGCATCAGATGCCAGCCAGGAAGTGGATCCACTCGAAATAGCTGAATTGTCTGGGGAATATTCTGTAGAAAAAATTGGTAATGAAATAATAGTGAGGCTCAAGGACAACTCGGACATAGATATTAATAAGGTTGCCGAAAAGCTTGGAGCAAAAATCCTTGAGTCCATTCCAGAAATCAATGCCTACAGACTCCAGTTGGGAGATGAGACAGCAACTCAATTAGCAAAAAAAGTTCTTGAGAAAAACAATGGTATTGGTTCAGTGGAGGATAATTTTAAATATTCCCGCCCGAGTAACTCACAGCGTGGATATGCCATTAATCCTTCAAAACCAAAAATCACATCGGCTCCAGGGCTTTCCGATGATTCTGTGATTATTGGGATGATTGATACGGCTATCTCCAACTCAGATAAGACTTCAGAATTTTCGGACTTTCTTCTTCCGACTTTATCCATCGCGGGAGAAACAAACGGGCCTTCAGATTCCCTGACACATGGATCTACGATGTTCCAGACAATCATGCAAGGTCTGGAAGCTACGGCGGATTCCGCTGAAAAAGTTTTTGATGTCAAAGTACTTCCTGTCGATGTTTACGGCCAAGAGGATCAAACAAATACTTTTCTTATAGCAAGAGCAACCGTGCAGGCCATAGAAAATGGTGCCGACATAATTAATTTGAGTCTTGGAGGGCCAGAACCTAGTTCCATTCTGCAGGATGTTATTAACCAGGGAGCCGATAAGGGAGTCGTTTTTGTGGCAGCAGCAGGCAACAGACCAGATACTGCATATACCTTTCCTGCAGCTTATGAAAATGTCCTTGCAGTAACATCTGTGATGAATGACGGATCGATAGCACCATTCGCAAATCGTGGAGACTTTATAGATGCGGCCGCTCCTTATGGAGCAATGGTAGAGCATAATGACCAAAAGTATTTTTCTTCTGGCACCTCAATTTCAACAGCTTACATCTCCGGGATAACGGCTGGATTAGCTTCTGAGTCGGGAACACAGCCAAAGATAGTTGAAGAAAGGGTAAGAAACGATTTCAAACCTTAAAGATAGTATAAATGACTAAAGCCTCATTTCACCTTGGTGATGCTATCTTCTTTTCCTGGACTTTTTGTATTTGAGCTTTCGCCTTTCAGGTTTCACTGGAGTCGAGGTGGCGACCCCGGAAGCTTTTTTCAATTCATTTATTTGGTCTCGTATGACGGCAGCCTTTTCAAACTCGAGTTTCTGTGAAACTTCAAGCATTTCAGCCTCTAAAACACGTATAGTTTCGGAGACGTCGTAATCTCCACCCGAATCATGAATAACGAGTGCCGCATTGTCGCGCGTCTCCGAATCATTACCAGATAACCTTTGCTCTAAAGGTCGATTGACTTGTTGGGGAACGATCCCATTTTCTTCGTTATACTGCAGCTGCTTTGATCGCCTGTACCCAGTAACCTTTAAAAATTCTTTAATACTGTGGGTTTCATTATCAGCATACAAGATCACGCATCCATTTATATGCCTTGCCGCTCTACCTGCAGTTTGAATGAGGCTTGTTGTCGACCGCAAATACCCTTCTTTATCCGCATCCAAAATAGCGACCAATGAAACCTCGGGGACATCTAACCCCTCTCGCAAAAGGTTAATACCAACAAGGACATCGAATTCCCCCCTTCTCAAAGCTCTGAGAATTTCAACTCTTTCAATAGCGTCAATCTCACTATGTAAATACCGGACACGTATTCCGACATCCACTAAATAATCAGTGAGTTCTTCCGCTGTCCTTTTGGTTAATGTTGTAACAAAAACCCTTTCTTCAATCTCAACTCGCTTCCTGCATTCCTCTATGAGGTCATCTATCTGGCCTTTCAAGGGCTTCATAATAACTTCAGGATCAATGAGCCCCGTTGGCCTTACTATTTGCTCCACAACAGCGCCCTCACACCAGCCTATTTCTTTTTGTGACGGAGTGGCGCTTACATACAAAGTCCTCATTTGATGATTTTGAAATTCTTCAAAATTCAAGGGACGGTTGTCCAAGGCACTAGGCAGGCGAAAACCGTGCTCCACAAGGGTCGATTTTCTAGACCTATCACCTGCGTACATTCCACCAACCTGAGGCACTGTGGCATGGGATTCGTCTATGACCAATAAGAAATCTTCATCAAAAAAATCAAGTAACGTCGATGGCTTGGACCCGGGTTTCCGGCCGGCTATGTGGCGACTGTAATTCTCAATACCAGAACAAAAACCCATCTCATCCATCATTTCCATGTCGAACTCAGTACGCATTTTTATCCTTTGAGCTTCTAAAAGCTTCCCTTCTTTTTCAAATGAAGCTATTTGATCCTCCATCTCCTCTTTTATTGCCACAAGAGCCCTTTTCATTTTGTCTTTGGGAGAAACAAACTGTTTGCCGGGATAAATGGTGACAAAAGTGTATTCTTCTAGGGTTTCTGCGGTCAATGGGTCGAAACGGGTAATTCGATCAATCTCATCACCAAAAAATTCGACTCTGAGCCCATCATCCATGGAAGCCTGGACTAATTCCACGACATCGCCTCTAACCCTGAAATGCCCTCGCATGAGTTGGATATCATTCCTCGAATATTGTAGTGAGACCAATTTCTCTAACAACTGTTCGCGGGAGAACTCTTGCCCAATTCTCAATGTTACAAGCATCGACTCGTAATCGTCTTTACTCCCAATACCATAGATGCATGAAACCGAGGCAACAACGATGACATCCTTCCTCGAAAAGAGTGAGCTCATGGCGGATAGTCTCAACCTCTCGATTTCGGAATTTATGCTAGAATCTTTTTCTATAAAAGTATCTGTTCTCGGAATATAGGCTTCTGGCTGGTAGTAATCGAAATAACTGACGAAATATTCAACAGCATTATTTGGAAAAAAACTCTTAAACTCGGCATAGAGCTGAGCGGCTAAAGTTTTGTTGTGAGATATGACTAGTGTCGGGACGTTGAGCTCTTTAACAACATTCGCCACAGTAAAAGTTTTACCTGAGCCAGTAACGCCTAGGAGTACTTGTTGAGCTTTTCCATCATTAAATCCACTCACCAATTCCTTTATTGCCCCGGGTTGGTCTCCCGATGGCATGTAATCTGATACCAACTCAAACATTAAGAAAGAAATATCGATGCTTATACCTAATGTCAATGCACCCTCTCTCCAAGATCGAGTCATATTTTAGTGAACAACTCCGGATTGACATAAATTATATTCAAAAAAATTGCTCACTGAAATAATACAAAGCATTGGCTTAAACCCCAAACTCGCAAGATGCATAATTATCTGAAGCATATAAGTTCTGAAAATTTATGTTGATAATGACCTACTCAATACCAGCGCATGGTAAGCAATTCGCATAAGAAGAGTGTATGATACGGAGAGTTTTGTGCAGAAAATTATGTCGCTGGAGAAAAACGTATGTTCCAGCCCCAAATACAAACAAATTTGAATGAACGTGAGCACAACCATAAAAGGATAAGTTTTCTTTGGCTATGAGCTGAATATAAAAAGGGCTGACGAATAATGGATAGGTCCAAGGCCAAGTTAAACATAAAAGCTTTTGCCTGGCGTAACTGGTGAAATTTTAGGCTTTCCGCTATTGCAAGAAACGTGACCAGCACCAGGAGAAATGACGTATTCACAACCGAAAAAAGTCTTTTGAAGACCTTTCAACTTATATCGATTATCAATGCTGTCGTATTGTCCTTGCTCAAACCACCAACCGCTTCATGAACCAATAACTCAGCTATTGATTCTCCTTCCTCATTATCAATTTCATATTGATTTATGAGGCGTGTGATGTGCTTATCCCAAAGCCCGTCAACCAGACCGTCTGAACACAATATGTATCGATATCCCTTTTCCAAATGAAAACATCCCATTTGGGGATTTACGATTTGTTGCCCTGCTCCGAGTGCTCTTTGCAATGCATTACGCCGTGGATGCATTCTTGCTTCTCTTTCATTGATCGCACCCGTCCGAAGCAAGTAACCCACATGAGTATGGTCATGCGTTATCTGCTCAATTGGATTACCTGGCAATTGCTTATATATCCGACTGTCACCCATATGAGCAAATCTAACTTGGTCTGGCGTTATCCAAATTAGACTGAGTGTGGATCCCATATTCGAACATTCAGGATAACTACTACCCAAATAGAGAAGAGCTTTGTTTGTGTCTTCAAATACTTGCCTGAATGCTTCTTCAAAGCAGGCATCCTCATCTTTGTTTTTCTTTCGAAAATATTTGGGTATAATTTGGGTGATTTTATCAACTGCTATTCGGCTAGCGTATTCACCCGATTTTTCTCCACCCATGCCATCAGCAACGGCAAAGATAAAATCATTCTCACCAACCTGTGCAGAGCCAGTCTTACCCAAGTAATAAAATTCCTCGCTATTGAGTGCCAAAGTCAGGAAAGCATCCTCGTTATTTTTTCTATGAAAACTAGGGTGTGTCATTCCATCCCAGGAAATTTTTATTTCCGGTGAAAAACTCATTTAGGCTGAAAGGGTTGGGGAGATTTATGGTTGGGATTATCAAGAACAGTCGCAAATTCAAAGTCTATGATACAAAACCGCCCGTCTGTGACTCTGTATGTAATATTTCGCGCATAAGCGTCCTCATGTCGAACGCCAAAACCCTCCAATTCGGCGAATAATGCCTCTTTCTTGCGATCACTAATATGCTCAACGAGTTTTCCGCAATTTGTAGTCACAATGAGCAACTTTGACTGATCTGTGTATATGATGCGGGGCACGAAAGGACACCCTTTCTCTTCTAGGTATTTTAAAACCAAGACCTCGTTATTAAATCTTTCTTCTGCTTGACACCCCTTAAATTCTTTAAAAACCTTTCCATCGTAGGAAAGGCGAACCTTTGACCGTCTAGTATTTTTTACTTCGTCCATTTAAAACCAATTCTCATATTCAAATGCCGAGCTCATGGCAGATAAATGAAAATTACATCATTGATTATGGCATATTATCTGCTTAAGTATTTTAAAACTAGCTTTAGGAATTTTTTATTCTAATGAGCTAGTTTATCCCTTATATAGATATAAAGAGAACACAAACAATTTGCTATGGCAAAATACAAACTAGAATACATCTGGCTCGACGGGTATACCCCGGTTGCAAACCTACGCGGAAAAACCAAAATCGAAGACTATGACGATTTCCCAACACTGGAGCAACTTCCAATGTGGGGATTTGACGGTTCATCTACCCAACAGGCAGATGGATCAAACTCAGACTGCATGCTAAAGCCAGTTGCTGTCTACCCTGACACGACACGGAAAAACGGTGCGCTCGTTATGTGCGAAGTCCTCAATCCAGACGGGTCTCCTCACGCGTCCAACCACAGGGCGACCATAGCCGATGATCCAGGAGCTTGGTTCGGATTTGAACAGGAATACTTTCTCATGGAAAACGGCAAGCCATTAGGCTTCCCAATCGATGGTTACCCTGAACCTCAAGGACTTTATTATACTGGTGTTGGTTTCGGCAGCGTAGGGTCGATTGCCCGTGAAATCGTTGAAAGACATCTCGACCTCTGTCTGGACGCTGGCATCAACCACGAAGGCATCAACGCTGAAGTGGCCAAAGGACAATGGGAATTCCAAATCTTTGGAAAAGGCTCCAAAAAAGCTGCGGATGATGTCTGGGTTGCTCGCTACATATTGGCCCGCCTTTGCGAAGAATACGGAGTGGACATCGAATGGCACTGTAAGCCGCTCAAGGGCGACTGGAATGGTTCAGGCATGCACTCCAATTTCTCCACAGAATACATGCGAGAAACTGGTGGAAAGGAATATTTCGAGAAACTTATGGCAGCTTTCGAGAAAAACGTAGACGAACACATTGCGGTTTATGGCCCTGACAACCACCTTCGCCTAACAGGCCTTCACGAGACGCAGTCCATCGACAAATTTAGCTATGGCCTGGCAGACAGAGGGGCTTCCATTCGTATCCCTCACGCCTTCATGAATAACGACTACAAAGGATATCTGGAAGACCGCCGTCCAAACTCTCAAGGAGACCCGTATGCTATTGCCTCTCGCATCTTGAAGACAATTTCAGAAGTCCCAACTTCTTAAATTTTTTTAACGGGATACGGAACTCATGTTCCGAAATCTTTTCCACATCTGGCGATACTGTTAAAAATTCAGTATCGCTTTTTTGTATCATTTTGATCGTTGTGGTAATATTTCACCAGGACGCCCAGTGGCTACTTTTGTACATTTTGCCAATTTTTTTCAAAATAAATAAACGCGAAGCCCAAAGTCGCTTTATTTTTGAATTATAAATCACATCCATTGATAAGAAGGATGTGATTCATTTGTTTGACCCTTTCAGGGCCTATTTGTGAAAGCCTCTGAAAGTCGACTTATTTAATCTTTTTAATCCCTTTTTTATTAAATTTCATTTCGACTTCCTCGAGTGAGGCAGGGCCCAAGTATTTTTTAAGGCGAGAAAGCAGATAGGATTGCTTGAAATTGAGATCATAGAATCGAACTCCAAGAAAATCGATGTCGCGATCGTATAACTGTCGTTTTTTGGCTAGCGGTACGACATGCTTTTTTCCCTTATAATCAATGTTCTGAATGGTGTAGAGCATTGAATTCAATCGGCCGGCCATTTTTAGATTCGAGTTGACGACCACCCAAGGACTAATTTCAGTTGATGTTCTTTCAAACATCTGCTCTTTGAATCGAGTGAAGACTTCCCATTTTTTCTGAACCATTTCGTCATTCGGTGAGTATTTCCAATATTTGAGTGGGCTCTCCATACGATGCCTGAACCTGACCCCCTGTTTTTCTTTGGCTACAGAAAGATAGAACTTAATGAGAATGACACCATTCTTGATCAAATTTTCCTCCCATTTCACGACTTTGGACATGAAATATTTGTACTGACCTTTTTTGCAGTATCCCATGGTCGGCTCAATGAGCGCACGCGTATACCAAGATCGATCAAAAAAAGTAATTTCGCCAGGTTTGGGAAATCGCTTTTCATACCTTTTGAACCAATATCTAGATTCAGATTTTGTAGGAATGCCGAGCTCGATAACCCGATAGTTTTTAGGATTGAGATTTTCCGTAAATCTTTTGATTGTAGAGCCTTTTCCAGCCGCATCTCGCCCCTCGAAAAGGATAATCATCCGCTTCTTCTGGGCCACGACCCATTCCTGCAATTTAAGAAGTTCGACCTGCAGAATAGGCTTTTCTATCTGATATTCAGGAAGAGTTATGTTTCTGTACTCTTTTTGATCAAAAATGATCATTATTTAGTTCTGTATTTTATTTTGAAATTTAACGAATTTATTATTAGATAGTTGATCTATTTAACTTCGAACAGAAGAACATGTCACAAAATTGTAACATTTAAAAGAAACTTTTAGCGACTGATTCAGGATGTGACTGCTGGATGCGAGTTTTTAAGTCCCCGTTTCCGGAGCAAACAAAAAAAGTGCACTGGAATGTGCACTTTTGGGAAAAATGGGAGGTGAAAACAGTCAGGACTTATTCCTCGTGATCACGGTCTTCCTCGTGATCATCGATATCAGTCATTACTTCTAAAATTTCGATCACAAGCGAGTGCAAGGATTCTTCCAACATATCATGGCGATGGTCTAACAGTTCTTCGACCCTTTGTCCAAACTCCTCGAGCTCTCGACCAACAGGACTCTGGTCGAAACTGTTGCGTTCTTCATTTGCTCTCACCATTTCATGAATTCTATGCTCTGTTTCTCTTTCCAATTCGATCTGACGAATTTCAATTTCTTTGAATCGACGGTCTAATCCAATTTCAAGTTCGTTGAATTTTCTTTCGAAATGGTTGAACATTTCTTCATACAAGTGATCGCTTCTTTCATGATCTCGGTTTTCTCTGTGATCATCTTCCTCGTGATGATCACGATGCCTTTCATGATCTCCTTCGTCATCATGATGCCTATCGTGCCGCTCATGACCTTCATCATCCTCGTGATGATCACTGTGCCTTTCATGGTCTCCTTCGTCATCATGATGTCTGTCGTGCCGCTCATGGCCTTCATCATCCTCGTGATGATCACGGTGCCTTTCATGATCTCCTTCGTCATCATGATGCCTATCGTGCCGCTCACGGCCTTCATCATCCTCGTGATGATCACGGTGCCTTTCATGATCTCCTTCGTCATCATGATGCCTGTCGTGCCGCTCACGGCCTTCATCATCCTCGTGATGATCACGGTGCCGCTCGTGGTTTTCACCACTCAAACGCCACTCAATGCCGTGAATTATTCTTTCTGCCAAATCGTGCTCGCCGGCTAGTCGGAGGTGGTGAGCGGCAATGCGAAGGTTCCTTATTATTTCGCCATTGTTTATTTTCTCATTATGGTGTCTATTCCGGTCCGAATGCCGCCTGTCCTCACTTATATTTTGCAAGTGTCTACTTACTTCCCTCATTTCTCTGCCAATTTCGGCAGCTTGATCTTGAGCCCCAATTTCTCTTAATTCTTGATACTCCATTCTTAAATTATGGAGATGGTGGGAAAGGTCCTCGATATTCTCTCCTTTTACAATCAATGATTGTGAGGTTGAGAATAAAACAAATATGCAATACCAGAGTATAGTTTTCATTTTAGGCTTACAATTATGTCTAATCGGTTGTTGAGGGAAAGCATTAAAGTTTAATATTGGCAGCTCTGGTCACTGCAGAGCTTATGACGGATTTGTGTTGGGTAATTTAAAACTAGTTTTCGACATCCTAGCCGGAGTTAATGAATCGAGCGAATTCCCCGTTTTCTTCCTCCAGCGATTCCCAACTTCCCTGCTCAACAACTTTGCCTTTTTTCATAACGACAATCTTATCGGCATGCCTGATTGTTGAAAGTCGGTGAGCAATAACCAGCACAGTCCTTCCTTGTTGTGCTATTTCCAATGCTTCCTGGACCAATCTTTCTGAAACACTGTCAAGGGCTGAGGTAGCCTCATCAAGCACTAAAATGTCAGGGTCTCTTACCAAAGCACGAGCAATAGCAAGCCTCTGTTTTTGACCTCCTGAAAGAGCAGCCCCACGCTCCCCGACTATGGTATGAATTCCGTCCTTTAGAGTTTTCACCCAATCAGACAATTGTGCCATTTCAAGAACCTTCCAAACTTTTTCCTCAGGCACATCCTTTAATCCAAAACAAATATTATCAACTAAACTGGAGTGGAAAAGGAAGGCATCTTGTTCCACAGTTGCAATTCGGTGATGCCATGAATCGGCTGAAAACTCCCAATAGTCCTTGCCGTCTGCGATTATCGAACCTGCACTTGGAGTCCTCATTCTTAAGACCAAAGTGGCGAGCGTAGACTTCCCAGAACCAGATGACCCTACTAACGCCACCGTTTGGCCGCGCTTTATATCAAATGAAACATCCTCCAAAGCCTGTTTCCCATTTGGGTAGGAGAAGGAGACAGATTGAAATTCAATTTTCTCACCCAACCCTTTAAAGGTCTCATTTCCGAATGGTTTTTTAGGATGCTGGGGAGTGTCCATCCATCTGTCTACCTCGAATAATCCCTCAGCCATAAACATGAGCTGTCCTCTTATTGAATAAACCATGGAAACGACCGGTAGCATTCTCATCAAATAAGCGCCGAAGCCAATTAGAGCTTCTGGGCTGAGTTGGTTAGATGACAATAAATAAGCATTCGCAAAAGCTATAATTAATATTCCCCCGAGCACACCTATTGTTTCTACGATAGCCGGCAACAAGGAAACTGCTCTTACTTGCTTCTCATCAACTAAAGCCTGCTCTTTATTCGTTTGTTGGAACTGGTCAAAATTTTCTTTTAGATTGTTTGTAGTGCGTATTTGCCTTACTCCAGAAAAAGATTCAATGGCTTGGGCATTGAGCTTCATGTTTGCCTCAACATATGCCTCACCGTGTTTTTTGGCCAATTTGTATATCGACCCAACTGCCAGACCTATCAAAACAGCAAGAATCATCGTAAAAAGAGTCAACTGCCAGGAAAGGACTAACATTAATACGAGATAAAACAACACAATCGAAAACCTTTGCAGTATGGTGATTGTATAATCAATGGTCATGACAGCTCGGTGGGTCTCTTGAATGAAAACGCTCACCAAATCACCTGTCTCGTTCTCCTCGAACAACTGCAACTCAGCACCATGAAACCTATTATAAAGTGCCGCTCTGAGATTTATCATGGCTTTACGCCGCAAAGCAGCACCACTTCTTAAACTGTAAACCATCAAGCCATTTTTAATGATGATCGCTATCAGCAACAAAAGGCAAAAGATACCCACAAGCTCTTTGTCAGACATATTTGGGAATACTTCCTTAACGAATTTGATTAAGAACATATCATCACCCGACGAGGATTCTTCCCCACGGGCAACATTCCCAAAGAGGGCGAGTAGAGGAATAAGGAACAAGATAGCTGACGATTCAAAAAAACCAGCAGCCAAAGAAGATAGCAACACAACAAGGACCAACCCCTTACCAGTTCTCAGGTGAGGGGCCAATTTTTTCAACGTCCTGATGTAATTTCCAAAAAATTCTGACGCTTGCATAGAGCGTGGTTTGTCGTATTACGGCATTTAAGTTTTGATTTGGTATTCGGGCTCAGTTCATTTTACTTGAATTGAACTTTTCTGGGATGCTTGATCCAATCTTCGATTTTACCGGCGACATGCTCCCAACTAAGGTTGCTGCTATAATATTTAGACGCTAAGGGTCTGAGCGCTTCCCTCGCGGTATCCTCTTGGATCAAATGAGTAACCAAATTAGAAAACGCACCTCTATCCCCTGCCTCACAAGAAACAAAAGCTTTACATTGGCGCAGCTGATCTGAAGTCTCATCGCCGTGGGTGGTTACGATTGGAAGGCCATGTTGGAGGCTTCCGGTAAAAGAAGTGCGCTTTTCGCTCACCCCAAGCTCATAGGGAAGAGCCATGACATCAACAGCATGCAATGCTTTAGAAACATCCTCAGGTTCTAAATATCCTGTTGGCACATATAAAGACTTCAAACTCGAGTCAGGCTCAAAATCTGGCTCCTTCCCAATACATACTAGAGCCACCTCTTTATGGCTCTTTTGGACATCTCTCCATGCGTCGACCACCCAGTCAAACTGTTTCCCGGGGCCTGGCATGCCGAAAAAACCAATAATCATAGTATCAGCACTCAGGCCGTGGTCCATTTTCCAATGAACCTTATGGTCTTTCTCGATTTTCTGGAGGGGTATACCGGACGGAGAAGGACATAATTCATAGGCATCATGATTTTGCGGAGTAACTCCCCAACCTCGATCGATCCAAGCCTGAGCAGAAATACCAATACGCTCCATATGCCGAGATATTTTTTTCCACTGTGATCTTTGGGAGAGCGCATACTTGGCGCGATGTGGCAGCCAACTCATTGGAGCAAAAATTTCATGAGCAATCATCATTTGCCTTGTTTGAGTTTCAGCTAGCATTTCCACGACTTCCGGAATCGCACTGTTGACGCCTCCTCGTCCGTACATGTGCGGGACATATTGCCATATAACTCGGCATTTTTTGCTGAGATAGATAATTTGGTTATAAATCTCTTCTGCTTCATGCCAATCATAGACGGCAGGAAAGACATGGAGCTCATCTAACTCGTCACAATATTTTGAAGTCAGAACACGAACATTAAATTTATCCTTTAGGGAAAGAGCCAAGCGATAGGTATGATCAGCGACACCACCTTTTCGGGGAGGAAAGTCAGGTGATACGATAAGAACTGGTTTTTCTGCCTGGGCTAACTTTTCCATTATTTTGCTGTTGGCAAACAAAAAATCCTAAGCCGATGATATTGTGGTCATCAATGGCGAAAATGTCTACTGCCAGTAAATACCATAGTCATATTTTTTTCATTGGCAGCGGCTATTACCTCCTCATCCCTCACTGATCCACCGGGCTGAATGGCTGATGTTGCTCCGCTTTGCGCGGCAGCAAGTAATCCATCGGGAAACGGAAAAAAAGCATCAGAACAGACAGCCGATCCTTCGAGGCTCAAGCCTGCATCGGAAGCCTTCCAGACGGCTATCCTAGAAGCATCAACTCTGCTCATTTGCCCGGCTCCGACACCAAGTGTTCTATCAGGCCCCGAGTATACAATAGCATTGGATTTAACGTGCTTACATACTCTCTGACCAAATAGCATGGATTTCCACTCAGATTCTGTGGGTTGCCTCTGAGTGACCACCTTCCAATTGTCGGGTTCGAAAGAAACACTATCCGGCTGCTGGACCAACATTGAGCCAAAACCCACAGATCTTATTCTTAAATCCAATGATTTTTCAGCGAAGTTGGCTATGCGAATGAGGCGAAGATTTTTTTTGGATGTCAAAATATTGAGTGCCTCTTGATCAAAGTCAGGGGCAACTATGACTTCGCTAAATATGGACGAGATCATCTCGGCACACCTTTTATCCAATGTCTTATTGACAGCGATAATACCTCCAAATGGGGCCTGTTTGTCAGTCGCAAAGGCAGCCTCCCAAGCATTAGCTAGATTCTCCGCTTGACCGACCCCGCAAGGATTGGTGTGTTTCAATATTGCTAGTGTTGGATCGTCCCCATTAAATTCCTGGATAAGCTCGGTCGCCGCGGTCAGGTCCAAAATGTTGTTGTAGGAAAGAGCTTTCCCGTGTAGCTGTTCAAATCGACCGGAAAAATCCCCGTAAAGACCTGCTTCTTGCTTTGGATTCTCGCCATACCTCAGGGATTGCACCTTTTTCATCTGGCTGTTAAGCACTGAAGGCATCGCTGATTCCTCAGAATCATTTAAATAACCCACTTGTTCAAGATATCTTGAAATGGCGCCGTCATAAGCGGAGGTCCGTTGGTATACCTTTAAAGCAAGCCGTTGCCTTTGCTTTAATGTCGTATTTCCAGTTTCCTTAATTGAATTTAAAACCTCGAGGTAGTCGGCGGGATCAGTCACTACGGTGACACTGGAATGATTCTTAGCGGCGCTCCTTAGCATGGACGGGCCCCCAATGTCTATGTTCTCAATGGCATCTTCAATAGCGACACCGGGTTTGGCTACCGTCTCCTCAAACGGATATAAATTAACAACAACAAGATCAATTGGACTGAGTTCATGAGCTTCCATTGCCTTTTCATGTTTTTCCTCGCCTCTTATGTAGAGCAATCCTGCATGAACTTTGGGGTGAAGCGTTTTTACCCTTCCGTCCAGCATTTCTGGAAAACCGGTAAATTCACTAATC
Source organism: Limisphaerales bacterium (assembly GCA_965657355.1). Taxonomy (GTDB): domain Bacteria; phylum Verrucomicrobiota; class Verrucomicrobiia; order Limisphaerales; family JAJOIW01; genus JAJOIW01. The sequence continues at coordinate 265,242 of CBFHOE010000008.1, read as the reverse complement.
TCTTGGACGGGTAATCCTGCTTCAGCTATCACTCTGGCAGTCCCTCCTGTTGAAAGTATTTCAACTCCTTTTTCTACAAGTCCTTGCACAAAAGGAATCAATCCGTTCTTATCACTTACAGAAATTAAAGCGCGTCTTATCACTGGCATAATTTTATGAAGCTTATTCACTACCTAAACAGGTGAAGTCGTCAATGCACAAATGAACCGGCCCTCGGCAATTCTAACTAAATTTACAAGTTTTACTATCGACTTCTGCCGACGTCGATGGATTCACATATTACTTCTCACAGTCCCAGCCTACATTTTTCGCAACGCCATCAATCCAGACGGTATAGCCTATATACAAGTTGCAAAACACTGGATTGCAGGAGAACCAAGCCTGGCGATCACCGGTTACTGGGGACCGCTCTTTAGTTGGCTTTTGATGCCTCTTTTCATTCTGGAAATACCAGATCTCATTGCTTGCCGCATCCTGATGATTTTTTCCTCACTCGTCTTCCTCGAAAGCGCGAAGGATTTGGTCAAAATAACAACAATCTCCAGCGCAGGGAGTAAAGCGATCGACAATTGTCTCGCATTAGCCTGCCTCCTTTGGTCGGTTGAAAATATTACCCCAGACCTTTTATTAGCTGCCATCTTCTTGAAAATCATCAAAATTATCTGTGACTCAAAATGGATTTTTTCGCCAAAATCATCATTAAATTTAGGTTTTACATTGTCTCTGGCCTATCTCTGCAAAAGTGTCGCCCTTCCGGTTTCAATTATTTTTCTTCTCATTGTGCTTCTCTCATGGAAATGGATGTATCCGGATAGAAAACTTGTGGGGCAAAGATGCCTAATTACTTTTCTCTTACCATGGACGCTTATATGCGGATCCTGGATTGCAGTTCTTTCAATGCATTATGGAAAATTGACTTTTTCCACAAGCGCTCGAATTGTTCATGCTACGGTGGGACCAGGTGATATTCAGCGTTACCCCATTGGGTTTGATATTGGGGAGCCAGAAAGTGGCCGTATCACTCAATGGGAGGATCCGAAACTAGAAGAGTCCCAATACTGGAATCCATTCAAATCTTTATCTAATTTCCAGCACCAGTGCCGGCTCATTGTGGCAAATCTTGCACCTGCACTCATCATTCACACCTCACTCTTCTTATTTTCAATACCTGTAATTTTTTATGTTATACCATCTATTTTGTCGACCAGGAGAAACTCGTGGACAAGTCCGAAGATCTGGAGGGGCGTCGTTTTATGCACGTTCGTTTCAATTCTTACTGGAATTTATATGATGACTCTTCTACCAGCTTCTGAACAAAGATATTTTTATGCCCTGCCCCCAATCCTTGCTGTTCTTTGCTTTGAATTGTTGAAACTTCGATGTTTCGAAACCAAAAAGCATCTCCTAACGCTGATTATTTGTATTTCTATCATCTTACCCTCAATAGGTAGATGGATTCTTCTCCCGCCTGTAAAAATTTCCGCCTTCGAGCAAGCGATGATTGCTTCGCACCACATTAGATTAGCCCCCGAATTAACACCTGGGCCTATCGTCGGAAATGCCAGATTAAGGAGAGGTAGAAGCGGCCTATTTTTGGCTTATTTTCTCAACCAGAAATGGTATGGAGGCAATCCAGAATCACCACTGGAAAGCTTAATCCGGTCAAAAGCAGATTATGTTGTATTAGCTAATAATGATTTCCGGTTGCCTCGAGCTATGAAAAACCCGCTTTTAGAAGATGTCTCTAGTGCAGATGCTCCCTTAATAAAAATTTTCAAAATAAAATTGAATTGATGCTAAAACATTTTGCGGCCCCATCATCTGCCAAAATTAATCTTGATTCCCATGCCCGGGAAAACCATTATGTAAAACCTCGATTCGCGCGGTTAGCTCAGTGGTAGAGCATCACCTTGACACGGTGGAGGTCACTGGTTCAAATCCAGTATCGCGCACCATTTTTTAATTTTTTAGCCTTTCAAGGTCACTCACATTTTTTTTACGAATATATAGATCTCAATCATGAGCTCAGAAAATCACACGACAAGTAGTCCTTTGAGCCTTTTAGCAGCTCCCTTTCAAATCGTTTTGGCATTCACTGTTTCACTGATTCTTATTTTCGGTGTTGGCTATGGATCTGCCTGGATCACTGATCAATCGTGTCCAATTTGCGCCGAAGAAGGCGAATCACAAGGTTCAGAGGGGGTTTCCAAACTCGAAGAGGGCAATCCTGCAAGTTCAGAGGAGCTTTCCAAGCCTCAAGAGGAGATCTCAGCGCCACAAGAATAGCCAGATTCACTCAATCTCCAACGCCCAATAGCAGACGAGAGCTCTCGATATTACGGGTGTAAGATGTTATTTATAATTAACATTAAACGGATTTGGCGTCCTCTTTGGGACTAAAGTAGATCACGACATGGCCAATTTGGTCCAAAATCAAAGCTGAGGCGCTTTCAGCAAGCTGTTGGCTCAGTTTTTGTTTTTCATCCTTTTTTGCAGCAAAACGTACTTTTACCAAGTTTTCTTTCTCAAGCAAATCTTTCAATTCTTGGACAATTTTGTCAGTAATTCCATTTCTTCCTACAAGGATTTTTGGATGAGTACTTCGAGCTTGCGTTCTCAAAGCCCTTTTTTGAGCGCCTGTCATTTGATTTGATTGTAAAGCCACACAACCGGACTCACAACATCACATTAAGTTAATTAACCTGAATTTCAGGCAGATGAATAAGAAGTTAAAAAAGGCTGGCCATGACTATTTTTGACCGGAGTGAATCGTCATCACACCGGCAAGAAAAGAATGGCAATGAACTTTATCCGCACCGTGGTCGAGCAGGAATTTTTCTATTGTGGTTGGGCTTGGATATTTGATGAGCGATTCCAAAATATAGTCGTAGGCGGATTTGTCCCCGGCTACGATCATCCCCAGCAAAGGCACAGAAATCGAGAGGTATGAAAAGTAAAGTTTTCTTAGCGTTTGATTATTTGGCCTGCTGAAATCGAGAATTGTAAATCGTCCCCCCGGCTTGAGAACACGCATCATTTCTGAAATGCCATTTTCGAATGAAGCGAGGTTTCTGAGGCCGTAACTCATAGAAACTCTGTCAAATGAAGCGTCTCCAAATGGCAAGCTCAAGGCGTCTCCAAGCAGATACTCAGCTGGTTTTAATTCAGGAAATTTGATCGAGAAGCTTTCAGATCTTGCTTTGGCCAAGTTGAGCATGTCTTGGTTAAAGTCTAATCCAACTGTTGTTAATTCCTTGGATGCAAGCAGCTCGGCGACATCCCCAGTTCCACAACAGATATCTAGAGCTTTCAGATGAGATTGCGGCTTTAGAAGGGTAACAGCGTAGTGTTTCCAATAACGATGGAGGAAAAAGGACTGCAGATCGTTGATTAAGTCGTATTTTGAGGCAATTGAGGAAAAGAGAGCAGAGACTCTTGAAGCCCTATCTTCTCCCTCGACGTAATACCCATTATGTCTCATTAGTGCTTAATGTGGGCGCAATTTTGTTAAGGTCAATTATTTATGGAATCAGATAGGGCATATTAGATATAAGATATGTCTTAG
>CBFHOE010000008.1:253642-261580 GCA_965657355.1 Limisphaerales bacterium | reverse complement strand
AGGAATGCAGCCTAAATGCCGCTTTATACCTCGGTGTAATGTACTTTTTTGAAACACTATGGCCAATTTAAGTCCAGATGAAGAGGAGCAGCTAAGGGATACCATCGAAATGTTTGAGATGATCACCCAAACGCAGCCGGATGATTATCAATCTCTTATTATTTTAAAAGAGGCATATCTGAAAATTGACGAGGAAGCAGATACTCTTCGAATATCCAAGATGCTGGCGGAAGCATACAAGAGCACGGATCAGATGAGTGCTGCTTTAATGGAATATGAAGCGCTGTTCGAAAAAATGCCAGATGATCAATCGATCAGTGAGGCTTTAGAGGAGATGCGGCGTCTCACCAATGATGAACTAAACAGGGGAGAGGACAGAGGTATCGGACAACTCCTGAGATTTAGATCTGGGAAAAGCTTAAATAACGGGAAAGTCGGTTTTGAGCAAATCTTTGTAAAAAGCAAAATGATGGATTTAAGGGAATTTGCTACATATTGGCATAATGCCAATCCATATCCGCCAAAGGAGTCATTTATCGAATATCTCGAGCGAAACGAGATTATGAGCATTGATGATTCACTTTATTATATCTCTCAAAAATCAAATACTCCATTCTTACCGTTGGCGTCTTACAGGGTAGATCTGCAGGTATTAGGATTGGTAAATAAAAGCCAATGTGAGAAGTGGAAGGTCTTTCCATTCGATAAAGTCAGCAAAAACCTCTTAGTCGCCACAACAAATCCTTACAACGTGGCTGCCGCATCAGAAATCGGAAAAGAAGCAGGCCTTAAAGTTATTTGGTATCTGACAAATCCATCGGAATTAAGGGAAATTATCGAGAAACATTTGACCTAATAAATACCCATGCCTCCTACTAAATCATTTGGTGAAAGAATCGTAAACAAGCTTCTTGAAGATCGCCTTCTCAGCCATGAACAGGTCACGCAGCTCATTGAGGAACAGAAACAATCCAAAGTCCGACTAGTCAAACTACTTGAGCAAAAAAATTTAGTTTCCGACGAGGACCGTATTGCCGCTGTAGGTAGCGTACTTTCTATAGCACCCATTGATATTTCAAAATTAAAAATCTCTCCCGAATTAACTGAGCTTATCACTCAAAAAATCGCTCGTTCGTTTCTGGTAATTCCAGTTTCAAAACTGGGCAACAGATTATTTTTGGCCATGGCAGATCCATTGAATGTCCTGGCTTTGGATGACATCAGAAAGCAAACCAAACTTGAAATTGTCCCGCTCATTTCAACTGAGTCTGCGATAAAGAAAAAAATAGAGGATTACAGAAATAGCGATGAGATGATGGATTCCATCATCCAAGAGTCTGGGAAGGATCAGGAAGATAAAGAAAAAGAAGAGTCCCAAAATTCTGGCAAGATCGAGGGATTAGAATTAATGGCAGAGGATAATGATGAAGATGCACCTATTATAAAGCTGGTGAATCTCATCCTGTCTGAAGCCATTAAGACGAAAGCCAGTGATATTCACCTAGAGCCATTCGAGAATTCTTTAAAGCTCAGATACCGAATAGATGGTGTTTTGATAGAAAAGAAAAGCCCACCTAAAAACCTTCAAAACGCTTTGGTTTCCAGACTGAAAATCATGTCTAATCTTGACATCGCTGAAAAACGACTCCCTCAGGATGGCAGAATTATGGTCAAGGTATCAGGTCAAAATATTGACCTTAGGGTATCTTTTTTGCCGACAGTACATGGAGAAAAATGTGTTCTTAGAATTCTGGATAAATCTAATCTCTCTCTGAGTATGGATGCCCTCGGGTTAGAAGCATCCACATATCAACAACTCAAGAGCGCCGTGGATTCACCGCACGGACTGATCCTAGTTACCGGCCCTACAGGATCTGGGAAAACAACAACGCTTTATTCAATTCTTCATGAATTGAATAAACCCGGAGAAAATTTAGTAACAGTTGAAGACCCTGTCGAATTTCAGATATCAGGCATTAACCAGGTGCCTGTCAATAAAACTGTTGGATTGCATTTCGCCTCAGCATTGAGGTCCATATTGAGGCAAGACCCCGATATCGTTATGATCGGGGAGATACGAGATAAAGAAACAGCGGAGATTGCCATTGAGGCATCTTTAACCGGCCACCAAGTTCTTAGCACTTTGCACTGTAATGACGCGCCGGGAGCCATTTCAAGGCTTGACGATATGGGTATTGCAAGCTTCCTGATTTCCAGTTCTGTCCTCCTGTCGAGTGCACAAAGATTGATGCGTAAAATTTGTAAAAATTGCAAAGAGGAAAAAGAATTAGACACTAAGATTTTGGAGGAAGTCGGAGTTACTCCTGAATATTTTAGTGGTCATAAAATTTATTCGGGAAGAGGGTGCGACCGGTGTTATAACACAGGATATTCGGGTCGCCTGGCTATCCTTGAAGCCATGTCAATGTCCGATGAAATAAGAAAACAAATCATAAACAGAGCCACTGGCTCAGAGCTAAAAAAAATTGCAATAAGCCAAGGGATGAAAACACTCAGGGCTGCTGGCCTTGAAAAAGTGAAAAAGGGATTGACGACCCTAGAACAGGTTCTCATTGTGACACCACAGCATTGATATCAATGAGTGGCTTTTTATTAGCGAAACAAAAGTGAATGAAGAAAATTCTTTTCATCGATCACGTCAATAGAATTTTGGGAGGGGCAGAAATCAATCTGATTGAACTTCTCAGTCTAAATGTTGTCCATTCTCACTGGGAAGTGGCCTGCGCACTTGACCCCACAGGGCCATTAGGAAAATCAATTTCTTCAATAAACACGTCAAAAAAAACTTCCTCAGATTCAGATCACATCAAGATCTACAATTATCAATTACCAGCTGGTTTAAATGAAATGCGAGTCGTAGGCAAACATCCTCTTGCGCCAATCACCCGCATGTTTTCAGCTGTCCAAGCATTGGGTACTGCACGAAGGATTTTAGAAGAAATCATTACAGATTTTAAGCCTGATGCAATTATCACCATCCCAAACAAGGACCATATTGCTGCATCCAAAATATCCCAAAAATACCAATTACATCACATCTGGTGGATCAACGATATCCTCTCGCCGGAGTTTTTTCCTTTACTCGCGAGAAAGGCATTCTTTAAAGCTTCGAAGTTAGGATGCAATCAATTTGCCGCAGTATCGGATTGCGCATCCTCCTCACTTATTAAAGGAGGATTGGATCGGCATAAAGTATTTACAGTTCACAATGGAATCCCAATTGATAAATATTCAAGACATCAAGAATCAGATTTCAGAAACAAATTTAATATCGGAAATGATGTTTTTTGCTTTGGAATCATTGGACGGTGGTGTCAGTGGAAAGGTCAGGAGCATTTTATAAAAATAGCTCAGCATTGGAGAAAGGAACGATCTGATTTTCCTACACAATTTCTCATTATTGGAAAGGCATTTAATGAAGATAAGGAATATGAAATATCTATTCGTGAGAAAGCAAAGAAAGCTAATGAAGAAGCCGGTGCTGAAATTATAAAATTTATTCCTTTTCAATCAAATCTTCAGAAGGTTTTATCTTCGATCGACTGCCTTATTCATGCAAGCACACAACCGGAACCCTTTGGGCGCGTCATAATTGAAGCAATGGCATGTCAAACCCCAGTAATCGGGGCCAATGCTGGGGCAGTTCCTGAAATAATTAGTGATGGAGTAAACGGTTTACTCGCAACTCCAAACTCTGTGGAATCTTATCTTAGCCAAATGAAAACTCTTGTTGATGACGATACTTTGAGAAGAAAAATGACTAAGGAAGCTTTAGATACGGTAAAAAATAAATTCGATGTTAGCAGAGTATTTGAAGACTTTAACAGAATTATCGAACAGGCTACTTAGTCATGAATTTCATTTTCTCCATAATGGCTTATTATCCAGACCACGCAGGTGGAGCCTGGATGTATGCAAATGGACTAGCGGAGGAACTGGTCAAGCAAGGACACAAAGTTGATGTAATAGTTCCCAGGCAAGACGATAAGCTTACTGATAATTCAACGCTAAATGGGGTGACTATCCACAGACTCCCTTCGCATAACAAAATAAACCCTAACTTTTTTGAAAAATGGTCACGTGACAACAAAGAACTCGTGAGATTTATAAAAGACCAACCATTTGACAAAGATTCGGTCTTTATAAACCATCAGGCTTATATGGGAAAAGGGTTTCTAAAATGGAAGGGACCACGCACTGCAGCCATATTTCATGGTCCTTGGGATGAAGAATTTCTCCTGGCAAAGTCTCTTAAAACCCAGCCGACTTTGAAAAAAGTGATATTACGAGGAGCTGCAAAATGGATGAGAGGAGTGGAAAAGAAATCACTATATCATGCCAAAACAATTTTTACTGCCTCAAACTACGCCGCTAACAAATTCCTACAAACACATCCTCGAATCGATCATCCAATAGTAAATATTTCCGCAGGCACTGACTACGAACGGTTCAAAAAAGTTGAAATTCACCAGACTAATAATTTTAAAGAAAAATTTAAAATCGATTCGGATCATTTTTTAATAGGATCAGTAAGAAGACTAGATAAAAGGATGGGTCTGGATATGCTTATTGATGGATTTAATATCGCCTGCAAATCATTTACAAACCTAAGACTTATTATCGCTGGCAAGGGACCACAATTCAGTGAATTAAAAGAGAAGATAGATAAACTAAATCTTTCCAACAAAGCTACATTAGCTGGATTTATATCCGATGAGGACCTCGCTACATTCTATTCCTCCTGTGACTTAACAGTGATGCCCTCTATCGATCTCGAGGGCTTTGGCTTATCAACTATCGAATCGCTAGGTTGCGGGACACCTGTCATCGCTTCAAACTCGGGAGCCAATTTGGAAACTGTTTCACCCTTGGATGAAAACCTGATTTTTGAAAAAGGAAATGCACAAGATATTGCCAAAAAAATAATCCAATTCGTTTCAGGTGAAAAGCCTATGCCATCTGAAGAATCGTGCCGTCAATATGCTCTGCATTCCTTTTCATGGAAAAAATCAGCACAAAAATTAGTTAGCCATTTTCTTTCATAATTGCCATGAGCTACACCGGCAAAAAGTTGAATATTCTGGAGCTCGGTAAATTTTACTGGCCGTCGAAGGGAGGAATGGAAACGCTGTTACAACTCTTCTGCAAAGGTTTCACAGACATGGGGCACGAGGTAGAGTGTGTTGTATCTAATGAAAAACCGAAAAAAATCATTGAAAAAATCGAAGGGGTTCCTGTCAGAAGAGAGGCGCAATTTTCAAAATTATTGTCCACATCAATTTGCCCGGAATATATAAAAGCATGCAGAAGAGCGAAAGCCGATATTTGGCATCACCATTTCCCAAACCCACTGGCTGACGTTGCGTGTTTGTTAGGAGACAAAAAAACTCCTCTGATTCTTTCGTATCACAGCGACATAATTCGTCAGGCGGCATTCATGAAAATCTATTCGCATGTGATGAATCGTGTCCTAGATAGATCCCAAAAAATTGTAGTTGCCACACCATTTCACTTTACCTATTCCCAATGGCTCCAACCATATGAAGATAAAGTTGTCGTCATTCCATATGGGATAAACCTGAGCCAATTAGAGAAAAAAAAATCAGATGGACCAGCTATCGAAGAGCTAAGAGAGCAAGCACAAGCACCGATTTTCTTAAATGTCGGGCGACTAGTTGGATATAAGGGGCAAAAAGTTTTTATTCAGGCTCTCAAGGAGACTAATGGGACCGCTTGGATTGTTGGTCAAGGGCCACTTGAAAAAGAGTTACGAGAACTTGCAAAATCAGAAAATTTGGAGGATAGGGTCATTTTCTGGGGTGGAGTTTCTGAGGATAAATTGAGGCATTTAATACACGCATGTGATGTCTTTGTATTTCCATCGATTACACCGAACGAGGCCTTTGGACTGGTTCAGGTTGAAGCCATGGCCTGTTCGAAGCCTGTCATAGCTACAAATTTACAATCAGGCGTTCCTTACGTTAACAAGGATAGAGTCACAGGACTAAATGTGGCACCGAACAGCTCGAGCGAGTTATCGGAAGCCATGGAAAAGCTCGGAAATGACTCAAATTTGCGAGCTGAATACGGTCGAAATGCGAAAGAACGTGCTTTTAATGAATTCGAAACAGGCGTTATGCTTCGACGATATATTAAATTGATGTACGATCTTCTCTGAAGCTTGATTGGATGAAAACATTTTTTGCAACGCTTATCATTTCTGCACTTGTTACATTTCTTGTAACGCCATTCGTGCGTAGACTAGCGTTTCGATTTGGTGCCGTGGACGCCCCATCGAGTCGAAAAGTTCATCGCGGCATTATTCCTAGGCTTGGTGGAATCGGGGTATTCCTTGGGATTCTTATTCCCATACCTTTGATATTTCAACTTGATAATGTCATAGCTGCAGACCTTATTTCTAATAACATTCTCATTATTACTTTAGTTATTGGAATGTCTGTAATTCTGGCTCTTGGAATATGGGACGACTTCAAAGATGCCAAACCAATAGTAAAATTAGCATTTCAAACATCAGTTGCTCTCATTTTATTTTTTGGTGGGTTTAGGATCGAAAGCATAAATATCTCAGGCGGCAATGAAATGCAGCTTCCATTCATTCTTCAATTGTTGCTTTCATTATTATGGATAGTTGGGATTACTAATGCCATTAATCTGTTGGATGGCATCGATGGTTTGGTTTCGGGCGTCACGGCCTTCATCTCACTAGCTTTAGCCATAATTAATGTCTACGCGGATCAGGGGCAGTTTATTGGCGTGATTTCTATTGCTCTAGCCGGAGCATGCATTGGGTTTTTGCCTTATAATTTTTCCCCAGCTCGAATCTTTTTGGGGGATTCAGGCTCACTTCTCATTGGGGTGACACTTTCATGTGTCGGTATAAAAGCTTTATTTCACACCTCTAGCGGCAACGCCGGAATATTAATTATTCCAATGATACTTTTTGGTCTTCCACTTTTTGATACAACCTCCGTAATGATCACAAGGGCAAGAAAAGGAAAAAGTATTTTCCAGGCAGACAAGAATCATGTTCATCACAAATTATTGAGGTGGGGATTGAGTCAGAAGCAGGCCTCGTATTTGTTATATTTAGTGACAGCCACACTAAGTTTTATTGCCATAATTTTTAGTTGGAGTTTAGGGCCGGATATAATTATGGGTGGTGTATGCGTCCTGCTCGCCTTATTATTTTGGATAATATGGCTATGGAAACTGAGAAACAAAATTCTCTGATACCAATTGAGGAGGCTCTAGAAAAAGTACTAGATCTCGTCCCTGCTCCACATTGCAAACCTATTCCGGTAGAAAATTCATTTGGCTACAGTCTAGCTGATGATTTGTATTCTCCTTTAAACCTACCAATATTCGATAATGCAGCGATGGATGGATACTGCGTCCGACATCAAGATCTATTGAAAGCTACGGATAAGAACCCCATCCTTCTCGAGTGCATTGGAGAAGTGCAAGCTGGCTCATCTCCTGACAAAGAATTAACGAAAAATAAATGCATTCGTATATTTACGGGAGCCGCGATTCCACGAAATACTACCGCAGTAGTGATGCAAGAAGAATGTATGGTCAATGAGGGGGTCGTGAGATTTACCTCACAACCAAAGCCCTGGGAATTCATTCGATTTGAAGGTGAAGATGTCTCAAAAGGAACTAAAATTTTTCATAAAGGGAAATCGCTGAATGCGAGATCCATAGCCATTTTACGATCTATTGGATGCTCGGAGGTCGTTGTAGCCGAAAAACCTAAAGTAGCAATTATATCAACTGGGGATGAATTAGCGACTCCCGGAGAAGAGAGGAAACCTGGACAGATTTTTGAATCCAACAGACATATGTTGGCCTCCATGGTTCAATCTATTGGCGGAATTCCAATTTTATACCCCATTC
>CBFHOE010000008.1:250943-253545 GCA_965657355.1 Limisphaerales bacterium | reverse complement strand
TCCAAAAGACTCCATTAATGAAACAAAGGACATTCTGAAAAAAGCCGCCGATGAAACTCATTTATTACTGAGTACAGGCGGAATATCTGTGGGAAAATATGATTTAATCTCTGATGCATGGAAAGAAATTGGAGGAACTTGGATCACCTCAAGAATAAACATGAAACCAGGTAAACCATTTTCTCTCGGTTCATTATCTTCTTCCATATTATTAGCACTACCGGGAAACCCAGTTTCTGCAGCTATGACATTTACAATATTTGTATACCCGGCAATTAAAAAACTCAATGGTTCCTATGACTATGAGCCAGAAACAAAAATGGCCATAGCTGGAGCGGATATTGTGAGTAAACACTCCAGAGTCGAGTTTCAAAGAGTCAGAACAAATAGCAAAAAACAAATAGTCCCATTAATACAACAAGGTTCTCACTGTTTAAGTACTTTGGCACAAAGCGACGGATTTATTCGTGTTAATCCTGATGATAAAATTCATGCAGGCCAGGAGGTGGAATTCACGCCGTGGCCATACTAAATTTTTAATTAAAAGTAATTAGAGAATCCAATGGAATGACAATTTCGACTGAGTCGTTAGATGTAAAATTTCGTTGTTTTTTCAAATCCCAGCTCTCTTCGACTCTAACAACATTATCATAACCTTCAATTTTCAAAAGATACGCAGACTTACCCCAGTAGGTCTCCTTATTTATATAACGGCATGGCACCTTTATAAAATCAGTATCATTTGTGGTATTCCCACTATTATGTATGGATTTAGAAAGAAAAACACAGCTTGGCCTGAAGCCGACAGTATTACACTTAATTTCAAACACCGCCATCCCCGCGAAATGCCGAATCAATTCGGATGGCAAAAGGTTGATCGGAGGCAGATTAAATGCCCGCGCTAGCTCTTCAGTGGGAGGTTTAAAATAGAGATCCATAGGAGATTCCAGATTGGGAATTACCCCATTTTTCATAACCCCAACCTTATCGCCCAGCATACATGCCTCGTCCATTTGATGGGTTACTTGGATGGCTGTAGACTCAACCGTGGACTTCCATTCAAGTAAGCATTCTAAAACCTTTTCCCTGGCTGCTCCATCTAGCGAGTTTAAGGGTTCGTCGAGTAAAATTAGTGCAGGCTTTTGCAGCATTAAACGAGCAATGGCGACCCTTTGCTTTTCTCCTCCTGAAAGTTTATACACTTTTTGTCTGACAAGTTTTTCTATCCCAAGTTTTTCCGCCACCTCCCAGATAGCAGATATTTTTTGACTTTTATCAATTTTTGATTGGATAGCTATCTCGAGGTTCTTCATGACTGTTAGGTGGTCCAAAAGGCCAAGGTCCTGAAACAGCAATCCGATTTCAGATCGATCCCAGATTTTTTTTCCTGGTGGTTCCCCATTCCAATTCACAGTCCCAGCAGCCGGTTTCAAAAGGCCAGCCATGAGATGAAGCAAGGTAGACTTACCACATCCATTTGGCCCGACTAATGAGATCCATTCATTAGTTGGAACGATAATACTTAAACCCTTAATAATTTCACGAGCTCCAACGCCCGGAGCTTTGACACTATAGTGAATATTATCAACTGAAAGCATATATGATTAGGATAAATTCCTTTCCCACCAGACCGGGGTCTGAGCTTCAAATTTAACTCGGTGGCCCTTCGATGGGTGAATAAAAGATAATGATGCAGATTGCAAGCACATGACATTGTCAGAAACCTTAAGAGTTTGAGTGTCACCCATCTGCATTTCAGGCAGATAAAGAGGGTCTCCAACGACAGGAAACCCGAGTGACCAAGCATGGATTCGGATTTGATGAGTTCTCCCGCCTTCTAATAGCCTGATAATTACGGAACAAGTATGATCACCGTGAAGTTTAACGACTCTAAATCCAGTCAAAGCAGATAGACCATCATCATCCAGGGTCCTGGCTCCGGCGAGGGCCGATGTTTTACTGATTGATTTGTCGCATTTAAACTCACGACTTTTTGGATGACCATACAGACGAGCTCTATATTCTTTTTCTACCTGCCCTCTTTCAAAGCTTGGTTGCAGAACCGACGCTACTTCCTTTGTCTTGGTCGCGACAATGACACCTGAAGTATTAGCATCTAGTCGGTGTGCACAATGAGGAACAATTGGAGAGAATACCTCCCGCAATATGTATTGCAGGGTATTGCGGTTATATCTTCCAGAGGGGTGCACTGGTAGTGGGGCAGGTTTATCAACGACAATGATTGATTCATCTTCGTAAATTACTTTTATCTGACCATTGACCTGAGGCTCTATTGTTCCGGGGATATGATGTTTTATTTGGGAGCCCGCTTTTAGTTTAGTATCTACCTCAAGGGGTGTGGCTCCGAGCCTCATTCTCCCACTTTTGATGATATCTTCCCATGACTCCTCAGGCGGTCGAAACTTGAGGCTCTTTAAAAATGGCAAAAGCTCCATTTCGTCGGCATATTGAGGGACTTTCAAAGGTCTGATATTTTCATAAGCCGAACATCCCGGTAAAATCTTAGTATACTCTAGAATTTGTTCATTTCTTTTTTCTAATTCATGATTTCTTTTTTTGTGATCAGATTCAAAACAATATG
>CBFHOE010000008.1:239822-250845 GCA_965657355.1 Limisphaerales bacterium | reverse complement strand
GGGCACTGTTGTCCTGGAATATATTTCTCTGAATGAAAATCATCAGGCATTAAAACAGCTCTGCAAGCATAGCATTGGCGGATTTCAGTTTCTTTTAATTGAGGGTTTAGGGCCACTCTGTGATCAAAAACAAAACAATCCCCTTTGTAGTGGGCTCCTCCACATTTTTCAAAATACTTTAAAATACCTCCCTCAAGCTGGTATACGTTTTTAAAGCCCTTGCTCTCGAGTAATGGCGCTGCCTTTTCACACCGAATACCACCCGTACAGAATGTCACAATTGGTTTTTCTTTTAATTCCTCGGGAAGCAGAGAAACGGCATCAGGAAATTTTGTGAAATTCTGAACTCCGATAGGTATAGCATTATCGAAAGTACCAACTTTGATCTCGTAATCATTTCGGGTGTCGAGAAGTACCACCTCTTTACCCTGGTCTAACCATTCTTTTAATTCCTCTGGAGGCAAATAAACTGAGGTGTAATTGAAGGGAACAATTTCATCCACACCAAAAGCTATGATTTCATTCTTAATCCGAACGAGAAATCTGGTAAATGGCTGGTGATGACTCCAGCTTTCTTTGACTTGAAACTCACTCAACCCAGCTTCTTTTTTAAACTTATCCAAGAAGCCTTTTAACTTAACTTCTTCTCCCGAAAGAAACAGGTTGACCCCCTCGGGGCTCAACAGAATTGTCCCCTTGAGGTGATTTCTTAATCCCCACATTTTCAAAGATTCTTTGAGTGACTTTAAAAAGTGGGGCTGTATGGGCTTGAATAAGTAACCCGAAACATTAAGGACTAACTCATCCTTATCTGAACTCATATCCCGTTCTGTTGACTTTGATGGCTCACTGTAAATGCAAAAGCCTGAAATTAGTTATCAACTAATTGCCCAACGGGCCTCCTTCTTTGTTTTAAAGATTCATCAAATTGAGCCATTATTGATATCAACTCTTCTACTTTATCAGAATGAGCACGAGCCAGATTGATCGATTCGGAAATATCGGTTGCAAGATGGAAAAGCTCATGGACACTTTTTCTTTTATTTCCAGTCACTCTCAGTTTCCAGTCTCCAACTCGAACCGCCTCAAGCCTTGTCCCTTTATAATAATAGTATGCTTCATGAGGAGACTGTGCTTTATTCCCCTGCTCCATCAAGCCAAGGATGCTTTTTCCGTCGATGATGCGCTCATTTGGTAGGTCAGCTCCTGAGATTTCGCAAATAGTCGGAAGGAGATCGATTGTGGCCGCTACTTTGGAACAGACAGAACCTGCCGAGATCCGACCTGGCCACCTCATGATGCAAGGCACCCTCATCCCCCCTTCGTAGGTGGAAAATTTATACCCTCTCAATGGAAACGCATTGCCTCCGTGGCCACTTTTTAATTTCCATGGTCCATTATCAGAGGTGT
The DNA here is from genome assembly GCA_965657355.1 of Limisphaerales bacterium. Classification (GTDB taxonomy): domain Bacteria; phylum Verrucomicrobiota; class Verrucomicrobiia; order Limisphaerales; family JAJOIW01; genus JAJOIW01. The sequence goes on along the minus strand of CBFHOE010000008.1, from coordinate 249,435 downwards.
AAACAACAAGGGTATTATCATCCAAATCCAAAATCTTGAGAGCCTCTAGTATTTTGCCAACGCTCCAATCAATTTCTTCAATAGTATCACCATAAAGCCCTTCAGCACTCTTTCCTAAAAACTCAGGAGTCGCAAAAAGTGGTATATGCGGCATGGTATGAGGCAAATAAAGAAAAAATGGTTTTTTCCTGTTGTCTTTGATGAAGTTAATTGCTTCCTCCGTGTATCTCTTGGTCAAAGTTGACTGATCGGCAGGATACTCAATTACCTTCTCATCCCGCATAAGGGGCACAAAATTTTTAGTCGTCTTTGAATTCCTGACTTTTTCAATCGAAAACCCTTCCCTGAACTTTACGTCCTTATGAAAGAGAGCATTTTTAGGGTCGATTGTCATGTCATTGCTGTATGGGATACCATAGTAATGATCGAAGCCTTGACGTGTTGGCAAGAATTTCGGGTGATGACCCAGGTGCCATTTCCCGATACAGGCCGTCGCATACCCTTCATTCTTCAAAATGTCTGCAATTGTTACCTCTTCAGGGTGCAGTCCTATTGTGTCCCTTGGAAATAATACTTTGGTAACTCCCGCCCTTGGAGGGTATGACCCCGTTAACAAGGAAGCTCTGGAGGGGGAACAAACGGAGTTTGCAGAATAAAAATCGGTAAATTTTATTCCTTCATCTGCCATCTGGTCCAAATTGGGCGTTCTGATCAACGCAGAGCCAAAACACCCAATATCATTGTAACCTTGGTCATCGGTAAAAATGACCACAACGTTTGGTTTTGCTGCAAAACTTTCTTCACCAATAAAGGTGATCAGTGTTGCTATGGCACAAAATAAGACAATTCTCTTTATTGATGGTATCATTGCTAAATAAAAACTATTCAGTTTTAGGTATGATTTTACTTGGAGTTAAGACTTTTGATGACTAAATCCTCGTATACCAACAAATCTAACCTGCATATTGGATTCAAATCAACGAACAACGACCATTAGAAGCCCCAAATAGGCCTAATTTTTCGTTGGCTATATTTTATAGTGATGCTTTAAATTTGAATCTCAAGGTTTGGCCATATTTTTCCGATATTTATGGAGGTTGTAGAATGAGTGAATCCTTAAGATTAAAATCAGCAAATTCTGGATTTACTCTGACAGAGATAATGATAGCTGTTGCTATCATAGGGCTTCTTGTGATGATAGCTCTGCCTAATTTGGTTCGAGCAAGAGAGAGCACCTTTGAAAATATGATAATCAATAATCTCAGACTCATCCAATTTGCGAAAGATTCATGGGCAGCCGAAGAAAATAAATCACCCTCAGAGGAACCCTCAGAGGATGATTTAAAGGTATATTTTAGGCCTTCTATTTTTCCAGAGCCGGTGGTGAATGAAACTTACGTTATCGGACCAGTTGAAGATAAACCCTACGCGGACCTATCATTCCCTCTCAATGGTCAGATGCGAATCTACGGCAGTCATTAATTAAGAGGCTCATAAATCATTATCTGAGGATTTTTAATGAATCCACGTTCATGACTTGGTAACTTGAATCCAGTGTCACTAAGGTCATTCTCAAAGAATTTGCCAAGGCTACAAGCCAAGCATTCCTCCACCTAATACCGGTCGCCTCTTGTTCTGGGATTAGATTTGCCCAGGTGCGGGTGACCTCGTGACCAGTATCATTCACTTCAAAAACCCTCGGATCTTGTATAAACGCAGAGACAATTTGCCATGCATTAACAGGTGTAAGCGCATGATCCCCAAGAATATCACGACACGTCAGCTGTGTTAGAATGGAATGCATAACAGGCCAGCAAAATCCTACACTCTGATCAGAGCAGCCCTCCCACCATGATCTCACACTTAAGCCTGATGGATGGTTCTTGACCAATAACGCTAAAGCCACATTGGCATCAATTATATATGTCATTCCCTGCGATATTTCTCGGTTTATATTTTGATTATAAAGACACGCTCAGTCCTCTTAGTCCTGCTTCCATATTTTACCTTCTTTGGTCACTAGCGCATTGGAGTCTAAATTTGATATTGGGCTATCTGGCCCAGTTTCAACCACCGGACGGGTAAACTTTACTGATGATTGCCCCTGGGCTCCGGTTTCATCATTGCCTGATTGGGCACTTTCGCTCTTCCTGAGTTGACCATCCAAATACAATTCAAGGGCTTCCGTTACCATAGCTTTCAATGTGGTATTGTTCTGCAGGGCCGCCAATTTAGCTCGCTTTAAAAGGTTATCGGGCAACTCAATCGTAGTTCGCATAAGAGAATATTGATGCGCACACATAAAAAAATCAATGGTATTCAGTTGATGTTTCCTCAATTTTTAGCCAATTTCATCGACCGAAGACGACTCTATCCCATTATGAAAAAGAAGAAATCTGTGGTAATTACTGGCGGGGCACGAGGGATTGGCCTAGAAATTGGCAAAACGCTTGCAAATAACGAATATGAAGTTTTCCTTCTGGACTCGGACAGGAAATTATTGGAAGCGGCAAAAAGTAGTCTGGAGGGGATTGTGGGATTCAATTTACTGGAAGCGGATGTAAGAAATTTCGAACAATTAGAAAGGGCTGCTGAGGAGGTGATTTCAAAAACAGGTGGTCTCGACGCTTGGGTTAACAATGCTGGACTGGCAAGGCATAGGCGTATTCAGGATATCTCGACTGATGAAATGGATCTGGTCATTGATGTTAATTTAAAGGGAACGATAAATGGATGTCGGGCAGCTTTTGGTCAAATGAGCAGGAAAAAATCTGGTCGGATCATCAATATCATTTCCACAGCGAGCTTAAGAGGGATTCCCACAGAATCTGTTTATTGCTCAGCGAAGTGGGGAGTCAGGGGGTTTACCCAGGCCCTACAGGAGGAAGCGGCCCACTATGGAGTGGGAGTTTCATCTATTTTACCAGGCGGAGTACAATCACCTTTCTGGACCGATGCCCGAGAAACCACGACCGATATGGAAGACTTTCTCGATCCAAAATCAGTTGCTGATTCAGTGGTATATTGTTTAGACCAAGACAGTAACGTCGTTCCAAGAGAAGTGGTCATAAGGTCTATTAAGGATAATGATTTTTCATATAGTGAAGAAGATGACACCCAAACCAAAAATTGATTATTTATGTTAGGCGATAACTTTTTTTCTTTGGAATCGGGTGAATCCTCGATAGATGGAGTACGAACTGGGTGGATTACTGTAAAGTCGCCCTCTTTAAAATCACGGGCAGATATCTCTGCAATCATACCGGAAAAAGCTGAAGATTTAGGCCCCCTCCCCGTCTATATTTTCCTTCATGGCATTTATGGCTCTCACTGGGCTTGGATTATCAAAGGAAATCTTCATAAGACTTCATCGGCAATGATCGAAGATGGATTGATAAAGCCTGCTATTATCCTTATGCCTTCTGATGGTCTTTGGGGGGATGGCTCCGGTTATGTCGATCATGGGTATCAAGACTTTGAAAGTTGGATTGTTAAAGACATTACCTCAGCATTCCAGCAGGCATGGCCAAGCATTGATATATCCGGACCAAGATTTATTGCTGGTTTGTCCATGGGTGGATTCGGAGCCCTCTACTTAGGATCAAAATACCATGATAATTTCCGAGGGATTTCGGCGCATTCGAGTGTGACACACCTCGAACAGCTTGAATCGAGAATAGAGAGACCGTTTCCTGAGTCAATGGATTTACACTCACCCAATTACTCAGCAATTCATTGGATTGAAGCTCATAAAAAAACTCTTCCAAATTTGAGATTTGACTGTGGTATTGAGGACGAATTACTGATGCATAACAGAGAGCTTCATGACAAACTCATTAGTTTGGGAATATCTCACAGCTTTCAAGAATTTCCAGGTGATCATTCATGGCCCTACTGGGAAATCCATGCTCGTGAATCCCTCACTTTCTTCTCGAATTGCAACTAACACCTTTACAATAGGTTAGAGGGCCCCGAGAAAATGGAGAACTGAGGAACGGTTAAACTTGAGGGTAAAAAAGGTCACGTCATAATGGAAGTATTGGAGATGCGAAATTTTAAAATAGAGATGAAGATATTTTTATCGATATTACTGATTGTTTTTGTAATCACGGGACAAAGGATAAGCGCTCACCCACTGGCAATCACATCGTGTGAGATTCAGTTGTCTGAATCTCAGGCTGAAGTCACCATGAAAATTTTGGTTGCAGATTTAGTTATTTATCAGGGGTTGAAACCAAAAAATAAAGGAACCCACTATGACTATGCCGAAACAATAGAAGCAGCCAACAAACATCAGAGGTTCATACTAGATTACTTCTTTCTTCGTGATGGTAAGGGTGAAGTATTTGATGGGATAGGTGTGAATATCGATACCTCATCTTTAAACGACAAAAAAGATTCTGGCATTCACCCGGTTGAGGTCATGAGATACGCCATAATTTATAAGTTTGAGTATGACTTCAATTCACAGCCACCAAGCGCTCTCAATTTTTCGCATATATTCGGAGGGACCGAGAATGGGCAGCCCGAGACCTTGGAATTATTAATATATCGCAATGACATCCTTGTTGAAGCTCCCTCAAAAATAGGGCCAAAAGTCCCACACGTCTTGTCGATTGATTGGTCTAAACCGGCTGAACCATTACCTAATGACTGGCGAGAAAGGAAACGACTGGCTGAGAAAGAGCTTTTGGAATCATTGGGAATGCCTCAGTTTTCCGGTGTTTATTCTCATTTATATATAGAAGATTCTGAGATCAGGCACGAGATACTTCTGCCATTAGTCATACTGGAGACGCTAGTGAGCATTGAAAAAAAGGATCCTGACTTTATTGAAGTTTCCGAGCAAGTGGCATCTCGAGCGAAAATCGAAAAGTATTTCCAGGGGAACCATCCGGTTGTTATCGACGGCAAGCGTGTTTATCCAGAACTCAGTAGGGTCGACTTCTATCCCTTGGAAACAAGAGATTTCATGTCTATTCCTAAGCCTCAAAAAGTCAGCTCTTACAATACGCGAATAGGAATTATTGCTCATTACCGAACAAAGCAAACACCTGAGAGTTTGAGATTCCAATGGGATGGATTCAACCGTTTTTTGAGCTATCTGAAAATCAACGTTTACGAGTTTGATGCGGATCCGAATTATAAGTATCTCATTGATCAAGAGAATGTGTTTGCGTGGAACTACCACGGATCTCAAATTACATTGAAAGATAAATCTCTCGAAGGTCGAATATATGTTTCGGCAGAGCTGATGAATGATGGATTTGAAAAGGATCCCGACATTGAGGGTAGGATTATTTGTCCAAGCACCAATGCTGCGGTTGAATATTGGTCTGCACTATGGAGTAAAAAAACCTCGGTTAAATTAAATGCCCAATTTGCCAATAATAAGATAAAAAATATATCCTTTTTAGATTTAGACTATCAAGAGCTCCCAACAGGATCACTATCCGGGAAGGTCGATTTATCTGAAGTCCTTGTTCTGACCGAGTTTGAAACATTCCTACCAGAGGGTAATACTAACTCAGTCAATAATTTCGAACTAGATTGGGCCGGACTAGATTCCATAAAACAAAATCCAATCACCAGAGTACTATTTTCAGAAAAAAGCATAACAGGCACGACAACGCCGGTTGTTCTGAATAAAAGTGAATCAGCCATCAGTTGGTCAAAAGCTTTGGGGATAGGCGGTGGCACGCTTTATTCTCTCCCCTTACCGGGAGAATTACCAAAGCTGAAGATTCCCAAAATGATGTTACTTGGGGCGTTGATATTTGTATGGACCTTCTTTTTATGGGTAAGAAACAAATTCAAGATAACACCTACAACAATAAGTTCATCTATCGTTTCTATTATAATCATTGCAATCATGCTCACGTCCAAGAGTACGGAGATCGCACACCCATTCAAAAAACCTGATATTGTTTCCTTGGAGGAGAAAGAAAATATATTCAAATCTCTTCATAAAAATATTTATCGAGCATTCCGATTGCCCAGTGAATCACAAAGGTTCGATTATCTTTCAAAAATTGCATCAGGACCACTTCTCAATGAATTTTATCTCGAAATACAGAAAAGTTTAGCCAACGAGAGCTCAGGAGGTGCCAGTGCGCGAATAGACTCGGTAAACATTGTAAAAACAACTTTTCCTCAGGCTTCAAACACTGAAACGAATTTAGGAGATCAAGGATTTTTGACGACCGCTCAATGGGAAGTAGCAGGGACCATTGAACACTGGGGACACGTCCATACTAGAACCAATTCTTACACAGCACAATTTGGCATTGGTGATGTAGAAAAGTCATGGAAACTAGTTTCTTACCAGATGGTAGACCAAAAGCAGGTTGGAGAACCATACATTGGCATCCGGCAAGACAGGTGAACATTGCCGTTACTCAACTGGAGAATACATTATTACGTATACATTTTGTTCACGGGTGTCATCGGTCCACCGAGATTTATATTCCGCGAACATTCCAAGGTCGTAGATCTCGACGCCCTCTTCAGCCCTTCTGTTCATATTTTCAATTTGCAGGACATTCCCGATTGAGAGTGATCGGAATTTTTCATCATAAGACATTTGCCACCCTCGATAAGTTTTTCCAAAGATGCCCCCCATGATATACCCCACATCTTGGCCATCAAGCTGAGCCACAAGAAATCTTAAATCATTGGTCATTCCAGATGACTCCATAAGGTAAGTATAGAACTTAACAAATTGGTATTCCTGAAAGATGCTTTGACCTGAATTAAATTTCCAAGATTTTTCTTCGATCGACATCAGTCTCTCAAAGACACCCTCTCCATAATCGCAGATATCTTCAAAAGTCAGGTTTTGGTTTGCGATTTTTTTATGAGCTTGCCTGATAGATTTTCTAAATTTTATGGACCTTCTATCCAAATACCCCTGAAGTCCTTCGTTCAAATAAATCCACATGGACGGAATACCCTCCGCCTTTTGGATTATCTGGAATGGATTTGATTGATTCTCAACGAGATGATCCAGCTCTCCACCGGCAGGGACGCCGCCGAGAAGAAAGCACATAGCCCTGTTGGACTGCAACTTATCCACAACTTTGTTTAGCAAATACAAAGATTTCGATGGATCTGGCCCCACCAATGGGCAGGTGAATAACCAATAACCTTCAAAAGGTTCAAAATAATAGGTCCCCTGACTCACTGGGCGTTGAGCAAATAGTAGCCAATGACCATTCTCTTGAACTATGAGGGGTGGTATCTTTCTGAACTCACTAAGCCGAAGAGTGTCGTGCGCTGCTAGCGCCCAAGCACTGCCGCTACAACAATCGGGGATGCCAGGAGTGGCCATTACCGCCTCATCAAATTCTTCCCGGCGCTCCCGAAACTCATCCAGATTCAAAAACTCCACAGTTATCTTAAGCTACTCACAACAAAAAAAAATGACGATTACAATTCAATCTAAGAGCCTTTTACTCGAGATTATTTCAAAAAAATTCAGATGTAAGTCGCTATCCACTAACAATATGGAAAAAAACTAGCTCCAAAGATGAATTTTTTGGGTGTAAATTAGGCAAAATTGTCTAATTTTAAGACATGCGAGCACTCAGCACATCAGAATTAATCGAGAGGGAAATATACAGCGAAACCTATATTCCCTTTGATTGGTGGGGATTCTTGTCGAAAGAATCATATACCTTATTAGAGTTGATTGAGGCTCAAATGAGATCAGGAGATTGGATAACTTGCGCGTGCGGACAAGCAAATCATGGTGCAGGATTTTTTGCCGGAAAATCAGGACGACCTAATGATAGTATCTTATATCGCTTGGGCCTTCAATTTCACTCTGCAATTCAAGGAATGGTAAAAGCTTGGGAAATAGAGGGAGAGAATGAGGATGATTTTCTCAAATCAAAAAAGATGGCAAGAGTTGCTATGGTTAGGATAAAAAAGCGCATTTCAACCTTTCACCACGACACAAGTCTGAAACAAAAAAGGGCCACTGAATCATTAACAAAAGATCGACCGTTTCCGCTAGACGCTCAATCCGTCAATGCCTCACTCAATAATGAGACCTGTGCAACTCAATAAAGAAAATTGAGCTATTTTCGTTACCACCTTTGTTTAAATTAATATTCAGTCCATCGAATCAGGCATGTTGAAAAGACTGAATGGGATGTCAAAGGTACGATCGAAATCCCAACTACCGTTGCAATAGTCGTTACTGCTGATTCCACAACCAGATCAGAAAAAGTCTTTAGTAAATAAAGCTTATTCGTTAATTTCAATTCGGCCGGAATCGAAACGGATTTGTGTCACCTTTAAAACAATTGAAAAAGCAATTTAATTTATGCAAGCAGCACCATTTGGTATTTTAGGAATATTCGGGGTATTAGCACTGATTGGGATCGTTGTTGCGGTTGCCTTAATGTTTTTTAAAGGCGGGAATGATAAGTAAAATCCCGGATGAATACCTAAAGTTATTTAGCACCCTTATTTCTCCGACTAGGAAAAATCTAACTATACAATAAGGCATAGCTCTAAGAATCAATGAGCAGTCTTGGTAATTGTTTTAAAAATCGCAAGCAGCCTAAATTGAAAGTATCAATTAGTTATTATCGGGGTGGGTGCGAATGATTTCAGAAAATACTTTTCTGGCATGGTCATATGCAAACTCCGCATCAGAGAGTTCTTTCTCTTTGTATGTTGGTTTTTTAGATTTCCAGCATTGGTCTACACCAGCCAGGCACCATAGTGCGCTTTCAACAGGCCCGCGCACGGGTTTTTCATCAATGATAAAATATATTGGATTTGTATGAGCATGAGGGAAAGAGCGTAGGGCTACCCAACTGCTTTTTTGAATATTTAAGTCAAACTGGATATCACGACTTGATCCATCTGGTGAGATCGATTTGACATCTACCGGGTAGCCATTAACAACGAGCTCAATGTTTATGTTCCCTGCACTTGGCATTAATGCAGCCGTATTTACATGGAAGGAGACTTTATTACCTTTCGACAGCGCCAGCTCGCTTCCATCTTTACCAACTTGAATTTTGGCTCCATTTTCCATATCCACGGCATAAAAATCCATTAAATGAAGAGTCCCATCGCTGACGTAACTCCTCCCATTAGCCATTGATTTCACCCATTTATCAAACGTAAGTTTCCCTTCGACATGTGCGTATACTCGACCCGCCCCCACCCTGTCGCCAGTCATACAAGGAAAATCTGTTTCCCCGCTGGCAGCTACGCGAAACCCCGAGTTTAATACGTGATACCAAATATTCCACTCTGCTACCCTCTCTGTATTCATAGTGGAAATAAAATCAACCGCTGGGATATATGTATTATCTGGTCCCATGACTTTGTGGGTAACATCCACAATAAACTCGTTAGCTCCGATGCCATCAAACGCAGGTATTTTGAAATTTGGTAAATTATTTTCTCCGTCGAGATCTTCAGTATGAGGAATTCGACCAACAAATGTGGTGAGTCCAATAGATGAATGAGCGGGACCACATATTCCACCTTGTCTTTTAGCCCATTTTAGAGTGTTTAAACCGAGAGTTGGCCAGTGGTTTTTCGATACTCCACCAGGGTAAATTTGGTGCGTAAGGTTGAGTAAGTTTAG
>CBFHOE010000008.1:235064-239723 GCA_965657355.1 Limisphaerales bacterium | reverse complement strand
ATGACCCGATGACTGAGAGCCAAAGCCTGAGACCTCTATATCATACCTGAGAGTATAGGGATAAATTGATTCCATATCTGTTTCACCGGTGAAGAATTTTTTCTGAAAATCAAAACAAGGTCCCCAAGTCAGGCAGCAACCCACTTTCAAGTCTTCCCCCATAGTATGACGGATCATATCAGCTGGTTCTACACCTTGGGTTGGGTTTTCATAATGCAGACATCCAGCGGCGTGTATGTGGTGATCCCCAGACCACCAGCCTCTGGATGACGGATCAACCCACCTTTTTACTTTATAATTAATAGTCATATCCTGATTGCCCATCGAAACAATTTTGGTTTCAGGAATCGTTTCAGGCCCTCTTGAGCATATAATTGTGTATTGTTCAGGAGGCAATGTGACCGATTCACCGTCTCCCCTGTATATATGCGGTTGAAAGAAAAAATCAGGAGCGAGGCGCTTTGATTGAGATGGGTATACCCTTCCTTTGCTGTCGCGTATCTCAAACTTTCCAAAGGCAGGCAATCCGTCTTGGTCTTGAATCTCAAAAAATAGTTTATTGGAAGGAAGGCTCTGAAAATCCAAATCAATATTGGCCCAATTAGATGATTTCCTCTCAGAATAGAGATCAATCCAATCGATCCGCATTTTCCCGGGTTTAACCAGTGGGTCAAGACGTATACCTGCAAGATTTCCTTCAACATTAAAGGGAACTTCGTAGAGATGTTCTTTTTTTGGTCGGAGCACGAAATTAACTTGTCGACTCGCTGTAGGTTTGGGTATTTCATCAGTCCACCAGAAGAGTTGCCCGACCCCATCCACGTCAGTTTTCGCCCAAAACCTCAGAACCATAGGGCCACTGGGATTTTTTACATCCGCTCCCATGAATGGATCCAGACCGGTTGAAGTTATATGCAAGGACCCTTTGCTGGAAAGAATTTCAATATCATTCATTTCTCTCCAGCCGTCCAAATCATTATTGAATCTCCATTCTCGTATTAAATCGCCAGTTTGTCCGTCCGAATCCGTAACCGTGAATTCAAGGAGTGCAGCTTTATCGCCAGAGTCACTGCTATAGATTTTTACGATGCGATACTCTAAACCAAGCCCACTGAGATTAGGGTTCATGGGCTGGCCATCATAAGAATCCAATTGCATCCATCGAGAAGGCACTAATTCACTAGGAGAGTGAGGCAGTGGTTTGGCATTTGGACTTTCGATTAGGAGCCGACCTCGACGACCGGGTTTATTGACAACTTTGATTAAAAACGATCGCCAGCCTTGTTCAATAAGTTCTGGTTTGGCTTTACCCTTAGCCGTCAAGGGGGGACCCTGATCGTTCACGGAGACCAATGCAAGGCATAGGGGATCAAGCAATTCTTGAATGCGCTGCGTCACAAATTTATCGTCGTCACCAGGATTCAGTAATTGCAGTTTAGAAACAACGTCAGCCGGGAGAGGCGTCCCAATATATTCCATGGCCTCAATCAATCGAGAAACAGCAGAGATAAGTGGTTGGGACTCTACTCTAGTGACACCTGGTATCTTTTCATTACGAGAAGATGAATCGAATTTTAATGATTTAGTTTTTAACTCATCGTTATCGACATACCTAAATCGATTTTTCCAGAATCTCAAAGCCGCATTATGAGGGGCTAATACTTCAACAAGTTCATCAGGATTGGATACATTTGATTTCACTCTCGCTATACGTTTGCCCAGCCAATCAACAAAGAACTGAAGAGATTTTCGACTGACGTAAGGACGACCAGTCGGATCATTTAGAAACCATGGAGAGGTCGATGCAAAACGGAAGGTAAAATCGACATCAGCTATAGCCCTGACGAGAAACCAGCCTTTGCCAGAAAACTCAACGACTGGATTTGCCGAATAATTAAAAACACAGCTGTCACTGCCATAATTATCGGTCTGAGCATGAAGATCCAAGGTGTCCACGATCTTACCGTTATGAATGATTTCAAGATGTGAAATCGGGTCATTGGAGGAAATTTTTATATCGAGCTTTATATTTTTGGTTTCGCCGGCGTTTATCTCAAAGGTCGAACCCGGCAATAAATTTTGAGCTGTGACATTAAGAATCGGACCATTAGTGACGAAACACCTTCCTTCTTTGAGAGCCGAAAACCATGACTGCCTTGTGAATTTCTTATCACCAAGATGGACGTATACCCGATTGTATCCTACCGGATTAGGCAAAACACCCGAAGCGCTACCAGCAGATGGAGGGAGGCGCAACCCAGTGTTTAAAATGTGATAATAGATTTCTTGAGACCAATAGCCATTTCCCTTTGGGTTCGGCAAGCGAAGGATATCACGAGAAAAGCCCCATGCTTCGTTTTCTAGCATTTGACTATGACACATATGGTTGTTCGCCAGCCCGATAGAATTCATTTCTCCAGATGCAAGCCACGTAGGAACATCCCACCAAAAGGGTTTTTCCATGTCGATCCACACATCTTTATTAATGGACCGGGCTTCATTTAAGAACTTCATTGGTGAAGGAAATTCCCGAGATTTAACGGATAGGTTGAGAGGTTGTCGGAGCCCAATATACAGCAATGCCCCTCCCTCGCGCTCATCTTCACCGGCTCCGAGGGTATAGAGCCGATTTTCTCCAAATGGGATATCAATTTGGTCAAGCGGTTTAATGGTCTTAGCAGGGCTGTTCCACCAGCTGATTACAGGGGCGTAGTCCAGATTCTCTGCTTCCATCAAAAGGCGAACATCTGAAACCGAACGATGCACATGCATATCACCGGAATACCACCCTTTTGCTTTCATATCTGTATGGGAATGCAACAGCCTTTCGACTGATATTAATTGATTACCGTGAACTTCCACATTCCCAGAAATCCTTGTAAATTCAGGACCTCGCTCAATCACATATGAATACCTTCCTTCCGGAACAGTCGCCGTCGCTTCGCCTCGACAAACAAAATGGTCAGCCCATTTGGGAAGACCTCGAGCAAAATAAGAATTTCCCGAGCTATCCATTAAATGGATTCTGCACGGAATAAGCTCACCACTTGAGCTGAAAACGGCAAATTTTATCTGACTTGATTCAGGATAATTGCTTCTTTGCCCGTATGCGGACCAGTGCGGCAAAACAATGACACAAAACAACAAAGTGTAGTAAATATTTAAAATCAACTTCATACCAAAAATTTACTGAGAAAATGACCTGGAGTCCGGTTGAATAGGAATATTATATGTTACAGAAATTAGAATTTAAAATCACCATAATGTTTTTTAATTTTTTGAGCCCTGGTGAGCTCATTAATTTATTCCGAACCTCGACCACATGAATTGACGGGCCTTTCCGATAACATAAAATCTGGCAAGAAGGAACATGTTATCGTGGAAGCTTTCATAAATGACCAGAATTATGCCTATCCAAAAACCTCCATTTATGTTCTCAGATTCAGGCTCGATATTGAATACCCATAAAGTTTCATAAACTTAATACCCGATTAATAAAATAGCCCAAAATTATCAGTCCCAACCAATTTCCCCTGTTGGTAACATTTTTATTTCTTCCTCGACCTCGTTTACCACTTGCGTTGTTAGAGTGTTTCGGCCTCTTCATTTTCTGTGTTGATATTCACTCCAAAAATTATTCTGTCTTGAAAAAAAGAAATAAGATCTCATTAGAAACTTAGTATAACACCAAACACCACTTCGATATTTTTTGGTTGATAAAGAATCGCATTAAAATTGAATAAGATATCCTTCAATGGAAAAAGCTTTTCAAAAAATCGAATGTTTATTTATCAGTCCATAAGGGTAAAAGAAAGTTCTTCATTTAATTGATAATAATTAAAGTCACACTGAACTCATTTATTTGGCCAATCTCAAGGTTCAGGGAGCCCACATAGACTCCTTTTGTCTGCTTTTTTTCTGTTTCAGTGTGGAATTTGCTACGGACGAAATTTGAATACCTCTTTTGAGTCATCGCCCTCCAGATATTTAAGTCCTAACAGGCAATGAACACTCTCACCTTTGATTAATCCCATCCCGCACGCATTTGGCCTCGACTTGAAAACCATTCCGACGGGAGGTCGAACAGAAAGACTGACTTGGTTTTATAGGAGAGTGGTCTTTAAAAGCTGGAATTCGCAGAGACGAAAAATTTTAACCTGAGTTAATTTTTAATACTTGGATACAATTTTTTGCTGCTCAGGACTCCACAGCTGATAATTGAAAGTTTGAAGAGCGTCGTTTAGGCAAACTCGCTTCACGCTAGCAAATAAAGATGCAAACTCGTTATGGCAGGCGGCTAACCGATAATTTGGGATGGCAACTGACAAGTGATGCAAATGATGGTAAGCGATGTCGGCAGTAAACCAATTAAGAAATTTAGGAAGCACCAGCATACTGGTTCCTTCTAATGCCGCTCGATAATGATTCACATGAGCCGTATCAGTGGCATAAGAATCTTCAAAATTGTGCTGGATTGTGAATAACAATATTCCTATTGAGCCAGCCAAGGAGGTTGAGATGACATACAATATAAAGAATTCAGCTACCCCTGTAGTCATACACATGACAACCCAAATCGAAAGCAAAACGATATTATTATACGTCATGTGCAGGTAATCTTTTTTATCCTTCCAAAATCGAGTATCCCATTTGTTGGCG
>CBFHOE010000008.1:229753-234965 GCA_965657355.1 Limisphaerales bacterium | reverse complement strand
ACATGGACGGCCTCGGAGAACCGGAATGTCATCAAAAGCGCGCCTATTTTCCACAACATCAAAAGTGTCCCAAAAAACCAACTAAATCTGGGATTTAGCAAGACATAGAAAAATCCAGCAGGAATAAGAATGAGCGGCTGCCGAAACAACCAATAATGCCTTTTTACACTTTTTGGCAACTTATCGTATTTGTCAGTCGAAAGGATATTAAAGACACCACGGTATTTGACCCAATCGCCATTGGTGTTGTGGTGATAAGTATGGTTTCTCGACCAAACGGCCTGAGGCATACCAGTAATGACTCCCAACGAAAAACCCACAAGCTGATTGGCACGCTTGGATTTGAATAATGACCTGTGACCGCAATCGTGCATGAGGACAAAGGAACGCAAAATAAAAAAACTAATTACAAGAGCAAAAGGAATAGCAAAAAAAACAGATACTTCTACAATAAAGGCATAACCAATCCAGAGAAGAGTAAAAGGTATTAAGGTATTTAGAACCTGCCAAGTAGCGATGGAATTCGATTTGACGGTGTAGGGCCGCAGTTTTTCTCTCCAAAAATTGGCATCATGCATGAGAGCGTCCTAGCTGGTTGTAACAAAACTGCATATATATCTTTTGGGGGCTAAAATTGACGAGTTAAAGCTGACAGATGTCGCTCTGGGAGTCAAGCCGGACGTTTGGTCCCGGCGCTTGCGAGCCATGCAAGGACACAATGACAAAAGCTTGACGATTCAAAATCACTAGAAAATGTGATAGGCGGCAAAGGCTCTATTCAGCAGGTCCGAAACGCGTCGAAAATGATATGATGATAAAACCACAAGAGGCAAAGATTGAACCTTCTTATTCGATTATTAAGCCGTTTTGGAGCTACTTAATCACAAAGATCTAAAATCGCTCGAAGCTGTAACTGAATTCAAAAATAATTATGAGTTTCGTCATTACCATCAAGTATCAGTCTTACTTTACGGCTACTAGATAATCCATTTGATCTCGATTTCTTCTTACAATTTTCCCTGAAGATTTTAGCAACCTCCTCGTGGTAATGTATAGTGTTAGGGGATAAATTTGGGTTGTCTTTCAATTCATCGAGGTAAAGGCCAGCTACATAAAGAATCCCATAGTTATATTCACGTCCTGCCTTCGCTTTTATCGCCTCCAAAGCCTTGGGAAGTATCCTTCGTGCTGCGGCCAGCTTATTCGTGTCTAGCGATCTCTGAGTACTCCTGCCAACCCGAGAGGTCTTGGTTGCAACGAGGGCACCTCAGCGGTAGATAGGGAATATAGTGATCGAACATACCCATTTTTTCTTGGCATAACGCCGAAGTCACCTATGGAGTGGGGCGCAGTCCCTCGCGATTAGGTGCACTGACTTGTTCGCTCCTAGTTTCGGAAAATATCCTTTCGGTGCCCTACTCCAACGACGTAAATGATAAGCTCTTCATCTACAATTTGATAAAGAATCCTATAATTACCCTGTCTAATACGATACTTTTCCTGACCTGACAGTTTCTTCACTCCTTGGGGCCTAGGGTCTAATGAAAGGTCTCGAATATTCTTAATTATCTTCTTTCGGTCTTTCTCAGGAACTTTCTCAAGTTCTTTTGCAGCAGACTTTTTAAGTAATACCTTATAAGTCTCCATTTTTCTTTAATGATGCTACAAATGATTCAAAATCTACGACTGGTTCCTTTGCTCTCTTTCTAAAGGTTTCCAAATCCTCTGCATCCTCCAAAAGTGAAGCTCTTACAGCGTCATTCACTAATTCAGATAAGGGTGTAGAAATCTCAGCAGACTTCATTTTTAAAGCCTTGTGAAGATCATCTTCAAAATATACAGTTGCTCGCCTCATTAAAACAATAAAACATCATAACGTCTTAATGTCAAATATACTTTAGCGAACGTTAAGGCTCACCGACGAGGGACAGACGCGCCAGCGGCTGATCCTCGTTGGTGTGCAGCCGCTTGTTGGCTCTAGGCGTCATCACGGCAGTCCAGATCTGGGAAATGTCGAAGCAATTCTCTGATCGCCATAAGAATTCCTCGCGCCTCGGATTCGAGGCGCATGTCCTCTTCCGGACACTCATATTCTTCTCTCTCTGCATTCATATCGATCAGGTATTTCTTCAGTTGCGATAGCAAGGCATCTAATCTCTCGCCATGTGGCGCATCTGTCGAGTAATCGTCGAGAAGACCCGCATTCTTGTCCAGCGCCATGATCATATTTGCGTTAGGACAGAGTTTCAGCACCGCATCCCATTCTGATTTGTCGAAGATAGGCATCTTTAGTCAGCCAACAGTTTTATTATGCTGATAACGATAATTCGGGGATTTCGGAGTTATGCTGCAGGGAGTGAAGGATATTCTGGGAATTTTTCATGATGGTGATCTTGTAGACGAAGGGAAAAATAGGTCGAAATTGGGGGAATTTTAATAAAAATGGGGAATTCGAAAAACATAATGCAGGGCATAACAAAAATTATGACGCATGCACGATAATTTTTGTTATTAGTTGCAATGGCTCAGAGATTGGGAGGAACTTATGCCATTTAAATCTCAACTTTTTCAGCCATCTTCTTGGAGTGTGAATTCAGCAAATGGACATAAGTTTTCATAGCCAGTGTACCGCCATCCTCGTGACCAAGCCAGCGTGACACGGTTTGGATATCAACACCGCTTTCAATGCAACGTGTGGCGAACAAATGCCTGAAATCGTGCAGTGTGAGACTCTTTCGCCCCATGTCTTTAAAGGCCAATTTGATTGCCTTATTGAAGGTGACAATTGGTATTATTGGATCCTCCTCACCTGTGGGGAAACCACGATCTGAAAGTTCTGTTCGTAGTCGCCTGTAAATTCTTTCAACCCCACCAATGAATGGGACGTGCCTTTCCCGTATTTCACGCTCACGCCCTTTGGCAGTTTTGATGCAGGTCTCGCAATTTTCCCAATCGATATCGCCCCAAGTGATCGCTTTCAGCTCCGACAATCGTGCTCCAGTTCGTGAAACAATTATTACTCCCCAATATGTCCAGCTTGTATAGTCCTGATATCTGAGTCGGATTGCTTCTTCAATTTTGGCAAATTCTGTTTATTGGGCAACTTCAGCTTATTGGGTTTGTGCGTCCTCCTAGGGAGTCCTGTGTAATTCTTGAGGCTTGGGATCACATCATTTTCCAATGCCCATTTACCATGCCACATACACCCGTTTAGTGACGTCCTCGACCTCGATCGGTCCCTTCCATGTTTTTTTAAAAAGTTTAACGACTTTCCTGTGATATCGCTTCGTTTTTGGTGAAAGGTTTGGATTTTCCTCGCTCTGTTGGAGGTAAAGTTCCGCAATATAATAAAGGCCGTATTTGTATTGCTTGCCAGCCTCTTCCTTGAGGCTTTCCAGCACTCTTGGCAGCATCCTACGTGCAGTAGATAATTTGTCCGTCCCGAGGGATTTTTTACGTTCTTTGCCGTTTACTTTAGTTCTGGCGTATTAGACGCCTGTTTTGGAGTGCCTCGCTAAATTGGAATAGTTGTTCTTTCCAATCAATCGTTTCATACGCTAAGGGTGAAATTTTGGTGTAGACCCATTCAAAGAAGGGCTTATGGTTTTGGAAACTTTGAAAACTACAGACTACGGGTCATCGCTCAATGTGGATGACAGATAATGATTAACTATGAAAATATGAAAATCCCCAAACTTTGGTGTAGACCCAGTTTATTGTTTTCGGAAAGTGTTGGAAACTCGAAATCCTTTTGGGGCTGTGAGGGAAAAATGGAGCCAGTTGTCAGACTCGAACTGACGACCGGCGGTTTACAAAACCGCTGCTCTACCAACTGAGCTAAACTGGCCCAAAAGGACGAGAATAATGTCCAAAAAACAATTAGTGAGCAAGGGAAAAATTTTGAAATTTTTCATACGCTCCATGGGAGTTGACAAAAATTCTGCAAAAAAATATCTAGCGTGTATAATTACGAATTATGGAGCAGGCACGGCAAGCGAGTCCCAATTTTTCGAGCAGAAAGAAAAAAGTTCTGAGTTACGCGGCTGTCGTCCAAGCCGATGTTGAAGCCCTCGTCATATTAGATGCTATGGATATTTATTTCCTGACGGGAGCTGTGGAAGGTGTCCAAGCATTGGTCCTTACTGGAAACGGAATGATTGTTTTCACTTCCTTGGTTTTTTTTGACGAATTCAAGTCTAACTTAACTCATTGTTCGGTATACATAACTAGCGAAGATCCCCGAAAAAGGCCTGAGATTCACCAAGTATTGATCGATTGGTTTTTACTTAATAAAATTAAGAGAGTTGGAATAAATGGCTCAAAAATTAACTTCCATACCTGCTCCAAATTCATCAGTGCCGGCCAAGAAAAAAACATATGTCTCCTTTCATTAAAGGATTTTGTATCACCTGTCAGGGCAGTAAAGGACAGTTATGAATTAAATAAAATAAATGATTGTGTAGGAATCGCGGAGCAGGCATTTCAAAAACTACTTGAATTGGGGGCAAGCTACATCATAGGTAAATCCGAAAAAGAAATCGCCTGGGAACTAGAATCATGGATGCGCGAGTTAGGTGCTGAGAAACAAGGATTTCCAGGAACCGGGATCATAGTTGCTGCTGGTGCCAAAAGTGCCGGAGTCCACCCAAAACCGGGTACGAAAACAATCCAGAAAGGCGACCACATCCTTATCGATTGGGGAGCAGAGAAAGACGGGTATAGGAGTGATTCAACCAGGGTTGTCTTTGCTGGAAAATCACCCTCCTGGGCTCCTGAGGTATTCAAAGTCGTCAAAGAAGCTTTGGAGGAATCAGTTTCTACTTTGAAAGCTGGTGAACCTATTTGCTTAGCCGACCTGCGGGCAAGAGAGGTGATCACGAAAGCGGGATATAAGGAATTTCTTTATGGAGTGGGTCACGGAGTGGGACTTGAAATACATGAAGAACCGTGGATACGTCCAGAGTCAAAAGATTTACAAATCAAAGATATGCTAACAACCATTGAACCCGGTATTTACATCCAAGGAAAAGGGGGTATTAGACTGGAAAATATTTACCAAATCACAGAAGCGGGAAGCAACCGCTTAGGAACACTCACGATGGATTTGGACGAACTCACGATGCATTAGGACTCAGGAAATTTTTATCCAGTAGATCAATGCATGATTGAGCAATCACAGGAAAAGATTTTTCGTTAAGCTCCGAGGCCGTCA
>CBFHOE010000008.1:226386-229655 GCA_965657355.1 Limisphaerales bacterium | reverse complement strand
ACTGTGCCTAATGGAATTTTGAACCACTTTTTGGATGCGTTTTTGTAGGAAGGGTCATAGTAAGACTCTAATAGAATGGCAACGGCTTTTTCTATTTCCCCCTTATTAATGGCAAGCTCAAACTCTTTATACTCTCCGGATCCAACAAATCTTTTAGTCGTTTTTAAATGGTTTTTCAGCTTGTCGGTTTCATCAACGTAATGCGGGTATTCTTCCATGAGAAATTGAACTCGTTCATGCGTGGGAGCTGACAATTCAATGACAGGGCATGATTTTAGAACATCCCACAAGCACGGAGGAATCGAGCAATCCCCTATCTTATGGCTCTCAGACTCGATCCATACTGGCCGAGTTGGTTCATAACTCGAGAGTTTCTGAAAAATGAGAGATTCAAAATATTTTTGATGCGGTTGTTTTATATCCACAAGCCCCCCAAGCAAGGACCCTTTGTGATTAGCCAAACCTTCCAGATCTAAAACCTGGTGCCCCATGGAATGAAGAGCATTAAGAACTTTAGTTTTTCCAACACCGGTCACACCACCCAAAATAATAAAACTCAGATGCTTTACTTTATTTTTGAAACCATCCAAAACTTGACTCCGGTAGTTTTTGTAACCTCCACGAAGTAATGCCACCCTCCAACCAATAGCGCTGAGAATAGTCGCCAAGGACTTGGACCGCTGACCTCCACGCCAACAATATATATAAGGCTTATAATTCTTGGATTTATAGGAAAAGTGTTTCACAACGTGATCACCAATGTTTTTTGCTATCAATCCAGCGCCAAGCTTTTTTGCTTCGAATGGATTCACCTGCTTATATGTGGTTCCAACCTTTTTCCTTTGATCATTATCAAGTACTGGAAAATTAAGAGCACCAGGTATGTGATCGACCAAAAATTCATCTGGCGACCTGACATCGATTATTTCATCGAAATCATAGCATTTCGGAATGGCAATATCCTGGTAATCTAAAGGTGTCACTCTGTTATTATTTTTAATTCTTTGTAACCGGTTTGAGTATCTTCAGTTCTATGGAATTTGATTTTATCAAGCTGCATGATTACAAGTTCCATGGTAGTCCGAACAGTGCACCCACTCATGAGATGCCCCCCGAAAACTCGACCTTCTTTATCGGCGACACTCATATGAATATGAATCCCTTCGACTCCAAGAGTGCCTTGCAAACTGACCAGTTCCCAATCGCCCCCTTCGTTCCATTGCCTGGAGCTCCCTGCAAACCTTATTGCCGCGATGCTCAAACTACCAACAGCGGAGACGATAGAGGCAGCTTTAACATTGTATTTTGCTACCCAAATTTCTATCTCATCCTTTAGGTCTTGCCCTGGACAAAGACGAGTGGCCCAAATCCTACCAGGACTTGCTTGTGCCCATTCCGATTTCAACATAATGATAATGATACACTAGGCAGACTATGTTAATCGAGCGCTACATTTTTAATGCGCCCTGCCCCAGTTCATTGCTTCCAGTTTAAAACTCTTTAATAGTTCTTTCGGGTCGACACCCTGTCCTTGTATTTCTCGCAATGATAAACTTTTATGCCTCTTTGCCAACCTATTGCCTTTTTCATCTAACATCAGAGGACAATGAAAATATGCGGGAGTTTTCCACCCCAGAGCTTTCATTATAAGAATTTGGCGAGCAGTTGATTTTAGTAAATCTTCTCCTCGAACAACTTCAGTCACACCCATGAGGTAATCATCAACTACAATAGCAAGCTGGTACGATGGAATGTCATCTTGTCGCCAAATCACAAAGTCACCAAAATCCTTGCCCGGTTTGAAAACAAAATCGCCAAAATGTTTGTCCTGAAACGAAACCGTATCCGTATCGCATACACGAAACCTCCAGCATGGTTTCCTATTCATTTTTTTCTCGTCTATGTTACCCTCTCGGCATGTCCCTGGGTAGATGGGTTCATCACCCGTTTCGTGTGGTGCTGAAGCTGCTTCGGCTATGTCTTTTCGCGAACAATAGCAAGGGTAGACAAAGCCTGCTTCTATAAGCCTCCTCAGATAAATCCGATAAACAGATTTCCTTTTGCTTTGGAAAACTGGACCAACATCCCAATCCAGCCCCAACCAAACAAGATCATCAACCGAAGCTTGAACATATTCCGACTTACATCGTGCAAGATCCAGATCTTCACTGCGAAATACTAGCCTCCCTTCCACTTTTCGGCATCTCTCCCATGCTAACCAAAAGGTTCGAGCATGCCCTAAATGAAGGTAGCCAGTCGGAGAAGGAGCCAACCTGGTGCAATAACGACTCACACCTCCATTTATACTAAACTAGAGCTATTAAGCTAAAACTTTCCTTCACTTCTTATTTCTCACAAAAACTATCTCAGTCATTACTAATAAAATTGACATTTATTGAACAGTGTTTATTTTTATTAAAGTAGAGATTAGATAATAAAGAGGAGAGATAGCAAAGATGAAGTTGAATAAACGGAATATAGTGAGTTGGGCAATGTTTGATTTTGCCAACAATGCTTTTCCAACACTTGTAATTACTTTTGTTTACGCAGCGTATTTTGAGAGGTCCATCACCCCGGAGGGAGAGAAGTCTCAGTGGGCAATGGCAATGACTATTGCCGCAGTTCTCATCGCGGTTTTATCGCCCATTCTGGGGGCATTGGCGGATTCAACAGGAAAACGTAAGCAATACATATTTATTACGACTATGCTTTGTATTAGTTTTACATGGCTCCTGTATATTCCACGTCCTGGAGATGTCTGGTTGGCACTTACTTTTGTCATTATTGCGAATGTCTCTATGGAAATATGCAATGTTTTTTACAATGGTCTGCTACCCGACATTGCCCCGAAGAAGCATATGGGGAAAATAAGCGGTATTGGCTGGGGGTTGTCGTATATTGGAGGTTTTTTATGCCTGCTCTCTGTTCTATTTCTTTTCATTCTTCCGACCGATCAGCCCGGATTTTTTGGAATAGTACCGATCGAATTAAAAGAACCAGCAACCAATTTTTTCGTTGGGATCTGGTTTTTGGTCTTTTCTTTACCTTTATTTGTATTTTTAAAATTGCCTAAGGATGCAACCACAGGTCTACGAGAAAATGAACGAGCATCGATAGCTACTCTCGCTGGGCAGACTTTCTCCAAACTACTGAAAACGTTCAAATTAGTTTCAACAAATTATAAGAATATTTTTTGGTTGCTATTGGCTCGCCTTTTCTACAATGACGGTTTGGTGACCATTTTTGCCTTTGGCGGCATATACGCCACA
>CBFHOE010000008.1:218190-226287 GCA_965657355.1 Limisphaerales bacterium | reverse complement strand
GCAGTCTTTGATTTTAAAACTAGCGACTTGCTGATATTTGGAATTGTCATCAATGTTGCATCGGGAATAGGTGCGATCTGCTTCGGATTTGTGGAAGACAAGATTGGGTCGAGAACAATGATCAAAAGTTCATTAATAGGTTTTATTTTTGTCTCTCTTCTTGCAGTTTTAGCGCCAACACCTCAGTGGTTCTGGGTTTCAGCGGTTCTAGTCGGAATACTGAGTGGCCCAAACCAATCAGCAAGCCGCTCACTCATGGCAAAGTTTGTTCCTGATAGAAAAGAGAATGAATTTTTTGGATTATTTGCATTTAGTGGGAAAGCGACAGCGTTCCTTTCACCACTGGCGTGGCAAATTTTGATCAATACTACAGGCAATGAAAGAGCTGCCATGGCCAGTGTCATTTTATTCTTCCTAATCGGCCTGTTTTTAATACTAAGGGTCAATGAATATCAAGGTATCGAAGATTCTAAAAAAACATATTGATCATGCGATTGATCCCAGCAATTATTTTAACCGTTAAGTCTTTTAGTCATGCCAATTTACGAGTTTCACTGCCAGAAGTGCCAACGAAATAGCGAAATAATCGTTCCTCGTTCAGATTGGAAGGGAACAGCTTGTCCTCACTGCGGGTCAAAGGCATTAACGAAAAAGTTATCAATTTTTGCGGCTAAAAGCGACAATGCTGGGGGTGCCGGAGATGCCGCTAGTTTTCCAACCTGAAGTAGTAACCCTAATAATTGCGGGCGGTGCGCCTAGCAGGTTACTTTATATCTTCATCATTTGTATGATTACAACCAGCTTGCGACCGGCTTGTTAGGCGCTACATTAAATTATGATGGATTTTAAAGACAGTACTTTAGTATTGATTGGGCATGGGTCGACGCTTAATGCGGAGTCTGCTTCTCCAACCCACCAACATGTTGAAACACTGAAGAAAAAGAACATATTTTCTCATGTTGTTGCCTGTTTTTGGAAAGAAGAGCCCGGAATAAGTGGAGTTCTCCGTCAGGTTTTCACTCCGAGAGTTTTCTTCGTACCACTTTTCATCAGTGACGGATACTTTACGGAACAAGTTATACCTAGAGAGCTGGGCTTTGAGCTGAAAGATGGTGTTATCGGAGATAAGGTCGAAGATAGAGGGAATACAAAATTTCATTATTGTGAACCGGTCGGGACGCACCCAAACATGACTGAGCTACTCATCCGCAGGGCTACAGAAACGTTGGAAAAATACCCATTCCCAACTCTAGCAACCACCGACCAGACGACTCTTTTCATTGCAGGCCATGGGACTGGCAACAACACCAATTCAAGAAAAGCGATAGAGAACCAGGTTGAGATAATCCGCAAACAAAATATTTTTCACGGAGTTCATTCGATTTTCATGGAGGAGGACCCTTTGATTGCGGAATGTTACAATTTGGCCGAAACCAAAAACATCGTCGTAGTCCCCTTCTTCATAAGTGATGGTCTACATTCTTTCGAAGATATCCCAATGATGTTAGGCGAGAAAGAAAAGGTGGTTGCTGAAAGATATCAGTCCGGATTGCCCACTTGGAGAAATCCAACTGAAATGAAGGATAAAAGGGTATGGTATGCCTCAAGCATTGGAAACGAATCAGGCATGGCTGATGTCATTTTAGATAGGGTTAATGAGGCTAACCAGTCGGCTAAAGAGGTCCTCTTAGCATAGAATGACCTTTGAATATAAAGAATCGAGGTCTACTGCTCTCCTCTTAAGGCTTTCAAGGCTTTCTTGATTTCCCAATCATTTTCCATCAAGGCAGTTTTGTATGACTCATGAGAAAACTTTTCATGTGTCAACTGAGATAGGATTCGAATAGCCCTTTCCTTCAATTTTTCATTACTGGGATTGAGATCTACCATTAAGTTTTCAACCACCTTCCCCATTTGAACCATTGATAAAGTCGTCAGTATATTAAGAACCATCTTGGTAGCAGTGCCTGACTTAAGTCGTGTAGAGCCTGTCAATATCTCAGGGCCAACATCGATAGCTATAATTTGGTCTGGCCTATGCTTTTCTGGAACGGATAAATTGGGATTGAAAGTCAATAGAACTGTGTGAGCACCCTGTGCCTTTGCTTGTTTGAGGTGTCCCCACACGAAAGGGGTCCGCCCGCTAGCTGCAATTCCGATAATGACATCTCGGTGGTCCATTTTGTGCTCCAGCACCGAGTCAGCTCCCAACTCGAAGGAGTCTTCAGCTCCTTCGACAGCCCTAAACATCGCTCCTGTTCCTCCCGCAATGATTCCCTGGATCAAGTCGGGATGAGTGCGAAATGTAGGGGGGCATTCACTGGCATCTAAAATGCCAAGTCGGCCGCTTGTACCAGCTCCAGCATAGAAAAGCCGGCCTCCGGAATTAAATGCTTCAAAAATTTTCTCAATCAAAACGACTAACTCAGGGATATGAGGTTCAATGGCATCAGGTATGAGTCTGTCTTGGTCCAAAAATAATTTAATACCATCATCGATAGCCATCTCATCGATTTTGAATGAAGCCGGATTTCTTAATTCTGTGGGAGATTCACCGAGATCTTCCAAGGATGGAACAAAATACCCAGATCTTTCAGACTCTGAATGTTGTTGAGTCTTCGGTGGTCGCGCTTCCTCTTTCGAATAGGCCATGGTGGCCATATGAAGAGCCCCAATGTAGGATGGAACTTCTTCTTCGATAATATTTAATTGATTTGAAAATTGCTTTAATTCGGAAATAAAGAAATCCCTGAATTCCTTCGAGTATTTAAGAAGACTTCCTTGAACGCATAAGTCTATGCTTTTTGAGCCCGATGTCGAAATTTGACCTAAACATTGTTTTGCTTGCCCAGCTAAATTACGAGCCTGATTTTCTAGGATAGAAAGGCAATAATTATCACCATGGGTGGCGTGCTCGGAGCATATCCGAGCAAGGCTTGCGATGGATTCCTTCCCGCATTCTAGGGTGTAATCTACCATAGACTCCCAATCTGGAAGCTCGAATTCACTCAAAACATCTTCCATTAGGGTCATCTGCGGATTTGAAGATTCGGAGAGAGAAGTCAAAGTTTTCAACAATTCGAGCCCAATAGCATAGCCACTTCCCTGGTCTCCCAAAATATGCCCCCAGCCACCCACGCGAATTTCCTCACCATTTTTTTTAATACTGAAGCAGCATGAACCAGTACCACTTATGCAGACCAGCCTTGGTTTCGTAAGACTTCCGTAGGACCAAAATGATGATTCAAGATCATGACTAACGCGGATTGGAGAACTTGGAAAAAACCGCCTTAAAATACCGTTCAAATGCTCATGGCTTTTTTTATTCCGAGCCCCAGCGACGGCAAGCCCTATACATGAAGGTTGAGGGAATGTATTTTTTATCTGACGAAAATAATTATCCCAAGTTGATCTGGGAGCAATCCGATAATTACCAGGTCCCAGCTCCAATTTTTCAAGGTTCTCTCCGACACCACTAAAATAACAAACAGATGTTCGGGTTCCCCCAGATTCAATGCCTAACGAGCCAGGAATATAATTCTTCAAATTCATAAAGAAGTAGCAAGCGTCCTATCAAAGAAAATCATCGAGTTTTGTAAAGAATACATCGAGATCATCAGTATTATTGTAGTAGTGGGGTGATAAACGAATATATTGGGTAAGTTTTCTGTCTCGACGAAGAGAGACAATAATTTTTTTCTTAGCTAACTTCTTATGGATCATCGCAAGGTCAAGATCAGGTCTGGTAAAACTGACCATCCCACCAGCATTTGAAGTATCAAATCCCACACCAAGGGGCGTAATTCCTCTTTTTTCTAATTCCGATGTGATGTATCTCCTATGTGTGAGTAATGCGTTACTTATATTTTCTAAACCCAATTCCTTGATGATTTCAAAACATGTGTGCAATCCAGCAAGTCCAAAGAAATTTGGAGAACCTGCCTCATATTTACGAGCGTCGTTTCGAAATGCAAATTCTTCTTGAGCTACAAAATCTGGACATTTTATATTATGCCAACCATGGACGGGTGGATTGAAAACATCCTGGATCTCTTTCCTCACATACATGACGCCGGCAGCGCAAGGTCCAAGAAGCCATTTGTGAGAATCAGCTGCTGCAAAATCAACCCACTCCAATGGGGTATCAAAGGCACCCATAGTTTGGATCATATCTAATGAAAAAAGAATATTCTTCTCACGAAGCATTTTTCCTATGGTGTTTATATCAATGCGGTATCCTGAGAGGAAATGACAAGAGGCCAATGCTACCAGCTTTGTCTTTTTATCAATTAACTGTTCGACATGATGTGGTTGAATAACACCAAGCTCATCAACTTTAAGAAATCTCACTTCAACTCCTTTATCTTTGAGGGCAAGCCATGGGTAGACGTTTGAAGGATAATCATCGAAGTAGATAATGACGTTGTCTCCAGGCTCAAAAGACACCCCTGATGCAATCATGCTGAGAGCTGTCGAGGTCGGGCCGACCAAAGCAATTTCATCTCTGTTGACGCCAGAGAGGTCGGCAACCATTTGACGGGTAGACCATATCATTTCGGGATCAAAACAATCTTCCTGATCAAATATGGTGCACTGATTTGAATAGGCATTGATCGTCTGTACGACACGGCTAGGTAGTGGGCAGACGCCTGCGTGCCCCAAATAAATACCTCCTTTGGTGACGGGAAACATTGAATGCCTCAAATTCTGGTCCCTTTGGATATGCTCGATTTTATTCATTCTTTCTAAAGCGCTTAATTGTGGTGAGGGTGATCGGAAAGGAATTTAGCCGTATCTTTGATAATGGAGATTATATTGTGTTTTGGGGTGAAGCCTGTAATTTCTTTTAATTTATCAATCTTAGGCTTTCGTCTCTGCATGTCCTGAAATCCACTACTGTATGCTTCCTCATATTGGATGAATTCGATTTTTGATGCAGATTTCAATTCCGATTTGACGAGCTGAGCTAAATCCAAAATGGTAATTTCCTCTGTGCTACCGATATTGACGACTTCGTTTTGAGATTTTGGTATATCCATTAGTCGACATAATGCCTCTACACTATCGTGTACGTGACAAAAACATCTTGTCTGTGATCCGTCTCCGAAAACGCGAATGGCCTCACCAGTCATTGCCGATTTAATAAACCTAGGAAGTACCATCCCGTGTTGTCCCGTTTGACCTGGTCCAACAGTATTAAAAAAACGAACAATTCTTATTGGTAATTTTTTTTCCTTGGCATAAGCCATGCATAGAAATTCATCCATCAGCTTGGAACAGGCATAACTCCAACGCCCCAACTGAGGAGGCCCGATTATCAGGTCATCCTCCTCTGAAAATTCAGATGCTTGACTCTTTCCGTAAACTTCCGATGTTGAAGCAAGCAATATTGGGCAATTAACTTTTTCAGCAGCCTCAAGCACGATTTCGGTTTCATGAAGATTCGTATGTATTGTCCTTATGGGGGATTTTACGACAAGCTCAACTCCGACAGCAGCAGCAAGGTGAATTAAGTAATCGGACGCTTCTACCAGTGAATGAAATTCCTTCAGCTGGCTGACTTTAGAGTGATGAAATCTAACTTTGCTCGGATCGGGAAGTGATTGAATATTCTCTAGTAATCCAGTGGACAAATCGTCAACAATAATAACTTCTGCTCCCTCAGAGATTAAAGTTCTAGCCAGATGACTACCGATAAATCCAGCACCACCAGTAATGAGTATCGTTTTACCTTCGAATCTTGAAATCAAATCTGTTTCTACTTTCTCTTATGACCACTATGTGAAAGTTTAATACTTTTTCGGACTAAATCGGATTGAGACGGAGATGGTTTCCTATTAGGAAAAGCACGCGCTATACCCGTAGCAATTTTTTGCCGATATTCCTCCTTTGCCAAAAGCACACCTTCCTTGGCGTTAGATAAAAACCCGGTTTCGACTAAGATTGCCGGGCACGACTGATTCCTTAAAACACCCATGAATCTCGCCTTTTTAACCCCACGATCGGAGGCCAATGTTTGAATAAGAAGAAACCTCTGAACACTCCAGGCCAAATGGTAACTTGAAGCGTCAAAATCATTTGCTGGATAATGATAGTCGATTCGGTCTACGTAATTGTGGGTCAGGTTGGATGGTATACCCATAGGAGTAACGTAAAAGGTTTCAATACCTGATGCGGTATCTGTCCCAGCTGAATTCACATGTATACTGATAAAAAAATCAGGCTTAAACTGCTGAGCAATCCCGACTCTAGGTGCCAGGTCGATATAAGTATCCTTTTCTCGAGTTAAAGCCACCTGCCACCCCCTGGCAGCCAATGCAGTTTTAAGTTTGATAGCTATATCAAGATTAATATCTTTTTCAGTCGTATCCAGAGAACTACTGATAGCACCAGTATCCTTTCCTCCATGGCCGGCATCAATAACTATTAAGTTTTTCTCAGCTGAAAAAATCTTGGGCATTTCAAAAAGTGGAAATAAGGAAGTTTCCCAATCGCGGATATGGATGTAGAGCTTACCATCTAAATCTAAGCAGGCTCTACCCATCCATATTTTTTGGCCTAAAAGATCAAAGACTTGTTTATCAGGAGAGAAAGCCAGCTGGCCTTGTTTGAAAGAAAACACTCCAACTTCTCCAGGAACCGGAAGGACATTATACATGGCCAGTGCCTCAACAAGGGGCACCCAAGGCACCTCGTTAATCAACTTGGTTGGCACGGATTCCGCCTCAGAATGATCTGATGCTTTATCCATGGGATCACAGCCAACTCCTATCAGAACAACTACAAGGAGAACTGATATTGTCAACAACCCTCTCACTAATACAAATTTGAAACTAAGGAACAAATGTGACAAGTCTAAATATAGATAATACGGCAATTAATCAAACTTTTGATACTCAGTGACCCCGCTTATTTGTTTAAATTATGGTATATATTCCTTGCCAAATTTTTGTTGATCATCATGCTTGCTGCATGAAATCCCTCAACATTTTACTATTGGTTCCCATCCTTATGGTTGGCAACTTTTTCAATACCTCCAGAGCCTCTGAATTCCTTCTATTTTATTTAGGAGGCCAATCGAACATGGATGGGTATGGAAAAGTGAAGGACCTTCCAAAAGAATTAAATCGAAAAGTGGATGATGTTCTCATATTTCACGGCAACCCCAGTCCTGACCTTTCAGGAAAAGGTGGAGATGGGCGTTGGACAGCTCTAAGACCGGGACATGGAGCAGGATATTCATATTCATCTGAATCTGGAAAAATGAAATATTCAAACCGATTCGGAGTGGAAATCACCTTCGCGCATGAAATTAAGAAAGCCTACCCAGGTGAAAAGATTGCTATCATCAAATATTCACGAGGCGGCACATCCATCCACGTGGATGCAGCGAGAAATTTCGGCTGCTGGGATCCAGACTTCAAAAAAGGGGAAGGACCTTTCAAAAACTTAAATCAGTATGACCATTTTCTGGCGACCGTTAAGCATGCTACAGCCACACAAGATATTGATGGGGACGGCGAAGATGATATTCTTATCCCGAAAGGTATAATCTGGATGCAGGGGGAAAGCGATGCTGCGATCAACAAGGAGATTGCCCTGGAATATAAGGCTAACCTTCACGAACTAATGATTGGAATAAAAGCAGCTTTCCATAGCGATGACATTCCAGTTGTGATAGGTCGAATATCTGATTCTGGCTCCAGTAGCACAAAAAAAACCTGGCCATTCGGAGATATTGTACGAGACCAAATGGCTCAATACGTTGCCGAATACCAGCCATCAGCTTTAGTCATAAGCACAGATAATTATGGATACTCTGATCCATGGCATTACGATAGCGCTGGTTATATTGACCTGGGCAAACAATTTGCAAAGAAGTTGTTGAGATTAAATCAAAACAATTTTTAATTGAAAGGTATTGAAATGAGAGACCAATTCTTTTCCTTTTCGGCCTTGTTGCTTTTGATACTTAATGGGTGCAGTGCAACAAGAATTACAGAACCACCAAGAACAGCGGTCGAACAGCTGCTTTTGTCGAATGCTATTGATAAGTCAATGAGAAACACCGATTTCTCAGTTTTCAAAAACCAAACC
>CBFHOE010000008.1:215511-218092 GCA_965657355.1 Limisphaerales bacterium | reverse complement strand
TGTCTTTTCTGACAGCAGCCTTTTTGAGGGCTACGACGCTAAATACG
Organism: Limisphaerales bacterium; assembly: GCA_965657355.1. Classification (GTDB taxonomy): domain Bacteria; phylum Verrucomicrobiota; class Verrucomicrobiia; order Limisphaerales; family JAJOIW01; genus JAJOIW01. The sequence continues at coordinate 218,045 of CBFHOE010000008.1, read as the reverse complement.
CGCTTGGAACGATTCGCGATAAATTGAGTCAGGCTGGAGCATTACTCGTCGACACGGCAGAAAAAGCCCGTTACGTCCTGGAGCCCCGGAGTGGCGGTATAGGCATTGACTCACATTCGGAATTGTTCGGTATGCCAAATATTACCATACCCGTACCGTTTGCAGGAGCAGTTGAAACGCCCGAGGTCCCTTTTTGGAAAGTCGTCAAGGCGGACTCCACTGTGAAGATAGTGATTCTGGCTATCGAAAGAGAAACGGGCAAGCATCATTACTCTTCAGGATCTTTGGTCGGGAAATCTTATAACCATCAATACAAAATACTTGGTATCTTTAATTGGAGAAACACAGACATACCCGAAAGACAGTCCTCAGTGGCCGGCGTCAATGTCAACCAAATCTACGATGAGGATGAGTGATTGCTATTGACAACACATTATACAGAGCTTCAATGATTTCAGTATTGGGGAGAAATCATTTCTCCTCATTTCATTGTGCGGCAGGAGCGTCGATAACATTTTTATACAATGTCTGCGCCGCCTGAAAAAAATGAACACCCGGCTCATTTTCATGGTCATGGGATGTCACAGGAAAGCCAGCGTCCCCACCCTCTCTGATGGATTGAACGAGAGGAATTTCGCCTAAAAATGGAACGTTTTGGTGATTTGCCTCTAACTTTCCCCCACCCTCTCCAAAGATATAATTTTTAACTCCAGCGGTGTCTTGGAAATAACTCATGTTTTCGATAATCCCTAAAATAGGGACGTTAACTTTTTTGAACATGTTTATACCTTTTCTAACTACCCCGAGAGATGCTTCCTGGGGAGTTGTAACGATAACCCCGCCGCTTAAAGGGACAGTTTGACATAAAGTCAATTGAGCATCCCCTGTTCCTGGTGGAAGGTCAACCAGTAGAACATCCAAAGCCCCCCAATCAACTGAGAAAAGAAATTGCTGAATTGTTTTAACTATCATTGGACCACGCCAAATCACCGGGTTATCACCTTCATTGATAAAGCCCATGCTCATTATTTTGACGCCCTTAGCATCTAGAGGAACAAGTTTCTCATCGCTATTTATTTCTGGCCGGCCAGAAACACCCATCATTAGAGGGATACTTGGCCCATAGATGTCGCAATCGAGCAAGCCAACCTGCAACCCCATTTTCTGAAATGCACAGGCTAAATTTGCTGAAGTTGTGGATTTACCGACCCCGCCTTTGCCACTGGCAACGGCTATGATCTTTTGGATTCCTGATGTTTGTTGCGGCGTAGGAGTTGACTCCGCAGCTGAGGGAATATGAACTTCTATTCTAACGTTTTCCTCTCCAAAGGAATCATGGAGTTTGGCTGTGAGTTCCGAATCTAATTGCTCTGCGACTTCTCGGTTTGGCGTGGTCAATTCAAGTTTGACATAGACTTTATCACCTTCGACTTTTATAACTTTAACTAAACCAAACGAGACGATGTCCCTGGAAAATCCAGGGTAATTGATTTGTTGCAGTAGTTCTTTTACAGATTCTTCAGTCATGAATAATTTTCTAATACCAGATTAAGTTCAAATTCTGTTGTATAAATTACTTCAGGTAAACCGAAAATCCATTAGGATTTCAATTTCATTAGGATTCTTTTCAAGATACTCCCAATCAGGCGAAAGCTGCCGAAGAAAATGAATACAATCCGACATGAGCAGAGTGGCTTTCTCTAATTCTTGAGGTGTTGTAAAAAGTCCGGGGCAGGCTTGGAAACTACCGAGGACCCTGTGTTTTGTGGCCCCGAGAGACTTGATGACGGCTTCGGAATTTTCACCTCTGCCGAGGCAAGCTGAACCGCTTCCTAGGGCAATCCCTTTAAGGTCCCCTCTCAGCACGAGCCCTTGGCCTTCAATACCTGCGGCAGAAAAATGAAGATTACCGGCAGACCGACACCTTCCTGGCTCCGGGCCATTTAAGTATATCCAGTTTAATCGGTCCACCAGGGATTTGTGAAAAAGTCTTTGTTTCTCGGCTATTTCGAGAAGCCATTGATGCTGGTTTTGAGCGACCTCATTTATCCACGTGGAAAGCCCAGTGATTGCATGAACATTCTCAATTCCCGGTCTTAAGTCATTTTCCTGTCGTCCCCCAAAGAGGATTGGATTCATTCGGAATTCTGGTTTTAAGACCAATGCCCCAATATTTGTGGGGCCATAAAATCTATGGAAAGAAAGGGCCATTGCATCTACGAGATGTAACCAATCTGATATTTCAGTCCATCCAACACCGAAACAGGCATCAACAAAAAAAGGAATACCCCATTGTTGTAATGTCTCACCAACTTCTTTTATGGGCTGAATCATGCCGATATCTTGATTAACAGCCTGCAAACAAACGAATGCCGTCTTATTTGAGAGTTTATTCGTCAAATTCGAAAGATCGATTCTCCCTTGTGAATCCACATCTATATATCGGAGCTTGAAGCCGTGCTGCTCAAGAGACTTCAGGGATTCCAAAACAGCGGGGTGCTCAATACGTGTCGTTAATATTTCATTCCGTTGAG